>JBGQNE010000002.1:0-247732 GCA_041500985.1 Terriglobia bacterium | reverse complement strand
GTGATTTACGTGGGAACGGGCGAATCCTGCATCCGGGGAAATATTTCCTTTGGCGACGGGATGTACAAGTCGGTGGACGCGGGGAAGACCTGGGCGCGGATCGGACTCGAGGATTCGCAGCATATCGCGCGCATCGTGGTGGACCCCAAGAATGCGGACGTGGTGTACGTGGCGGCGCTGGGGCATGCCTATGGACCGAACGAGACGCGCGGAGTGTTCCGCTCGATGGACGGCGGAAAGAATTGGCAGAAGGTGCTCTATAAGGACAACAAAACCGGCGCGATTGACCTGGCGATGGACCCGGCGAATCCGCGAATTCTCTTTGCGGCGATGTGGGAAGCGCAGCGTTCGCCGTGGGGGATGACCAGCGGCGGGCCGGGCAGCGGGCTGTATAAGTCAAGCGACGGCGGGACAAACTGGACGCGGCTCGAAGGCCACGGGCTGCCGGGCGGCGTGCTGGGGAAGATCGGCGTGACGGTCTCCGGGGGGAACAGCCAGCGGGTCTACGCGATTATCGAGGCGGAAAAGGGCGGAATCTACCGCAGCGACGACGGAGGAGAAAGCTGGAAGCTGATCAACGGGGATCACCGCTTCACGCAGCGGGCGTGGTATTACCATCACATTTTCGCCGATCCCAAAAATGAGGAGACGGTGTACGTGCTGAACGCGACGATGTTCCGCTCGATTGATGGAGGAAAAACGTTCAGCGCGGTGCGCGCGCCGCACGGAGATTACCACGGGCTGTGGATCGATCCGACAAACCCGGAGTGGATGATCAACGGCAACGACGGCGGAGCGACGGTAACGCACGACGGAGGAAAAACCTGGACGACGCAGGCCAACCAGCCGACGGCGCAGTTCTATCACGTTTCCACGGACAATTCGTTTCCCTACAGAGTTCTGGGAGCGCAGCAGGACAATTCGACGGTGTCCATCGCCAGCCGCAGCGACGGCGGAGTGATTGACGATACGGACTGGTACGACGTGGGAGGCGGGGAATCGGGCTACGTGGTGGCCGATCCGCGCAATGCGGCGATTGTCTATGCGGGGTCGTATGGAGGAGTGATCACGCGCTTCGACAAGAGGAGCGCGCAGGTGCAGGACGTCAATTCCTGGCCGCTCGATCCCATGGGCGCGGGAGCGGCGGAGTTGAAGCACCGTTTCCAGTGGACGGCGCCGATCCTGATTTCGAAACACGATCCGAGCCTACTCTATCACGGCGGGGAAGCGGTGTTCCTGACGAAGGACAACGGGATGACCTGGACGGCGGTGAGCGGCGACCTGACGCGGAACGACAAGAGCAAGCAGCAGTCCTCGGGCGGGCCGCTGACCCAGGACAACACCAGCGTGGAATATTACGACACGGTGTTCGCGCTGGCGGAATCGCCGGTGGAAAAGGGCGTGCTGTGGGCGGGAACCGACGACGGGCTGGTGCATGTTACGCGCGACGCGGGGCAGCACTGGACGAACGTGACGGCGAAGGAGTTCGGCGAGTGGAGCCTGATCAGCTTGATTGACGCTTCACCGCACGCGGCGGGGACGGCCTACGTGGCGGTGGACCGCCACAAGCTGGACGACTATCACCCGTACATTTTCAAGACGGCGGACTACGGCAAGACCTGGACGAAGCTGGCCAACGGACTACCGGAGACGGCCTACGTGCACGCGGTGCGCGAAGATCCCAAGCGCAAGGGGCTGCTCTTTGCCGGGACGGAGACGGGCGTATTTTATTCGAGCGACGACGGGGCGCACTGGCAGGCGCTGCGGCTGAATCTGCCCGCTGTGCCGGTGCATGATTTGGTGGTGCATGAAAACGACCTGGTGCTGGCGACGCACGGGCGCTCGTTCTGGATTCTGGACAACATCACGGCGCTGCGGGAGACCACGGCGGAGACGGCCAAGGAAGAGGCGCACTTGTTCGCGCCGGAGGCCGCGGTGCGTTTCCGCGGGCCGGGCTTCGTGATACCGGGCGGGATGCCGGCGGGAGAAAATCCGCCGAGCGGAGCGATGATTGATTACTGGCTGAAGGCCGCGCCGAAGGACAAGGAAGCGGTGACGCTGGAGATTCTGGACGCGCAGGGCAAGAGCGTGCGGAAATATTCGAGCAAGAAATCCGGCGAAGGAGAAGCGGAGGGCGGAGGCGAAGAAGGCGAATTCGGCGGACGAGGCGGCGGAGAAAAACTGCCCGCGGAAGCCGGGCTCAACCGCTTTGTGTGGGACATGCGGGGAGAAGCGCCGGTGAAGGTGCCGGGAGCGGTGAGCTGGGGCGGGCGCGCGGTGGGCGCGCTGGCGGCGCCGGGAACGTATCAGGTGAAGCTGACCGCGGCGGGGAAAACGTACACGGCGGCGGTGGAGATCGTGAAGGATCCGCGGGTGGCGGCGACGCAGGCGGATTTCGAAAAGCAGGCGGAGCTGGCGCGGCGAATCGCCGAGCGGGCGGGCGCCGGGCACGCGGCAGTGAACCAGATGCGCAGCGTACGCGGGCAGATCGAAGCGCTGCAGAAGCGGCTGGCGGCGGATGAGTCGGCCAAGGCCGTGCTGGAGGCGGCGGGCGAAGTGGTGAGGAAGATAAACGCCGTGGAGGAGAAGATCATCCAGCCGAAGTCCAAGAGCAGCCAGGATCCGCTGAACTTTCCGATTCAGACGGCGGACCAGTTGATGGCGCTGAAGGGAACGGTGGAAGGCGCGGATGCGGCGCCGACGGCGCAGGAGTATGAAGTGTTCGAGGAGCTGAGCGGAAGGCTGGAGAAGCAGCTGGACGCCTGGAAGGAGATTCAGGCGAAGGATCTCCTGGCGCTCAACGAGGCCATTCAGAAGAGCAACATTCCGGCCATCGCACCCGCGGCGGAGAAGCCCGGGGAAGCGGGGAAGTAGCGGGGGCGGGCGCTCAAGCCTGTTTCTGCAGGAGTTCGGCCCAGCGGGCGTAGAGTGAGTCCACGGCGCGCTGGGCCGCTTCCATTTCCAGGCAGGCGGCGTGGAGTTTTGGAGCGTCGCTGGCGATGGCCGGGTCTTCGATGGCGGCTTGCTTCGCGTGGAGAAGTTTTTCGGCTTCGGCGATGCGTTGCTCGATCGTGGCGAGTTCGCGGGCTTCGTTGTAGGAGAGTTTGCTCTTCGCGGCGGGCGCCGGCGCGGAAGCCGCAGCCGTGGCAGATGGACGGGCCCCGGCGGACTGTTTTGGCGTAGTCTTTTTCTTTGGCGAATCCTGCCACTCCTCCCATTGCCGGTAATCGGCGAAGCGCTCGGCGCCGCCCTCGCCGTCGAGTCCCAGAACAATCGTGGAAACCCGGTCGAGCATGAAGCGGTCGTGGGTGACCAGGACCAGCGCGCCGGGATATTCGAGCAGGGACTCTTCGAGAATTTCGAGAGTGGGGATGTCGAGGTCGTTGGTGGGCTCGTCGAGCAGGAGCAGGTCGGCGGGCTGTAGCATGAGCTGAGCGATGAGCACGCGGGCGCGCTCGCCGCCGGAAAGACGGCCCACGGGCGTTTCCAGGTCCTCGGCGGCAAAGAGAAAGCGGTCGGCCCAGGCGGCCACGTGAATCAGGCGGTCCTGGTAGATGACCGAATCGCTGTCCGGAGCGAGAGCGCGGCGGAGGGAAACGTTGGGATCGAGCTGGCGGCTCTGGTCGAAATAGACGATGCGCAGGGGTTCGGCGCGGCGGATCGTGCCGGAGGTGGGCGGCATCTCGCCGCGCAGCAGGCGCAGGAGCGTGGTCTTGCCGCTGCCGTTGGGGCCGACGAGGCCGACGCGCATGCCGTTGGTGACGCTGAATTCAATGTCCCGGAAAAGCGTGCGCTCGCCGATGGAGTAGCTGACGCCTTCAAGCGCGACCAGTTGGCGGGTCTTGCGGCCGGAAGCGGAAAAATCGATCTGCGCGGAAACGGAGCGGGTGCGTTCGTTGAGCTGGGCCAGTTCGCCGATCATTTCGTGGGCCTTGCCGATGCGCGATTTGGATTTGGTGGTGCGCGCCTTGGGTCCGCGGCGCAGCCATTCGATTTCCGTGTGCACGCGGTTTTCCAGCGCCTGTTGATGCTTGCGCTGCGAGTGCAGGTAGGCTTCCTTGGCCTCGAGGAAATGGCTGTAGTTTCCCTCGACGCGCAGCAGGCCGTCCTCATAGACGCGGTCGAGTTCGACCACTTCGGTGGCCACATTTTCCAGGAAATAGCGGTCGTGGCTGACGACCACGCAGGCGAATGGCGCGCGCGCCAGGACGCCTTCGAGCCATTCGATGCCGGCGAGATCGAGATGATTGGTGGGCTCGTCGAGGAGCAGAATATCGGGATGCTGCACGAGCGCCGCGGCAATGGACAGGCGCTTGCGCCAGCCGCCGGAAAGATTGGCGGCGAGCGCGTCGAGATCGTCGAGGCCAGCGCGGCCCATGATTTCGGCCATGCGCCCGGCGTGGTCGGATTCGTGCACGCCCGCGGCGTCGAGCGCGCTTTCGATGACGGAGCGCACGGTAGCGTCCGCGGGAAACTCGGAATCCTGCGCGACCCCGGCGAGGCGCGTGCGCTTGCGCACGGCGACGTCGCCGCTGTCGGGTTTGACCCGCCCGTGCAGAATGGCCAGCAGCGTGGATTTGCCCGAGCCGTTGGGGCCGATCAGGCCGATGCGGTCGCCCTCGGAGATGCTGAAGGTTATGTCCTGGAAAAGCGGGGCGCTGCCGTAGCGTTTCGAAATTCCCTGAGCATGAATGAGGGGAGCCAAATTAAGCGGTGTTCTCCTGCAGAGTAAGCACAGTTAAGGATAACAGATGCGGCGGCGGGGCGCGGGGAGGGCGGCTCTTCTGGGCGGGAGAAGCCGCTTTCTGGTTTCCGCTTGACTTTCCCGCTCCCAAGCGAGAAATTGGAGGACTTTGCGTGAGTCCTCCGGGCAGTCCGGGGGAGAGAAAGGCGTTTCCGCTCCGCTATGACAAGGGTTCGTCTGTGTTTCCACGATCGCTGCTTTGACGGCATGGCCTCGGCGGCGCTTTTCCACCGTTTTTACCGCGAAAAAATCGATGCGCAGGCGGAATTTCATTTTTCGGGGATGACCCACCGCGCGGCCAAGCCCTGGGAAGACGACCTCTTCGACGGCGACGAAAACGCCATTGTGGATTTCAAGTATTCGAATTCGCCGCGGGTGACCTGGTGGTTCGACCATCACCAGAGCGCGTTCCTGACGCCGGCGGACGCCGAGCAGTATCAGCAGCGCAAGGGCAGCGCGCATTTTTATTACGACGCGTCCTACAAGTCCTGCACCAAGCTGATCGCCACGGTGGCGCGGGAAAAATTCGGATACGACACGCAGCCGCTGGCCGAGCTGATTCATTGGGGCGACATCATTGACGGCGCGCAATATCCCACGCCGGAGTTCGCCGTGGGCATGACCGAGCCGGCCACGCAACTGGCGCTGGTGATCGAAGCCGCACCGGAGGAGGGCCTTCCCGCGCGGATTATTCCGGAGGTGGCCTATAAGCCGCTGGCGGAAGTGGTCAAGCTGCCGCTGGTGGCCAAGCACCTGGGGCCGCTGCTGGAGAGGCACAGGAAATCCATCGAGGTGCTGCGCGAGCGCATCGAGGCGCGCGACGGCGTGATCTTTTTTGATGTGAGCGATCTGGACCTGGAAGGCTACAACAAATTTATTCCCTACCTGCTGCATCCGGAGTGCACGTATTCGATCAGCGTGAGCAAGTCGGCGGTGCGCTCGAAGGTTTCGCTGGGCTCGAATCCGTGGAATCCCGGTGACCTGAGCGTCAATCTGGCGTCCTTCGCGGAGAAGTTCGGCGGCGGCGGGCATCCGCGCGTGGCGGCGATCTCGTTCGAGCCGGGGGACTTGGCGCGGGCCAGGGAAGTGGCGCGGGAACTCGTGGGCAAGCTGCGGGAGAAGAAGTAGCCGCCGGCGGCGGAGCGGGCGGGGCGGCGCGATTCGACAAATCGGGCAATCCCGTGTAAAATTTTTTCTAGCGTTTTTCCTCAGTGGGCCGGTAGCTCAATGGTAGAGCAGCTGACTCTTAATCAGCGGGTTGCAGGTTCGAGTCCTGCCCGGCTCACCACTGATTTCAACGACTTCCGTTAGTTTCTTCATTCCGTGGTTTTCCCAAACGTGGGGAAAAACGTGGGGACTCTGGGCGCTTCTCTTCGGAGTTGGCGTCGCCTTGGCCTATCTCCTCTTCGACACCTGGACCGTGTACTACTCGGAAGAATTTCGCCGGGATGTGGAACGGCTCCGGGCAAGGCGCAAGGGAAAGAAGTGGTGGCAGCTATGACTTTCTCAGAACAAATCAGGCATCCGGCCGGTGCGCTCGATCCGCCGAAGGAAAGCGGTGGCTTGAGTTGGTGGTGGTGGCTCATCGGCGGTGGATTCGCCGCGCTGGTCCTCATTGCCATCTTCCGCCCGGCCTGGCTCGCAACAATCGGCGTGCACGTCAATCTGTCGAGCGCGGCGAAGGCGGTAGGCGCTATCTCGAATCCGATGGGGTGGGTCTGATGAGAAATTTGTTAATAGTTTGCTGTGGTTTTCGCGGATCTGGGAAATCCACCGTCGCGTCGAGCATTCTTAGAGCCAACAATGGCGTGCTGGCGTTCGATCCGCACGCCGACGAAATCCACAACTGGATTCCGAACACGGCACGGTCTGTCGAAGAGCTTGAGGACTACTCGCGCTGGCGGCATCAAGCGAAGCCGGGGACGCGGACGGCCATCCGCTACGTGCCGGATGGCCGTCTCGATCCCTTCGAGGCTCTGAACGATTTCTCGGCATGGGTTTGGAACTGGAAAAATTGTTGGGTCTGTGTCGAAGAGGTCTCAGAGTCTTGTCGGTCGGTGTCGAGCGCGGGGATGCCTCCAGAGTTGAGACGTATCGTAAACCAAGGACGGCATCGGGGAATCAATCAAATTTATTGTGGGCTGCGCTACGCGGAGATTCCGCGTCCCATCTCTGCCGGGGCGGACGTTCAGATTCTGTTCGCGTGCCGAGAGCCGGGAGACTTGGACGCCATGCGTGCTCGCATCGGTTCCGAGGCGGCGGAGACGGTGCAAGGGCTTGGACGCCATGAAGCTCTCGTTTTTTTCCCTGACCGGACCTGGCAGACCATCGGGAGTCGGTCCGCCGGGATCGCGGAGTTGGTTTTGGGAGACAGCGCGAATGTACGTAAGAACGCGGAAGAAAAATCGTAGGAAGGCCGCGATTCTGGGCGTCCTGGCGCGGGCCAGCGGGCCGCTGAGCTACGCGCAAGTGGCCAGGGCCGTTGGCATCTACCCGATCCGGCAGGTGGCCCGCGATCTGCAACGCTATACGCGCTTCGGTTACGTCCGGCGATGGAAGGCGGCGGGGAAGTATCGCTACGAGATCACCCGGCGCGGCGCCGAGCGGCTGGCCTATTTTAATCGGTCACGGTCACGGAAACCGTGACCATGACCGTGACCGCGAGTGTGACCTGTAGAGTCGCCTTGTTGCTAAATTTCTGATGAGTGACTCTGGCACACTGTGACTGTGACTTTTAGGAAGGTGCAATCGTGCCCATCCAGTGCGAAAAATGTGGAGCGCGGGTAGCGAGCCGGGCTGCTTTGCCCGGCCACTATCGAAAGGCTCATCCAAGGACGCGCCAGCGTCGCCCTGGGCGCGTCCAGAACAAGGGAATGGACATTTCCCCTATCCAGTCGCAGATCGTTCCCTATGGGCGCGGGTCCGCCCCGGCGCGGCCAGTCCGGGAGAGGGTCGGGACTCTCACTGAAGCGGAGATCATCACACGGTTTGGCGTTGTGCGTTCTGCGCGGTCGGTCCAGGCCCGGCCCGCGTCAAACGGCGACGGCCCGCCGAGTTGGTGGGAGCCGCAAGCGTCTGAGGATTGGCGTGGGGATCAGTGGGCGGCGTTTCCGGCTGACTATCGCAACCGGATTCTCGCGCAGCGAGCGGGCGCGGCGTTCACGATTCGTGCGCCACGGGCAGCGGACGCGACGATTTTGTGGAGTCAATACCATGCACTGAAAGCATTGGCGACGCGGCTCGACGCTGGAATCGCAACGGAGCGGGAGCGCGGAGCATTCGTGGCCGGGCTGCGCGAGTACAACGTGAACTATGACCGCATCGCACAGAGGCAATTCCTACTTGAGCGTTGAAAGGAAGTTGCGAATATCTTCACTACGAATGGAAGCACTTTGTCCGATTCTAAGATGCATTGGCGTGATAAATGCTTTGCAAAATTCTATCATGGCGTTGCGTGTTTCTACGTAACGCTTTGTGTCGGCGGACTCTCCGCTGATTCCCCACAACAAATCGGCCGGAATTTCAAAGGCTAATCCTAGCGGGCCTCCACCTGAATATCCGCACTCGAAACCGCACGGTGACGCTCTGTTTCTTTCTCCTAGTTCATATATAGAAACGTCGGAATGCACGGTGCAGGTGATTCTTGAGTCGCTTCTTGTGTCGGCGATTCGTTTGATGATGTACGTTTTGTCTGGGTCGTTCATCGCGTCCCTTGTGGCTCCACGGTCCAAGAGGAAAGCCTTAACTGCCTGACGGCTTTGCAGACTTCACGTCCTCGCAGTACTGTTTCCATAGCCTTCGAATTGTACGGTCACTTGCTCTGTATTTCTCGCCGATTTGATCGAACGTAACAGATTTTTCGACTCCAAGGCTTAAGAGCTTCCCCACGTCCTCGGCGGCTTCTTTTTTCTGTTGCTCTGTCTTTAGTCTTTCCGGTGTCGGTTTGCCACGTCTATACGGAAGACTTTTCCCTGCCTCTTTTCCTATCTGAACAAACGCTTTGCGGAGTAGGAATGGAAGCTCTCCGATCATCGTCCTTAGCTGGGCTTTCTCTTCTTCGCTTGGCTCCGGGATGGCGAGGAGAAAGCCCATCGCTCCCCCTCTTTCAGCGGCTTTTATGAGACTTTGTGATGCGCCGGGAATGAGCTTGGCTCCTATTTTCATTACGTGGTCTGGCGATCCCTTTGTTTTTGTTGCCGTGCTCAGCAGTGTGCAGGCGCGTTCCAGAGCTTTATATAGCTCCCTTGCAGTTTTCTCTTTCATAGTGACAAAAGCTCCTTACCAAATGGCACCATTATGACAAAACCCCGGACCTAATGTCAAGGTGGTGCCATTTGAAGGGGCTTTACAAGTCAAGGGCATCTGGCAGGCTGGGGGCTGTGTGCGGAAAAGTCTTCCAAGTTTTCGAGGTGAACGGTGGCACGACACAAACTCTCGGTTGCTGAGCGGATCATCGGGGTGCAGGCGGCCTTGGCGAGTGACCGCACGCCGAAGCGATTAAAACCCGGCTTGCTGCGCTACTTGAAGGTTCTCCAAAAGAGTCGTGACGGGCGGCGTGACTTGCTCTCTGTGCTCTTTGGGGAACCACGCCGGAAAGCAGGGAAGGTCTGAAAGGGAACGAGCCGGGCAGAGAAGCCTCGTAAAGGACTCTAGCCCGGCCCGTTGAATTCGTATGCGAGCGAAGTATCAGTCAGCATCTCCCAAAAAGTCAAGGCATCTTTTCGCGGCTCCCTTCTCGCCAAAGCGAATCCAGACCATGAGCGAGGCCGAGCGGCGCGGCCCGATTGCCCCCACGCGCACCGATCCCCGCGTAACAGTTCGCTCCACGATTTCGAGCGATGGCATGCGCTGCCTGGCTTGCGGCGGGAAGCTGCGCAGATGCCACGAATGTAGGGAAATTTTTTGCCAGCGGTGCGCGGAAGTCACTTTCGGATTCCCGCTTTTCGGGACCTGCATCTCTTGCGTGCCTGTGGTGGCAGCGAAGGAAGAAGGGAGCGATACGAAATGAAACATTTAGCAGCGATAGTTCTCACGCTGGCCGCATGCGTTTGCGCACTGTGGCTTGCGCCGGGACCGTCACACGTTGACGCGCAACTGGGGCCGGGAATCGAGAAAGGCTGCCCGGCAGGGACGTACCCGCTTGTCGGTGGCACAACCATGAACGCATCGAATGGCAACCGCAGGCAGAGCTTTTGCGTGGATTCGAGCGGCAACATCACCGTAAACGTCGAGACACTCCAACAGGCCGGAGTCGGCCCCGTGTTTTTGCCGATCAATCTAGCGGGCGGCGCGGGAGTTGTCACCGGAACTTTGCCCGGCGCGAACATGAGCGCAACGAATCTGGCCGGGACGGGAAATGGGGGAGTGACAGGAAGCCTGCCGTTTACGAGCGTGAGCGGCACGGCCACCACGGCGCAGATAGGAACTGGCACGCCCGCTGCATCGAAATACGTTGACGGCGCGACAGACGCATGGACGGTGCTCCCCGCGAGTGCGCCGTCTTTTCTGCAAGCGGGCGCGGCTACTTTCAGCCCGGCGACAAGCGCGACGTACTTTTTCGGCCAGTTGTACTCGGAATCTCCAAGCCCAAACATTGCGCTTGTGTCTCGAATCTACGTGGGCCGCGCGGGAACGCTCACGCGCGCCGATTACTATCATTTTTGCGGTGCGGCGGCGATTGGCACCTTCACTCTCACAGTGAACATCAACGGTACGACAGACGTGCTCTCGGCAAACATCGCGGGGACGGGATGCACGGCGGGAGTCACAGGCTCGGCGACGGGAAGCACGGCGGTGAACGCGGGTGATTACCTGACAATAAAAATGGTGACTCCGGCGGCGCCTCCCACAGGTGACCGTTGGACCGCGACGGTGACGGTGCAATGAGACTCTCTCCCCCACTCTCCGCCTGCGAAGTGAAGGCCAGCGCCGATCTGGCCGCGATTGCCGGCAAATTCACACGGCTCCGGCGATCCGGTCACCAGTTGCTCGGCCTTTGCCCGCTGCATACCGAACGCCATCCGTCTTTCTTCGTCCAGCCGGAGCGGCAGGTGTGGTTTTGCTTCGGCTGCAATCGCGGCGGTGACGTGTTCGATTTCGTGATGCTTGCGAAGTGCTGCGATTTTCGCCGGGCGCTGGAATTGATCGCTGACTTTTCTCAGGGGGTAGCCCGCAGCCGGGAGCCGCGAAGCGGCTCCCGGCTGCGGGCGAAGGGGGCGAAGCCCCCAGGGGCAGCGAAGCTGCCCCATCTCATAGCCCGAACAACCGAGACACTCGCGCGGGCATCGTGGTGGCGCTGGACGCAGCGACGCGGCAACTCCGCGCAATCGAGGCGACAAACCGCGCGGCTTCGGTAGGGTTAGCGACGGTGTGCGAGCCCCGCTGCTGAGGCGAAAGAGATTGCCTACTTAGCGGTAGGCATGCTGGAAGTTCTGGAGGCCATGTTCGACTCTGACGGAGAACCCGGCAGGCGTTGGCGTGAGCCAGTACGAAGGATGAATCCGCGAAAGGGGTTCATTCTTGATTCCACAAGGTGTGTCTACTCGACAGGAGAAAATTCGGTGGGACGGAAAGCGCAACTAGCGACGGTTCAAGGAGTTGGCCACGAAATGCGGGTGATATATCCCGACGCCCGCCTAGAGCCTCACATCTGCGTCCGCACTAACATGCGTCGTGAGTTCTGTCCTTGTGCGCCCTGCCGCGTACTTCGGCGGCGGAAGCATAGCGCGTCCTGTGGCTGCTGGCTCTGCTACTCGGACCGGATGGGCGCATTCATTGATGATCTCGGGAAGCGTACCGCTGCGGGACGCTGGCTATGGTTTGTGACGCTGACGTATTGGACAGGGGATTTTCCGTGGGTGAAGGGATTCCCGATTCAGCAAGCGAAGCCGCACCCCGATTTTGTCCATAACTTTTTTGCCCGGATGGTCGAATGGATCGAGCGCGAAGTGCACGCACGCGTTGAATATTTTGTTGTAGACCAATTCGGTGAGGTTGGCGGTAGGCTTCACCAACATTGCGGACTCTCCTGGCCGGGCCTCTTCGAGTACCGCTGGAAAGACTTACAGGAAAAACTCTGGAAGGAAGCTGGATTCAATCGGATTTTGCCGTGGAAAATGGACGCTGGGTACTACATCGGGCGCTATATCGGGCGTAACGCTGCGCGGAGCCACTGGGATTTTCGCGCGGGTGCGGAGCCTGTCCGTTTGCCTGTTCAGGTTGGGCGGCAGGTGGTAGTAGCCTCTTCGGTTCCCGATGATTCGAGCCGCGAGATATTCAAAGAGTGTCGGCCAACAATTCGCGGGTGGCATAGATGAGCACGGAATCCAAAACGCTCCTGACGCCGCGCGAGGCTGCCGAATATCTCGGCCTGCCGGAGAGCACTCTCGCGCAGTGGCGCTCGCAGCGGCGCGGCCCGCCGTATATCAAACTGGAATTGCGGCTCGTGCGGTATCGGTGCGCCGATCTGGAAGCGTATCTCGGCCGGCATTTTGTAGAAACCGAGGTTGACAAAGCCCATGCCTAGCCCTAGTCTCTCGCGCATATCGAAACGAAAGAATCCAGCGGCGGTCATACTCGGGCGGCTCGGCGGAAAAGCCCGCGCACGCAAGGCGTCAAAGCGGCTCCTTTCCAAGATTGGCCGGAAGGGTGCGGCGGCTCGCTGGAAAAAGGGGAAGAAACGATGAGCCTCTACAAGCGGCCAGATTCCGGCGTCTACTGGTACGAATTTCTTTTCGGCGGGCGGCGTTACCGTGGTTCCACGAAACACACGAATCTCCGGGCAGCGGAGCGCGTGGAAAACACGCTCAAGACCAAGCTGGCAAACTCGCGGTTTGGAATCGAGGAGATAAAGTCTGTGCCGCTGTTCCGTGACTTCTCCAAGCGATTTCTCGAAATGGTGAAGCCTGAATTGCGGCCAAACGGCTACCGGACTTATGCGGTTTGCGTGCGGAATCTTCTTCCGGTTTTCGGGACGAAGAGTCTGGACGAAATAGCTCCGGCTATGATTCAGGAGTTCAAGGAGACACGTTTGCGGGGAGGCCGGGCCGGGGCCACGGTGAATCGTGATCTTGCGACACTGCGCCGGATTTTTTCCATTGCGCTCAAGCTGGACATAGCGAGGGCAACCCCGTTTGCGGCCCGGCGCGTGGAGTTTTGCAAGGAATCGGGCCGTGAGCGGGTACTTACGTTCACCGAAGAGTTGACCTATCTGGCTAAAACTACTCAACCCCTCCGCGATGTGGCGACTCTGATTGTTGAAACGGGGATGCGGCCCGGTGAGGCGTGCTCTGTCCGGCGCGAGGACGTGCATCTCTTCACGGCGACCCCATTTCTTCATGTGCCCGGAGGAAAGACGGAGAACGCTGTCCGCGATATTCCACTGACGGCGAAAGCGGTAGAAGTTCTCAAGCAACGTCTGATCGAGGCGCGGCGGGTGGAGCGTGAAAAGAAAATCGGGGTAGATTTCCTTTTTCCGGCCCGCATCGGACAGGGGCACGATTGGCAGCGTCCGATGAATGAATTGGAGCCAGCGCATCGAAAGGCGCTCAAACTATCCAGCGTGAAGCATTTTCGTCTTTACGATCTGCGGCACACGTTTGCCAGCCGGGCCGTCGAGGCGGGAATGGATGCGTTGACGCTCAAGGCCGTGATGGGCCATGCCGATCTGAAAACGACTTCGCGGTACGTGCATCCGACGTTCCGGCATCTTGCCGAGGCTCAGGCGAAGGTTGAGCAGTTCCGAATCGTGCGGGAAATTGCCGAGGCCGAGGCAGCGAAAAGTGCTTCGCCGATGCTCCAATGAACGTGGGGGAAAACGTGGGGACTGCCCGTCCACACTGGCGAAGATTGGGAGAAGGTGGTATATCTTGCGAGAAGTGGGGAAGGTTCGATGATTCAGGCAGTTGCAGCGGAAGTGCTGAGAATGGAAGGTGTTATGCGTAGCGCTAGGCAGCCACTCTTAATCAGCGGGTTGCAGGTTCGAGTCCTGCCCGGCTCACCACTGATTTTCAAGGACTTAAACGCACTTTTGGCGATCGCTGATTTTGCCGGGTGGCTGTTAGCTTTGCCAGATTTGATTCCCCTCCATAGATGTTCCGCATTGCTTCCAAGCCGGAGCGGCCCAGAATGGCCTGAACCGTTTTCAAATTACCAGCCGCCGAATATCGCACCGGCGCCGGTGGATGCTGTGTTGAACCTCGATGATAATGTCCCCTTTTCCCCTCGTTAGAAATGTCCCCTACACTGCGACCTGCAGAGGAGGTTGCGTTGGAGAGGACAGGGATGAGCACGAGGGAGTTGCAGCGGGCGGAAGTGATGGGGCGGGTGCGGAGCAAAGCGCTGAAGGTGGTGAACGCCGCAGAGATGCTGGGGTTGAGTTACCGGCAGGCCAAGCGTTTGTGGCGGCGGTATCGGGAGGAGGGGGCGAAAGGGCTGAAGCATCGCAGCGCGGGGAGAAATTCCAACCGCGCCAAGCCGGAGAAGCTCCGGCAGAACGTGCTGCGCAGGATACGGGAGAAGTATTCCGGCACGGAACAGAGACGGTTTGGACCGACGCTGGCTGCCGAGCACCTGGCCGAAGAAGATGGACTGGAAGTGCATGGGGAGACGTTGCGGCGCTGGATGCTGGCCGAGGGGCTGTGGAGCCGCAGCCGGAGACGGAAGGCGCATCGGAAGCGGCGGGAGCGGAAAGCGCACTTTGGCGAACTGGTGCAACTGGACGGGAGTTTTCATGAATGGTTTGAGGAGCGGGGACCGCGGGGATGCCTGATGAACATGGTGGATGACGCCACCGGCACCACGTTGTGCCGCATGGGAGAGCAGGAAACGATCTGGGCGGCGGTGGGAGTGCTTCGCCAGTGGATCGGCCAGTACGGGGTTCCCCGGGCGTTGTACACGGATTGGAAGAATGTGTACAAGCGGCAGCCGACCGAGCGCGAGCGGCTGCGCGGGGAAGCGCCCACGACGCAGTTTGGGCGCATGTGCGAGCGATTGGGGATTCGCATCATCGCGGCGAGTTCGCCGCAGGCAAAAGGGCGCGTGGAGAGAAACAACGGCGTGCATCAGGATCGCCTGATCAAGAAATTACGGCGCCAGGGGATTCAGAGTTACCGGGCCACCAACGAATACCTGGAAGGGGACTATCTGCCCGAGCACAACAAGCGGTTTGCGCAGCGCGCGGCGGAAGAGGAGGATTATCACACCCAGGCGCCGAGCCCAAGCCAACTGCAAGAGATCTTCCGGTTCGAGACCGAGCGATGGGTGAGCAACGATTGGGTGATTCACTACCGAGGGCGGCATTTGCAACTGCAACCGCGGAGCCGGAAATACGGCCCCACCCAGGCCAAGGCCATGGTCTGCGAGTGGGAGGACACCGGGATCGAGGTGCGCTACTAGGGAGGGCGCATCGACTTCAAGGAACTGGTTCCCACCCGAGGGCAGGAGAAACGGCAGCCGCATCCGCACAAGACCGTGATTCGGAGTTCTGGAACGAGGAAGCCTGCGAAGGGGCACCCCTGGCGACAGGCCTACGATAGGAGTCTGCTGCCTGGCCAGAATCGGGGTGAGCCTGCCGCACGCGTTGGGGTGCCCGCCTCCGCTGCACCCTAAGCGCGCCGCACAAACCGCGGCGCAGGGCTGCGCTCCGGCGGGCACCCCAACGTCATCACCAGATCAAAAGAAAGGGGCCACTTCTAACGAGTTAAGCAGGGGGACATTTCTAACGAGGTTTGACAGGCGCCGGTGGATGCTGTTGACAGCGCAACGAGCCGGGACTAGACTCCCGTCGCACATGCGAGTTGCCGCGGAACTTTTTCTTTTCCCGCTCTTTGGGCGCGCTCGACTTCCGTGCCGGCGGAATGCTTCGCCGGGGAGGCACACCGGAAATGCCGGAACATCGGGCAACTGATCGCCAGGGGAACGCGGCCGCAGGCGCCGTGGAGCAGACGACCGCGCCGGGAGCTTCCGGGCAGCAGAATGAGCCGGGCCAGCCCTGGCCGGCGCCCAGCCAGGCGTGGTACGCCGTTTTCATCTTTGCGCTTTCGCTGCTGGTCAATTTCCTGGACCGCGGCATCCTTACGCTGCTCGTAGGGCCCCTCAAACGCGATTTGCACCTCACCGATTTTCAGATGAGCCTGATCATGGGCTTCGCTTTCGTCTTTTTCTATATGTTCCTGGGGCTGCCCATCGCGCGGCTGGTGGATTACAAGAGCCGCCGGGCCATCATCGGCGTGGGCATCACGTTGTGGAGCTTCATGACCGCGCTGTGCGGCCTGGCGCAGAGTTTCGGTCAGCTCTTTCTGTTTCGCGTGGGAGTGGGCGTGGGGGAAGCCTGCACCGGTCCGGCCACCTATTCCATGCTGGCGGACCTGTTTCCTCGGGAAAAGCTGGCGCGGGCCATCGCCGTGCTCAATTTCGGATTTTACGCCGGCAATGGCGTCGCGCTGGTCGTCGGCGGAGCGGTGGCGCAATTTCTTACCCGGGTGGGTTCGTATACCTTGCCTGTTCTGGGCACGCTGAAGGGCTGGCAGCTCACCTTTATTGCCGTGGGCATTCCCGGCCTGATAGTGGCCGCGCTGATGACCACGGTGAAGGAACCCGCGCGGCGGGGACATCTGGCCAAGTCCGCATCGGGAGAAGCGCCCGCGGCGGCAAAACCAATTCCGCTCAAGGACGTCCTGGCGTACATGCGCGAAAACGCTTCGAACTATGTGCCCATGTTCATGGGCATGGGCATCAGCACCATCCTGCTGTTCGGCGCGGGCAGCTGGGGGCCGGCCTTCTATATGCGCACGTACGGATGGACGGCGGCGAAATACGGATTCGTGCAGGGTCTGCTCTTTCTGACGGTGATGCCCCTGGGCTCCTACGTCGGCGGCATGATGGCGGAATGGTACGCGAAGAAAGGCTACGACGACGCCAACATGCGCGTGGTGCTCTGGTCCACGGCGCTGGCGCTGCCCGGTTCCGTCCTCTATGCGCTCATGCCCAACGCCACTCTGGCGGTGATCGTCTCCGCGGCTTCCATGTTCTGCCGCACCTGGTCTTCCGGGCCGCTCAATGCCGCGCTGCAAATCACCACGCCCAATCAGATGCGCGGCCAGGTGACCGCGCTATTCCTCTTCGTCTTCAATATCATCGGCTTCGGTTTCGGACCCACCGTCGTGGCCATCTTCACCGATTACGTATTCCACGCGGAAGCCCTGCTGCGCTATTCGCTGTTCGCCACGTCGCTGATTCTCGGCCCTCTCGGGCTGGCTCTTTATTGGATCGGTCTGAAGCCGTACGGGCGCAGCGTGGCCCGCGCCAAAGCCTGGAGCTGAAATGCGTTCCATCGAGGAGCACTCATGAAAGACGTTCAGGGAAAAGTTGCCTTCGTTACCGGAGGCGCCAGCGGACTGGGCCTGGGCATGGCCCGCGTGTTCCACGGCGCGGGAATGAAAGTGGTCATCGCGGACCTGCGCCAGGACCATCTCGATTCCGCGCTGGCTTCGTTTTCGGGCAGCGCGGCGGTTCACGGCATTCGCCTGGACGTGACCGACCGCGCGGCCATGGCCCAGGCCGCCGCGGAAGCCGAAAACGTTTTCGGCAAGGTGCACGTGCTCTGCAACAACGCCGGGATCGGCATCGGCGGCCCCATGAAGCTGGCCACCTATGACGATTGGGACTGGATCATGAACGTCAACGTGGGCGGGGTAATCAATGGCATTCAGACGTTTCTGCCGCGCCTGCTGGCGCATGGCGAAGGCGGGCACATCGTCAACACCTCCTCGATGTCCGGAATTTTTCCGCACGCCGGCGCGGGCCTCTATGTGACCACCAAATTCGCCATTACCGGGATGTCCGAAGCCTTGCGCACCGAACTGGCCGCGGAGAACATCGGCGTTTCCGTTTTCTGCCCCGGCCCGGTGCAGACCAACATCGCCGAAAGCGGCAAGACCCGCCCGGAAAAATTCGCTAAAACGGGCTACGCCGAATTCGATAAGACCCGCCAGGCGCGCTCGGTCTCGCCCGTGTATATGGACCCCATCAAGACGGCGGAAAAGGTTCTGCAGGGCATTCGCCGCAACGACCTGTACATTTTTACTCATCCGGAATTTCTGCCGGGCATTCGCTCGCGCTGCCGCGCTCTGCTGGCGGCCGTGCCCCGCGAAAAGGCCGACCCGGCCCGCGTGGCTTCCATTGGGTTCCTGCTTTCGAATCCGATTTACGCCATGAAAGCCAAAAAAGCCAAGCCCAAGCGCGCGGCCAAGCCCCGCAAGAAATCCCGGCGCAAATAAGATTTTTTGCGGCGCGAACCGCGAAGAAGCAAGCGGCGCGCCGGCGAGGACCAACATGCAATCCATCGAAGGAAAAGTCGCGTTTATCACCGGCGGGGCCAGCGGCATCGGCCTGGGCATGGCCAAAGTGTTTTCCCGCGCCGGGATGAAGGTCATGATCGCGGATATCCGCCAGGATCATATTGACGCCGCGCTGGCGCAGCTGGCCGGCTCCGCGCACAAGGTTCACGCCGTGCAATTGGATGTGACCGACCGCGCCGCCATGGCCCGCGCCGCCGACGAGACCGAGCGCGTTTTCGGCAAGGTGCACCTGCTGTGCAACAACGCGGGCGTCAATCTCTTCGCCCCCATGGACGAATGCACCTACGACGACTGGGACTGGCTGATGGCCGTCAATCTCGGCGGGGTCATCAACGGCGTGCAGACCTTCGTGCCGCGCATCAAGAAGCACGGCGAGGGCGGGCACATCGTCAACACCGCTTCCATGGCTTCCATCGTCTCCGGCCCCGGCGCGGGGATCTACACCGCCACCAAGTTTGGGGTGCGCGGCCTCTCCGAAGCCCTGCGTTGGAGCCTCGCTCCGCACCGCATCGGAGTTTCCGTGCTGTGCCCCGGCCTGGTGAAGAGCGCCATCTACGAAAGCGAAAAGACGAGGCAGAAGCAGTTTGCCTCGCAGGTCGGCGCCATCAACCAAGAATTCATGGCCCGTCTCCCGGTGGTGCAAGCCACCGGCATGGAGCCCGAGGAAGTCGCGGAGAAGACCCTCGCGGGCATCCGCCGCAATGACGGCTACATTTTCACGCACCCGGAATTCAAGCAGGAGCTCAAAGCCATCTTCGACGAAATTCTCGCGGCCCTGCCCGAAGGCGAGCCCGACCCCACGCGACTGGCCTTTGAAGAAGGGCGCCGCGCTTCCAACGCGAAATTCCGCAAAGAGTTTTCCATATAAAGCGGCGAACTCACGGCGCTTCCGCGGCCATCCGTGCGAATATCGGAGGCCTTGTCGCGCATATTTTCGCAAGGGTTATGCACAGGGCAGTCCGATAATCGCACAAGCGTACGATTACTGACTTGACAGACTTCGTTGACAAGTCTACAAGTTCTCCCATTGTGGGCGGCTTAGTGCGGATGTTGTCCTTACGGGTGGACGTTGGCCGCTCCCGGTCAAGCATGGATGGCTCTCGATTTCCGAGGAAGTCTTAGGAGGAAGTAAAATGTTTACAAGCTTCACCCTTCCGAAGCGCGCACTGGTATTGGCGGTGATGATCGTATTTCTGCTGGGCAGCGGAGGCGCGGCGCGCATTGCCGCTCAGGCCTCCAACGCCGCCGTGTCCGGCACGGTGATGGACCCATCCGGGGGCGCGATTGCCGGAGCAGCGGTGACGGCCAAGAACGTGGACACCGGAGTCTCACAAAGCACGGTTTCCGACGAACTGGGACGCTACCGGATTCCCAACCTGCTGGTGGGGAATTATGAGGTGCAGGCCTCCAAGACCGGCTTCCAGACGCTGGTGCGCAAGGGCATCACGCTGACGGTCGGCACCGAGTCCGTCGCGGACCTCTCGCTGAAGGTCGGCGAATCCAAGGAAACCGTCGTGGTGGAATCGGACGTCAGCAGCGTGGAAACCACGTCGGCTACGGTCTCCTCGCTGATCAGCCAGACGCAGATGAGCGAGTTGCCCCTGAACGGCCGCAACTATACGCAACTGGTGGAAATGGCGCCGGGCGTGCAGACCGTGCCGCCAACAGCGGCGGGCGGCGGCGGGTCGCGAACCTTCTATGGCGGCCAGACCAACTACGCCGTTTCCGGTTCCCGCCCCGTGGGCCAGGCCTATTTGCTCGACTACACCAACATTCAGGGTTACTTCGACCATGGCCCGGGTTCCGCGGCCACCGGCTCGGCTCTGGGCGTGGAAGCCATCGCCGAATTCCAGGTGCTGACCAACACCTACAGCGCGCAGTTTGGCGGCTCCGGCGCCGTCATCAACGCGGTGAGCAAGTCCGGCGGCAATAACCTGCACGGCTCGCTCTACGAATACCTGCGCAACAGCGCTCTCGATGCCAAGAACTTCTTTGACCAGGCCGACGCCAATATCCCCGCCTTCCGCAGAAACCAGTTCGGCGGGACCATCGGCGGGCCGGTCAAGAAGGACAAAGCCTTTTTCTTTGCCAACTACGAAGGCCTGCGCGAAGCGCAGGGCGAGACCCATCTGGCCTATGTTCCGGACACCTATGTTCACTCCGGCTTGATTCCCTGCGCGGCTGGGACCTTCATCGGCACGAATTCTTGGACGACGTGCAACGCAAGCAGCCCCCTTATCCCCCTTGGATTTGCGTCACAACAGATCCAGGACATCATGAATCTTTATCCGATGCCCACGGCCAGCATGGTCCGGCAAACGGAGGGTAACCCAAATGACCCGACTGCTACTCCGCGCCCGACGGGCTGGGTCGAATACCCCAACGCCGCCAGTGATATTCGCAACGAGAACTATTTCCTGGTGCGCACGGATTACACCCTGTCCTCGAAGGACTCGCTCTTCCTGCGCTATGTGTCCGACCGGGGCGATCAGCTCCTGCCTTTCCCGGCCTCGAACCTGCCGTATTGGCCGGAAAAGGACAACACCGCCAACCAGTACTTCGTGGCCGAAGAAAAGCGTCAACTCTCTTCTTCCATCTTCAATATGGCCCGCGTCAGCTTCGTCCGTACGAGGGAAGCTGCGGTGACAACGAACGACACCCCCCCGCTGAATTTTCCCGGCACGGGTTCGTTGCAGAATGGCAGCGTGGCGGTCGGCTGCTGCAGCCCCATCGGTGCCAGCGGCACCGTTCCGTTCTCCCTCATCCAGAACAAGTTTGGATTTGGCGATGATGTCTACATGTCCCGCGGGGCGCACAACATCAAATTCGGCGTGGAGATTGACCGGGTCCAGACCAACATGGCGGCCCCGTTCAACGCCGGCGGCAATTACATCTTCACCGGCCTGGACGGCTTGATGATCGGCATCCCGGTCGTCTTTTTGGGGATGTACCAGAGTCCGGACTTCAGTACCTCGCGGTATTTCCGTGAAGTGGATTTCTTCCCCTACTTCCAGGACGATTGGAAGGTCACTCCCAAGCTCACCGTAAACCTCGGCCTGCGCTGGGATTTCGCCACCAACGCCGCCGGTGCGGGGGCACAGCCACTGATGGCCATCCTGGACCCCTTGGCGTCCACCGGATTCACGCAGGTGACCCACGTCCTGGCCAATAATCCGAATAAGAAGAATTTTGATCCGCGTATCGGGCTTGCCTACGATCCCTTCAGCGATCACAAGACGTCCATTCGCGCTGGTTTTGGCATGTTCCACCAAGCCATTTCCCCGCGCAACTATTCTGCCGCCTATTATCTCGCGCCCCCGTCCCAGGCGGTTCTGCTGACTCCCGCTCCGGGAATCGACAAGTGCGTGTTTGGCATCTTCCCGTGCTTCCCTCTTGCTTATCCTGATGGGGCGCCGCCGTACGTGGCCTTCGCGGGTATGGACTATTCCACGAACCACTCGCCCTACGTGATGCAATACAACCTGACGCTGCAGCGCGAGGTGATCCACAACCTGGTCGTTTCCGTGGGCTATGTCGGGTCCAGCGGCGTTCACCTCCTGACTCAGGTAAACCAGAACCCAGGCGTTCCTGGCACCTGTGCGCCCGGCGACCCCGTGACCTACGGTTGCGCCATTCCGGGAGTACCCGGGGCGGTTGGGTTTGGGACTGTGAATACGAACTTCTTGTCGCTGAACAACGACATGCCCATCAGCCATTCCAACTACAACTCCATGCAGGTGTCCGTGAACCGGCGCACCTCCAAGGGCTTGCAGGTGCAGATGTCCTACACCTACTCCAAGTCCATGGACAATGGCTCGACCTCGTACAGCCTGGAGCAGGGGGCCTGGGAAATGATGAACCCCTACAATCCCTCCGGCGATCGCGGTCCCAGCGCCTTTGACCGCAAACATGCCTTCCGCATGAACACCGTCTACGAACTGCCTTTCCATGGCAATAAACTGAAGGAAGGCTGGCAGGTGAGCCAGGTTCTAAGCGCTTACAGCGGATTCCCCTTCAGCCCCCAGTTCGCCATCGGGTATGACCCCGTCGGCATCGGTGGGATCGAAGGTTTCCGCCCGAACTACAGCACCGGAGTCGCGGGCTGCAACCCGGACCACATTCTGGGCGACCCGGCGCAGTGGTACGACCCGAATTGCTATGTGCAGCAACCCATCGGTACCTTCGGCAATGTGGGGCGGAACACCCTGCGCGGTCCGGGCCTCCTGGATCTGGACATGTCCTTGTCGAAGGACACCAAGATCCGCGAACGCATGAATCTGCAATTCCGCGCCGAGTTCTTCAACATCATCAACCACCCCAACTGGGCGGGATCCAGCTTTGACTACGCCATCCTTTCTGGCGGCGCGATCAATCCGACGGCCGGCAGGCTCACCTCAACCTCCACTACATCGCGGCAGATTCAGTTCGGTCTGAAGCTGAAGTTCTAACCCGCCGCCAAGCGGCGCCGGGCGCAGCCAGCCCGCAAAAACCGAAAGTCCCGGAGAGCCTTCCGCTCTCCGGGACTTTTTCTTTCCGCGTACGATTTTTGATTCCTTGCAGTCCGCTAAACAAATTAAACCTGTCATTCTGAGCCCCGGTGCTTTTTACCGGGGCGAAGAATCTCAATTTCTAGTGCCAGCAAAACTTACAGTTGATATTCTTCGGCGAACCTGTCGGTTTCCCTCAGAATGACATTTGTAATTGAGTATTTCTGCGCGATTAAACCGTGATCACAACCTTGCCGAAAAGACTTCCCGATCCCTGGTAGCGGAAAGCCTCCGCAGCCGCCTCGAAGGGAAACACGCGATCCACCACCGGCTGGATCCGGTTGACCACAATCGCCTTGTTCATCTCCTCGAACATCCTGCGGCTGCCCACGCCGATGCCCTGCAGCGAGGCCCCTTTGAACGCCAGCGGAAACGGGTTGGTGTCCCCCACGAATCCCGCCAGCACGCCGATGAGCGCCAGCTTTCCTCCGAAGGCCAGCGATTGCATCGAGCGCGCCAGCGTCCCCGGGCCGCCGACTTCCAGCACGTGGTCCACGCCGCGCCCCGCCGTCAGCCGCAGCACTTCCTTCTCCCAGTCGGGGAACTGCTTGTAGTTGACGCCCTCGGCGGCGCCCAGGCTTTTCGCGCGCGCGATCTTTTCCTCGCTGGAGGAAGTGATGATCACCCGCGCTCCCGCCGCCCGCGCCAATTGCAGCGCGATGATGGAAACTCCGCCCGTGCCCAGGCACAGCACCGTGTCCCCCGGCTTCACGCTGTTGCCGGCCACCATCAGCGCATTCCAGGCCGTCACGCCCGCGCAGGGCAGCGTGGCCGCCTCCGCAAAGGACAAACTCTCCGGGATGCGCACCACGCCGTCCTCGTGCAGCGCGACGTATTCCGCGAGCATGCCGTCGAGCGGCGCTCCCAGGGCCGCCCGCGGCCCGGTGGGCACTCCATCCACCCACGTCTGAAAAAACGTTCCGGCCACGCGCTCGCCGGCCTTGAACTGCGTCGCATCCGTGCCCACCGCGGCCACTTCGCCCGCGCCATCCGAAATCGGAATCAGGTCGCGATTGACCTCCCCGCCGGGATAGCCGCCCTTGATAATCATCTGATCGCGAAAATTCAGCGACGTCGCGCGCACACGAATGAGCACCTCGCGCGGTCCCGGCTTCGGCTCGGGCCTTTCTCTCCGGTGCAGACCTTCCACGCCCTTGCTGCCTTTTTCCACTTCATAGACTTTCATGGCTCCCGCCTCTCGCGCCGCCGCGGCAATGGAATCCGCATGTGGCGCAGATGCAATTTACAGGGTAGGGAAGGGAAAAGTCCACGAAGGAGGTCCGATATTCGCACGTTTCTTCGATTATCAGCTTGTTTCGTACCTGCTTTCAGGTATATTTACGCCTATCGGTTGTTCGTTGCTTTATCAACTTCCGCGGAGGTTTTATGGCTTCCAGCGTTTCCGAAAAAGCTGCTCTGCTGACGGTGCTGAATCCACAGGGACAGCCCACCGGCGCGATCAAGGCTCTTGATCTCGCCCCGCGCCTCGCTTCTCTCGAAGGCCAGACCGTCTATCTGCTGGACATCGGCTTTGGCGGCGGGTTTGAATTCCTGCAAGCCACCGAGGAATTCCTCACCAAGAAAATTCCCTCGGTAAAAACCGTCCTCAAGCGCAAACCAGGCAACATGCTGCAGGACACGCCGGAGTTCTGGGCGGACGTGAAGGCCAACGCCCACGCGGTCATCTTCGGCGTCGGTGGTTGAGACGGCTGCTCAGCGGCGGTCGCCGCTTATAGCAGGAGATTGGAAACGGAGTTCGGCATTCCCACGGCGCCCCTGGCCACCACGCGGTTCGTGGATTACGTCGAGCGCGACGCGCGCAATCACGGCCTGCGCCTGCGCTTCAGTTTCACCCCGCATACGCTGGTGGGCAAGTCGGTGGAAACGCTGCGGCAATTCGCCGCCGGCAACGACCCCTCGACCGCGCAGCCCATCCTGCAGCAACTGATTGACGCCGTCACCACGCCTGTGCGCGCGACCGAGAAGATGCAGGACGTGCGCAAAGAAGCCCATCCACGGCTGGTCGAAGCCAATACCGAGGAAAATCTCCACCGCCTCTTTCTGGAAAGCGGCTGGACCGACGGTCTGCCCGTCGTCCTCCCCACCGAGGCGCGCGTGGCCGAAATGCTCACCGGGACGGACCACGACCCCAGCGAAGTCATGGGCGAGATGACCATCACCACCAACCAGGAAAAATTCCTGTTCACGGTCGAGAAAGTAGCCGTGAATGCGGTGATGGCCGGAGCCAAGCCCGAGCATCTGCCGGTGATCCTGGCCCTCGCTTCGATGAAGGAGCCGGCGTTCCCCAGCTCGACCACGTCCTTCGGACGCATGGTCATGGTCAACGGCCCCATCCGCGACGAAATCGGCATGAACTACGGCACCGGCGCGCTCAGCCCCTTCAATTTCGCCAACTCCGTCATCGGCCGCGCCTGGACGCTGATGACCATCAACCTGGGCGACACCCGCCTGGGCGAGACGTTCATGGGCTCGCAGGGCAACAGCCTGAACTACAACAACATGTGCTGCGCGGAGAACGAGGAGAAAAGCGTCTGGGAACCGTTTCATGTGCAGAAAGGCTTTAAGCCGGATGAAAGCGTGGTCAGCGTCTTCCGCGGCTGGAGCTTCATCAACAGCATGGGCGCTCCCAACCGCCGCGGCGCGCACGAAGAGACGGCCATCCTGCTGAAGTCCTTCTGCGCCATCCGCTCGGCGGCCACGCTGATCATGGACCCGCTGGTGGCCCGGGGGCTTAAAGAGCAGCACGGCTTCGAGACCAAGAAGTCGCTCACCAAGTGGCTTTCGGAAAACGTGAAGATTCCCGCCAAGCAATACTGGGGCGCGGACCTGATCTATGCCTTCATGGAGCCGCTGGCCCGCGAAGGCGTCGAACCTTACGCCACCTGGTCCAAGCTGCCGCCGGACGCCCTGATGGCCCCCTACAACGAGCCGGAGAACATCAGCATCGTCGTGGTGGGCGGCGAGACCAATCCGCTGTGGCTGACCACCGACCTGTGGTACACGGCCAGCGCCTCGATCGATAAATGGAAGCCCAAGAAGGCCCCGCGCCCCAGCGGCAGCAACGGCAAACAGTTGCGCATGCCCACGGGCTCGCTGTGCAGCGACGGCACCTGCGAAGTTCCCTGAGGTGGCGGGCCGTCCGGCGAATTTCGACGAACAACGCAAACTGCAATTTCCAAAAAGCCGGCTACCGCTTGCTTCCAGAGTGAGCCGCGGGCGGCCCGCCGGGCGCCGGATGGTTCTGCGGGAGAGGGGCGGGAGGGAACCAGGGAGTGGCCATGGCCCGCTGGTACTCTTCCTGAGTGATTTCGTCGTTGGTCAGGAGCTTTTTGAGGACCACCGCGCGGTTGCGCATCGCGGTATCCAGGTCGAGGAAAGGCTGGCGGCGGCGCGGGTTGGGGAGCAGCCCCGCGAGCATGGCTGATTCGGCCCAGTTGAGACCGGAAGCGGGCTTGCCGAAATAAGTGCGCGCGGCGGCTTCCGCGCCCGTCACTCCCTCTCCCCAGTCCGCGATGTTCAGGTAGATTTCCAGAATCTGTTCCTTGGTGAGCATGTTTTCGAGCCGCCAGGCCAGCACCGCCTCGCGCAGCTTGCGGCGAATGGTCTTCTCCTGCGAGAGAAAAAGATTCTTGGCCACCTGCTGGGTGATCGTGCTGGCCCCGCTGGCATATTTCCCGGCGCGCACGTCCATGACGATGGACTTGGGAATTTCCCGGAAGGCGATGCCGTGATGCGCAGGGAAGTCCGGGTCTTCCCAGAGCACCACGGTGGTCCGCAGCATCGGAGAGATGGTCCACAGGGGCGTCCAGGAAGGAACCGCCCGCGCGGCATAGCGGTCGAGCAGCTCCGTGCGCAGTTCCTCTCCCGCCGGCAGGCCGCGGAATATCCACATCCAGCCGCCGCCCGCCAGCACGATCAGCAGTCCGGCCGCGGCGGCAAGCCGCCTCCGGCAGCTACTCTTCTTCTTCATTGTAGCGGTTGCGTTTTTTCCTGTGCCATTCCGACCAGAAATAGGAGTAGCCTTTGCGGCCCTGCATCATGTATTCGATGGCCCCGGGTCCGAATTTCATGATCATGCTGAGCGCCCCGCCCAGCCCGGGGCTGGGCATGTCCGAGGTCACTATTTTTGCGCTGACGATCGCCAGATAGCGGTTGCCCTCGATCAGCTTGCCCTTGGGGTGCGGACCGCACTCGCGGATGGGCCGAATGAAGAAAGTGGATACTCCCATGTCATCGGTTTGCGTGCGGAATCCCCCGGCGGTATGCGTGATCATGGGTTTGCTGCCTTCCAGCATCACGTCGGTGGCGGCTTCAAAGTCGGGAGCCAGGTACGGCTCGAAGTCCCACCACAGTTCCACGCCCTTCACCGCCCCGTTCAGCGGCATCTTCTTTCCCGCCAGCCACCCGCATTTCAGCACTTCGTCGGAGACTCCCTGGCTATCAAAGGTGACTTTGGCCTCGATCCCCGCGAGAAAGTTGGGCATATCCTTGTTGATCAGATGAATGTGATACGGGCTGGGGGTCACCTTGATGTTGATTCCGTATAGTATGAGCAGATCCCCGGCGGCCTGCACGACTCCCGTGGCCTTTCCGGCCGCCCCGGCGACATGTTCCAGGGCCTCCGCGCCCACTTGCTTCGCGGCTTCTTCGCCCACGTCCACGCCAATGTCCACGGCGCGTCCCCACCCTTCCTTGGTTCCGTCTCCCACAATGTCCTCGCAGCCCGCGGCATGCACCACCGGCAGGCTCAGCCAGGGGAGAGAAAAGGAGCTGTTGGACGCGGACTTGCCCGGACCATTGCGAGGGCCGATCGCATAATCCAGGGCCAGCAGCCAGGTCTGAATGGGGTCGAGATACAGCTTGTCATGCGGCTTGGTCTTGATCTCGTCGAGCGTGTAGGGAAGGATCTGGTGCCGCGCCAGTCCATCCACCATCAGGATCAGGAAACTCATGGGGTCATCGGGCTTGGCGGCCGCTTCGCGGTAGCGCCGCTGGATGACCTCGGCGAGAACGGGTTCCAGCTTCTCCGGCGCGGGCATCTCCAGCAGCCCCTTGCCAAAAACAAGACTCTGGTCGGAGAAAGACGCGATATTGCGGGTGAAGAAGGCGTGGGCCAGTATCTTCCACTGGAAATCGTAGAGGAAGAAATCCTTGTCGTTGCGCTCGGACCCCGCTAGGATTCTCTGCCCGTCGGCGCGGTAAACGCCCAGATGGATTGCGCGGAAGACGTCCAGCAGCCGCTGCCGCACCTCCTCCTCGGTGCGCGCTTTGTAGAGTTGATTGGCCAGAAGGTAGGGGGGATTCGTTCTCAGGGAGTGCGAGAGGTAGGGATTGACTTCCCGGACGGGCTCGCCCAGATCGGGATAGGTTTTTTCCCGGGTCAAGGCCCAGTAGGAACCGCCCGCGATGCCCGCGATCAGCAGTGGCGTGAGGATCAGGGCGGAGGCAAACTTCAGCATCGTCCCCGAGGGCATGGCCTGGCTCAGGGCCAGCGAAGCGGCCAGGGCCTCCTGCGTGGCGGCCTGCCGCTGCGCGATGGCCAGGGCGGCGCGCATGGGTTCGCCGATTGCGGGGTCCGCGGATTTCATTGTGAATAGAGCCGCGCCGAGCTGGGTGAAGCGCTCGGTGCGGTTTTTCTCGATGGCCCCGGTTGCATTCCGGACGTTCTGCATCCGCGAGGCCACCACCTTCCACTGCTGGTCCAGCGGAGCGATCGCGGCGGAGCGCTCCTGCTCGATGCGCGTCAGTTCGGCGGCATAGCCCAGATTCTCCTGCGTCAGCCGCTGCGTCTCCGCCTGGGCCGCCGGAAGCCCGGCTTGCGCCGCGGAAAGCTGGCCCGGCAACTGCTCCTGCTCGGCGAGAAGCTGCGCGCGCTTGCCGGCCTGCTGGGGATCGAGCGCGGCGCCCGCGGGGGCCGGTTTGTCCAGCGCGGCAAGTTCCGCGCCAATCGCGGCGCGCCGCGCTTCCAGGCGCTGCACGGTCTGCTCCAGGCCGGTCTGCCTGGCGCGAGCGGCGCTCAGGGAATCGTCCACCGGGCGCTTCTTTTCTTCGACCGCTTTGCGCTGGGCGTCAAATTTAGCGGTTTCCGCGCCCCGTTGCGCCGTGACGCGCTGCTCCTCCGCCTGCAGATTCTTGCCGGCGCTGTCCAGTTCGCCCGCGTCGCGGTCCATCTGCGCGAGCTGCTGCCGCAGTTCGGGAAACGCCGAGAGATCCATCTGCTGCTTCCAGGCCTGCTCGCCCAGTTGCCGTTGGGCCTGCGTCATTTCCTCCGGCTGCTTCCGCAACTGGCCTTTCCAGCGCCGGCGTTCCCGCTTTCTCTTCAGTTCGCTCCAGCCATTGCGGAAAAAGGCGAAGGCCATGGATATGTCTCCCGATTATTCCAGATTCAAAGCTCGGTTGAGTTTACAGGCGGGAAGCAATCAGGAAAAGGCGGGAAATGACTTCGTGTGCTTCCTGGTCACGATTTTGCGAAGAGGCACGTTCCTCTCCAGAGGGAAGCCCCGCAGCGCCGGGGACTATAGGTGGAAGAACCGGAAGAGAAGGAAAATCGCGGAGCCGAAGAAGGCCGCGCCGGGAATGGTGAGCACCCAGGCCCACACGATGCTCCGCGTGACCCCCCAGCGCACGGCGGAGAGGCGATGCGAAGCGCCCACGCCGACGATGGCTCCGGTGATGGTGTGCGTGGTGCTCACCGGAATGCCGAAATGCGCCGTGCCCAGCAGCGTGATCGCTCCCGAGGCTTCCGCGGCGAATCCCCCGAAGGGGTTGAGCTTGGTGATGCGCTGGCCCATGGTCTTGATGACCCGCCAGCCGCCGGCCATCGTGCCCCCGGCCATTGCCAGATAGCAGCAGATGAGCACCCAGTTGGGCACGGCGTAAGTCTTCATCAGCCCGCCGGCCACCAGCGCCGTGGTGATGATGCCCATGCCCTTCTGCGCGTCGTTGGCGCCGTGGCCCAGGCTGTAGCCCGCGGCGGAGAAAAGCTGCAGCCGGCGGAACCAGCGGTCCACCTTTTGCGGCCGGTGGTGGCGGACAATCCAACTGGTGGCGATGCTGACCAGCAGGCTGACAATCAGGCCAATGATGGGCGCCAGGAAAATGAAAAGCACCGGCATGGTCCAGCCCCCCGGGACCAGCGCGCGGAATCCCGCATAGGTCACGGCCGCCCCGCCGTATCCGCCCATCAGGGCGTGCGAGGAACTGGTGGGCAGGCCGAGGACCAGCGTGATCAGGTTCCAGATGATGGCGCCGAGCAGCCCCGCCAGCAGCACGTGCTCATTCACCATTTCGATGTGCACCAGGCCTTTGCCGATGGTCTTGGCCACGGCGGTGCCAAAGAGGAAAGCGGCCACGAAATTCCAGAAGGCCGCCCAGGCCACGGCGCGAAAGGGCGTGAGCACCCGCGTCGAGACGATGGTGGCAATGGAGTTGGCCGCGTCGTGCCAGCCGTTGGAAAATTCGAAGGCCAGCGTCAGGATGATGATGACGCCGACCAGCCCCAGGCTGCCCAGGTTACCCACGGCAGGGCGCCTCGCGGGCGAAGAGCGTATCGAAACGATTGGACAGGCGTGATTTCATGGGCGGCGGCGTCCGGTCAGGCGTTCTTCAGCGTGACGGTCTCGATCACGTTGGCCACGTCCTCGCACTTGTCCACCGCGGTCTCGATGACCTCGAAGATCTCCTTCCACTTGATGATCTGCACGGGATCTTTCTCTTCGTCGAAAAGCTGGGCGATGAGCGTGCGGCAGAGCCGGTCGCTTTCGTTCTCCAGGCGGTTGATCTCGATGCAATGCTTGAGCACGTGGTCGGGCTTATTGAGCGCGTGAATCGCCGCGCTCACTTCCTCCGTCGTGTCCTGCAGAATTTTGGCGAGTTCGATCGTGCCGGTACGCACCGAATCCACGCGATAGAGCACGAACCGGCTGGCCCCGGCGTCAATCAGGTCCAGAACGTCATCGAGCTTCGAGCACAATTCGTGGATGTCTTCGCGGTCAAACGGGGTGACGAAGGACTGGTTCAGCTTGGTGAAAATGTTATGCGTGATCTCGTCGCCGGCATGCTCGATGGCCTTGATGCTGGAGGCCTGCTCCGGTACGCCCGTATAGTGGCTGAGCATCTCCACCAATGCCGACGAGCCGGCCTGGATATTGGCCGCCTGCTTGACGAACAGGTCGTAAAAATCCTCTTCGCGCGGTAGCAATCGGCGCAGGAAACCTGGCATGTCTGTGGACCTCTCTTCGTGGAACCGCCTGGAATCGCCAAGACTATAGCCGAGCGCGGGCCGCGAGACAAGCGGGATGGGGGTGAACAAGAATCCCCCCTGAAGTTACCCCACCCTTCGGTCGCAGATTGGGAGATGCCACTTGTCCGGTTAAAGCGTTAATCAGGATTTGGTCCACCGAACGACTCTCTTGTGCCCGCAAGGAGCGGCAGATCGCTTCCCACAACGCCGTTTCCTGGGGGGTATCGATCCCGAAGCCGGAGGGGAGTTCCCCGGATATCTTCCGGTTAGCGCAGCTCGTGCACAGCGCGTAGCCCAGCTCAATTCATCCGTGATATGATCGCCGCGCTTTAGGTCGTCTCAAGGTTCACGGGGTCCCTTCAGTCGAGAACCAGAGGAGGGTAGGTCATGAAGAAGTATATCGCTGAATTTATCGGCACCTTTTTCCTTGTCCTCACGGTCGGGTGCACAGTAATCGGCAACGGTGCAGGGGCGTTCGCCCCGTTAGCCATCGGCTCGGCGCTTATGGTCATGATTTTTGCCGGCGGGCATATTTCCGGAGGACACTTCAATCCGGCTGTTACGCTGGGCGTTTGGCTGCGCGGGAAGTGCGATGCCAAAGATGTTGCGCCGTACATGATTTCTCAGATTATTGGGGCTTTGCTGGCGGCCTGCGCCGTGAAGTTTCTGAAGGGAGGGGCGGCTATTACACCGCTCCATCCGGCGACGCTAGCGGCGCTTCTTGCGGAGTTTCTTTTCACCTTTGCGCTTGTTTACGTTGTGCTGAACACGGCTACGGCCAAGGGTACATCCGGCAATTCCTTTTACGGGCTGGCCATCGGCTTCACCGTGATGGTGGGAGCCTTTTCCGTTGGCAATATTTCCGGCGGAGCCTTCAACCCGGCGGTCGCGGTGGGCATCTCTTCGATGGGGCTGTCGCCCTGGCCGAATATCTGGATTTACCTGGTGGCGAATTTTGTTGGTGGCGCCGCGGCGGCGGGCGCTTTCAAGGCCGTAAACCCAACCGACAACTAATTGGCCCCGTCACGCAATACCTCCTAACTCCCGGTCAGCCGGATGACCGGACATCTGGCGCACCTGAACTTCCAGTATCCGGTAAATGCAGTAACTCTCCATGTGAATTGGATTGAACCTGAACCCTGCGTTACCAAGACGGTGGGTGACCTTGGTGTTTACCCCGGCATGAGGGAGAGTGGGAGCGGCAGCGTGGCAGGGAAGTGACCGCCGAAAAAAAAAGGCGCCCCGGGTGAGGGGGCGCCTTTTTCGGTTCATGGTGCGTTGGACTAGTACATTCCGCCCATGCCGCCGGGGCCGGGTGCCCCGCCGCCTGCGGCTGCCTTCTTGTCGTCTTCCTTCAGCTCGGCCACCAGCGCTTCGGTGGTGAGCATCAGGCCGGCGATCGAGGCCGCGTTCTGCAGAGCCAGACGGGTGACCTTGGCCGGGTCGATGACCCCCATCTTGACCATGTCGCCGTATTCGCCGGAGTCCGCGTTGAATCCGTAGTTCTCGTCCTTGGATTCGCGGATTTTCCCGATGACCACCGCGCCTTCATAACCGCCGTTGAGGGAGATCTGACGGGCCGGTTCTTCCAAAGCGCGCTTGACGATGTTCACTCCCACCGCCTCATCGCCTTCGAGCTTCAGCTTATCGAGTGCGCCGATGCAGCGGAGCAGCGCCGTGCCTCCGCCGGGAACGATGCCTTCCTCGACGGCTGCGCGGGTGGCGTGCATGGCATCCTCGACGCGGGCCTTCTTTTCCTTCAGTTCGGTCTCGGTCGCCGCGCCCACCTTGATGACGGCCATGCCCCCGACCAGTTTCGCGAGCCGCTCCTGCAGCTTCTCGCGGTCGTAGTCGGACGTGGTGTCCTCGACCTGTACGCGGATCTGACGAACGCGGCCTTCGATCTCGGAGGACTTGCCCCCGCCTTCGACGATGGTGGTGTTGTCCTTGTCGATGGTGATCTTCTTGGCGCGGCCCAGGTCCTCGATCTTCACGTTCTCGAGCTTGATCCCGAGGTCTTCCGTGATGGCCTTGCCGCCGGTCAGTGTGGCAATGTCCTCGAGCATGGCCTTGCGGCGGTCGCCAAAGCCAGGAGCCTTGACGGCGGCGCACTGCAATGTCCCGCGGAGCTTGTTCACCACCAGCGTCGCGAGAGCTTCGCCTTCGACATCTTCCGCCACGATCAGCAGCGGCTTGCCCATCTTGGCGATCCCTTCGAGAAGCGGCAGCATGTCCTTCATGTTGCTGATTTTCTTCTCGTGGATCAGGATACGGCAATCCTCCAGGACGCATTCCATGCGCTCCGGGTCGGTGACGAAGTAGGGCGAGAGGTAGCCGCGGTCGAACTGCATTCCTTCCACGACTTCCAGCGTGGTCTCCATGGTCTTGGATTCCTCGACCGTGATGACCCCGTCCTTGCCCACCTTTTTCATCGCTTCGGCGATGATTCCGCCGATCTGCTTGTCGTTGTTGGCCGAAATCGTGCCCACCTGGGCGATCATGTCGCCCTTCACGTCCCGGTGCAGCTTCTTGATTTCCTCGACGGCAACCTCGACGGCCCGTTCAATCCCGCGCTTCAGGGCTGTCGGGCTGGAGCCGGCCGCTACCGTCTTCACGCCTTCGCGGAAGATGGCCTGCGCCAGCACGGTGGCCGTGGTGGTTCCGTCTCCGGCGACGTCGGAGGTCTTGGAAGCGACCTCGCGAACCATCTGTGCTCCCATGTTTTCGAGGGCGTCAGGCAGCTCGATTTCCTTCGCCACGGTCACGCCGTCCTTGGTGATGATCGGCGCGCCGAACTTCTTTTCGATCACCGCGTTGCGGCCCTTGGGGCCGAGCGTGATCTTGACCGCGTCAGCGAGAATATTCACGCCGCGCAGTATGGCCTGACGGGAATTCTCTCCGGTTACAATTTGTTTCGCCATGCTTCTGTATCCTCTCTCTGGTGGCCACTTGGCGGCCTGCCTGAAATTCACTTGGAACTGCGTGAAAAATGCGGGGTTGGTTGGGAAAAACTACTTCTTGGCGGCTTTGGCGGCGCCGCTCAGCTTGGCCAGGATCTCTTCTTCGCGAAGGATCAGGTACTCTTCGCCTTCGAGCTTGATCTCCGTGCCTCCGTACTTCCCGAACAGGACGCGATCGCCCGGCTTCACATCCAGCGGGATCAATTCGCCCTTCTCGCGACGGCCCGGGCCGGCCGCGATCACTTCGCCTTCCTGGGGCTTTTCCTTCGCGCTGTCGGGGATGATGATGCCTCCCTTGACGCTTTCCTTCTCTTCAATGCGCTTCACGATAACGCGATCGTGGAGCGGGGTTAGGTTGACTGCCATCTTGCTCATTCCTCCATGACTGATTTCAAACCGAGGTACCGGCGTCCAAGTGCGTTTAGCACTCCTCGCCGGAGAGTGCTAATATAGGCAAATTCACCCTCCAAGTCAAGTTTTTATCGGACACCCAGGCATCCCCGACTCTCTCCTAGATAATAAATAACTTCCCTATTTTGTTTGAGTTAGATGGTGCAAGAAATACCTTGCACTTGGCCTCTCTTTTGCTGTACTACCAACTTGCAGTCTGGCATCTCTATTTGTTTGACGGCGGAAAGCAGGAAGATGAGCGCACTCTTCTATGTCCGGCTGATTGGCGACACCGCAGGGACGCTGCTGCAGCTTTTCTGGCTGGCGGTGATCCTGGCCCACCGGCGGCGGCGCAATCTCGAGCGCGTCCTGTTCTTCCTCTGTTTTTCCCTGTTCCTCTACTATTCGGGCTCGCTTCTGGTGGTCAACGCCCAGATTCATTACCCGCTCGCTCCGCCCGCGCTGAAAACCTTTGCCACACTGATGATCGGCGCGGCATTGTGCCTTCTGCCTCCCCTGCTGGTGCAAATCCACGTGGAGTATGCGCGCATCCGCGGGAGCCTGGGCAGCAGGAGCCTGCGCCAGGCCATCCTGGCGGTGGCCTACGCGCCGCTGCTCTATTTCGGCTTGGCCATCTATCCGCGTCTGGTAGCCGCCGGGCGGCCGGATTTTCTCTTTCCGGCGAGGTCCTTCGGGCGCGGCTACGGTCTGTGGCTGGCGGCGTCCATGGTCTTCGCTGCGGCCTGGCAGTGGCGCTTTGCGGCAGGGACGCAGCGCGCCGAGCGTTTCTTCCACTCCGCTTTTGCCGCGCTGCTGGCCGCCGGAGGAGTCCTGGCGCTTTACCTGCACCTTTGGGGCGGGCCGGCAAATCAGGTCTTGGGCGCCTGGCTGAACACCAGTTTCGCCCTGCTCCCCATCCTGCCGCTCTCTGTTCTCGCCTATCAGGTCCACAAGTTCCGCTTTTTGCAGATCGGCGGGCAGAAGAACCTGCTCTATGCCGTCTCCGCAATGTTCCTGGCCATTCTCTATCTCAGCCTGGTGCGCCGTGTGGGCCTCTGGATGGAGCCGGTGCTGCCGCCGGAGGCCACCTCGGCGGTTCTGCTGTTCGCCTTGCTCATCTTCGTCGAGCCGCTGCAACGGGTGTTCTCCGGGCGTTTGCGGGCCACTCTGCACAGCGAAGTGGACCGCCTGCAACGCACCAGTTCGGAAATTCAGGAAGTAGCCCGCCAGGGCTCCCTGTCCGCGCTGACACGATTTGTCGAGCAGCGCGTCAAGGAAGTCTTCGGACTGGCCAGTGTCCGCATGGAACTGGGGCCTCCCGTCTCGCCGGAAACCGGCGGCGATTACGGCTCCTTCGCCCAGCGCTCCTTTGCCTTGCGCCGCGGCGCTGACCTCATCGGCACTCTCTACGTGGAACCCTACGGCGCGCTGCTTTCCGGAGAAACTCTCGCGGCCCTCGATTTTCTCTGCGAACAACTTCCCGGCTCGCTGGAACTTTGCCGCCTGATCGAGGAAAAAGTCCAGTTGGAAAGGGAACTGGCCGAGCGCGAGCGCCTGGCACTGGTCGGCCAGATGGCCGCCAGCATCTCCCACAATCTGAAAAATCCGCTGGGCTCCATCAAAACCATCCTCCAGGTGCAATTGGAAGGCCCCGATCTTCCCGAACGGCTGCGCGGCGAAACCCGCCTGGTCCTCGAGGAGGTCAGCCGTCTTTCCGCCAAGCTCAACCAGCTTTTGCAGTTCAGCCGCCCGGCCGTCCGCGCGGACCAATCGGCGGCCCACTGCGATGTGCGCGCGGTGGGAGAGGAAGCCGCGGGCATCCTGCGCCACGAAGCCGCCAGCCGCGGGATTCGCCTGGAAACCGAATGGCCGGAGGCTCCCCTGCACGTGGCCGCCAGCCGTGAGGCCCTGCGGGATATCCTCGCAAACCTGCTGGTGAACGCTCTCGAAGCGGTCCCGGCCTCCGGGTGGGTCCATTTGCGGATTGCCCGCGAAGCCGGCAGCGCCCTGCTGACGCTCGAAGACGACGGGCCGGGCATCCCGCCGGAAATCAGCTCCCGCATCACCCAGCCGTTCTTCACCACCAAGGCCCAGGGCACCGGCCTGGGACTGGCCATCGTTTCGCGCCGCGTGGCGGAATGCGGCGGGCGGCTCGATTGGCAAAGTCCCGTAAAAGACGGGCGGGGGACTCGATTCCAGGTGACCCTGCCGTTAGCCTCGGAAGAAGCGCGGAAAGAAAAGGGGGAGTCTTGAACCTGAAGACCATTCTGATCGTGGACGACGAACCGGCGGCCCGCTACGGTCTGCGCCGCGCTTTGGAGGCCACCTACCGCATCGCCGAAGCCGAAACGGTCGCGGCCGCGCGCGCGGCTCTGCCTCAGGAGAAGCCCGACCTGATTCTGCTCGACGTGATCCTACCGGACGAGGACGGCCTCTCCTTTCTCCGCTGGCTGCGCGAGCAGGGAAGCGCTCTGCCCGTGCTGATGGTTTCCGCTCTGGATACGGCCAAGCCCGCCATCGAGGCCCTGCGCCTGGGCGCCGCCGATTATCTCGTCAAGGGCTTCGAGCTGGAGGAACTGCGCCAGCGCGTCGCCAATCTGCTCAAGCGGGTCGCGCTCGAGCAGGAAAACGCCCGCCTGCGCCGCCAGGTGGCCGCCGAGGGCCAGTTTGGCGCCATGATCGGCCGCTCGGAGGAGATGCGCCGCGCCTTTGAACTCGCCGACCGCGTGGCTCCCACCGACGCCACGGTGCTGATCCTGGGCGAGAGCGGCACCGGCAAGGACCTGCTCGCGCAGGAAATCCATAACCGCTCCGCGCGCGCGGGAAAACCTTTCGTGGCCGTGAATTGCGCCGCCCTGCCCGAAACGCTCATCGAGTCGGAACTCTTCGGCCACGAGCGCGGCGCCTTCACCGGCGCGGCCCAGCAGAAAAAAGGGCGCTTCGAGCAGGCCGATGGCGGCACGCTTTTCCTCGACGAAATCGGCGACATGGGAACCGTCACGCAGGCCAAGGTTCTGCGCGCCATCGAGAACCGCACCATCGAGCGGCTCGGCGGCACGCAGACCATTCCCGTGGACGCGCGCCTGATCAGCGCCACCCACCGCGACCTCCCCGCGGAAATCCGCGCCGGCCGTTTCCGCGAGGACCTCTTCTATCGCCTGCGCGTCGTGAGCATCGAACTTCCTCCCTTGCGCTCCCATAAGGACGACGTCCCGCTACTGGCTGAAGCTTTTCTCAAGTTGCACGGCGAGCGCATGGGCCGCAGCGCCCGTTTATCCAAAGAGGCCCTCGCGGCGCTGGAAAACTACTCCTGGCCCGGCAACGTGCGCGAGCTGAAAAACGCCATCGAGCGCAGCCTCGTTCTCTGCCGCGGTGAGCAGATCGGCACGGACGATCTCTCCGCGGAAATCCCGGCCGGTGAGCGCCTCACCGGGAAGCCCGCAACATCCGGCGCCGAAGCGGGCTTTGGCGAGGCCGATTTTCGCGAGGCCCGCCGCAAATTTGAAATTGCCTACCTCACTCAGCAACTCACCTCCAGGAAATGGAACGTCTCCCGCACCGCCGCGGCCATCGGACTGCACCGGCAAAGCCTTCAGGAAAAGCTGCGCGAGCTGGGCATTCGCCGCCCCGGTCTCGAAGGCGCGGAGTCCGGGGACGCCGAAGGGGATGCCGGCAATGATGAGTAGCGGCGGGGGATTGGCCGGCTATGTCCAGGCCGGCGGGACCAGCTCCCGCTTTGGCAGCGACAAGGCCCTGGCTGAACTGGGCGGCAAGCCCATGCTCCTGCGCATGACCGCGCTCGTCGAATCCGTGGCTGGCAGCGCGAGCGTCGTGGCTCCCGCGGGGCGCTATGAGGGGCTGGGCGTAAACGTTGTGCCGGACCGCTGGCCGGGCGCGGGACCGCTGGGCGGAATCGTCACCGCGCTTCTGCATACCGCGGAGACGGCCCCGGATTGCCCGTGGAACCTCATCGTCGGTTGCGACCTTCCGTTCCTCACCGTCGAGTGGCTCACCTTCCTCGCCGATTGCGCGCGCCGCAGCCCGGCCCAGGTGCTCCTGCCGATCTCTCCCGAAGGAGCGGAGCCTTTGTGCGCCTGCTACCGCACGGCGGCGGCACCGGCGCTGCAGGCGGCGCTGACAGGGGGCGAGCGCAAAATCCAGCGGGCCGTGGCAACGCTGGCGGTGGAAACTCTTGACGAGGCGCGCTGGAAAAGGTTTGATAGCGCGGGGCGGTTATTCCTGAACATGAACACGCCGGCCGACCTTCAGCGGATTCGCGCCCAATGGGAAGAAGGAAAGAGTTGAACGAACCGTTTTTCGAATTTCGCGGCCTGTGCAAATCCTTCGACGACCACCTGGTCCTGGACCGCGTGAGCTTCGCCGTCGAGCGCGGGGAGACCTGCGTCATCATGGGCCGCAGCGGCGTGGGCAAATCAGTGGCCCTCAAGCACATCATGGGATTTCTACAGGCCGATTCCGGGCAGGTGCTGGTGGACGGCCAGGACGTCACCCATTATTCCGAGGACGAATTCGCCTCCGTGCGCTCCAAGGTCACCATGGTCTTTCAATCCGGCGCCCTCTTCGACTCCCTCACCGTCGGCGAAAATATCGCCTTTCCCCTGGCCACGCACCGGACGCTCGATGACGGCGCCATCGAGGCGCGCGTCCGGGAACTCGCCGAAATGCTGGAAGTCGCCGACCAGTTCGATAAACTCCCCAGCGAGCTTTCCACCGGCATGAAGCGCGCCGTGGCCATCGCCCGCGCCCTGGCCCAGGACCCCCAGGCCATTCTCTATGACGAGCCCACCACCATGGTGGACCCCATCATGGCCGGGCACATGAGCGACCTCATCCTGCGCATGAAGGAAAAATTCCATAAGACCTCCATCGTCGTCACTCACGACACGCACCTGGCCAAGAAACTGGCTGACCGCGTCGTTTTTCTCCAGGATGGCCGCGTCTCCTTCTTCGGTCCCTGGGAGCAGTTCGAGGATTCCCCCGACGCCTTTTTGCGCAATTTCCGCATGCAAGACGAACTCATCCCCGCTCTGGACGTGACCCTGTGAGCGCCCCGCTGCCCGGCAACGAATCCGCCCCCCAGTTGCGCCGCGAAATGGGCTTTTGGGACGTTCTCCTCTTCAACATCGCCGCCGTCCTCGGCCCCCGTTGGGTTGCCGCCGCGGCGCATAACGGCCCCTCCTCGATCAGCCTGTGGGTCATCGCCGCCCTCTTCTTTTTCGTTCCCACCGCTCTCGTCATCACGGAGCTGTCCACGCGCTTTCCCCACGAGGGAGGTCTCTACGTCTGGTCCAAGGAAGCCTTTGGCGATTTCCACGGATTTGTGGCCGGCTGGTCTTACTGGGTCTATTCGTTCTTTTATTTTCCTGGACTGCTGCTTGCCAGCGCCTCCATGGCCGCTTACGTGGGTGGCAGTTCCTTCGGTTACCTCGCGCAGAGCCGCACCTTTCTTCTCTGCGGCTCCTTCGTCCTCTTGTTCGTGGCTGTTGGGCTGAACCTAATCGGCTTGAATATCGGCAAATGGCTGCAGAACGCCGGCGGCGTCGGCACCTATCTGCCTCTGCTGCTGCTGGTGCTCACCGCCGCGGTGGTCCGCTGGCACCACGGCTCGGTCACCCATTTCACCTTGCACAACATGCTTCCCGTGTGGAACTGGGACACGGTGAATTTCTGGTCGCAGATCGCCTTTGCCTTTACCGGACTGGAACTGGTCTCCGCCATGAGCGACGAAATCCGCGATCCCCGCCGCACTCTTGCCCGCGCCATTCTCGGTTCCGGCGTCCTCATTGCCGTGATTTACATTGCCGCCACCGTCGCCCTGCTCATGCTCCTTCAGGATGTTCAGGTGGACGCGAAATCCGGCGTCTTCCAGGCTCTGGCCGTGGGCACCGGCGTTTTGAAGGTCGGCATCATCGGCATGCTTGCGGCATTGCTCGCCGCCGTGGGCAACGCCGGCGGTATTGGCACCACCGTTGCCGGAATCTCCCGCGTTCCCTTCGTCGTTGGCGTGGACCGCTATCTCCCCGCCGCCTTCGGCAAGATTCATCCGCGCTGGCGCACGCCCTATGTCTCCATCCTCGTGCAAGCCGGGATCACCGGAATCGTCCTCCTGCTTAGCCAGATCAACGAGACCGCCAACAGTTCCTACCAGATTCTCGTGAGCGCCGCCGTGATCCTCTACTTCATCCCGTTTCTCTATATGTACGCCGCCGTGATCAAGCTCGCGGCCCGCCCGGACCGCGGAGAAAATGAACACCACGTGCTCGTTCCTGGCGGGAAGCTGGGCGTCTGGCTGTGCGGCGGTCTGGGATTCGCCGTAACCCTCGCCAGCATCGTCTTTTCCATGATTCCGCCGGGCGAAACCACCAACAAGCTGCTCTTTGAAATTAAATTGCTCGGCGGCTCGGCACTTGCCGTGGGCATCGGTCTGGTTCTCTATTGGCGTGGGGTGCGCACCAAGCGGCGCGAAGAAATGATGCGCGGCTCCTGAAGAGAGCCGGGTGAATCCTCAAAAGCCTTGTTCGATTAGCTTTTCCATCGTGATATTCGCCCGCGGAGCGTCCGCGCGCGCCTCCAGATAGCGCTCCACGTATTTCCCCAGCACGTCTCCTTCGAGATTCACCGCGTCGCCGGGCCGCCGGTCGCGAATAATCGTGTTGGCGTAGGTGTAGGGAATCACCGCGATCTCCGCCACGCGCCCGTCCCACCGCGCCACGGTCAGGCTGATGCCGTCCATGGTGATCGATCCCTTGGGCACGATGTAGCGCGCGAACTCCTTGGGCACTTCCACGCCCCACCACCAGTTTTCTCCTTCGGGAGTTAGGTGCGTGACGCGGCCGACGGTGTCCACATGCCCCAGCACGAAATGCCCGCCGAACTCCTTGCCCGCGGTCAGCGGCTGCTCCAGATTCACCCGCGTTCCCGCCTGCAAGCCGCCGCTCTCCGCTCCGAACGATGTCATGCGGATGGTCTCCCCGGACAAATCGGCGGAAAATCGCTCCTCGTCGCAGGCCACCACGGTTAGGCAGCAGCCGTTCACCGCCACGGAATTGGCGATGGCCAGCCGCGGGGCCAGGCCCGGCGCATGAATCGTCACCCGCCCGCCCTCGCCGCCGAGCTTCAGCGCTTCGATCGTCCCGGTATGTTCAATAATTCCCGTAAACATCGCGCAGATATCCCTCGATCAAAAAGTCCGGGCCGAACTGCCGCAGGCGCACGCCGCTCATGGCCGGCTGCGTGAGCGCCCCGCGCGCAAAGGGCACGCCGGTTTCCCCGGCCACGCGCGGCGCGTAAAACAGCGCCAGCTTGTGCACCACTCCCGCGGCCAGCGCCGCGCCGTTCAGCGCGCTGCCCGCTTCCAGCAGCACGCTGAGAATATCCCGCCGCCCCAGCTCCTGCAAAACTTTTTCGAATGGAATGCGCCCGCGCTTCCCCCGCAGCGAGATTACTTCCACTCCCGCCCGCTCCAGTTGCCGCGCCTTGGCCGATTGGCGGTCCGCCAGCGTGAAAACCAGCAGGTCGTGGCCCGCAGTCTCGACGATGCGCGCGTGCGGCGGCAGCCGCAGTTTCGAATCCAGCACCACGCGCAGCAGCGGCCTCCGCCGCGGCTGCCCGCTGCGGTCGGTCATCAAAGGATCGTCGGCCAGCACCGTGCCGATGCCCGTCAGCAGGGCATCGCTGGCATGGCGCATGCGATGAACTTCCGCGCGCGACTCCTCGCTGGTAATCCAGGTCGCGCTCGATTTTTTCTTTTTTGCCTGTGGCAGCGCCAGTTGCCCATCGAGCGTCAGCGCCGATTTCAGCGTCACGTACGGCTGCTTGGTGCGAATCCAGCACGCGAACGCCTCGTTGAGCCGCCGTGCCTCTTCCTCGAGAACTCCGTGCTCGGCTTCGATTCCTGCGCCGCGCAGTTGCCCCAGCCCCCGTCCCGCCACCACCGGATTGGGATCGCGCATAGCCGCCACCACGCGCTTCACCCCCGCGGCAATCACCGCATCGGTGCACGGCCCGGTGCGCCCGGTGTGGCAACAGGGCTCCAGGCTGACGTACAGCGTCGCCCCGCGCGCTTTTTTTCCCGCGGACTTCAGCGCCACGATTTCCGCGTGGCTGCCCGCGGCGTACTGGTGAAATCCTTCGCCCACCAACTCGCCATCGCGCACCAGCACCGCCCCCACCATCGGATTCGGACTGGCCAGCCCGGCGCCCTTGCGCGCCAGCGCCAGCGCGCGCTCCATGAACGGAATGTCGTAGCGGTCCATGTCGTGATTTTCCAGATGCCCTCGGATGCCTAATCGAACAGCGAATCCACGTACGTCTTGGCGTCAAACGGCGCCAGATCGCCGATCTGCTCCCCGGTCCCCACGAAGCGGATCGGCAAACCCAGTTCGCGCGTGATGGCCACCACGATCCCGCCCTTGGCCGTGCCGTCCAGCTTGGTCAAAATTATTCCCGTGACGCCCACCGCGGAGGTGAATTGCCGCGCCTGCGCCAGCCCGTTCTGCCCCGTGGTTGCGTCCAGCACCAGCAGGACGTCGTGCGGCGCGCCCGGAATCACCTTGGCCGCCGTGCGCTTCATCTTTTCCAGCTCCGCCATCAGATTCGATTTCGTGTGCAGCCGCCCGGCGGTATCCACGATCACCGCGTCCACGCCGCGCGATTTCCCCGCGGTCACCGCGTCAAAGACCACCGCCGCCGGGTCCGCCCCCGATTTCTGCTTGATCATCTCGATGCCGTTGCGCTGCGCCCAGATCTCCAGTTGCTCGACGGCCGCCGCGCGAAACGTGTCCGCCGCGCACAGCAGCACGCTGCGCCCTTCCTGGCGCAGGCGGTTGGCCAGCTTCCCGATACTGGTCGTCTTCCCCGCGCCGTTTACCCCCACGATAAACATCACGCGCGGGCCGTCTCCGTTGGCCGCCGCGCTCGCTCCGGCCGCTGCGGATTGTTCCGCCGCATCGAATATCCGCAGCAGTTGTTCCTTTAGCTCGCTTTTCACCTGCCCCGCGTCGCTCAGCGACTCGCGGTCCATCTTTTCCCGCACTGCCTCCAGCGCTTCGCGCGTCGTGGCCACTCCCAGGTCCGCCGAGAGCAGCGCCGTCTCCAGCTTCTTCAGCAGTTCCGGGCTGATTTGCCGCTCGCCCAAAAAAATATTTCCGGCCGCCGCCGAAATCGCCGCGCGCGTCTTGCTCACCGACTCCTTCAGCCGGCCCAGCAGCGACGGTTCCAACTCGTCTTTTTTCTTGAATAGTCCGAACATAGGCTTCCCGCATGAGCATCGCGGTAACACCAAATTGTATCAGAATCGGCGGAGCCGGCGCGGCGGGACCGCCGGAGGCTGTTCAGCGGGCTTGCATGCCGTTCCATCGTGGAGTATACATGGCGCATTCAACCGTGAAGTGTTCCGCGGCGATTAAAAGTTTTCCGTGCTTCTGAGGAGGCTCCTGCCATGAAGAATCGCGCGAGTTTGCTTGCCCTGGCGATTATCACGATGCTCTGCGGCGCATCGGCGCTGATTGTTATTCCCGTTCACGCCGCCGGCCAATCTTCCACTGACGCCACCTTGAAAGATTACGAGGAGACCGTCAAGAAAGGCGATGCCTATGCCGAAGCAGGGAACTACTTCGAAGCCGTCCTTTCCTACGAACGCGCCCGCCGCGTCGCCTACAACAACAAGCTCAAGACCGATTCCGCCGCGCTCGAGAAAAAACTCGCTCACGCCCGCGATGTCCGCGACGGCAAAGCGGCTGCCTCCCAGCCGGGCAGCGAGAAGGCCGGCGCAAAAAGCGGCGCCCCATCCGTCAGTGCACCCGGAAGCTCCGCCGCCCCTGGCCCCTCCTATTTTGTACTCACCACCAAACTCGCCGATGGCCCGCGTCTGGTCACTAGCCATACCGTGCCCCAGGGCGACGCCCACCATTTCGGCCCCGAGGATTCCACCTCGCGCTGGAACGTCACCAACCCCTATCTTCCCGTGGACCGCAATTTCTTCTCGGTCATCTGGAAGATGGCCCCCGGCGCCGACGGCTCTCTCTACCTTGCCGCCGATAGCATTGTGCCCGCCGCCGAAATGAAGCTCCAACCCCGCTCCAACAAGGACTACTACGCGGACAACGGCCGCGGTGTATGGCGCGTGGCTCCCGATGGACAGGTCACCGCGTTCGCCGTGCGGCCCTATGGCACGCAGCCCGGGTGGAAAAATCTGACGGGTGTCTGCAATGTGCGGGTCGAGGATGCGTGGATCAGCATTGACCATTGGGGCGGCATGGTGGTGGACCCCGCCGGGGACGTAATCTTCAGCGACAGCGAGTTGCACATGATCCTGAAGCTGCGCAAGGACGGCTTTGTCGAGCAAGTCGCCGGCGGCGGCCCCCAGGCTTGCAAGTACGACCGCTGGAAGACCCTGCAACAGTCCGGCTCTCAGGACGGCCCCGCCAAGCAGGCACTGTTCGCTTCACCGCAGAGTCTGGCGTACGACAAGGAGGGCAACCTGCTGGTGGCCGACTTGGAAAGCTGCGCCCTCCGCCGCATTGACGCCGCGGGCAACGTCACCACCGTCCACAAGGGCTGTCGCTTCGACCCCAATATTCATGGAGATCACTCCAATGATATTTTGTACGCATTCCTCACCGTGGACCCCGAGGGCCTGCCTGTTGTCGGCGCTACCTCCACCGTTCAAGGGATGAACCTGTTCACCGGTCTCTATCGCTTCCATCCCGACGGCAAAGTCGAAAAGCTTCTGGATGCCCGCAAGCTCATCTCCAAGGCCGGTCAGCAGAAGGTGGGGTGGATGACCGATTTTCACTACATCGGCGATACGCTCGTGATTGCCGAAAGGGGCGACGACCTCAACCCCCTGCGGGCCCTTCACGCCGGCAAACTCGCCAAATTCATGGGCGTTCCCAACCAGCCCGACTCGGAGAACGGAGACATTGACGGACCCGCGGCGACCGCGCACATCTACCAGCCGGGCGCCTTTTGCACCACCGCCGACGGCACGCTTTTCATCCTCCCGTACCACAACCGCCGCGCCGTCCGTAAAGTGGACCCCAAAACAAAAATCGTCAGCACCTGGGTGTACTGAGCCGGTCCGTCGCGGAGCGCTTGCTCATCGGAGCAAGCGGCCCGTTATTTGCTGCGAATGAATTCCACGAAATCGCGGCCCACGTAGAGCCGATACGCACCAGCCGATGGAGCGCTCACAATCTGGAGAGGCACCGGCCGCTTCATCTCCGCATCTTTGGAGGAAGCAACCTGGAAGAGGTCGTGCGCACCGAGATCCATCACCACGAACTTGCCTGCCTTCGGGAAACCAATGCCATACGCGCCAGCCGGCAGCTTCTGTCCGCCAATTTCCAGGGCCACCTCGCTGATCAGGTAGGCCTGCCATTTCTCGCGAATTTCGCTGGAATAGCCGGAAGCGTCGACCATCCCCGCCAGGGTGTAGGCCTCGTCGCTAAAACGGATTCCGCCGGTATTGCGCAGCTGCACGGACGTGACCTGCCCATGGAAGAAGATTTTTTCGGGAAAGAGTTTTGCGCCAATATCGCCGGCCTTGAGGATGGCCTCGCTTGCCGCGGGAGAGGCGCCTGCAAATGGAATCTGCAGCAACGAAGTAAGAAGCAGCAGCAGGGCGAACCCGGTCAAAAGTTTCACGCGTGTCATTCTGTGATCTCCCTTCAATTGGAATCCGATTTCAAATCACCCTCATGGTTCTGCGGCAGCGTTGTTCACCCGGAATTTCCATCCTGGACTCCCGGGGCCATCAGTTTACACGCTTTTCTCTTCACTCGGGTACTTCCAGCCCAGGGAGAGCCGGCGCGAGGCGGCTAGACCTGCACTTCCACCGCGGTCAGCCTCAGCTTGCCCTTCTGGATCGTGTTTTCCAGAGCGGTCACCACCGTACCGTCGAATTTTGTCCCCGCCAGCCCCTTGATCTTTCCTAGCGCGAACTCCGTTTCCATGGCCGTCTGATACGGCCGGTTGGTGGTCATGGCGTCAAACGTGTCGGCCACCGTGATGATCCGCGCCATCAGCGGAATCTGATGGGCCTGCAATCCGTAGGGATACCCGCGCCCGTCCAAATGCTCGTGGTGCAGTTCGATGCCCGGCAGCATGTCCTTGAGCTGCGAAACCGGACGCATGATGTTGGCGCCCTTCACCGTGTGCTGCTTCATCAATTCGAATTCCTCGGCCGTCAGCGCTCCCGGCTTCTTCAGCACCCGGTCGTCCACCCCGATCTTGCCCACGTCGTGCAGCAGCGCCGAGATCTTCAGCCGGTCCAGGTCCGTCTCGTTCATCCCCAGTTCCTGCGCGATCAGCGTCGAATATTTGGCCACGCGCCCCGAATGGCCTCGCGTGTACGGATCCTTTTCGTCGATGGCCGCCGCCAGCATGCGGATCGAGCCCAGGAACAGCTCGCGGTTTTCCTCCGCCGCTTCCTTCAGCCTCTCGATGTACTCCTCGATGTCCCCGGCCATCTTGTTGAAGGTTTCCGCCAGTTCGCTGATTTCCGCCGCGCCATGCACTTCCGTCCGCTGCCGGAAATTTCCCGCGCTGATCGCCCGCGTCGAATCCGCCAGCCCGCGGATCGGATCGCTGATTCCCACCGCGAAAAAATACCCCACCACGATCGCCACCACCGTCACCACCAGCATGAACAGCAGCGCCTGCCGGTTCAGTTCCGTCACCCCCGCGTCTTCCCGCGCCTGCTCCAGGCTGCGTTGCGCCACCACCGCCCAGTTGATATCGGGAAGCGTGCTGTACGTCCCGATCATTTCCACCGCGCGATTCCGTTCCTTCTGCGAAAATCGCATGTTTAACGTGGTGCGCAGTTCCTGCGGCAGGGAATGAATCTGCCCGACGATCGTGGATTGCTCGCTGAGATCCACTCCGGGCACAAAGTCTTTTCCCGATGGATGCGCCACCACGTGCCCCGCATGATCCACGATGAACACCGTGCGCCCGCGCACGCTCATTTCCTTCAGCCGCTTCATCACCGGCTCCAGCGTCACCACCGCCGCCAGCATCCCCGCGAAATCCTCTCCCACTTTCAGCGGTACCGCCACGATGAACGCCGGGCTGTTGGACGCTCCCAGCGCCAGCGGATCGCTCCGGTACTTCAGCGTCTGCGGCTGCTGGCACGCGGCGAAGGCCCGCTGCAATGCCTTGTTGATGAAGGGGTCCTGCTCCTGGTGGAAACTGCCCTGCGCCGCGCTCGTTCCTTTTCCGCTTCGCCCGATGGCCGTCAGGTAGAGAAATGTGCTCCGGTTGCTGTCCACCAGATTTTCCAGCAGCTGCGTGACCTTCGCCGCCACCGCCGGGTCATCCACGTTCTGCACCAGGTCGGTCAGCGCCAGAATCTGCCTCTGGCTGATCAGTTGCTGCGTCAGATTCGAATCAAACAGGGTGAGTTCGTCCGCCAGCGACCGCGTCAATTCCGTCTGCTGCACTCCCTCGGTGTCCACCAGCTTGTCCTGGCTCATCTGCAGCACCTGCCGGTGGTAGAGCGCCATCGGAAACGTGCTGATCAGCAGCATCGCTCCCAGAACGAGCCACAGCAGGCGCACCCGCCCCGAGCGCACTTTCTTCCAATGGCTGGCGAAGGTCGGCGACATATGATTCCCCATTGTACGCGGAACAAGCTCCTCGCGGCTCGCCATGTGGCGTGTGTGTCACCGATTGGCAAATAGGACTGTGGTACTACGCCCGCTCCGCGGATCGCCGCGGTAAATAAAACCTACTCCCGTTTCAGCGGCCTCTCCAGGATCGCCCGGATCGCTTCCCGCGCCGGACAGTTCCCATGCAACGTGGCATACACTTGCTCGGTGATCGGCATTTCCACTCCCAGCGAAATCCCCATCTCCCGCACCGCATCGGTCGTATGAATTCCCTCCGCCACCATGCGCATTCCCGCCAGGATCTCCCCCAGCGCCCGCCCCTTGCCCAGCTCGATTCCCACGTGCCGGTTGCGGCTCGGCCCTCCCGTGCAGGTGAGCACCAGGTCGCCCAGCCCCGCCAGCCCCCGTAGCGTCTCCGCTTTGCCCCCCAGGGCCACGGCCAGCCGCGTCATCTCCGCCAGCCCGCGCGTAATCAGCGCCGCCAGCGTATTCGAACCCAGCCCCATCCCCTGGCAGGCTCCCGCCGCGATGGCGATCACGTTTTTCATCGCCCCGGCGTATTCCACGCCCTTCACGTCCTCGTTGGTGTACAGCCGGAAGGTCGGCCCGGAAAGCCGCTCCTGCAAGCGCGCCGACAACTCCGTGTCCCGGCACGCCAGCACCACCGCCGTCGGATCTCCCCGCGCCGCTTCCGAAGCGAACGACGGCCCGGAAAGCACCGCCACGCGCGGCGCAAAGCGCGGCGCGAACACCTGCTCGAGCACTTCGCTCATCCGCGCATGCGTGCGCAGCTCCAGCCCCTTCGTCGCGCTGACAAAGGCCATCTCCGGCCTTACGTGCTCCAGCATCCGCGTATAAACATTTCGCGCATGCGCCGAAGGAATCGCGCACAGCACAATCTCCGCTCCCGCCAGCGCTTCGCTTTCCTTGCTGGTGACCAGCACTGCTTCGGGGACTCGATACCCCGGCAGGTACGTCTTGTTCTCGCGCGTGCGCCGAATCTCCTCCGCCAGCTTCTCATCGCGCGCCCACAGCCGTACCTCTTGCCCCTTCCCGCTGCCCGCCTCCAGAATCGCCAGCGCCGTCCCCCAGCTTCCTCCTCCCAGTATCGCGATGCGGCTCATTCGCTCTTGTCCTTCTTGCGGCCGATTGTGAAGCGCGGCTCTTCGCCCGCCAGCAGCCGCCGGATGTTGGCCTCATGCTTCCCGATAATCAGCGCCCCGGCCAGCAAGGTTCCCAGGCTCACCGTCACCGGCGGCGCGTGGCGCGGCGCCCACAGCAGATAGACCAGCAGCGGCATCGCCGCCGCCGCCGCGATCGAGGCCAGCGCCACAGTCCTCCACACGCTCACCACGAAGGCGAACACCACGATTGCCGCGCCCATCGCCTCCGGGCACAGCATCCCGAATACCCCCGCCGCCGTGGCTACCCCTTTTCCGCCCTTGAATTTCAGCCACACCGGATAGCAGTGGCCCGCCATCGCCGCCAGCCCCGCCATCATCCTCCAGGATGCGCTGCCGCCCATGAGCGCCCCGGCCATCCACACCGGCAGCGCGCCTTTCGCCGCATCCAGAAGCAATGTCAGCCCGCCCGCCCATGCTCCCGCGGCCCGGGCCACGTTGGTGGCCCCGATATTTCCGCTGCCCACGCTGCGCACGTCTTTTCCGCTGAATAATTTTCCCAGCAGCAGCCCGAACGGTATCGAGCCGCTCAAATACCCGGCCAGGGGAATCGCCAGATGCATCAGGAAGGTTTGGTCCATCACGCGCTGCCCCCGGCTCCGTTCAATGGCCAGCAGGCCAGCCGCGTGTATTTCGATCCCGCCTGCTGCAGCTCGCTCTGGAAAAGGCAGAATTCCCGCGCCGTGTGCCGGCCATGGCTGCGGCTTTTATATTCTCCCAGCGTGGCCTGCAATTTCTCCGCATTTCCCGGCCCTTGCGGGAATCGCGCCACTGTCACGTGCGAGGAAAATTCCCGCTGCTCCCGCGCAAACCCCAGCGGCTCGAGCGCGCTCTCGATTCCATCCACCAGTCGCGCCAGCTCCGGCCCCGCCGCCGCGTCCACCCACAGCACCCGCGCGCGCCGCGCATCCGGAAAACAGCCCAGCCCGCGAAACTCCATCGCCACCGGCGCAACCGTCCGCACGCCCGCCAGCGCCGCGCGGATCCCCTCCATCTTTTCCGCCCCCGCCTCTCCGATGAATTTCAGCGTCACGTGCAGGTTCTCCGCGCGGTTCCACCGCGCCTGCGGAATCCTCGCCCGCAGTTCGCCGCTCAGCGCCGCAAGATTCTCCCGCACTTCCACGGGAATCTCCAGCGCAACGAACAGCCGCACCTGCTATCCCCGCCCCGGCTCTTTGCCCGCGCTCTTCGCCGCCCCGCCATACAGATAATGCACCCGCACCATATCCAGCGCGATCTGCGAAGCCTGCCAGCGGATCATTTCCCGGTCCCCCGGAAAGCGCAGCGCGCGCTCCTTGATTCCGCCCGCGCTGGCCAGCGCAACATGCACCGTCCCCACCGGCTTTTCCTCCGTGCCTCCGCTGGGCCCCGCGATTCCCGTAATCCCCAATCCCAGCGTGCTCCCCGCGCGCCGCCGGATTCCCTCCGCCAGCGCCGCGGCCACTTCCGCGCTCACCGCTCCCTTGGCCTGAATCATCTCCGCGGGCACGTCCGCCCACGCGCTCTTCAATTCGTTGCTGTAGCACACCACCCCGCCCAGAAAATACGCCGAGCTTCCCGCGACGCTCGTCAGCCGCTGCGCCACCAGCCCGCCCGTGCAGCTTTCCGCCGCCGCGATCGTGGCCCCGTTCATCGTCAGCAGCCGCGCCACCACTTCCTCGAGCGGCTCTCCCTTCGTCGTGAAGATCCGCTCCCCCAGCGCCATCTTCAGCGCTTCGCTGGCTTCCCCGAGCGTCCGCTCCGCCGCCTCCGCATCCGCCGTCCACATCCGCAGGTGCAATTGCACCTCGCCCGGCGCCGCCAGGATCGTCGTGGTCACTTCGCCGTAGCGCTTGTAGATCGGCGCGGCAATCTGCTCCACGTGCGATTCCCCCATCCCCGCCACGCGCAGCTCGCGCGCGAACATGCGCACGTTCGAAACCCGCCGCTCCAGCCGCGGCAGGATCTGCTCGCGGAACATGGGCTTCAGTTCCCGCGGCGGCCCCGGCAGCAGCGCCACCATGCGCTCGCCGTCCTCAATCCATAATCCCGGCGCCGTCCCCCGCGGATTGTCCAGCGCCTCCGCTCCCTCCGGCACCATGGCCTGCCGCACGTTGATTTCCGGCATGGTCCGCCCGAAGCTGCGGAAGCGCGCTTCGATCGCCCGCACTATCGCATCATCGCGAATCAATTTACGCCCCAGCAGTTCCGCCACGGTCTCCCGCGTCAGGTCGTCTTCCGTCGGCCCCAGCCCGCCCGAGGAAATAATCAGCGGCACGCGATCGAGCGCATCGCGAAACGCCTCCGCCAGCAGTTGGCGGTCGTCGCCCACAATCGTCTTGCGCACCACTTCGATGCCCAGCCGGTTCAGTTCTTGCGTGAGATAGAGGGAGTTGGTGTCCGTGCGATCCGGCGTCAGCAGCTCCGAACCCACCGCGATGATTTCCGCTTTCATGTTCAAGCAGCCTCGCGCAGTCCGATTCGGCCGTTTCTATCCGTTCAGCGGCAGCCCGACTACGTCCCAATCCAGCGTGTACACTGCGCCCATCGTCGCCACGATGGCCCGCCCGGAGGACTGCAGTGCCAGCCCCACGATGCCCGCACCGCTCAGCGCCAGTTCCGCCTGCCCCGCCGGCGTGATGCGCACCACTCCCCGCCGCCCGCCCAGCGACGCCGCCACGTACAGATTCGCCGCGCGGTCAAACGCCAGCCCCTGCGGCCGTCCCAGCCCGCGATAAAACGTCTGCACTTCGCCTCCCGGCGTCACCCGGTAAATCTTGTCGAAGCTGGAAGTCGTCGGCCCCGTAACGTAGAGATCCCCCGAAGGATGAAACGCCAGATGATAGGCGGAAATGGACGGCTCGATGGTGGCGAAGACCATGATTTCCCGCTGCGGCGTGATGCGAAACACCGTCCCGCTGCGGTCTCCCACGTACAGATTTCCCTCGCGGTCAAACGCCAGCCCCGTGGCGATGCCCATCCCCTCCAGCCACTCCTCCGCGCGCCCCTCCGGCGTGATGCGATGAATCGTTCCGTCGTTGCGGCAGGAAACAAAAAGATTTCCCGCGCGGTCGAGCGCCAGTCCGCTGGGATTCACCAGCGACGTCACGAACGGCTTTACATTGTAATTCGCCGTGATTTTATAGAGCGACACCGGCACGCGCTCCCCGCGCGGCCCGCTGTAGGTGATGTAAATATTCCCTTCGCCGTCCACCGCCGGATTGGCCACCGGATGCAGATTGTCCGCCACCTGAATTCCAATCGCGATCGGATGCGGCTGGCTTTCCCCCGCTCCCGTGGTCACGCGCACCGTTCCTCCCGCCGCTCCCTCCGGCACGCGCGCGATCAGCCGGTTCTCCGCGGCCAGCAGCAGGCTCGCCTCGGCCTCCCCAAAACGCACGTGCGGCCGCGCTTTTCCCCGCACCGCGAATCCCGCCCCTTGAATGGCGATCTCCCCGCCGGGAATGGCCGCGCCGGGCGAGACCCGCTCGATCCGCGGCACGCCGTTCTTTCCCGTGATGTCGCCGATGCTCATGTCCGGTTTCAAATCAGGCCCAGGTGAATCACCACCCGCAAAACCACCGCCGCGTAAATCCCGGCCATCCAGTCATCGGCCATGATACCCCACCCGCCGGGCAATTTTTCCAGCCGCCGCACCGGATACGGCTTCCAAATATCGAACACTCGAAAAAGTATAAAACCCAGCAGCAGCCATTTCCAGTTGAGCGCCCCCTGCCACCAGAATCCGCCCGCGAATCCTTCCATCTGGTAGCGGTAGGAAATCGTAGTGGCAATCCCAAAGAGCAGCGTGATCATCTGCCCGCTCACTTCGTCAATCACCACGTATTGCGGATCTTCCACCCCGCTGTGCACGGCAACACGGTTCGCGCTCCAAACCCCCAGCGCGGCAATCACCGCGAACGCGGCTATCGCCGGCGCCACAAACGGCAGGGCGGGACCGATTCCCCGCAAAGGCTGAAAAAATGTCATGTGCGGCCACAACTTCAAAAGGACCGCGCTCAGCGCCACACCCACAACCGACCCGCACGTCCCCGGCGCCTTCGGCGCATAGCCAATTCCGAAAACCGTCGCCAGCGCCAGCGCCACTCGCGGTTTCTTTCCCTTCACGATTTTCTCTGCGCCTGCGCCCGGCATCTCACTGTTCGGTTTCATTGGGCTCATCCAGGTCCAGCGTGAACGTCTTTCCGTCGCCGTCCTCAAGATCGTCTTCGTTGAAAACCGGCTCGGACACCACATACTTCTCCGTCGCCCAATTCCCCAAATCCCGCTCCCGGCAGCGTTCGCTGCAAAACGGAAATTCCGCGTTCTTCTCCGAATCCGTCTCCGCCTTGCAAATCGGGCATCTATGTTTCATGTCCCAGCCGTTGTAGCCGCCCTCTTCAGAGGGCGGGCTTTGCTTTCTTCCGCTTATGTAGCGCCGGGCTTTAGCCCGGCATCTTTCCCCTAACCTCTCGCAACCTCGAATATCTCGACTCAGCATATCCCAACTTACCCAATCACCCGCAGCGCCGCCCCCGTCGCAATCCGCGCCACTGTCTCCGCCGCCGGAACACTCTTCGCCGCCCGCCCCGCCGGCCGCGGCAGAATCTCCACCACCTCGCCAATCAAATCGTACGCATCCGTCTTGGTAATCTTCACCCGCACCGCATCGCCCACATCCGCCAGCCGCCCTTCCACTTCGATGTCCGTCAGAAAAACCTTCCCGTCGATCTCCGGCGCCATCCCCTCCAGCCGCGCCTCCCACACCAGCGGATTTTCCTTGGACAATCCCTCCACCAGCGCAATCTGCTTCGACCCCTTCGCCGCGCGCAATTTCTTCCGCGAAATCTTCTTCTGTATCCCCATCAACTCCTCGCGCCGCCCGGCCGTCGTCTCCGCATCCACTTTCCCGTCCAGCGCCGCGCTCTCCGCCGTCTCCACGTCCGAATATTCGAATACGCCCATCCAGTCGAACTCCGCCGCGCTCACGAAATCGCACAGCTCGTCGAAATCCGCGTCCGTCTCCCCCGGAAATCCCACGATGAACGACGTCCGCAGCGACACTCCCGGAATCGTCCCGCGAATTCTTTCCAGCAGCTTCAAAAACGCTTCGCCGTTCGACCCCCGCTTCATCCGCGCCAGCACGTTGCGGCTGGCGTGCTGCAAGGGCATATCCATATATTTGGCGATGCGCGGCTGCGCCGCCAGCGTCTCCAGCAACTTCTGCGTCACGCGGTTGGGATAGGCATAAAGAAACCGCACCCACAGCAGCTCCGGCGTCTGTGCCAGCTTTTCCAGCAATTGCGCCAGCCCGTCCCGCAATCCCAGATCTTCCCCGTACGAAGTCGTGTCCTGGCCGATCAGCGTGATTTCCCGCGCTCCCGCCGCAACCAGATTCTCCGCCTCGCGCACCACCGATTCGAATCGCCGGCTGCGGAATTTTCCGCGCAGCTCCGGAATAATGCAGAACGTGCACGGATGGTCGCAACCTTCGGCAATCTTGATATACGCCGCATGCCGCGGCGTGGTCACCACCCGCGGCGTTAGATCGTGATAGAGATACGCCGGAGCAGCCTCCGCCGGCAGCGCCCGCAAATCCCCCCGCACCGCTTCCAGGATCCGCTCCACCTCGCCCGTGCCCACCACCGCGTCCACTTCCGGTATATTTTCCAGAATCATCGTTCGAAACCGCTCCACCAGGCACCCGGCCACGATCAGCTTCTTGGCCGCGCCGAACTTCTTGTGCTCGGCCATTTCCAATATCGTGTCCACCGACTCCTTCTGCGCCGGCTCGATGAAGCTGCACGTGTTCACCACCAGCACGTCCGCCTCATTCGCATGCGGCGTCAGCTCATACCCCCCTTGCTGCAAAATCCCCATCATCACCTCGCTGTCCACGAGGTTCTTCGGGCATCCCAGACTGACGAATCCGACTTTGGGTATCTTGCTCATCCGGTAAGTGCGCTCTCCGCGCCGCAAACATCTAGTCTAGCACGCGCCGCGCGAACGCTCGCGCAGGCAGCACCACAGCCCGCATTTTGCGTGGGGGCACGGCTTGCCGTGCCCGCTGCAGAACGAGCACACTTGCATCTTCATTCGCAGCATCTTCGATGAATAATCCGGTTCAACCCGCCGCCTTCTTCTGCCTGCGCAACCCCGCGCGTATCTCCCCCAGCAATCCCCGCAGCCGCGCCGCGTCGCACGCCACTCCTCCGTACCGCGCCCGCGCATAAATCCGCGTGAACTCCGCCACCGCCGGCGCAATTCCCGGCGCGCGCAGCCCCGCCGCAAACTCCAGCGGCGTTTCCGACTCTTCCCGCACCCATCCCTTGCGCTCGAGCGACGCCATCATTTCCATATACAGCAGGGAAGCCAGTTGCGGGTCCGACCCCGCCCTGCCCGGTGCCCGCACCTTCCATTCCAGCCGCACGCGCCGCAGCAATCTCCAAAGTCCGCCCGAACTCCACGCCATCAGCAGCGCCGCCAGCAGGATTGGCGCGGCCGTCCCCAGCACCCCGTGCTCCTCCTGCCATCTCTTCAGCCGGTTCTTTCCCCGCCGCTGCAGCGCATGAAAATAATTCCGCGCGCTCTCGCTCCAGTTGCGCGAATTTTTCTTCAGCCCCTGCGCCATCGTCACCTGATGCGAAAAATCGTAATTGATCACCCATTCGTTCCAGTTCAGATCGAACCAGTCCCAATACTCCCCCAACCGCCCCAGCAGCCCGCGCTGCGCCGCCGGCGCCGCCGGCGTGGGGTCGAACGTGATCCACCCGTAGCCCGCGAAATACACCTCCACCCAGGTATGCGCGTCGCTGGCACGCACGATGTAGTCCCCGCCGACCTCGTTGTATTCGCCGGGAAGAAATCCGTTCACGATGCGCGCCGGAACGTCCAGCGTGCGCAGCAAAATGGTCATGGCCGAAGCGAAATACTCGCAATGCCCAGCGCGCACGTCGAAGAGAAACTGCGCCAGCGCGTCCGCTCCCGGCCGCCCCGTCAGATCCAGCGTGTAGCGGTAATGCGAACGCAGATAGCTTTCAATCGCCGCCGCTTTGTCGTAAGGAGTCTTGGCGTTCGCCGTGATGCTCCTCGCCAGTTCCGCCACGCGCGGATCCAGCGAGGGCACCTGCAAATAAGTCTCGCGCAGTTGCGCGTCGTACTCTTCCGGAGCGCGGCGCAGCAGCTCCGCGGGAATCCGCGGCAGCAGCGAGAGTCCCTCGTAGCGGATCTTTGTGAAATTGTGAAAGGGGTTGAAGAATGAGTCGGTGGAATCCTGCAGCAGAAAGCTGCGCGAACCGGAGGACGCGGATTCTCCGCCGGAAAAATTGCCCCGCAACGCCGCTGGCTGCGTGGCCGCAAAGAGCGTGTCCGTGGCCACCGGCTCCAGCAGTATGGTGTAGCGCAGCGCAACCGAATGCGCCCGCAGGCCGGCAGGGACGGTGCGCGAGCCGATCCAGCCGCTCGAGTCGGGCGGCAGGGCCACGCGCACAGGGCCCGCTCCGCTCCAGCGCTTTCCATCAAACTGGGAAAGCGCGATGCCTCGCCAGCGCAGCAGTCCGGTTTGATCGGCCTTGTCGGTCCGCACGCGCATGACCACCGCCGCGCTTTGCTTGATCGTTCCGATCTGCCCCAGTTCCACGTCGTCGCTGAATCCGGTCATCAGCGAGGGCTGCATGCTCATCCGGCCCATCAATCCCGCGCTGAATCGCGGAAAAATAAAAAAGAAGAGCCCTCCGAAAAAAATCGCCCCCAGCGCGATGCTGGCCGCCGCCAGCGACAGCGCCCGGTGAAACTTCTTCTCCGTCTCAGGCCGCGCACCCGCCGGAGACCGGATCGCGCCCCGCGCCCCGCGCCGCACCTCGTAGCCCAGAAAGGTCGCCGCCCCAAAAAACAGAAAAACAAAAAAGTGCCCCAGAAAATACGTGTCAATCGTGAGCACCGCCGAACCCAGGAGGCAGGCGAAGGAGAGCAGCGCCAGAAACAGCGCGTCGCGGTCCGTCCTCGCGCTGTAGAGCCGCACCAGCAGCAGGTACAGCAGAAAATGCAGGGCGGCCAGCAGCGCCGCGTAAAGTTCCGGATTGAGCCCGCTGCTCGCGAAATTCCGGGAAAAGAAAAGCAGGTCCGCGGGAAAAAACAGCAGGTAGCCCAGCACCAGAATTGTCGCCGCGCGGTGGCTCAGTTCCGGCGCGCGCCCGCGCAGCCAGCGAGTTCCTTTCCAGAGCACCGCCAGCGGCGCGGCAATCGCCGAAAAAGGGTCCAGCTTTCCGGTGGTGGAAAGCGCGGTCACCGCCGTCAGCAGCAGAAAAAAAAGCGCGGCGCGAAAAAAACGTTCGGCGGGGAGTTCTGCTCCAAATTCCGCGGGAAGTTCCGTGGAAGGTGCCGCGGAGGGAAGCGCTGTGGCTGCGTTGGACATGGCGCAGTCTTCATCCTAGCACCGCGCCCCCCGCCGCGGCGCGCCCGCTGCGCGCGCCGTGATCTCCGCGCAACCCCCTGGCCGGAGGCGTTATCAGCGCGCCAGTGCGGCCCGCGCAATCTTGCGCGTCAGCCCGGAAACCGCCAGCGAATGCACTTTGCGCAAGGGAAGAACGCGGCCGGTTCGCGCCCCGGGCAGTTTTTCCACGCGCACCAGAAATGCCGTGATCGTGATCTCCCGGTACGTCACCGCATGGCGCAGCGGCGGCAGCGCAATCCACTTCGCGCCGGAAGCCAGCGCCGCTCCGCCGGAAGTTTGCAGAAAACGGCGCAACTCCGTGCGAACGTTCTTGCGCACGGCCACGGCGGGAAAATGCCACAGTCCCGAGAAAAGCGCGGAAAGTGTTCCATCCGGTTCTGTCTTCTGTTTTGCTTTCTTGCTCGATGCCTTTTTCCCCGGCGCTGGCGCAAGCAGGACCGTCTTTCCCTTCGGATCGAGATAAACTGCCGCAGCGAGATGAATCTTTTCCGTCGTGCGCTTGCGGCGCTTTTCCGGAAGAGCTTCCGCAAGCCCCAGCTTGCGCGCGCGGCACGATTCCGCCACCGGACAGCCCGCGCAATCCGGGGCGCGCGGCGTGCACACCGTCGCTCCCAGTTCCATCATGGCCTGGTTCCAGTCGCCGGCATGGGAAATGTCCAGCAAACGGCCGGCGGAAGTTTGCAGCGCTCGCCAGCGGTTCCCCTCGCGCAAATCTCCGCGAATCGCTTCCAGCCGCGCAATTACCCGGGCCACGTTGCCGTCCAGCACGGCGTGGGCCGCGCCGTGCGCGATGCTCAGAATCGCCGCCGCGGTGTAATTCCCGATTCCCGGCAGCGCCAGCGCCGCCGCGAATTCGCGCGGAAATTCGCCGCCGTGCCGCGCCACGATTTCCCGCGCCGCCCGCTGCAAGTTGCGCGCCCGGCTGTAATAACCCAGCCCGGCCCACAGCCGCAGCACTTCCTCTTCCTCCGCGCCGGCCAGCGCGCGCACGCTGGGAAATGTTTCCAGAAAGCGCTCGTAGTAGGGAATCGCCGTCGCCACGCGGGTCTGCTGCAGCATGATTTCGGAAAGCCAGATGCAATAAGGGTCGCGCGTCCGCCGCCAGGGCAGGTCGCGCTGGTGGCGGCGAAACCAGCCCAGCAGCTTGTTTCGAAATGTTCGCAATTCCCGGTCGGTCAGAGGCACGCGCCATTCTCGCACACACGAGGCAGTTGGCAGGAGTCAGTCGCCGCTTACAATTCGGGCAGGAAGACGAAGTAGGCGGAGTTCCACAAATCCTCGGGGAGGCTGCCCGGCGGGCGGCTGGTGAGCACGACTTTGGAAAGTTCGCTTTCGCCGCGCAGCGATTCGATCAGATCGGGGCCGGCGGAAAGAGTCCGCGGCTCGATCAGCGCGAGCATTCGCAGCACGTCCCAGATGATTTCTCCCGCCGGGGCCAGAGGAGTTTCCGCGCCGGCGGTGCGAAAACGCAGCAGGGCGTTGGTTTCGTGGAAATACCAGGCGATGCTGGCGCAGAGGGTCACCGCGCGCTCAAATTTTTCCGCGGGACGCTCCATTCCTTCCGGCAAGGCGGGGTCCAGCACCAGCAGCACGCGGCGGTCGTCCTCGCGGCTGAATTCGCGCACCTTGAGCGTGCCGCTGCGCGCCGAAGCTTTCCAGTGCACGTGGCGCGCGCTGTCGGTGGTCTGGTAATCGCGCAGGGTATGTAAATCCTGCCCGCGGCCCTTTTTCAGGCTTTCCACGGAGCCTTGCAGCGCCGGAAGGACGGCGCGGAAATCCTGCGAGGGCTCGACCGAGGGATAGACCAGAACCTCGGTGCGCAGATTCACGCGGCGCGCTTTTTCCAGAAAGCCGAAGGGAAAACGGGTGACCACGCGCAAGGCTTCCTGGCTGTGGGCGCCGCGGCGCGGAAAAACCAGCGGAACCCACTGGCGCACGGACTCGTGCCGGGGCAGGTAGGGAAAATAGACGGGAGTTTCGAGGACGGCGGCGCGCGCAGAATCTTTTTCGCGCACGCCTTCGACGCGCAGAGAGAAGGAGGGCAGGGTGAGCTTTTCGTTTTCCAGTTCGACGCCGGCGCGCACGGTTTCACCGGCGAAGATTTCCGCGGGAAGATCGAGAGTGACGCTGATGCCGGTGAGCGTGATGGTGGAAAGAATTCCGGACATAAGAACGACGGCGAGCAGGCTCGAAAGAATCAGGAAGAGGAGATTGTTTCCGGTGTTCAGCGCAGCCAGGGCCACCACGAAAATTCCCGCGATGTAGAACCAGCCCTCGCGCGTCAGGCGGTACTCCATGCGGTAGGCCAGCCAGCGCAGCGGAGTGCGCCGGGCCAGCACGGGGACGAGGGTGACGCCGACCCATCCGGCGAGGACCAGCGAGGAGAGCGCGGTGACCGCGGCGAGGACCAGATTGCCCATTTCGGCGGCCACTCCGGAATAAAGCGCGAGCAGGAGGGCCACGGTGAGGGTGAGGAGGGAGAGGAAAAACGCGCGGACACCGGGGCGGTCCGATTTCACCAGAAGTTGCGACAGGATGGCGGTGATGTTCACAGCGGTACGCGTACGGAATCCACGATTTCCTGAAGAAACGCTTCGGCCCAGTCGGCGCGCTTGAGCGTGGCGGACTGCCCGGTGTGCTTCGCGCCGGCGATGATGCGGTGAGCGAGGACGGGAATGACCAGGCGCTTGAAATCGTCGGGGAGGCAATAGTCGCGGCCGTCGAGATAGGCGCGGGCCTGCGCGGCGCGCTGCAGCATCAGGGAGCCGCGCGGGCTGACGCCCAGGGCCAGTTCGGGCGCCTGGCGGGTTTTGCCGATAATTTCCAGCGCGTAATCGAGCAGGCTGTCCTCCACGCGCACGTGGGCGACTTCCTCCTGCATGGCCAGGACGTCGCTGGCTTGCGCGACGGGGGCGATTTCCTGCAGCGGATCCGCGGCGGATTTTCCGGAGCGCTTGCGCAGAATCTCTTTTTCGGTTTCGAGCGAGGGGTAGCCCATGCGGATGCGCATGAGGAAGCGATCGAGCTGGGATTCGGGGAGCGGGTAGGTGCCGTGATGCTCGACGGGATTTTGCGTGGCGACGACGAGGAAGGGAAGGGGCAGCGTGTGGGTGTGGCCGTCCACGGTGACCTGGGCTTCGTTCATGGCTTCGAGGAGGGCGGATTGGGTGCGCGGGGTGGTGCGGTTGATTTCGTCGGCCAGAATGACGTTGGCGAAAATAGGTCCGGTGCGGAATTCGAACTGGTGAGTTTCGGGATTATAGACGCTGACGCCCAGGACGTCGCTGGGGAGCAGGTCGGAGGTGAACTGAATGCGCTGAAAAGAGCACTGGAAGGAGCGCGCGATGGCCTGGGCGAGAGTGGTTTTGCCGACGCCGGGAACGTCCTCGATGAGGATGTGGCCGCGGGCGAGGAGCGAGACGAGGGCGAGATCAATGGCTTCGTCCTTGCCGTGAATGACGCGCTTGATGCTGCGCTGCAATTGAGCGGCGATTTGGGCGGTGGCTGCGGGCATCGGTTGAATCTCCCCGGGGTTCATGTTACAAAAGCAATGGACACTGTGGGCGACTAGCTCAGTTGGTTAGAGCGCTCCCCTCACACGGGAGAGGTCAAAGGTTCAAGTCCTTTGTCGCCCACCATTTTTACAAACGCCCAACCTCCATACTAGCGGATTTCAGCCCATGTCAACCTTCCTGCGTAGCGTCGAGTTTCTATGTTTGAGCTTGTGGCTGGGGGGCGATGTATTCCTCAGTTTTGTGGTGGCGCCGGGTGCGTTTGCGGTGCTTCCGGGGCGGGATGTGGCCGGGTCCATGGTGGGGTATGCGCTGGGGCGGCTGCATGTTTTGGGGATGGTGTGCGGGGTGATTTTTCTGGTGGCGCGGGTGATCAGGACGCGATCGTTCGGCAGTTTGGTTGCGCCGGTGGCGGTGGTTGTGGTGCTGATGCTGGCGCTGACGGCGTATTCGCAGTTGGGGGTGAGCGCGCGGCTGGGACGGTTGCGGGCGGAGATGGGGTCGGTGCAGAGCACTTCTCCTGAGAATCCGTTGCGGATGGAGTTTGACCGGCTGCACCGGTTATCGGTGATGATCGAGAGCGGAGTGCTGCTTGGCGGTTTGGCGGCGGTGGTTTTGATGGCGCGGGAGATGGCGGGGAGGCCGTGAAACCGTGACTCGTGGTTCGTGAATAGGGACTCGTGGTGTCCCCCTGCCCCTCCCCTGTTTTTGTAAAGATATGATTCGATGGTTGTTATGATGAGGTAGTGGACTAAGATATTGAGCTGTATAGAGTTACATGTGATTTTCGGAAGTTTTTGAGTTGGTCCTTCCTTTGCCCTGTACACCTCCGGTATTTTTGCAAAGAGTGCGCAAACCATAGAATTTACAGGGGTTGCGGCGCGCTCCTGTTTTTGGTAGAGCGAAAGAGTGTGCAACTGATTGATTGTGAATAAGTTATGGATTGCTCCTGTTTTTGGAAGAGTGCGGGAGGAGAGGTGAGGGAATGAGGTGGGGATGCAACGAGGTGAGGAGTGAGAGGCGCGATTCACGCGGAAGTGTAGCACGGAGAGTACTGTTTGTCAATTGGATAATGGTAAGTGGTTTGAATGGAGGGGGATGGCGGGGAGGGACGGGGAAGAACGGATTTCGTCACAGAGGCACAGAGGCAGGAGAAGAACGGACCGGGGAAGTCAAAGACCCCAGGTGTAAAGACGACACCTGGGGCACCCGCGGCGTCAAGGGCGTTGCAGAGACGGAAGGAAAACCGAGCGGGCCTAAAAGCCCGCCCCTACAAGGACTTGCGGGAATGTTTGCGTTTCGGGTGGGATTTTTTTACGGGGGCGCGACCGATCTTACGGGCTTGGGCGGGGTTTTGGGAGACGGCGCGCCAGAGGTACCAGGTGGCGACGGTGCGGAAGGGACGCCAGCGTTCGCCGAATTTGAGGAGGTCTTTGGGTTTGGGGATGTGGCGCTTGTTGTAGGCGAGGGCAAAGCCCTTTTGGACGCCGAGGTCGTGGATGGGGAGGACGTCGGGGCGGCCGAGGCGGAAGATGAGGAACATCTCGACGGTCCAGGCGCCGACGCCGCGGACGGAGATGAGGCGGGAGACGAGCTGGTCGTCGGAGAGGGTTTCGGCTTCGGCGCGGGAGGGGACGACGCCTTCGAGAGTTTTTTTGGCGAGGTCTTTCATGGCCAGGACTTTGGCGCCGGAGAGGCCGGCTTTGCGGAGTGCGCGGGCGGGAAGTTTTAGCATTTGTTCCGGCGAAGGGGCGTGGCCGTTTTTGCCGAGGGCTTTGACGCGATTGAAAATGGTTTCGGCGGCTTTGCCGGAGATGGACTGGTAGGCGATGGATTCGAGGAGGACTTCGTAGGGGGTGTCGGCGCCGGCGGTTTCGACTTCGATGCGGAACTCCTGGGCTTCGGCGATGAGGCGGGCGAGGCGGGGGTCGCGGGAGGCGAGGGTGTCCATGGCGAGGCGGAGGTCGAAGGGCGGGAGGCGGAATTCTTTGGGCATTGTTCCCCCTGATGAATGGGGAAGGTTAGCAGGAAGGCGGGGGGATTGGCCAGAGGAGGAGAGTCACACTGTTTCCGGCTAGCCGACTTTCCGGGTACTTGGACTGCCCAGTTGTGCATGTGCGCCAAGCTACTTTGTTGGCAAGGTGGAAGGTGTCGGGCGCGTGCTGCGATAGAGAAAATAATCCGTGCCAGCCACAGCCAAAGCCACTAATCCTAGCACTAGGTAAATATGCCCATGATAGTCTGACCAAGCCCAGATGCTTATCGTAGAGAAGGCGGTCCCCACGCAAACGAAATAGCCAATGTTCACCCACCTCGCGAATCGAGATCCATGAAGCTCAAGAGAGATTCCAAGAATTGGGATTGTTGCTCTTAGCGCGAAATGAAACCATAGCGCCTTGTTTTGATTGTCTTGTTCTAGTAGATGGTTGAGAAGTACAACTTGTGTGGTCTTTCCATATAGGAAGTAAATTACGGTTCCGTTCGAAAGAAAGATCCAAGTTGAGCGCAATATTCTCATATAACTCCAAGCGACTATTGAACTGACGGCAATGTACTTGTTTATGATTAACCAGAATGGGTATCTTTGTCACGGAGACGTGATCGCTGAGTTTCCTTAGCACCAACGAGGACGAAGAATGCAGAGATTGGGAACTGCGCGACTGTGATGTGTAGGCCTACGGGGTGGGCTGGAGGTGGCCGCTCAGCGATTGCTGTCGAACCAGCGGCGCCAGGCGGCGGAGTCGGCGCCGAAGTTTTGGCCGGAGATGTCGTGGAGGGCCTGGGCGATCCAGAGGTGCTGCTGCTGGTTGAGGGTGGAGTCGTCGAGCCATGGGATGGGGGTGGAGGCGGATCAGTCCTCGCTGCCGATTTGAACGATTTCTCCGGGCTTGATTCTGTCGATGGCCGAGAGGCAGGCGGGGAAGTGTTGCCGGAGATGTTCCAGGCGATTCGAGGAGGACAGGAGAACGACAATGGCGATACCGCACGGGGCAAGATTTTGCTGGTAGCGGAGATTTGTATCCACCGTGACCAGGACATCAAAAGCGGCTTCCGCCAGCCGCAAAAGTTCTCCGTTCTGTTTTCCGGACCAGCCCGCCTCTTGCACGGTACGGCATGGGTGGCCGTGATTGGCGAGGAAATTCTTGAGGGCGCGGGGCGCGCACTCGTCAATCAGAATTCTCATTTCAACTGCGCCAGAAGACTCAGGCGCGCTTCCTCGATCGCGGCGATGGCAAGTTCGCGGCTGACGCTGGGATATTCCTCGAGGAAGAGATCCAGGGTGTCGCCCCCTTCCAGATAGTCAGTCAAGACTTTGAAGGGAACACGGGTTCCGCGGAATACGGGCTCGCCGCCAAGGATATTGGGATCCTTGATGATTGCATTTGCAGAGACAGCAGTCATGCCGACCTCCTGTGTACAGGATAATTATCTCATCAATCCGCGAGAGCTTGGCTTAAAAATGAGCGGCGTCCTCCACAGAGGCAAATGAGAGCCGGCATGAAGGCTGGCTGTGGAGATGAAGGGGAGAGGCGGGGGTGTGATAGCTATCACTGATTTTGAGCGAAGAAGAGAGTCAGATGGTTGATGGGTCTATCGAAGGCAAGCGACGCGATTCCACCCGATTTGAGATTTTGCATGGAGGTGCGTTATGAAGTGGATGAGTCTTGCAGGGGCGATCTTTCTGTTGAGCTTGGGGTTTGCCGTGAGATCGCAAGAACCGGATGCCGGGAAAGAGCAAAAGAAGGTCATTGAGAAGGTGCCGATGAAAGCTACCGCGGCGCACTCCGGGGAAGAGATGTACATGGAATATTGCGCGGTGTGCCACGGGAAGACGGGAAAGGGAGACGGCCCGGCTGCTTCCGAACTCAAGACGCCGACGCCCGACTTGAGCGTTCTGGCCAAGAACAATGAGGGGAAGTATCCTTCGGCGCATGTTGCGGCGATCCTGCGTTTTGGCACTCCCGTACCGGCTCACGGAACCAGCGATATGCCGATCTGGGGGCGGGTCTTGGGGACATCGTCGGCGCAAGGAACGAACGCGGCCGAGAGGCACCTGCGCATTCATAATTTGACGGAATATATTGAATCGCTGCAGGTGAAATAGGGCACTTGGATTTCAGGGCTGCGGAAAGACAAAGCAGGCAATAGAGAGGCTGGAAACTCGCCGCGCAAGGCAGGCGGCGAGTTTTGTTTTGCACGCGGCGAAATTCAGCAGCACGGCAGCTCACCGCAGGGTTGCCCACCAGTCATTGGACCCAATATTTGAAAGCGCACGAAGCGGAAGACGAAGCGCTGCCTGGAAGCTGGGCGGCGAGGTGCTGAGGGACGTGGTGTGCTAGGATTAAATGCTTATGCAGACAGGGATTATTGGATTACCACAGGTAGGGAAGACGACGCTGTTCCGGATCCTGACGAAGGCGCAGGTCGAGGGCAAGGCCGGGGCGCAGGGGACGCACGTCGGGGTGGCGAAGGTGCCGGAGCCGCGTTTGCTGGAGCTGGCTAAGCTGTATAACCCGAAAAAAATTACGTATGCCACGGTGCAGTACGTGGACGTGGGGGGAATGCAGAAGGACCGCGCGAAGGATGCGGCGGTGCTGGCGCCGCTGCGCGAGGTGGACACGATTGCGCATGTGCTGCGGGTGTTTGACGATCCGTCGGTGCCGCATACGGCGGGGAGCATTGATCCGCTGCGGGACGCGACGAATTTGGAATTGGAGCTGATTTTCGCGGATCACGATCAGATTACGCGGCGGCTGGAGCGCATCGAAAAGGATTTGAAGAAAAAGAAGGACACGGTATTGGAGAACGAGAAGGGGCTGCTGGAGAGGTGCAAGCTGCACCTGGAGGCGGAAAAACCGTTGCGGGAGATGGAGATGACTCCCGAGGAGAAGAAGTCCATCAGCGGGTATCTGTTTTTGTCGCAGCGGCCAATGCTCTTCGTGCTGAATCTGGGGGACGAAGAGGCGGCGGAGATGGACACGGCAGTGGAGCGGCACAAGCTGGGAGCGCTGGTGGGACGGCCGAACACGGCGGTGGTTGCGGTGTGCGGGCGGCTGGAAGCGGAACTGGCGGAGATGAAGGAAGAGGAAGCGGCGGAGATGCTGGCGTCGTATGGATTGAAGGAGCCGGGGCTGAACCGGCTGATCCGGGCGACGTATGATCTGATGGGGCTGACGTCGTTTTTCACGGCGGGAGAGCCGGAAGTGCGGGCGTGGACGATCCGCAAGGGGAGCACGGCGGCAAAGGCGGCGGGGGAGATTCACAGCGACATCGAGAAGGGTTTTATCCGCGCGGAAGTGGTGCGCTGGAACGATTTGCTGGAGTTTGGCAGCGTGGCCGCGGCGAAGGAAAAGGCCAAGGTGCGGTCGGAGGGGCGGGATTATATTGTGCAGGAAGGCGATGTGATTTTGTTCCGGCACAGCGGGTGACGGAGGGATTTTTGTGGGGCGGATGAGGGCGGACATGGATGCCTGGTCGTGTGAGGTAGGGGCACGGCATGCCGTGCCCCTACGGGTGGCGTGATGGAGCATGCGGTGGTGGTGCGGATGGTGATGGCGGCCGGGCTGGGGCTGGTGGCGGCGGCGGGGAATCTGGCGGGGGGGTATTTCGTGGTGCGGCGGGAATGGCCGCGGCACTATCTGCATTATTTTCTGGCACTGGGCGGGAGTTACATGTTGTCGGTGGCCTTCCTGGAAATCATTCCGGAATCGTTGAAATTGGGCGGAGAATCGGCGCTGTTGTGGGTGCTGGGCGGGTATTTTCTTGTGCATTTGTTCGAGCACACGCTGGCGCCGCATTTTCATTTTGGGGAAGAGACGCACGCGGAGCAGATGCGGCATACGCATGCGAGCACGACGGCGCTACTGGGGCTGGGGATCCACACGTTTTTCGACGGCGTGGCGATTGCGGCGGGGTTTCTGGTTTCGACCTGGCTGGGGGTGGTGATCTTCGCGGCGGTGTTTTTGCATAAGTTACCCGAGGGATTCACGGTGGCGTCGGTGGTGCTGGCCAGCGGGCAGGGGAAGAGGCGGGCGCTGCTGGCGGCGGGAGGGTTGGGAGCGGCGACGCTCGTGGGAGTGGTGCTGACGGGCGTGCTGAGCGCGCATTTGCGGTATGCGCTGCCGCTGTCGGGCGGGGTGACGATTTACGTGGCGGCGACGGATTTGTTGCCGGAGGTGAACCGTGCGCCGGGATGGCGGACGGCGTTGCTGGTGTTTTTGGGGGTTGGTAGTTTGTTGATATTGAAGTATTTAGGGCATTTTTAGGATTTCCGCAGGGTCTCTTTCCGCACAACTTAAAACGCAACTTTATCGGCTGGAACGGGTTAGTTGTAGTATGTGGGCGATGGCTCAGACCGACGTCCAGTTGATGCTCGAGGTGAAGGCGGGCGACGAGCAGTCGTTTGCGCTGCTGCTGCACCGATACCGGTCGCCGGTGATCAATTTTCTCTACCGGATGGTGCGGAACCGGGCGCAGGCGGAGGACCTGGCGCAGGAGGTTTTTCTGCGGGTGTACCGGGCGCGCGGGGGGTACGAGCCGAGCGCGAAGTTCAGCACCTGGCTGTTTCGGATTGCGACGAACCTGGCGCTGAATGCGGTGCGGGATACGCGGCATCAGAAGCAGGAGATTTCCATCGAGCAGCCGGCGGGAGAGTCGGAAGAGGGCGAGGAGAGACCGCTGGACGTGGAGGAGCGCAGCGCGAATATCGAGCAGCATCTGGTGGAGGAAGCGCGCAGCCGGATGATTCGCGAGGCGGTGGAAAGGCTGCCGGAGAAGCAGAGGGCGGCGGTGCTGCTGCACAAGTACGAGGAGTTGAGTTATGGGGAGATTGCCAGGAGTTTGCGGTGTTCGGAGAGCGCGTTGAAGTCGCTGTTGTTCCGGGCGTATGAGACGTTGCGGGTGGAGTTGGCGCCGCTGGTGGGGCAGACAAAACCGGAAGGCAAGATGCCAGGCTAAAGCCTGGCGCTACAAAGGCAAGAGAAGAAGGCGAAGAGATGGGAAGGAAGGGAAGTCATGGATTGCGGGAAGATGGAAAAATATATTTTGGGGTACGTGGATGGGCGGCTGGAGGCGGGGGAGTTGCGCAAGGCGGAGGCGCATCTGGCGGGGTGCGCGGAGTGCGGGAAGAGAGTGGAGGAGTTTCGCGCGGTAAGCGGGCTGCTGGGAGAGATGCCCAAGATCATGCCGTCGGAGGGGTTTGATGCTCGGTTGCAGGCGCGGATAGCGGCGGAGGCGGCGAGGAAGAGTTGGTGGGCGTGGCTGGCGCCCGCGCCGCGGGTGGCGTTTGCGGCGGCGCTGCTGGCGCTGCTGTGCGTGTGGGTGGGATCGCGGCCGAAGGATGCGGATTCATATCCGCATTCCGCGGGGGCGGAGATGGGCGCGGAGGATCAATTGCGGATGGTGAAGGATTTGCCGGTGCTGGAAGATTTCGATGTTCTGGAGAGTTTCGAGCCGCTGGCGGATCTTCCACCGGCGGTAGCGCCGGCGGTACAGGCGGAGGGGAATTAACAGGCGGGAAGAGCTGGAGATGAGCGGACGAATCCAATTCGCGAGAGGAGCGGCGCTGGCGGCGGCGCTGCTGGGAATTGTGTTGGCGGCGGGAGCGGGGCAGCGTCCGGAGGCGGAGAAGAAGGAGACGCGCAAGGCGGAGCGCGGAGCGAGCGCGGGGAAGACGGAGCGGCGGGCGCCGGCGGCGGCGCAGAGGCGCGAAGGGGTGAGGGACGAGCGGAGAGTGGAGCGGCCGGCGGCGCGTGGAGCGGATCGTCCCGCGGATCGCACCAGGGGGGCGGTGGGGCACTCCACGGAAGGGACGAGTGCGAGGCGGGGAGCGGGTGCAGCGGATCGTCCTTCTGGCGCGGCGGGGCATTCGCCCGAGGGGACGAATACGGTGCGGGGCGCGGGTGTAGGGCGCGAGACGGAGACTTCCCGTGCGGGAAATGGCGGGCGGGGGATTACGGGGCAGGAGAATCGCAAGGAGCGGACGGGGACGGGAGACCGGCCGCCGTGGGCGGAGCATTTGCGGGGGATGCCGGCGGAGGAGCGCGAGCGGGTCCTGGAGAACGGCCAGAAATACAATGCGCTGCCGCCGGAAGGGCAGGAGAAGATCCGGAAGAGATTCGAAAAGTGGGACAACTTGTCCGCGCGGCAGCGGGAAGAGTTGCGGGAGCGGGAGCGGGTGTGGAGGCAGATGACGCCGGAGCAGCGGGAGCACGTGAGCAAGGACGTGCTGCCGAAGTGGAAGGGAATGCCGGCGGAGAGGCGGCAGGGGATCCAGAAGAGATTGAACGTGCTGCGGGAAATGCCGGAAGGGGCGCGGAACCGGCGGCTGGGGGATGCGGACTTCACGCGGGGGATGAGCGCGGAGGATAAGGCGCTGCTGAGGGATTTGAGCCATCTGCACGTGGGCGGTGCGCCGGACCCGCCGGGGGAAGAGCATCGCTGAGGGAAGACGCGGGGCTGGTGCGTTGACAATCGGGGGGGATTCGCACATCGTAAAACAGGGGCCGTGGCGGGTCCCGCGATTCGGACAAACATCCGGGCAAGATTTGGGTGAGGATGAAACTTCAGGTGAGCGCGCGCTTTCGCGCATTGCAGCACCGCAATTTCCAGTTATTTTTCGGGGGTCAGCTGACGTCGCTGTGCGGGACGTGGATGCAGACGACGGCGCAGCTGTGGCTGGTGTACAAACTGACGGGCTCGGCGGCGATGCTGGGACTGCTGGGATTCGCGAGCCAGATACCGATTCTGCCGCTGGCGGCGGTGGGCGGGTACGTGGCGGATCATTACGACCGGCACCGCAGTGTAATGTGGACGCAGGCGGCGTCGATGGTGCTGGCGTTTTTGCTGGCGGGGCTGACGCTGACGCACACGGTGCGGGTGTGGCACCTGATTGCGATCGCGTTTCTGCTGGGAATCGTGAACTCGTTCGACGTGCCCATCCGGCAGGCGTTCATCGTGCAGATGGTGGGGAAGGAGGACCTGCCGAACGCGATTGCGCTGAATTCCTCGATCTTTAACGGGGCGCGGGTGGTGGGCCCGGCGGTGGCGGGGCTGGCGATAGCCTGGGTGGGGGAAGGCTGGTGTTTTTTCCTGAATGGGCTGAGTTTTCTGGCGGTGATCGGGGCGCTGGCGGCGATGCGCCCGGCGCGGGTGGCGCCGAGTTCGGGGGAAGGGTCGCCGCTGCGGAATTTTATCGAGGGATTCCGGTACGTGTGGGGAGACAGCGCGGTGCGGTCTTCGCTGCTGCTGCTGAGCCTGCTGAGTCTGCTGGGATTGCAGTATTCGGTGTTCATGCCGATTTTTGCGAACGATATTCTGCACGGGGGAGCGCGGGGGCTGGGATTCTTGATGAGCGCGGCGGGAGTGGGGGCGGTGTTCGGGGCGCTGCATTTCGCGGCGCGCACGAGCTACAAGGGATTGGCGCGGTTTACGGCGGTGACGGCGGTGATCTGCGCGCTGGGGCTGATCGCATTTTCGCAGTCGAAGATCTTCATGGTATCGGCGGGAGTGCTATTCGTGGTGGGATTCGCGGCCACGGCGCAGATGGCGGCGACGAATACGATTGTGCAGAGCCGCGTGCCGGATGAGTTGCGCGGGCGGGTGATGGCGGTTTATGCGTCGATGTTCATGGGAGTGCAGCCGATCGGGGCGCTGATCGCGGGGCTGGTGGCGCGGCATATCGGGGCGCCGCGGACGCTGGCGATATTCGGGACAATGTGTTTGGCGGGAGCGCTGGTCTTTGTCTTCCGGGTGCTGCTGCGGTTGGAGAGGCCGGGAACGGTGGCGGCTTAGGCATTCATTCAAAAATCAGAGCATGCTGGGCGTGGAGCATGGCGAGATAGCCGAGAATGTCATCCTGCATTTTTTCGATGGTGGCGCGGGGATAGAGTTTGTGCAGTTCCGCGACGATTTGCTGCACGGTATGGTTTCCGTCGCAGAGTTCGACAATTTCGATGCTGGGGCCTTGCAGGCGGAGATCGCGGCCGGGCATGTGCAGGACGCGGAGATTCTGCGGAGCATCGCTGACGCGGCAGCCTGGGGCCAGGCGCGGTTTGCTGTGCAGTTCCGGGGTCATGGGGAATTCTCCTGGGGACGAAACGCGCCGGGGACGGGCCGGGCGGCGGAAAGCAGAAGAAGTATAGCGCGGCGAGGGACAAGAAGGCCTCTTCGGGAAAAATTTTTTGAGGCGGAAGGAGAGGGCCGGAAAGGTTTTTCCGGGGGAAGCGCACCGCGAAGATTAGTTGGCAAGGATAGGACCGACCACAAGCTGTAGCGATTTTAGCCCTGGCGAGGGACAGCCTGCCTGAAAGGGGGTAGAGGGCACTCCCTAATAAAAGTAGCTCAAAATGAGAATTGTGCTTGACAAGGGGAAAAAGCAGGTTAGGATGTGGGTGAAAGTGGAGCAGAATGGAAGTGACTGGAAAGAAGTAGATGGGAGTAGGGCGCGGTAGGAGCTTCTGGATGGCAGGCTGGAAAGAACGCAAAAGCAGCCAGGAAGCAAGAGAGCAGCATGAAACTGCGGGGCAATTGTCCGGCGAAGATCGACGAGAAGGGGAGATTGAAGATACCCGCCGTGTTTCTGGAGGCCGTGAAGGAGTTTGGGAATCAGTTCTACATTACGAGCACGACGGGGGAATCGGCGCGGATTTATCCGATGAAGGTGTGGTCGGAGATCGAGGACAAGCTGGCGCGGGTTTCTTCGCAGAACCGGGCGAAGCGGAAATTTTTGATGCGCACGAGTTATTTCGGGCAGACGGTGGAAGTGGACGGGCAGGGGAGGGTGCTGGTGCCGGCGGTGCTGCGTGAGGCGGCGCGGATGAAGGGCGAAGTGGACGTCTTCGGGAACCTGGATTATCTGGAAGTGATGAACCACGGGAAGGTGATGGAAGACCTGAAGAATGCGCCGTACACCGAGGAAGACGACAAGGCTTTGGAAGACCTGGGGATATAAGAAGTGAGGGAAGACCGGCGAGAGGCGAGGACAGGGCCGCACACGCCGGTGATGATGCAGGAGGCGCTGGAATGGCTGGACATCAAGCCAAGCGGAATCTACGTGGACGCCACGCTGGGCGCCGGCGGGCACTCGGAAGCGATAGCGGAGCGGCTGAGTTCGGGGCGGCTGATCAGTTTGGAGCGGGACGAACGGGCGCTGGAATTGGCGGGGGAGCGGCTAAGGAGATTTGGGGAGCGCGTTACGCTGATCCACAGCCCGTTTTCGAGGATTGCGACGGTCGTGCAAGAGCAGGGGCTGCCGGGAGTGGACGGCATACTGGCCGATCTCGGGGTGTCGAGCATGCAGCTTGACCAGGCGGCGAGCGGATTTTCGTTTCGGGAGGCGGGGCCTCTGGACATGCGCATGGACCAGAGCGAAGAGCTGACCGCGGAAGAGATTGTGAATCGCTGGCCGGAGAAGGAACTGGCCGATTTGCTCTACGGGGAAGCCGAAGAGCGCGATTCGCGAAGGATCGCCAGGGCGATCGTGAGGGCGCGTCCCATAAGGGACACGGCCCACCTGGCAACGACTGTGGCAGGGGCGCGGAAACAAAGGGGAAGGCAGAAGCTGCATCCCGCAACAAAAACGTTTCTGGCGCTGCGGATAGCGGTGAATCGAGAGATGGAGGAACTCGGGCAGTTTCTATTCCACGCTCCCGCCACAATGAATTCGGGAGGACGGCTGGTGGTATTGAGTTACCACTCGGGGGAAGACCGCAAGGTGAAGCAGGCATTTCAGGAGAGCGCGCGTCAGGGAACGATGCGAATTCTGACGAAGCACGTGGTGGTCCCGGGGGAGCAGGAGATCGCGGCGAATCCACGGGCGCGGAGCGCGAAGCTGCGCTGCGCGGAGAAAGTATGAACGCTTTGAAGGGAAAGAAAAAACAGCGGGCGGTGGTGGCGGAGTTTCACACCGTCAAGCGGATTGACAACTCGCGGCTGGTGCGCGCGGTGCAGCCGGCGCGGGCGCGGGAACTGGCGCGGACGGTGGCGCTGTGGTGCCTGGTGGCGGGATGTTTTCTACTGTACGGGTATCAGCGGTTCCGCTGCATCGAGCTGGGATTTCAGCTGGAAAACTTGAAGAGCAAGCAGGCGCAGGCCTCGGCGGTGAATACGGAGCTGAAGCTGGAGGTGGCCGGGCTGCGCAGTCCGATGAGGATCGACCGGATCGCGCGGAGGCAGCTGGGGCTGACGGATGCGCTGCCGGGACAGATGGAAATGGGCGAGGCGCCGTCGGGAGCGGAAGTGGCGGTGGTGAGCTACCCGCGGACGGGCCGCGCGCGGTGATGGGAGCGGGGCCGGGAAGCGGGAAGCGCGGGAGAGATTGGACATCCAGGAACAGCCGGGCGGAAGGACCGTCGGTCTGAGACCGCATGCAAACGCATCGTTTCCACGCCCGTTTGGTGATTGTCGCCGGCGTAGCGGCGCTGTGGATGCTGGCCGTGGCGGGACGGCTGGGCTGGCTGCAACTTTATCAATACAGTGAATTTCTAGGGCGCGCCCAGCGCCAGCAGCAGCGCATCGTGGAGGTGACTCCGCGGCGCGGCGCGATCTACGACCGCAACCTGCATCCCCTGGCCATGAGCATTCCGGTGGACTCCTGCTTTGCCGTGCCCGGAGAGATCCGGGACGTGCGGCTGGCGGCGCGGCTGCTCTCGAGCGTGCTGCACATTCCGCGGGAGATTCTGGAGGCGCGGCTGGACCCGGCGCGGTCGTTCGTGTGGATCGCGCGGAAGCTGCCGCCGGAGAAGATGCAGGCGATCGCGGCGCTGAATCTGCGGGGCATTTACTTCCAAAAAGAAAATCAGCGATTTTATCCGAAGCGGGAACTGGCCGCGCACGTGCTGGGGTACGTGGATCTGGACGAGAAGGGGCTGGCGGGAATCGAGTACGAGCTGGACGGGCAGATCCGCAGCAAGCCGGAAAAGATACTGGTGCAGTCGGACGCGCGGCACCGCTGGATGGATTCCAGCGAAGCGACGAAGGAGGCGGGGGCCAGCGTGGTGCTGGCGCTGGATGAAAAGATCCAGTACATCGCGGAGCGGGAGCTGGCGGCGGCGATCGAGCGGACGCATGCGATTGCCGGGACGGTGGTGGTGCAGAACCCGGCGAACGGGGAGCTGCTGGCGGTGGCCAACTGGCCGCGGTTCAATCCGAATGCGCCGGGGGATAGTCCGGCGGAGTCGCACATGAACCGCGCGGTGGCGGCGCTGTACGAGCCGGGATCCACCTTCAAGCTGATCACCTTGGCGGCGGCGTTTGACGAGCGGCTGATCCGCGCGGATGAGGTATTCGATTGCCAGAACGGGGCGGTGTACATCGCGGGGCACCGGATACGGGATCACAAGGCGTTCGGGCGGCTGACGGTGGCGCAGATCCTGGCGGAATCGAGCGACGTGGGAGCGATCAAGATCGCGCTGCGGCTGGGAGCGCCGAAATTCATCGAATACATCCGGGCATTCGGGTTTGGGGCGACCACGGGAGTGGATTTGCCCGGGGAGAGCAAGGGATTGCTGAGGAGGCTGGCGAACTGGACGCCGGTATCGCTGGGTTCGGTCTCGATGGGACAGGAAGTGGGAGTGACGCCGCTGCAGTTGGTTAGCGCAGTCTCGGCGATAGCGAATGGAGGGGTGCTGTACAAGCCGCGGGTGGTGAAAGAATTGCGGCGCGGCGATGAAGTCATACCAGGCACGGGAACGGGCAGCGAGGAGCCGGGGCGGAGGGTGATCCGTCCGGAAACGGCGGCAACGCTGCGGCGGCTAATGGAAGGGGTGGTGCTGAACGGCACGGGAGAACTGGCGCGGCTGGACGGATGGACGGCGGGCGGAAAGACGGGGTCGGCGCAGAAGATCGATCCGGCGACGGGGAGATATTCGGCGACGCAGTTCATCGCGTCATTTTCGGGATTTGCGCCGCTGAATTCGCCGGCGATCACGATACTGGTGTCGCTGGATTCGCCGCAGGGGCAGCATGAAGGAGGGCAGGTGGCGGCGCCGGTGTTCAAGAAGATCGCGGAACAGGTGCTGAGCTACCTGGATATGCCGCGGGACGTGCCGGGCGGGGCGCGGATGATGAAGGCGGGGTACCGGCAGGAGCGCGGGGAAGGGGCCGGGAATCTGGAGGATTTTGCGGCGGTGGATTTTGCGGTACAGCCGGAAGCGGCCGATAATGAATCCAAGAGAGAGAAGAAGGAAAAGGCGGAAACGACGGTGGTGACGGTGGCGGTGGATGAGGGGGGAAGCGTGGCGGCGCCGGCGCTGGCGGGGAAGACGATGCGGGAGGTGACGCGGGAGTGCCTGGCGCTGGGAATTGAGCCGGTGCTGGTGGGGACGGGAGTGGCGATCGAGCAGTCGCCGGAAGCGGGGGCCAAGCTGCGGCGCGGGGGAAAAATGGTGGTGCGGTTTGGGGTTCCCGCGGCTCCGGGACAAAAGGAAAACGCGGGGACGCGCGGCGGGCGGAGAGGGAGCCGATGAACGGAACGGTGGCGCGGGAAGAATTGGGAACGGAAAGTGCAGCAGAAGCAGGGCAAGCGGAAACGAGCGGGACGGGGCCAATGAGACTGGAAGAAGTGATGAAGGGCGTGGAAACGGTTTCCGCGGGAACGGCGGGGGGAGCGGAGATCCGCCAGGTGGCCTGCCATTCGGGGAAGGCGGGAGCGGGGACGCTGTTTTTCGCGCTGCACGGGGCCAAGGCGGACGGGAATAAATACGTGGCGGAGGCGGTGGCGCGCGGGGCGGTGGCGGTGGCCAGCGAGGAGGAGCGTCCTGCGGAGCTGGATGCGCGAATCGGGTGGGTGCGGGTGCAGGAAGCGCGCAAGGCGCTGGCGATAGCGGCGGGAAATTTCTTCGGGCATCCGGCGGAGGCGCTGCAACTGGTGGCGGTGACGGGGACGAACGGGAAGACCACGACGACGCACGTGATCAATTCGATTCTGAAGGCCGGGGGAGCGAAGACGGGGCTTTTCGGGACGATCGAATACCACACGCCGCGGGGGGTCTATCCTTCGCCGAACACGACGCCGGAGTCGGTGGATTTGCAGGGATTTTTGGCGGAGATCCGCGACGAGGGCGGGCGGTACGCGGTGCTGGAAGCGAGTTCGCATGCGCTGATGATGGAGCGGCTGTGGGGCTGCCGGTTTGCGGCGGCGGTGTTCACGAACCTGACGCGCGAGCACATGGATTATCACAAGACGTTCGAGGAGTACTTCGCGGCGAAGAGGAGATTGTTCGAGGGGACGGGAGCGGGCGCGCCGGAATGCGCGGTATTGAACGCGGACGACGAATACGGGCCGCGGCTGGCGGGGCTGGCGAAGAAGACGCTGACGTACGGGATCGAGGAGCGCGCGGATATTTCTGCGAAGAAATTCAGCCTGTCGTTCGAGGGGCTGGCGTTCACGGCGCAGACGCCGGAGGGGAAGATCGCGGTGCGTTCGAAGCTGGTGGGGCGCATCAATGTTTACAACATTCTGGCGGCGATGGGGGCGGCGCAGGCGCTGGGGGTTTCGAACGAGCAGATCGCGCTGGGCGTGGAGCAACTGGAAAGCGTGGCGGGGCGGTTTCAGAGGATTGATCTGGGACAGCCGTATCTGGTGGTGGTGGATTACGCGCACACGGATGACGCCATCGAGAACCTGATCAAGACGGCGCGGGAGCTGAACCCGAAGGGGCGGGTGATATTGCTTTTCGGCTGCGGCGGAGGGAAGGACCGCACGAAGAGGCCGGTGATGGGAGAAGTGGCGGGGCGGCTGAGCGACCTGACGGTGGTGTCCAGCGACAACCCGCGGCATGAGGACCCGCTGTCGATCATCAATGACATTGTGGTGGGATTGCAGAAGGGGTCGGGGAAATACTTGGTCGAGCCGGACCGGGAGAAGGCCATCAGCCTGGCGTTTGATCAGGCGCGGGAAGGGGACATCGTGCTGCTGGCGGGTAAGGGGCACGAGAACCGACAGATCATGGCGGACCGGACGCTTGAGTTCGACGACCGGGAAATGGCGCGGCGGGCGCTGCGCGAACGCGGGTTTGGCACGTGACACGCTCTATCATTTATAGGCAGTAGCCGGGGAGCGGGCCGCGTTCCCGGGGAAGACTTCCGAAAGGAGGAAACCTCAGAACCGGTGAGAAGAAAAACAGGCGCGGAGATAATCCGCAAGACAAGCGTATTGAGGAACTTATGCGGTGGACGCTACTACAGGTGGCTGGCGCAATGGGCGCGAAGGCGGGAGCGGGGCTCGACCCCGTGGCCCGGATGGCCGGCGTCTCGATTGATTCCCGGACGATCCGAGCCGGAGAACTGTTTATGGCCATCCACGGACCGCGTCATAACGGACACGAGTACGTGGAGGAGGTGCTGGATCGCGGGGCTGTGGCCGCGGTGGTGTCGAGGGGAGAAGCGGGAAGATACGAAGAGGTGGTGCGAGGGCGGTGCATCGTCGTTGCGGACACGTTCCAGGCGCTGCAGCAACTGGGGAGGGCGCAGAGGGAAGCGTGGGGAAAGCGCCTTGCGGGGGTCACGGGGTCGGTGGGGAAGACCAGCACGAAAGAGATCCTGGCGGCTTTGCTGGGCGCGAAATTCCGCGTACTGAAGTCGGAGGGAAATTTCAATAACGAGTACGGACTGCCGCTGACGCTGTGCCGGCTGGAGGAGGAGCACGAAGCGGCGGTGCTGGAGATGGGGATGTCGCGAAGGGGAGAGCTGGCGCGGCTGGCGGCGGTGGCGCGGCCGGACGTGGCCGTGGTGACGAGGGTGACGGCGGCGCACCTGGAGTTTTTTTCTTCGCTGGAGGAGATTGCGCTGGCGAAGCGGGAGCTGGTGGAAGGGTTGAACGGGGCGGAGTCGGTGGCGGTGCTGAACGCGGACGACGCGCGGGTGGCGGAGTTTGCCAAGCATGCGCCGGGGCGGGTGCTGACGTATGGAGTGCAGAAGGAAGCGGAGTTTCGCGCGGAGGGGATCGAGGACCGCGGGGCGCTGGGAACGGTGTTCACATACGTGGGGCCGGGGGAGCGGGCGCGGCTGAGCCTGCCGCTGGCGGGGCGGCATCAGGTGGGGAATGCGCTGGGAGCGCTGGCGGCGGCGAGCGTGTGGGGAGTGGGAGCGCGGGAGGCGCAGCAGGTTTTTCCGCTGCTGCATGCGGCGGCGATGCGCGGGGAGCTGATGCGGTTCGAGGATGGGGCGGCGGTGATCAACGACAGTTACAACTCGAGCCCGGCGTCGCTGGGGGCGGCGATCGAGCTGCTGGGGGCGACGCCGAATTTTGCGCGGCGGATCCTGGCGGCCGGGGAGATGCGCGAGCTGGGAGCGGCGTCGGCGGAGCTGCACCGGGAAGCGGGGCGGGCGGCGGCGCGGAGCGGGAAGGTGGACTGGATCTTCACGGTGGCGGGGGACGCGGAGAGGATTTTCGAAGCGGCGGTGGAGGCGGGCCATCCGCGGGAGCAGGGAGCGCATTTTGCGACGTCGGAGGAAGCGGCGGAATTTCTGGGCGGATTTCTGGCGCCGGGGGACTTGCTGCTGGTGAAGGGATCGCGAAGCGTGAGGATGGAACGAATCGTGGAGGCGCTGCTGGCGCGCCGCATGCCGGAGAAAGCATCGGAGATGGGAGCGCGCCACTAGAATGCTGTACTACCTATTTTACGAATTGTTGCGGCCGTATTTCAGCGCGTTCAACGTGTTCCGCTACCTGACGGTGAGGACGGCGTATGCCAGCCTGACGGGGCTGTTTCTGGCGCTGGTGTTCGGGCCGTGGGTGATTCGCAAGCTGCGGGAGCTGCAGATCGGGCAATACATCCGGGAGGAAGGGCCGCAGGGGCACCAGAAGAAGGCGGGCACGCCGACGATGGGGGGAGTACTGATCGTGCTGGCGACGGTGGTGCCGACGCTGCTGTGGGCCAACCTGACCAACAGTTTCGTGCTGCTGGCGCTGTTTTCGATGATCGCATTCGCGGTGATCGGATTTTTCGACGATTACGCGAAGGTGGCGCGGCGGCGGAATCTGGGGATCAGCGGGCGGCAGAAACTGATGTTGCAGGGAATGGTGAGCGTGGTGGTGGGGATCGTGCTGCTGGTGCTGGCGACGCACAGCGCGTACTCGACGCAATGGGTGGTGCCGTTTTTCAAGAAGGTGCATCCGGATATGGTGATCCATTCGCTGGCGAAGCATCCGCAACTGTGGCCGCTGGCGTTTTTGCCGTTTCTGGTGTTCGTGGCGCTGGTGATCGTGGGGTCGTCGAACGCGGTGAATCTGACGGACGGGCTGGACGGGCTGGCCATCGGGTGCACGGTGATCGCGGCGAGCGCACTGACGGTGCTGACCTACGTGAGCAGCAACGCGCGGTGGGCCAGCTATCTGGATATTCAGTACATTCCGCGGGTGGGCGAGCTGACGGTATTTTGCGGGGCGCTGGTGGGGGCCTCGCTGGGATTTCTTTGGTACAACGCGCACCCGGCAGAAGTTTTTATGGGGGATGTGGGTTCGCTGTCGCTGGGCGGGACGCTGGGAGTGATCGCGGTGATCATCAAGCAGGAGATTCTGCTGTTTTTCGTGGGCGGAATTTTCGTGGTGGAGGCGCTGTCGGTGATCATTCAGGTGGCGTCGTTCCGGCTGAGAGGGAAGAGAGTCTTCCGGATGGCGCCGATTCATCATCATTTCGAGCTGATCGGGTGGAGCGAATCGAAGGTGATTGTGCGGTTCTGGATCGCGGCGCTGATTTTTGCGCTATTTGCGCTGACCACGCTGAAGCTGAGGTAAGGGGCGGCGAGATTTGAGAATGCGGGATGAAGAATGAGCTCGATCTCCGGGGGAAGCGCGTGCTGGTCGTGGGACTGGCGCGCACGGGCGTGGCCACGGCGTTGTTCTGCGCGGGGCGCGGAGCGCGGGTCACGGCAAGCGAATCGCGCTCCGAAAAAGAAATAGGCGGGGATGTGGCGCGGCTGCGGGCGGCGGGATGCGCGCTGGAGATGGGCGGGCACTGCGCGGAAACGTATCTGGCGCAAGACCTGATTATTCCCAGCCCGGGCGTGCCGGCGGAGGATGCGCTGTTGCGCGCCGCGGCGGCGGCTGGAGTGAGTATCTGGAGCGAAGTGGAACTGGCCGGGAGGTTTGTCGAGGGCCGAGTGATCGGGATTACCGGGTCGAACGGAAAGACCACGACGACGTCGCTGATCGCGCATCTGCTGGAGGGCGCCGGGTTTCCGGTGATTCTGGCGGGAAACATCGGGACGCCGCTGATTGGCTGCGTGGAGCGGACAAAGGAAGCGACGATTACCGTGGTGGAGCTTTCCAGTTTTCAACTGGAGCTGATTTCCTCGTTTCGCCCGGACCTCAGCGTGTTCCTGAATCTTACGCCGGACCATCTGGACCGGCACGGGACGCTGGCGGCATACGCCGGGGCGAAGGCGCGGATTTTCGAAAACCAGACGGAGCGGGACTGCGCGGTGGTGAACGCGGACGACGCGGCGGCGGCGGAGCTGGCGCCGAAGCGACCACGGGTGTACTGGTTCAGCCGGAAGAGGGAAGTGGAGCAGGGAGCGTTCGTGCGCGGCGGAGAGATTTTTTTTCGGGAAGGTGGGAGGGAAGAGGTTTTGCTTTCGGTTGCCGATATAACGCTGCCCGGGGCGCACAATCTGGAAAATGTGCTGGCGGGGGCGCTGGCGGCGCGGGTGGCGGGGGCGAGGCCGGAGGCGATTGCGCGCGGGGTGCGGGGGTTCGCGGGAGTGGAGCACCGGCTGGAGTTCGCGGGGGAGATTGGCGGGGTGCGCTACTACAACGATTCGAAGGCGACGAATGTGGACGCGACGCTGAAGGCGCTGGAGGCGTTCGCGGAGCGGATGGTGGTGATTCTGGGCGGAAAGGACAAGGGCAGCGATTACCGGCCGCTGCGCGGGCCGCTGGGAGAGAAGGCGCGGGTGGTGCTGCTGATCGGGGCGGCGGCGGGAAAGATCGAAGAGCAGATCGCGGGGAGCGCGCCGCTGGAGCGCGCGGGAACGCTGGAGCGCGCGGTGGAAATGGCGGCGGAGCGGGCGCGGAGCGGAGACGTGGTGGTGCTGGCGCCGGCGTGCGCGAGCTTCGACCAGTTTGAGAATTACGAGCATCGCGGGCGGGTGTTCAAGGAACTGGTGGGCAAATTGAGCGCGCCGGCGGGGAAGGTGTAGGGATGCCGCGGCGGATGGAGATGGACCGCTGGCTGTTTGGAGTGACGCTGACGCTGTGTTTTGTGGGAGCGGTGATGGTGTACAGCGCGTCGGCGGTAACGGCGGGTGAGGAATACGGACATTCGACGCATTTTCTGGTGCGGCAAATGGCGTGGCTGGCGATGGGACTGGGCGCGATGCTGGGGCTGATGCGCATGGATTACCGGCGGCTGCGGGAGCCGGTGGTGGTTTTTTCGGCGGTGTGCGTGGTGTTCGTGCTGCTGGTGGGAGTTTTTTTTCTGGACAAGTCGCACGCGACGCACCGGTGGATCCGCTTCGGGAGTTGGGGGGGGATTCAGCCGTCGGAGCTGGCCAAGCTGGCGGTGATTTTGTATCTGGCGTGGTTTCTGGGGCAGAAGAGGAGGCAGACGGCGACGCTGGAATTCACCAAAGAGGATTTGGTGAAGACGCTGGCGCCGGCGCTGGCTCCGGTGCTGCTTTTTTTCGGGTTGATCGTGCTGCAGCCGGATTTGGGGACGTCGGTGGAATTGATACTGATCGCGGCGGCGATTCTGTTCGTGGCGGGGCTTTCGCTGAAGTGGCTGGGAGCGGGAGCGGCGGCGGCGACGCCGGTGCTCTACCTGCTGATTATGAAGGTGAGTTACCGGCATGACCGGATCCTGGGATTTCTGAATCCGGAGGCGGACCCGCAGGGGAAGGGATTTCAACTGCTGCAATCGCTGATTGCAGTGGGTTCGGGCGGGTTTACGGGAGTGGGGCTGATGGAGAGCAAGCAAAAGCTTTTCTATCTGCCGGAGGCGCATACGGATTTTATTTTCGCGGTGATTTGCGAGGAACTGGGGTTTATCGGGGCGCTGATTTTGGTCACACTGTTCGTGCTGTATGCGTGGCGGGGATTGCGCGCGGCGTTTGGCGCGCCGGACAATTTCGGGAGGCTGCTGGCGCTGGGGATCACGGCGATGATCACCAGCCAGGCGCTGATTAATTTCGCGGTGGTGCTGGGGATGATGCCGACGAAGGGGATTCCGCTGCCGTTTGTGAGTTACGGCGGGTCGAGCCTGGTGGTGATGCTGGCGGCGACGGGAGTGCTGCTGAATATCAGCCAGCAGGCGCGGCCGCAGGACTGGCAGGAATGAGCGGGTGGCGAGAATGAAGCTGTTGATCGCGGGAGGAGGCACCGGCGGGCACGTGTTTCCGGCGATTGCGATCGCGCGGGAATGGATGGCGCGGGGAACGGCGGGAGGAGAAGCCAGGGAAGTAGTGCTGGTGGGAACGGAGCGGGGATTGGAAGCGCGGCTGGTGCCGCAGGCGGGATTGCCGCTGGAGACGCTGCGCGTGGCGGGACTGAAAGGGAAGGGCGGAGCGACGCTCGCGAAAAATCTGGCGATGCTCTTTCCGGCGATGTGGGATGCGGCGCGGATATTGCGGAAGCACCGGCCGGACGTGGCGTTTGGCGTGGGGGGCTATGCGGCGGGGCCGATGCTGCTGGCGGCGTGGCTGGGGGGAGTGCCCACGGTGATCTTCGAGCCCAACGCGGAGCCTGGATTTACCAACCGGGTGCTGGCGAGGATTGCGACGCGGATCGCGACGGGTTACGAAGCGCCGGCGCGGCGCTGGGGAGCGAAGGCGGTGCTGACGGGCTGCCCGGTGCGCGAGGAGTTTTTTGCGGCGCCAGCGCGGAAGGTTTGGCCGCGCTATCGCCTGCTGATCACCGGAGGAAGCCAGGGGGCGCGAGCGGTGAACCGGGCGTTCGTGGAGGGGATGGAGCGGCTGGCGACGCGCGAGAGAGAACTGGTGGTGGTGCACCAGACGGGCGAGCGCGACCTGCAAGAAGTGCAGGCGGCTTATGTGAGGTGGGGATTTCCGGCGGAGGTGGTGCCGTTCGTGGGAAACATGGCGGAGCGGTTTGCGTGGGCGGATCTGATTGTGTGCCGGGCGGGGGCGATAACGGTGGCGGAGGTGGCCGCCGCGGGGCGGGCGGCGATTTTTATTCCCTTTGGAGCGGCCACGGACAGCCACCAGTTGCGCAACGCGCAGGAGATGGCGCGGGCCGGCGCGGGGCGGGTGCTTGCGGAGCCGGAATTGACGGGAGAACGGCTGACGGCGGAGATTTTTTCGCTGATGGACGAGCCGGGGGAAATCGAGAAGCTGGCGCAGGGAGCGAAGCGGCTGGGGCGGGCCGGAGCGGCGGGGGAGATTGTGAATCTGATCGAAGCGGCGGCGAAGACGAGGGGGGCGCGGGGATAATGGTGACGTTTCGAAATTTTCAACGGATCCATCTGGTGGGCATCGGGGGCATCGGCATGAGCGGGATTGCCGAGGTGCTGCTGACGCTGGGGTATTCGGTGAGCGGGTCGGACACGAAGCTTTCGGCGATCACGGAGCGGCTGGAGGGGCTGGGAGCGACGGTGCACGAGGGGCACGCGGCGCAAAACGTGGAAGGCGCGCACGTGGTGGTGATTTCCTCGGCGGTAAAGGCGGAGAACCCGGAAGTGGTGGAGGCGCACACGCGGAAGATTCCGGTGATCCCGCGGGCGGAGATGCTGGCGGAGCTGATGCGGCTGAAATACGGGATTGCCGTGGCGGGTGCGCACGGAAAGACGACGACCACGTCGATCGTGGCCTCGGTGCTGGCGGCGGCGCATCTGGACCCCACGTTCGTGATCGGCGGGCGGGTGAACCAGGCGGGAACGACGGCGCGGCTGGGCAAGGGCGAATACTTCGTGGTGGAGGCGGACGAGAGCGACCGGAGTTTTCTGCTGCTGGCGCCGGTGGTGGCGGTGGTGACGACGATTGACCGCGAGCACCTGGACCAGTACGCGTCGCTCGAAGATATTCAGCAGGCGTTCGTGGAGTTCGTGAACCGCGTGCCGTTTTACGGGGCGGCGATTTTGTGCCTGGACGAGCCCAACGTGCAGGCGATCATTCCGCACGTGAAGCGGCCGATCATTACGTATGGAACGTCGAGCCAGGCCGACCTGGTGATTACGGAGACGGAGATGAAGGGGCTGGGGAGCGAATTCCGGCTGACGTACAAGGGGGAAGACCTGGGGAAATTCCGGCTGCCCACGCCGCCGGGGATGCATAACGTGCGCAACGCCGCGGCGGCGGCGGCGGTGGCGCTGTATTTGAATGTGCCGGCGGAGCTGATTCGCGAGGGGCTGGAGAAATTCTCCGGAGTGGGGCGGCGGTTCGACGTGAAGGGCGTGGCCAACGAGATTACCGTGATTGACGATTACGGGCACCATCCGGCGGAAATCCGGGCAACGCTGGAGGCGGCGCGGGGATGCGGGTTCAGCCGGGTACTGGCGCTGTTCCAGCCGCACCGGTATACGCGGACGCAGCATTTGTGGGATGAGTTCTGCCGGGCGTTCAATCAGGCGGATTTGGTGGTGCTGACGGATATTTACGCGGCGAGCGAGGCGCCCATTGCGGGGGTGACCAGCGAGGCGCTGGCGGCCGCAATTCGCGGGGCGGGGCACAAGAACGTGGTGTATTGCGCGTCCATGCAGGAGGGAATCGAGCGGCTGCTGCGGGAGGCGCGGCCGGGGGATGCGCTGCTGACGATCGGTGCGGGGAGCGTGAACCGCGCGGGAGGAGAGCTGGCGCAGTTGCTGGCGGCGCAATATCCCGTGCCGGAGAAGAGAGCGGAAGAGCGATGAAGCTGGAAGATCCCAAACTTTTAGCGGCGCTGGAGGGGCTGGGCGTGGAGCTGCGCAGAGGGGTGTCGCTGGCCAGCCTGACGTCGCTGGGGATCGGCGGGACGACGGACCTGCTGCGGCTGCGGAGGCACGAGACGATACCGGAGGTGGTGCGGCTGCTGGATGCGCAGGGAATCGCGCACCGGTTTCTGGGCGGGGGCTCGAATCTGCTGGTGCGCGACGGGGAGCTGCCCTGGGTGGTGCTGCAACTGGCGCGGCCGGAGCAGGAGGTGCGCATCGAGGGGAATATGGTGGAGGTGGATGCGGCGGCGGATCTGGGGCGGACGGTGACGTACTGCGCGAAAAACAATCTGGGAGGGATGGAAGGGCTGATCGGGGTGCCGGGAACGGTGGGCGGGGCGCTGCGGATGAACGCGGGGGCCTACGGGATGCAGATCGGGAGCTACGTGCGGGAAGTGGCGGTCTACCGGGCGGCCAGCCGGCGGATCGAGACGCTGAAGGGGGATCAAATTTCTTTCGAATACCGGCACACTTCTTTTGCGCCTGATGATATGATGCTCGCGGTGAAACTGGAACTGCCCTCCAAACCGTTCCGCGAAATTTTAGAGGGGATTCGTATCTGCAACGAGAAGCGGCGCTCGTCCCAGCCGCTGAATCAAAAAAGCGCAGGGTGCATATTTAAAAATCCTCCCGGAGCGTCGGCGGGGCGGATGATCGACGAGCTGGGGCTGAAAGGCCACGCGGTGGGCGGAGCGCGGGTGAGCGACCGGCACGCGAATTTTTTTGTGAACGCGGGGGGTGCGACGTCCGCGGACATGCTGGCGCTGATCGCGGATGTGCGCGAGCGGGTGCGCGCGGCGTACGGATTTGAACTGGAAAACGAGGTTGTGATTTGGAACGAGTAAAACCCATGGCAAAAAGCCGGATGACGGCGGCAACGGCGGCGGACGAGAGCGGCTACCAGCCGGACATGCTGGCGGAGGAAGAGCCGCGCTATCTGCGCCGGCAGAAGCCGGTGGAGATCCGCAAGCGCAAGTTCGCCAAGCGCTCGTGGGCGTTTTACCGGCGGCTGCTGACCGTGCTGGGCGTGCTGCTGGCGTGCGGGTGGGTACTGTTCGTGGCCGGGCGGTTTTTTCTGTATTCGCCGATGGTGCTGCTGACCAAGCCGGAGCAGATCGAGCTGATGGGCGGGCAGATGGTCGGGCGGGAAGCGATTGTTTCGAAATTTTACGCCGACCGCGGGCGGAGCGTGCTGCGCGTGCCGCTGGAGGAGAGGCGGCGGGCGATCGAGGAGCTGCCGTGGGTGGAATCGGCGAGCGTGCAGCGGATCCTGCCGAACCGAGTGCGGGTGGAGATCACGGAGAGAACGCCGGTGGCGTTTCTGCGCAGCGGGACGGAACTGGCGCTGATTGACGCGCGTGGCGTGATTCTGGAGCGGCCGGCGGGGCACGATTTTCAGTTTCCGATCGTGAGCGGGGTGCAGGAAAGCGTGGAGCGCGAGGAGCGCGAGCGGCGCATGCAGGTGTATCAGGAATTCATGAAGGGAATCGAGATGGTCAAGGCGGGGTCGTCGGAGCAGGTGAGCGAAGTGGACCTTTCGAATCCGAAGAATCTGCGGGTGGTGATGACCGGGCTGGCGGGGCCGGGGAGCGAAGGGCAGGCGGTGACGATTCAATTCGGGAACGACAATTTCGTGAAGAAGTACGAAATGCTGGTGAAGAATTTCGGGGAATGGCAAGCCAGCCACGGGCGGGTGCAGTCGATTGATTTGCAGTACACGCGGCAGGTGGTGATCAACCCGGAAGAGGGCAGCGCCGCCGCGCCGGCGCCGCCGCCCGCGCCCGCGCCGAAGCCGGCCGCGAAGAAACAGAAACCTCGCAGGAAGAGGTAAGGGAGCAGGAACCTTGGGAAAGAAAGACCGCTACCTGGCAGGGCTGGACATCGGAAGCACGAAGACGTGCGTGCTGATCGCGGAAATCGACAACGAACAGGTGAAATTTCTGGGGCTGGGCGCGGCGGAATCGAAGGGGCTGCGCAAGGGCCAGATCGTGAACCTGGATTCGACGGTGAGTTCGATCCGGCGGGCAGTGGAGGAAGCGGAGAGCGTGGCCGGGGTGCCGGTGGAGTCGGCGGTGATCGGCGTGGCGGGAGGGCACGTGCGCGGAGTGAACAGCCGCGGCGGAGTGACGCTGGGGAACCGGGCGCGGGACATCGAGCGGGAGGACGTGCGGCGGGCGGTGGACGCGGCGCGGAACATCACGCTGCCGGAAGACCGGGAAGTGCTGCACGTGCTGCCGCATGAATTCATGGTGGATGCGCAGGAGGGGATCCGCGATCCGCTGGGAATGGTGGGGCAGAGGCTGGAAGCGAATGTGCACGTGGTGACGACGTCGTCTTCGGCGACGCAGAATCTGGTGACGGCGGCGAACAAGGCGGGGATTCTGGTGAGCGACACGGTGCTGGAGCCGCTGGCTTCGGCCGAGGCCAGCCTGACGCAGGACGAAAAGGAACTGGGCTGCTGCCTGCTGGATATCGGCGGGGGCACCACGGAGCTGATCGTGTACGCCGGGGGAGTGGTGCTGCACACCAGCGCGGTGCCGGTGGGCGGGGACCATTTTACGAACGACCTGGCGGTGGGGTTGCGCACGCCGATCCCGGAGGCGGAGAAGATCAAGCGGATGCACGGATGCGCGGCGGCGGCGCTGCTGCGCGACGATGCCAGCATCGAGATTGCCAGCGTGGGCGACCGGCCGCCGCGGACGGTCTTTGCGCACATGCTGACGGAAATTCTGGAGCCGCGCGCGCAGGAGCTGCTGGCGCTGATTCGCGACGATTTGCAGCGCGAAGGGCTGGCGGGGATGATTCCGGCGGGCTTCGTGCTGGCGGGAGGCGGAGGGCGGCTGCGGGGCCTCGAGGAACTGGCCGAGCGGACGTTCCAGCATCCGGTACGCATGGCGGAAGCGCGGGGAATGATGGATTTGCCGGAGGCGGTGGCGCAGCCGGAGTACGCGACGGTGGCGGGGCTGGTGTTGTACGCGGCGCGGGCGCGGCGCACGGCGCAGCAGCGCCAGGGGAATTTCGTGGCCAAGCTGAAGGCCATGTTCGCGGGCGCGTCCTGAGCGGCGGGATGCGGCGCGCGGCGGAGAAAAAAATCGAGAGGGGGCAAGCATGACAGCGAAAGACACGGGAATCCGGATGAGCTTCACGGACGAACTGCAGGCGGCGAAGATCAAGGTGGTGGGAGTGGGCGGGGGCGGATGCAACGCCGTCAACCGCATGATCCGCGCCAAAGTCGAAGGCATCGAGTTCATCGCGGCGAATACGGACTTGCAGGCGCTGAAGCTTTCCCAAGCCGCGGTGAAGCTGCAATTGGGCGGGAAGCTGACCAAGGGGCTGGGCGCGGGGGCCAATCCGGAGATCGGGCGCAAGGCGGCGCTGGAGGATACGGAAAAAATTATCGAGGCGCTGGAAGGCGCGGACATGGTGTTCATCACCTCGGGACTGGGCGGAGGCACGGGAAGCGGAGCGGCGCCGGTGGTGGCCTCGCTGGCTTCGGAGCTGGGCGCGCTGACCGTGGCGGTGGTGACCAAGCCCTTCGCGTTCGAAGGGAAGCGGCGAATGTTGCAGGCGGAGCAGGCGCTGGCGGAGCTGGTGGGAGTGGTGGACACGGTGATCGTGATTCCCAACGAGCGGCTGATGGATACGGTGGAGAAGGGGACCAGCTTTTTTGATGCGTTCCGCATCGCGGACGATATTTTGCGGCAGGCGGTGCAGGGGATTTCGGACATCATCACGGTGCCGGGGATCATCAACCGGGACTTCGCGGACGTGAAGGCCATCATGCAGGGGCAGGGGTACGCGGTGATGGGCACGGCGGTGGCCACGGGAGCGAACCGGGCGATGGACGCGGCGCATCGGGCGATATCGAGCCCCCTGCTGGAGGACAATTCCATCAACGGGGCGCACGGGATCCTGATCAACATCAGCGGGAGCTCGAGCGTGACGCTGCATGAGGTGCACGAGGCGTCGTCGGTGATCCAGCAGGCGGCGCACGAGAACGCCAATATTATTTTTGGCGCGGTGCAGGACGATTCGCTGAAGGAAGCGATCAAGATTACGGTGATCGCGGCGGGATTCAAGGAAGTGAAGAAGGGCATGCCGCACGCGCGGCCGCATTTCCTGCCCAAGACGTGGAAAGAGGGGCGTGAGGGTGCTCCGCAGCAGGCGGCGGCAGCGGCGGCGGGGGCGGGAGCGGGGCAGGCCGCGGCGGCCTCCAACGTGGTGCGCGAGGTGCAGCAGAACGTGCGCGACGTGAGCGGGGAGATGCCCGCGGACGATCTGGACGTGCCGACGTTTTTGCGGAGGCAGGCGTCGAAGGCCTGACCCTTCGCTGGCGGAAGTAACGGAAAGAGCAAGCGGCTGTTGACGAGCGCGAGACTTGCGGTGTAGCTTCTACACTAAGGGATTTACAGGGTTGCCGCGGATTTTCAGGGAGAAACCACGATGCGTAAAAAACTGATGGCGCTTTTTTCAATTCTTGGATTGACCGGGCCGTTGAGCGTGGCGCTTCCGGCCGGCGCGCAGGAGAAGCCCGCGGGCGCTCCTGCGCCGGGGACCACGGCGCCGAACAAGCCGCAGGCGCAGACGCCCCGAGAAGTGGAACTGAAGAAGCAGCAGGATGAGCTGGCGCGCAAGGAAGCGGCGCGGCAACTGGAGATCAAACTCCAGAAACAGGCCGAGTACCTTAAGCTCCAGAAACAGGCCGAGTACCTCAAGATGCAAAAGGCGGACGCCGAGAAACAGGCCGAGCAGAACCGCGTGAAGGACAAGTGGATGAAGAACGAGGCGGCCATCAAGGGCGAGAAGTCCGCCGCCGAGCAGAAGATCGAGAAAGACGCTTTCACCGTGAAGCTGAAGAAGAACGAGGCGGAGAGTAAGGCCGAACGGGACCGCCAGGCAATCAAGATGGACAAGAACGCCGCTGGCCAGGCGCCCGCCGCGACCCCGCCGCAGAACAATCAGAAGCAATAAAGCGCGGAGCGAAGGAAGGACTGGCGATGCCCATTGCCGGATGGCGCCGTGGTGCGAGTCTGCTCGCGCGATGCCGAGATCTGTTTTCCCGAAGCCCCCAAGGAGTCCCCTATTGCCCGACGCCGTTCGCGGTGGCGCGGCAGATGCTGGAGTTCGCCGGCGTGGCGCCCGGGGACGTGGTGTATGACCTGGGGTCGGGCGACGGGCGGGTGGCGATCCTGGCGGCGCAGGAGTTCGGATGCCGCGCGGTGGGAGTGGAGATCAACGGGAAACTGTGGCGCGAGTCCAGCGAACAGGCCAAGCGGCTGGGGCTGGAAGGGCAGGTGGAGTTCCGGCGGGGCAGCTTTTTCGAAACGGATGTGCGCGCGGCCACGGTGGTGACGCTGTATCTGCTGACGGCGACGAATGGCGCGCTGCAATTTCATCTGGCCAGCCAGTTGCACGCCGGGGCGCGCGTGGTGACGGTGGATTACCCCGTGCCGGGATGGCGTGCGGAGAAGCAGGCCGAGGTGAAATCGGAGAACAACGTTTCCTATACGTTGTTTCTGTACCGGCGCCAGGCGGCGCCTGCCGTGGAGGCGGCAACTGCCGCGCGTTCGTGAGAAGCGTGAGGCGGATGGATGCAGTTGCGGTGATTGGATCGCCGCCGTGAGATGATCTGAGGAGTTTTGTTGACCGGGGCACGGTAAAACGTGTCCCCTTTTTTGTGGTGTGGGCACAGAATAGCGCGGCGGGCAATTTCGCAGCAGGAGTGAACGCGGTGGGGGGAAGAGGATGCGTGGAAGAATGGGAGCGGGAAAATGAGACCTATCCAATAATTTAGAAAATTATAGGAAGGAAGGATTTACAGCGGCTGAGTTCCGAATCAGGCCAAACAGGAGGGAAAAGTGCCGAATTGAAAAAGGAAAATGGAAAAAAGAGGGGTACATCTTGTATGGAGGGGTGTAACGCTAAGAAATGTAAGAGGTTGTGGAAGAAGGGCGGCGGGGAGGTTTGGCTATGAGTTTGCTAAATAGATAGTGTGGACGCGTTTCGATTGACGATCTGAACAGAGAACCGAGCGAGGGGGAAGGGGCTTGCTCGGGGATTTGAACAGGTCGTTCCCACCTGCCTCTGAGAGGGAAGCTAGGATGGATGACCCCACGCTCCGGTGTGAAAACGACGCCGGAAACGAAACGCGTCTTCGGGGGTTCCGGATCCCAAGCCGGAACCCCCATTTTTTTGCTCCGTCCACAATTTTACCTGCCTGAGAATTTCCACCTGTAAGAAAAAATCCGCACAGTGATTCCGTGAATTCGCGCCGCGGTGTGGCGGTGGTGCGCCTAGAAGTGGAGGAGGTAGGAGAGTTTGAAGAAGAATTCGTTGCCGAGGTCGGAGGGATGGCGGGGAAGGAAGGGAGGGATGGGGGAGGACTGAAAAATGTCGCGGCTGTTCTGGTAGTTGTAGCCGAGGAGGAAGGCGGAGCGGGCGGTGAAATCGTAGGCGACGATGGAGTTGATGTTCCAGGCGGGACCATGGCGGTCATTGCTGAACTGGGTGAGGATGCGGGCGCGCATTTTGGTGGAGAACTGCTGGTTGAGGCGGGTGATGAAGAGGCGGCGGACCTGGAAGGGGGAGCCGTCGAGGAGGAATTCGCGGTCGAAGACGCCGGAGAAGCCGACCTTGGTGCGGCCGAAGGCGTGGAGGAGCATGGCAAGTTCGTGGCGCTGTTCGCGGCCGTAGAAGTACTCGTAATACTCGGCCTCCTTGCGCTGTCGGAAGGTGTAGTTGAAGGAGACGGCGCGGTTTTCGTTGGTGGCGAGTTGGAGCTGGATGCGCGGCTGGATATAGATGCGGGTGGGGGCGAGCAGGGAGAAGGCGGGGGTGAACTGGTTGAAGCGGGCGCGGTCGTAGGCATAGTGGGCGGTCAGCTTCCAGAAATTTTTCAACTGCGCGCTGATGTCCACGTCCGCGCCGGCGTCCTGGAGGAGGCCGGAAGTGTCAATGGCGTTGTCGTAGTTGAGCTTGAGAAAGAGCTGGCGGATGAAGTAGCGGTTGAGGAAGGGCTTATAGAGGATGGACATCTGGGAGGAATGGCGGTCGATTTCGGGCTCGATGCCAATCTGGCTGACGTCGAAGCCGCGGCCGAGAAATTTGTACATGGCGCTGAATTCCCATTTGTCGGAGTTGTATTTGGCGAGGGAGCCCATCGCGGCGCGCTGGATGCCACCGCTGGTGGTGAGCTGATTCTGGTTGTAGGCGGCCTGGCTCATCCAGGTCCAGTGAGGGCCGAGGACCAGATTGAGGTCCACGGCGTGAACGCGCTCGGCGGAGCCGAAGGAGCTGAAGTCCTGGTCGCGATTGACGGTCAGGAAGCCGATGGAGGAGTTGCGGCCGATGTCGTGGGCGACGCGCAGGACGAAGAAGTTGGAGCCGGGAGCAAATTCGGGGAGGCGGTTGCCGGTGGAGGGATCGGTCAGGAAGAAATGGGTGTCCTGGGTGATGCTTTCGAGAAGGCCGATGGACCAGGGGCCCTGCTTGCCGGTGAGTTTTCCGCCGAAGAGGATGCGCTGGGGCTGGCCGTTGGTGAGGCCGTAGAGAGGGGAGAGGATGTCCTGAACGGCGAGGCGCGCGCCGATGCGGCGGGAGTAGAAGAGGTTCATGGGGGTGGAGAAGTAGTTGGCGCCTTCGGTGAAGAAGGTGCGCTTTTCGGGGAAGAAGAGTTCGTAGCGGGAGATGGTGAAATTGATTTCGTCGGCTTCGGTGTCGGCGAAGTCGGGGTTGATCGTGGCGTTGAAGGTGAGATTGGGCCCCCAGCCCCAGCGGAGATCGGCGCCAGCGTTGTAGTGCTGGCCGTTGTCGAGGGGATTAGGGGCGTTGCGGCGGGCGCGCGGGGAAAAATAGGGAATGACTTCGAGGTTGCGGCCGTGGCGGCTGTTTTCGATGCCGGTGAGGATGCCGGCTTTGGAGGGGCGCATGAAGCCGTCAAAGCGGGTCACCAGTTGCCAGTTGGCGTTTTCGTTCTTGCGCACGATGTCGCGGCCGAGATTGAGGCCCCAGGGCACGCCGGGGCGGAAGCGGATGGACTTGAAGGGGATGGCGATTTCGGCGGACCAGCCCCAGCTTTCCAGGCGCGCGGCGCTCTGCCAGATGCCGTCCCAGGTGGGATCGAACTTCTGGCCCTCCTGCATGAGGGCGTCGAACTGGACGCCGCGGGCGTTGACGCTGAAGAAGTAGCCGGTGCGGCGGTCGCCGAAGGGGTCGATGAAGATGTTGACGCTGTCGGAATTGGTCAGGGCGTCGTGCGTGTCGTAGCGGGCCACGATTTTGGAAGGCTCGGAATCGTAGCACTTGAATCCGAAGTAGAGATTTTCGTCGTCGTAGAAGAGGAAGGCTTCGGTCTTCTCGCTGACCGCGGCGCCTTCGGTGGGATTGGTCTGGACGAAATGGGTGATGGGTGTGAGCTGGCTCCAGACGGGCTCATCGAGGCGGCCGTCCACGTGGATTTTGGCGGAGATGCGGCGAATGGAGGTTTGCGGGGCCGGAGGCTCCTGCGCGCGGGGAGCCGGGGCCAGACCCGCGGCAAGCAAAGCGAGGAGAGCGCAGCGGGCGGGCAGCCAGCGATGGCGAAACGGTCGCACGGTACTCCCCTCGCGAGATTCGAAACACACTGCCGGTAAATGCGGAAAAAGAAAAAAGTATAGCAGGCCCGGGGAAAAAACCGGAGATTTTTCGGGCGTATGGCGAAGGCGGGGAGTTTCCGCGCCGGGAAAAACGGCGCGCGAAGCCGGGTCAATTGACGCGGTGCTTGACGGCCACGCCGGCCCTGCCGAGGACCTGGGCCACCTGGGTTTCGCGCAGGCGCGAGCCGTCGTATTCGAACGAGAGCAGGTGATTGGCTTCGTCCACGCGGAAACGGCGGAGGCCGTAGGTGTTGGCGAACTGGGCGATGCGGCGGAGTTCGTCCATGCTGAGGGGAGCGCGAAGGGCGTAGGTGACTTCGAGAAGTGTCATGGCGGCATTATAGCAATTTGGGAGGACGGGTGAAGCGCGGGAGAGGATTGACAGGGGAGGGGCGCGGGGTTAGCATACCCCAGGGGGGTATATGAAGCGGGAGCGGGCCAAACAGCGGAGTCACCGCGGGGCGGCGCCCGGCTGCGGGTGCGCGGGGCAGGCGGGCGGGCGCAAGGCCGTGGCGGTGGATGCGCGGATCAAGACGGCCAATCTGCACCGGCTGCGGCGGATCGAGGGGCAGGTGCGCGGCCTGGAGAAAATGGTCGAGGAGGAGCGCTACTGCGCGGACATCCTGGTGCAGGTGGCCGCAGTGCAGGAGTCGCTGCGGGCGGTGAGCCGGGAGCTGATGCGCAATCACCTGCGGCACTGCGCGACGGAGGCCATTCGCCAGGGGAGCGGCGCGGAGGCCGAGGCCATGTACGACGAACTGGTGGGATTGATGGACCGGCACGGGCGGTGAGGGAGAGGAAACATGGAAAAAGATCCGGTATGCGGAATGACGGTGGACCCGGCGAAGGCGGCGGCGCGGGAGGAGCGCAAGGGAAAGACGTATTTTTTCTGCAGCGCGGGATGCGCCGGGAAGTTTGCGGCTGAGCCGGAGAAATATTTGTTCCCGGCGCAGGGGAGGCCGGCGGCGGGATTGAACATCGTTGGCGGGAGCTTGCCGGTGATTTCCGCGGGGCCGGCGGAGAAGGACCCGGTGTGCGGGATGACGGTCGCGGGGGAGAAGGCCGCGGCGACGGCGGAGCACGCGGGGAAGAAGTATTACTTTTGCTCGGCGAGGTGCGAGGAAAGATTTCGCGCGGAGCCGGGGCGGTTTCTGGCCGCGCCGGGAACGGCGGGGATGGAGAGCGCCGGCGGGAAAAGCGGCGCGGCGAAAGCGGAAGAAAAAAATGTGCGCTACACCTGCCCGATGGACCCGGAGATTGTGCAGATGGGGCCGGGGGTGTGCCCGAAGTGCGGGATGGCGCTGGAGCCGATGGAGGTGATTGCGGAGACGGGGCCGGACCCGGAGCTGATGGCGATGACGCGGAGATTCTGGGTGAGCGTCCCGCTGGCGCTGCCGGTGCTCCTGCTGGGGATGTTTGGCGAGAGATTGCACGGCGTGCTGCCGCACGGGGCGCTGGCGTGGATCGAGATGGCGCTGGCTTCGCCGGTGGTGTTGTGGGGAGGAGGGCCGTTTTTCGTGCGCGGGTGGCGGTCGGTGGTGAACCGCAGCCCGAACATGTTTACGCTGATCGCCATGGGAACGGGCGCGGCGTACGTGGAAAGCGTGGCGGCAACGGTTGCGCCGGGATGGTTTCCGGCGTCGTTTCGCACGGGGATGGGCGAGGTACCGGTCTATTTTGAAGCGGCGGCGGTGATCACGGCGCTGGTGCTGCTGGGGCAGGTGCTGGAGCTGCGCGCGCGGCAGCGGACTTCGGGAGCGATTCGCGCGCTGCTGCAACTCGAGCCGCAGAAGGCGCAGCGAATCGGGGCGGATGGCACGGAACGGGAAGTGCCGCTCGACGAGGTACGGAGAGGGGACCGGCTGCGGGTGCGGCCGGGCGAGCGCGTTCCGGTGGACGGCGCGGTGCGGGAGGGAGCCAGCGCGGTGGACGAGTCCATGATCACGGGCGAGCCGCTGCCGGTGGAGAAAACTCCGGGGAGCGCGGTGACCGGCGGAACGCTGAACACCAGCGGAAGTTTTGTGATGGAAGCGGAGCGCGTGGGCAGCGAGACGCTGCTGGCGCAGATTGTGAAGACGGTGAGCGAGGCGCAGCGCAGCCGCGCGCCGATCCAGCGTATCGCGGATCGCGTGGCGGGATATTTCGTGCCGGCGGTGGTGGCCGCGGCGCTGCTGGCGTTCGCGGGCTGGGCGCTGTATGGACCGGAACCGCGGCTGGCGCACGGGCTGCTGAGCGCGGTCTCCGTGCTGATTATCGCCTGCCCCTGCGCGCTGGGGCTGGCCACGCCCATGTCCATCATGGTGGGCGTGGGGCGCGGAGCGGCGGCGGGGGTGCTGATTCGCAGCGCGGAGGCGCTCGAGCGGCTGGCCAAAGCGGACACGCTGATCGTGGACAAGACGGGGACACTGACGGAGGGGCGGCCGGTGGTGGCGAGCTTGCAGGTGTTTGCGGGAGGAAAGACCACGAAGGAAGAAATCCTTTCGCTGGCGGGAAGCCTGGAGCGGTCGAGCGAGCATCCGCTGGCGCGGGCGATTGTGAGGGCGGCGGGGGAGGCGAAAGCGCCGCTGGCGCCGGCGACGGACTTTCTGGCGTCGGCGGGTGGGGGAGTAGAAGGGCGCGTGGCGGGAAAAGCGGTCTTGGCGGGAACGGCGGAATTTCTGCGGGCGCGGAGGGTGGATCTGGGGGAATGGAAGGAAACGGATGAGGCGGCAGGAGCGGGGGGCACGCAAATATTGGTTGCGGTGGAGGGTCAGCTGGCCGGGTTTTTCTTGCTGCGCGATGCCATCAAGGCGACGACGCGCGATGCGGTGAAGGCTCTGCGCGCGGATGGCCTGCGGCTGGTGATGATCACGGGCGACCGGCGGGAAGCGGCGGCGGAAGTGGCGCGGGAACTGGGCATCGAAGAGTTCGAGGCGGGCGTGCTGCCCGCGGGGAAGGCCGAAATTGTGCGGCGCTACCGGCAGCAGGGGCGCGTGGTGGCCATGGCCGGCGACGGAGTGAACGACGCGCCGGCGCTGGCCGAGGCGGAGATCGGCATCGCCATGGGCAACGGCACGGACGTGGCCATCGAGAGCGCGGGGATCGTGCTGGTGAAGGGCGACCTGCGGGGAATCGTGCGCGCGCGGGCGCTGAGCCGGGCGACGCTGCGCAATATCCGGCAAAACCTGGTTTGGGCGTTCTTGTATAACGCGCTGGGCGTGCCCGTGGCCGCGGGCGTCTTTTATCCGCTGTTCGGGTGGCTGCTGAGCCCGATGCTGGCCAGCGCGGCGATGAGTTTCAGCTCGGTTTCGGTGATCGCCAATGCGCTGCGGCTGAGCAAGGCGAAGCTATAAGGGTTTCCAAAGCAGGGATGTCCTCTCCTTTTTCCATTCGTCATTCAAACAATTCGATGGCCCCTCCGTCTATACGCGGTAAGAGCGGGAACATTTTGCCGCGGGCTGCGTATTTAAGAGTGACAGGCAGTTTTCGGCGAAGGGGTGCGGCTATGTCCAGCAATGGCAATGGGATGGTCAACGGGCACGGCAGGAACGGGAAGAAGCGCAGCCGCAGGAAACTGTGGATCGGGCTGGCCGTGGTTCTCCTGGCGGCGGGCTACGGCGTGACGGCGGCGCTGCGGCCGAACCGGGAGATTGATCCCTCGAAGCTGGCCGCGGTCGAGCGCGGCGACCTGGCGCGGGTGGTGGTGGCCACGGGGAAGATTCAGCCGCTGGCGAAGGTAGAGATCAAGTCCAAGGCCAGCGGAATCGTGAAGAAATTGTACGTGGACTACGGCGACCGGGTGAAAGCGGGGCAGTTGCTGGCGGAACTGGACAAGGTGCAACTGCAAGCCAACGTGCGCGAGGCCCAGGCCAATTTGCAGGTGGCCCAGGCGGCGCGGGATTCATCGCTGGCGGCGCTGGAGCGCAACAAGGTGGACGCGGAGGGGCCGGACGTGCCCTTCCTGAAGTCCAACATGGAGCGCGCGGAGAAGATGTTCAAGGACGGGATCATCTCGAAGTCGTTCGTGGAGGACGCGGAGAAGAATTACCAGATGGGGCTGAACCGGCAGATGAGCGCGCAGCGGAGCCTGGCGGTGGCTCGTGCGGAGATTGCGCGGGCGGAGGCGCAGGTGGCGCAGTCGCGCGCGGCGCTCGAGCGGGTGACGGAGGATCTGCGGAATTCCACGATCACCAGCCCGATTGACGGCCTGGTGCTCTCGCGGGACGTGCAGGTGGGCGACGCGGTCAGCTCGATCCTGGTGCTGGGGTCGCAGGCAACGCTGCTCTTTAATCTGGGGGACACCCGCGAGGTGTACGTGCAGGGAAAAGTGGACGAGGCGGATATCGGAAAGGTCTATCTGAACCAGGCGGCGCGGATCGTGGTGGAGTCGTTCAAGGACAAGAAACTGACGGGAAAGGTGACCAAGATTTCGCCGATGGGGAAGGAAAAGGACAACGTGACCACGTTCGAGGTGCGCGTCTCCATCTCCAATCCGGGCGGAGAGCTCAAGGCCAGCATGAGCGCCAACGCGGAAATTCTGCTGGAAGAAAAGAAAAACGTGCTGATGATTCCGGAGGCGGCGCTGATCTACGACAAAGAGAGGAAAGCGTCGGTGGAGCTGCCGGACGGCAAGGAGAAGAACGGAAAGAAGAAGGTGGACGTGAAGCTGGGGATATCGAACGGGGTGAAGACGGAGATCGTGGCGGGGCTGAACGAGAAGCAGCAGGTGGTGCTGCAGTAGCGGGTCACGAAAGGCCAGGGGAGCGGGGCTATGTCGTTTTGGGATCTGTTGCGGGATACCTTCCAGACGCTCAAAGCGCACAAGCGGCGCACCCTGCTGACCATGTTCGGGATCGCCTGGGGAATTATCGCGGTGACGCTGATGGTGGCGGCGAGCGAGGGGCTGGGCAAGGGCATCGAGGAGCAGCACGAGAATTTCGGCAAGGACGTGATGATTGTCTTTTCCGGGCGGACCAGCATGCAGGCCGGTGGCATGCGCAGCGGCCGGAGAATATTTTGGGACGAAGACGACTATCTGGCGGTAAGGGCTGAATCTCCGGCATGCAAGTACGTGATGCCGGAACTGGGCAGCCAAGTACAAGTACGCAGCCTGTTCAACAGCGGAAGCATCAGCACGGTGGGTTCTCTTCCTCCCTTCGCGGAAATTCGCAGCATCACGGTGGCGCAGGGCCGTTTCTATAACGAGCAGGACAACGAGGAAGGGCGGCGCGTGGCTTTTCTGGGGAGCGACACGAAGAAGCAGTTGTTCGCGGACCGCGAGTCTTTGGGCGCTACCATCTGGATGAACGGCATTCCGTATACGGTAATCGGAGCGATGCAGGCCAAGGACCAGAATTCCAGCTACGACGGTTTCGATGTCCGCAAGATTTTCATTCCTTTCAGCGCCATGCGCCGGGATTTCCCCAACAAGCCTCCCTCCGCCGAGCACAGCGTGGATCAGATCCTGGTGGCCCCGTGGTCCCTCGATACGCATCTGGATTGCGTGCGTCAGGTGCGCCACAGCCTGGGGCGGCTGCACGACTTCGACCCCCGCGACAAGGAAGCGGCGAGCATCTGGGATACGGTGAAGAATGCGCAGGCAACGCACATGATTATCGTGGGCATGGAGTTGTTCATGGGCGCGGTGGGAGTGATGACCATGTTTCTGGGCGGGTTAAGCGTGATGAACGTGATGCTGGTGTCGGTGCGGGAGCGGACCAGGGAGATCGGCGTGCGCATGGCCCTGGGAGCGACGCGGAAGTCCATCCTGCGGCAGTTTTTCCTGGAGACGGTGATCGTGGCCGGACTGAGCGGCGGGGCCGGGCTGGTGATTTCCTATGGATTTTGCGCGCTGGTGAACTTGCTGCCCATGCCGCCGTTTTTCGCGGGGATGCTGGCGAGTTGGAAGCTGGGACTGCTCTCGGTGGCGCTGCTGGCGGCGATTGCGGTGCTTTCGGGGATTTATCCGGCGAACCGCGCGGCGTCGGTGGATCCGATCGAGGCGTTGCGGTTTGAGGCGGGTGGCTAGATACAGTTGTCAGTCATCTTGCGGGGCCGGTGTTTGCGGATGGCTGAAAACAGAGAACTTTTGACTTTCAACTTTCAACTTTTAACTGTCAACTGAGACGAAGGTGTTGGATGTTCGTGGATATCTTCAAAGAAGCCTGGGCCGCGCTGGGTCGTAACCGGGTGCGCAGCATCCTGACCATGACGGGGATCGCCTGGGGAATCGTGGCGGTGACGCTGCTGCTGAGCTACGGGGCGGGATTCCGCGGCGTGCTGATGTATACGTTCGAGGTGTTCGGCAAGGGTGCGGTGATCTGCTGGCCGGGAACGACCAGCGAGCAAGCGGGCGGGGAGCGCGCGGGGAAGGCGGTGCGCTTCGAGAAGGAGGACTCCGAGTGGGTGAAGGCGCAATCGCCGCTGGTGAAGCGGGTGACGCTGGAGACAGTGAAATTTCTGGGCATCTCCCATGAGGAGCGGCTTGCGGACACGGCCATTCGCGGGGTCTTTCCCGAATACGGCGAGATGCGCAACGAAGTGCCCATCGAGGGGCGCTGGATTTCGCCGGAGGACATCGCCGAGCGGCGCCGGGTGGTGTTTCTGGGAGCGCTGCTGCGAAAAAAACTCTTCAGCGGGACTCCGGCGGTGGGCGAGACGGTGCGCATCAATGGCGTGCGCTTCAGCGTGATCGGCGTGATGGACACCAAGTTTTCCGACAGCAACTATTTTACCAGCGACGACGAATCGGCCTTCATCCCCTATTCCGCCGCGGGCGATCTGTGGGACACGCGCTATGCCAGCGTGATGATCTTCGAGCCGGTGGCGCCGATGTTCGAGGCCCGGGCCATGCAGCAGGTGCGCAATGCGGTGGCCTCGCGGCAGCGCTTTTCGGCTTCGGACAAGCGGGCCATCACTATGTTCGGGCGCGAGGAGTTCAAGCCCATCATGGATGGAATCACCATCGGGATCGAGGCGCTGCTGTTTTTCGTGGGCTCGCTGACGCTGGGCATCGGCGGGGTGGGCGTGATGAACATCATGCTGGTCTCGGTCGAGGAGCGCGTGCGGGAGATCGGTCTGCGGCGGGCGATGGGGGCCCGGCGCTCGCACATTCGCTGGCAGTTTCTGATGGAAGCGCTGGTGCTCACGCTGGCGGCGGGGGCCATCGGGATGCTGCTTTCGGCGGCGATTACCTCGGCCATCGGGACGCTGCCGTTTCTGGGCGCGGCCTATGAGGATGACAGCGGCAAAGTGGATATTCATTTGCAGCTTTCGATGATGACGCTGCTGCTCTCGACGGGCATCCTGATCGTGGTGGGCGTGGTGAGCGGGTGGGTGCCGGCGATGCAGGCGGCGCGGCTGGACCCGGTGGAAGCGCTGCGCTACGAGTAGACCCTTCGGAAAGAATCGCCACAGAGTCACAGAGGCACAGAGAAAAGAACAGAATGATCTGGTTCTTGGCTTTCTCTGTGTCTCTGTGACTCCGTGGCGGATTTGTTTTTGCGGGTCAGTTCTGGCCGAGCAGGGCGTCGAAATAGGCCAGCATCTCGGGAGAATCCCACTTCTGCGGGCCGATGATTTTGCGCGCGAGCTTGCCGTCGCGGCCGATGATGTAGGTTTCCGGATACATGGACGAGCCGTATTCAAGGGCAATCTTTTTAGAGGGGTCGCGGTAGGTGGGGAAGACCACGCCCTGCTTCTGCAGGAAGAGGTCGTAGGCGGACTGGTCTTCATCCACGCTGACGCCCAGGACCATGGCCTTACGCGAGGCGATGTGCTGCTGCAGGCGGTTGAGCGCGGGAGTTTCCTCGACGCAGGGCGGGCACCAGGTGGCCCAGAAATTGAGGACAACAACCTGGCCGCGAAGATCGGCGAGAGTGGCGGGCTTTTGCGCGAGGGTAAAGGAGAACTCGGGAGCTTTCTTTCCGGCAATGGAGGTTTCGCCCTGCCGGTAGAGAGGGCGGAAGAAGGCCAGCAGCAGAAGGACGGCAAGAAGTGGCCCGCCCCAGGTAAACAGTTTCCGGATGAGGTTGTCCATCGAATGCTATAATACAACTTCTGCCCCGGACTGCGAAGCGGTCTGATTCCCCCGCACGGCCTGGAACAATGAACAACGACCATTCCAACCAAATGAGAAGGCCTGGAGCCATTGCCGCACCCGGCGGCATGTCCGGTGGAGGAGAGGCGTGCATCAGCGCCATCGTTCCGGCGCGGAACGAGGCGGCGGTGATTGTAGGCTGCGTGGTTTCGCTGGCGAGGCAGCCGGAAATCGGCGAAATTCTGGTGGTCAACGACGGCTCGACGGACAGGACAATGGCAGTCTTGCAGCAGCTGCAGAAGGACGTGCCGCATTTGCGGGTGATCGACGCGCAGGACGTGCCGGAGGGCTGGGTGGGCAAGAACCATGCGGCCTGGCTGGGGGCGGCGCAGGCGCGGCTGCCCTGGCTGCTCTTTACGGACGCCGATTCGGAGCACCGCAGAGACGGTTCGGCGCGCGCGCTGCGGATCGCCGCGGAGCACGAAGCGGCGCTGGTTTCGTTTTCGCCGGCGCAGGTGACCCGGAAGTGGTGGGAGAAAGCTCTTATTCCCTTTATTTTTTGCCGGCTGGCGCAGCGTTTTTCCTACGCGGAGGTGAATGACCCGGCTTCGCCCGCGGCGGCGGCCAACGGGCAATACCTGCTCGTCCGGCGGGAAGCCTACGACGCGGTGCGCGGGCACGAGGGCGTGGCGGGAGAGATTCTGGAGGATGTGGCGCTGGCGCGGCGGGTGAAGCGCGCGGGCTACCGGCTGTGGTTCGGGTCGGGCGCGGGCGCGGTGGATGTGCGCATGTACCGCAGCTTCGCGGCAATGTGGGAAGGCTGGAAGAAGAACCTCTACCGCCTGATGGGAGACAGCGGAGCGGGGATGCGCCGCGAGATGCTGCAGGTGGTGCCGTGGGCGCCCTGCGCGCTGCTGCTGGCGGGATGGCGATGGCCGGCGCTGGCGCTGGCGGGTGCGGCGCTGCTGGCGCTGCGGCTGGCGGCGTATGCGGCGGTGCTCTCGCGCAATGGATTTCCGGTATCGCGGATGTTCTACTATTTACCGGCGGTGGGATTATACGCAGGCGTGCTGGCGGCTTCCTGGAGGAGCCACGCGCGGGGACGGGTGAAGTGGAAGGGCCGCGAGTACGCGGTGGGAAAAGCGGCGGCGGAGGGTTCGGGACACGGATGATTACGATCACGCGCAAGATTGAATTTTCGGCTTCGCACCGCTACGACAATCCGGCGTTTTCGCCGGAGGAGAACCGCCGCGTCTTCGGCAAATGCAACAATCCCCACGGCCACGGGCACAACTACACGCTGGAGGTGACCGTGGCGGGAGAGCCGGACCCGCAAACGGGGATGGTGCTGGATTTGAAAGAGCTGAAAGAGCTGCTGGAAAGGGAAGTGATGCGGCGCATGGACCACCGCCACCTGAATTTCGAGGTACCCGAGCTGGCCGGAAAAATTCCCACCTGCGAGAACATCGCGCAGGTGCTCTGGGAGCTGCTCGAGCCGAAAATCACGCAGGGGCGGCTGCACAAGATCCGGCTGTATGAATCGCCGGATTTGTACGCGGAATGCCGGCGCAATGGGACGGGCGGAGCATGAGCGCGGCGGGCGGGGCCGGGATCGAGATCGTGCTGGGGAGGCGCTACCATTTTGCGGCGTCGCACCGGCTGCACAGCGCGAAGCTGAGCGCGGAAGAGAACCGGAGGGTGTACGGCAAGTGCAACAATCCGCACGGGCACGGGCACAATTACGTGCTGGAAGTGCAAGTGAGCGGCGAGGTGGACGCGGCGACGGGGATGATCGCGAATCTGGCGGATCTGGACGCGTTCGTCGGGCGGGAAGTGCTGGAATCCTTCGACCACCGCAACCTGAACGAGGAAGTAGCGGCGTTCCGCGACGTGGTGCCGACGACGGAGAACCTGTGCAAGGAAGCGTATGCGCGCATTAAAGGGTTTGGCGCGGCGCGGCTGCTGCGCGTGCGCATCGAGGAAACGGGCAACAACAGTTTTGAATACGACGGGAAGTAATGGGAGCGAATCATGGGCAAGCAAGCGACTACCATAGTGCTGAATGAGAAAAAGGGCGAGACGATCGCTGGCTTGGTGCGCCGGATGCTCGCGCTGGTGGGCGAAGACCCCGATCGCGAAGGGCTGCGGAAGACGCCGGAGCGCTTCGAGAAGGCCCTGAAGTTTCTCACCAGCGGCTACCAGATGAATCTCGACCAGGTGCTCAATGGGGCGACCTTCAGCGTGTGTTACGACGAGATGGTGGTGGTGAAGGACATCGAATTTTTCAGCCTGTGCGAGCACCACCTGCTTCCGTTCTTCGGGAAATGCCATGTGGCGTACATGCCCAGCAAGAAAGTCATCGGGCTGAGCAAGGTGGCCCGGCTGGTGAATATGTACTCGCGGCGCCTGCAGATTCAGGAGCGCCTGACCAGCGAAGTGGCCCAGGCGATTCAGGAGAAGATCAGCCCGGAGGGCGTGGGCGTGATCATCGAGGCGCGGCATCTGTGCATGCAGATGCGCGGCGTGGAAAAGCAGCACGGGCAGGCGGTGACCAGCGCGATGCTGGGGGTGTTCCGCACCAGCAAGCAGACGCGCGACGAGTTTTTGTCGCTGGTGCGCACGCGCCGGGACTGAAGATCCCGGCTTTCCATCGCGCTTCCACTGTGGGAGGAAATGAACCTGCGGGGAAGCCGCTTCCCATACGAGCAGTTTCTGATTGCAGGCGAGCCTGCTAAATCGTTTCGGCCACTGCGCGCGCCGGTTTGTTCCCGTCGCGGTGGTCGGCATAGTGGATCACCCGGTCATAGGCATCCCGGATCAGGTCGTTGATGGGAATGACCGTGCCGCTGACGCTCTGCTCCGCCAGTAAGTCCAAGTCCACATCGCAGATGACCATCTGTTCCTGGTTGACGATGCCTTCCGCCGCCACTCCGTCGCGCGCAAAGAAATAGTCCGAGGGGGTAAGGATGGCGGCCTGGCCGTAGTGCGTGGCCATGCACGGCACATCCGGAAGGTTGCCCACGGTTCCCGCCATGGCCACGTAGATCTGATTCTCGATCGCGCGGGCCTGCGCACAGTAGCGCACCCGGCAGAATCCCTGGCGCTCGTCCGTGCAGGAGGGCACGAAGAGAATCTGGGCCCCGCCTTCCGCCAGCACCCGCGCGGCCTCGGGAAACTCCACGTCGTAACAGACCAGAATGGCGATCCTGCCGTAGTCCGTATGGTAGACATAAAATCCGTGGCCCCGGCTCATCTGGTAGAGATTCTTTTCGGTGGGCGTGAGGTGCACTTTTTTCTGCCGGAACACGCGGCCGTTGGGAGTGAATAGATGCGCGGCGTTAAACAGCGCGCCCTGCTGAATCACCGGATGCGTCCCGGCAATGATGTAGAGTCCGGTGTCCGCCGCCAGCCGCTGGAAGAGGCCTTCGTATTCCGAAGTAAGCTGGGCCAGGCGGCGCACCGCGCGTCCGGGAGCCGGCTCGCGCAAGTAGCTCAGAAGTTGCATGGTGAAATATTCGGGGAAAATCACGAAGTGGCTGCGGTAATCACGCGCGCTGCGCACGAAGAACTCGACCTGGGTGGCAAAGTCCTCAAAGCGGGTGATGGGACGGAGCAGATACTGCAGCGCGGCGATGCGCACGCGCGAGGGGCCCGCGCGTTCGCGCAGCGGCTCTTCTCCGGCTTCCTCCAGAGCGGCGTGTTGCTCGCTGGCTTCCAGGCTCACCGTGGCCACGTATTCCGGGTTCAGCCATTCCAGCAGGGTGGCAAAGCCCCGCGACTCGATGTCCTCCAGATATTCCGGGACAACATCCAGAACCACCAGCCCGTTGGCCAGCTGGAAGCTCAGCGTGGGGTCCTTTCTTTTCTCTTGCACCACCTCTTCCACGTATTCCCGCGGGGTCATTTCCCGCGCGATCTGCGCGTAGCCCGGAATCCGTCCGCCGGTCAGCAGGCGTTTCAGCCCGCGCTCCCGCACCATTTTCTTGCGCGCGTCGTAGAAGTGCGAACCCACTCCATTGCGGCGCGACTGCGGGTCCACGCACATGTCCGCGCCGTAGAGGGTCTTGCCCAGCGGGTCATGGGTGTCGAAGGTTCCCCGTCCGGTGATGGTGGACCACTGGGCGGACTCGGCGTAGTCGTCCCAATCAATGATCAGGGAACTGGCCGAGCCCAGCAGACGGCCGGTTTCGTCTATGGCGACCAGTTGCCCTTCGGGGAAGACGGTAAGATGGTGGGAGAGTTCTTCGGCCGTCCAGCGCAGCATTTCCGGAAAGACCCGGGCTTGCAACTCCACTACCCCCGGTATGTCCTGCGGGGTCATCGCTCTTACCAGCACGCGAGAGTTCTCGGCGCTCATGGGTAATCTCTTCTATCGGGAAGAATAGCAAATAATAAACAAAGAAGTCATTCTTTTGGCGGTTTGCCGGAATCGGCCTGCAGGGACCGGGCTGCGCCGCGCCCTAGCTGATCAGGCGGGCGATGAGGAAGGCGGCGCCGGCGGCCAGGCCGCCGGTGAAGACGGTCTGCGAAGCGCCGCGCAGCTTGGAAATGCCGGTGAAGTGAGCCTTGATGGCGCCGAAGGCGGCCAGGGCGAGCAGGGTAATGGCCACCGAATACCACAGGCCGGTGAGGACGTGGCTGGCGATCATGTAGGGTGCCAGGGGAATCAGCCCGCCGAAAATGTAGGAGCCGGCGATGGTCATGGCGCTCAGACGGGCGCGCTGGGGATGGGGCTCCTCGAGGCCCAGCTCGAAGCGCATCATGAAGTCCACCCAGCGCTTGTCGTCCGCGCAAATGGCCTTGACAACGGGGGCCATCTCTTCGGGGGAGAGGCCGTAGCCCTTGAAAACATCCTCCACTTCGGCGATTTCATGGTCGCGCAGCTCGATGATTTCTTGGTATTCGCGCTGGAGTTCGGAGGCATAATGTTCGGCGTCGGTTTTGGCGGCGAGATAGCCGCCCAGGCCCATGGCGATGGAGCCGGCGGCGATTTCCGCAAACCCCGCGGTGACCACCAGATGGGTGGCCAGGGCGGAAGCGGCCACGGCGCCGGTGATGCCGGCAGCCAGGGCGAAGGGAACGGTGAGGCCGTCGGCCATGCCGATGACCACGTCGCGCACGGTGGCGCTGGCGGTGAAGTGGGATTCGATATGCGGCGTGGTGGGCATGGGCGATTCCTCGGCCGGGCGGCCGTGGAAACCGGCGCCGGGCAAGCCGGAAGAGCGCGCAGTATACCACTGGATGGAGCTCAGCGGGTGTTCCGGGGCGGAAAATCCCCGAGCAGGGGGAAGGGGCGAGGGCTCCGGGAAGGTTTTACATTTCTTTACACTTTCACGAATGTTGTGTTAGCCTAATGAAGGTCGAAGAGAAGAGGAAAATCAAGTATTAAAGGGAACGATGGAGATGGCAAACTTGAGCAACGCGAAACCGGTGTTGATCGAGCAGTTCCGGCGAGACGTCAAAGATACGGGTTCTCCGGAAGTACAGATTGCGCTTTTGAGCGAGCGAATCAGCTACCTCACCACGCATCTCAAGTCCCATATGAAGGACCACGCGTCGCGGCGGGGGTTGATCATGATGGTCAACAAGCGCCGGCGTCTGCTGGACTATCTGAACCGTCGGGACCCGGATCGGTATCACGAGATTGTGGAACGTCTTAGTCTGCGCAAGTAGCCGGCGCGAAAACCGGCTTCTTCCTCAACAAAACGAAAACAGTCCCGTGCAGCGGAATCAGCCCTGTGCGTGGGGGGAAGCATGCCTCGCGCCGGGGTACAAGTCTGTCTGACGCCTTTTGGGCATGGTTCCTCGTTGTACTTCTTCTCAACGCCGCCCGAGGGAGCATTGCGCTCCACGGAAAATGGCCCCGAACGGGGAAAAAGGAAGTGACTCATGTCTGAAAATTCACATTTGCCCAAGCCTCATGTGGTGACGGTGGAAGTCGGCGGACGCACGCTGACGCTGGAAACGGGCAAGATTGCCCGCCAAGCCAATGGCGCCATCACCGCGCGCTACGGCGATACGGTGGTGCTGATCACCGCCTGCATGGCTTCGACCATGAACGACCGCGACTTTCTGCCCCTGACGGTGGACTACCGCGAATACACGTATTCTGCGGGAAAAATTCCCGGCGGCTTCTTCAAGCGCGAAGGGCGCCCTTCCGAGAAGGAAATTCTGACCTCCCGGCAGATTGACCGCCCCATGCGCCCCCTGTTTCCCGAAGGCTGGAGGAACGAGACGCAGATCGTGGCCATGGTGCTTTCCGCGGATAGCGAGAACGATCCCGACGTGATCGCCATGACCGGCGCGTCCGCCGCGGCGTTTTGCTCGGACCTGCCCTTCACCACGCCCATCGCGGCGGTGCGCGTGGGCATGCTGGACGGCAAACTGGTGGCCAACCCCACGGTGACCGAACAGAAGGTCAGCACCCTGAACATCACCATTGCGGGCAGCGAAGAAGCCATCGTCATGGTGGAATCGGGCGCCCTGGAAGTTTCCGAAGAGCAGGTGGTCGAAGCGCTGGAATTCGGGCATGCCCAGATCAAGCGCATCATCGCCGCCATTCGCGAACTCTACGCCAAGGTCGCTCCGGTGAAAGTGACGGTTCCGCCGGTGCCGTTCGATGAGGCGCTGTACAAGGAACTGGAAGCGAAATACGGCGCGCGGCTGCAGGACGCTCTGAACACCGAAAAGCACCCCAAGAAGGAAAGCTATCATCTGGTGGATGCGCTGAAGGACGAAATCAAGGCGGCCTATCCCAAGGAAGAAGCGGAAAAGCTGAAGCTGGCCATGCGCGCCTTCGAGCGCCTGCGCGAGAGCATCTTCCGCAGCGACATGCTGGAGAAGAAGCGGCGTCCGGACGGCCGGCGCTTCGACCAGGTCCGCCCCATCACCTGCGAAACGGGGCTGCTCCCCCGCGTGCACGGTTCGGCGCTCTTTACCCGCGGCGAAACGCAGGCGCTGGCGACTCTCACCCTGGGCACCAAGGAAGACATGCAGCGCCAGGACCTGCTCTTCGAGCAGAACACCTTCAAGCGCTTCATGCTGCATTACAACTTCCCGCCGTTCAGCGTCGGCGAGGTGAAATTCCTGCGCGGACCGGGACGGCGTGAAATCGGCCACGGGGCGCTGGCGGAACGCGCGCTGGCGAATCTTCTTCCCGCGGAAGCCGAATTCCCCTACGCCATGCGCCTGGTTTCGGACATTCTCGAATCCAACGGCTCCTCTTCGATGGCCACGGTTTGCGGCGGCTCGCTCGCGCTGATGGATGCGGGTGTGCCCCTCAAATCGCCGTGCGCGGGCATTGCCATGGGCCTGGTGGTCGAAAGCCCCAGCAAATACGCCATTCTGACGGACATCGCCGGAGCGGAAGACCACTACGGCGACATGGATTTCAAGGTGGCCGGAACCCGTGCGGGCATCACCGCTCTGCAGATGGACATCAAGGTGGGCGGGATCAGCATCGGCATGATGCGGGAAGCGCTGGCGCAAGCCAAGAAAGCGCGTTTCCATATCCTGGACATCATGGACAAGACCCTCAGCACGCATAGGCCGGAGATGTCTTCCTTTGCTCCGCGCTTGATCATGCTCTCCATTCCCACGGACAAGATCCGCGACCTGATCGGTCCGGGCGGCAAGAAAATCAAGTCCATCATCGAAGCCACCGGCGTCAAAATCGACGTCATGGACGACGGCAAGGTGCACATCTTCGCCACCAGCGGCACCGCCGGCGACCAGGCCTTGCAGATGGTCCGCGACATTACCGCCTCGGCGGAGATCGGCAAGACCTACCTGGGCAAGGTCGTGCGCATCGCCGATTTCGGCGCTTTCGTCGAACTCTTTCCCGGCACCGACGGCCTGCTGCACATCAGCGAAATCTCCGAACACCGCATCCGCGAGGTTCGCGACGAGCTGAAGCTTGGCGACCAGGTTCTGGTGAAAGTCCTGGCTATCGAGGGCAACAAGGTCCGCCTTTCCCGCAAGGCCTTGATCAAGGAAGCCCGCGAGAAGCAGCAGAAGGAATCCGGAACCGTCACCGCTGACTGAACCACGCAGCGCAAACTGAACAAAAAGGCCCGGCTGAAATTTGGCCGGGCCTTTTTGTTACTTTTTTACACTCAATCTGCGCCACGCTTGCCTCCAAATGAATTGCGGCGGAGATGAAGTTATGGCGCAGTTTGCGGAGGGTGACATTTTGAGGCACTCGTGCTTGCAGTACAGGTGCGGTACTAGTACCATAAGCTAATGATTTTGAACCCTTTGGGGGAGTTTCTATTCCTACGAACGCTGGCACGATTAAGCTGGGTCAGGTCAATTCCTCTGGGCGAAGGATTTCAGGAAAGCGCGGTCCGGTTCCCTCCACCGGACAGAAAGCGTAACGAGGAGAGCACGTGAATCCGTTGAAGAGGACCGATGCAAAACGGGTATGGGGGATGAGTTTGCGCGCGATTGCGTTCCTGGCGCTCTGCGTGATGGCCGCGGCATCGCTGCGCGGGCAGCAGGCGGCAGCGGATTGGCAGGAGCAGGTGAAGGGTCTGGTGGCGCAGCAGCATTTGGAGGAAGCGCTGCGGGTTACGGAGAAGCGCCTGGAGGCCACGCCGCAAGATGTGGAAGCGCGGGGATGGCGCGCACGGCTGCTGACCTGGGCGAATCGCCTTCCGGAAGCGGAGGCGGATTACCGGCTAGCTCTGGCTGGAGCGCCGAAAGACACGGACTTGATGAGCGGATTGGCGGTGGTGCTGGCGCGGGAGCAGCGCTTTGACGATGCGCTCGAGGTGCTGACCGAGGCCCAGGCTCTGGATCCCAAGCGAAGCGACATCCGGGTGCAGCGGGGGCGGGCGCTGCGGGCCCTGGGGCGCTACCCGGAGGCGCGCAAGGAGTTTGCGGAAGCGGCGAGGCTGGACCCGAAGAATGAGGAAGCCCGCGTCGGAGCGCAATCGATTCCCGCGGAGCCACGGCATCTGCTGCGAGCCGGCAACGACACGGATTTTTTCAACTACACGGACACGGCGTACACGCAGACCGTCAGCCTGGATTCGCGCTGGACGCAAAGATGGTCCACGAGCTTCGCCGCCGGCGCCTGGCAGCGCTTCGGAGTGAATGCGGGGAAGTTTACGGCGGGCGCAACCTTCCATTTCAACCCGCGCACTTCGCTGACCGCCGGCGGCGCGGTGGCCAACGATCAGGCCGTGATCCCGCACAGCGAAGGCTTCTTCGAACTGGATCGCGGCGTGCACCTGAGCGACCATGCCGCGCTGCGCGGGATTGACGCCGCCTACCGCCAGCACTGGTTCTGGTATCAGGGAGCGCACGTGCTGGCCATCTCGCCCTCGCTGCTCTTCTACCTGCCGCGCGACTGGACGTTTCAACTGAGCGGAACCGCGGCGCGCAGCGGCTTTGCGGGCATTGCGCCGGAGTGGCGCCCTTCGGGAGTGGGCAAGCTGGGCATCCCGCTCGCGGAGAAGGTGACGGGCAACGTGTTTTTCGCGGTGGGCGCGGAAAATTTCGCCCAAGTGGACCAGTTGGGAAGCTTTTCCGCGCGGACCTACGGCGGCGGGCTGAAATATCAATTTACGCCGCGGCAGGACGTGAGCGGGGTGGTCTCCTACCAGAGCCGCACGCAAGGCCGCACGCAAACGAGTTTTGGACTGAGCTATGGGCTGCGTTTCTAACATGCCGATACTGATGGCCGTGCTGATTTCGCCGGGCACGCCGGGGCGCTTTGTGCTCCAGGCGATTGTGGTTACGTCGGCGGGGATCGCGCTGCTGCTCTTCTTCATTCTGGGGAGGCGCGGGCTGCGACGGCGCTATTTCCACCGCCGGGATCTGCGGGTCTTCGCGCTGCGCAAGCAGTGGGAAGGAATTCTGAACGGGTCGGTGCCGCCGGAAAGCTGGCGCCGGCATTCGCTGGACAGCGAGATCGTCGAGGAGATGCTCTTCGAGGGGATGGAAGCGGCGCATGCCGCCGGACAGCGGGAAGAAGCGGCCCGGCTGCTGCATGTGCTGCGCACCAGCGGATTGCTCTCCACGCGGATGCACGAAGCCAGCGAATACGGGGGATGGAGAAGGCGCCGGGCGCTGGTGGCGCTGGGAAGGACGCGGGCGCCGGAGGTGGTTCCGGTGCTGGCCGGGGCGCTCGAGGATGAGGACCTGGAAACGCGCGTCGCCGCCGTGCGCGGGCTGGGCGGCACGGGATTGGCTGCGGCGGCAACCGAGATGATGGACCGCGTGGTGGGGCGAGGATTGAGCACGCCGGGGCTGACGTTGCAGAATTCGCTGCTGCAATGCTGCCAGGGGCGTCCGGAAATATTGCAGCCGTATCTGCGGCAAGCGCAGGGGCGTGCGCGGGAGATGCTCTCGCGCGTGCTGGGCGAACTGGCCACGCCGGCGATGGAAGAGGATATCTTGCTGCTGGCGGCGGACCCGCTGCCGGAAGTGCGGGCCTCTGCGGCGCGGGCGCTGGGCGTGGCGCGGCCGCTGGCGGCGCTCGAGCTTCTGGGCGAACTGGTGAAGGACAAGGAGTGGTTCGTGCGCCTGCGGGCGGTGGTCGCCCTGGGTTCGATTGAGGATGCCCGGGTCATCCCCATTCTGATCGAGTCGCTCTGCGACGAGAACCGTTACGTGCGTCTGCGTGCCGCGGGCGCGCTGGCCCAGATGGGTCCGCGGCTCGAACAGATCGTCGAAAAAGTCATCGAGACGCGCGACCGCTTCGCTCTGCATGCGATTATTTCGGAAATCGAGCGCGCCGGCGGCATCGCCCATCTCTTTGGCGCCATTTCCGACCCCAATCGCCGGGTAGAGGCCACGACCACTCTATTGCAGGCCCTGAAGGCCGGGCAGGAGCAGATGCGCACTGCGGCGCGGGGCGAGTTGCGGCCGGTGGCCGCGATGAAGCCGGGGAAGGCCGGCTCCTGATGCTGCGCCACTTCATCTCCGTCTCCAACATCACCCTGTTCGTCTATTACCTCGCCTCCAATCTGATCTATCTGGCGCTGCTGATCATCGCTTTGTTCGCCAGCCTGCGCCACCGCCGGCGCCTGGCCAGCATTCGCCTCGAGCACATGCGCACCTCGCCGCTGGCGCCGCCCATCACCGTGCTGGCCCCGGCGCACAACGAGGAAAAATCGATCATCGAATCGGCGCGCGGGCTGCTCGCGCTCGATTACCCCGAACTCGAACTGATCATCATCAACGACGGTTCCGCCGACAAAACGCTGGAAGTCCTCCGCGAGCATTTCCAGTTGCGCCCCGCCGACGTGCTCTACCTCCCCGAGCTGCCCTCGGCCCCGGTGCGCGGCGTGTACATGAGCCAGAACGAGCCGCGCCTGCTGGTGGTGGATAAGGAGCCCGGCGGGAACAAGGCGGACGCGGTGAATGCCGGGCTGAACGCCGCCACCAAGCCGTATGTGTGCGTGGTGGACGCCGACTCCATCCTCGAGCGCGATTCGCTCCTGCGCATCATGGTTCCCATCCTGGCCGACCCGCGGCGCGTCGTGGCCGCCGGGGGCATTGTGCGCGTGCTCAACGGCTCGCGCGTGCGCGATGGCCAGCTGACCGAAGTGCGCCTGCCCAAGGGCTGGCTGGAAGTGCTCCAGGTGATCGAATACCTGCGCGCCTTTCTGATCGGGCGGGAGGCCTGGGCCGCCGGCAACATGCTCAACATCATTTCCGGAGCCTTCGGGATTTTCCGGCGCGACCTGGTGCGCGCCGTGGGCGGCTACCGCACCAACGCCATCGGCGAGGATTTCGATCTGGTGACGCGGATGCACCGCTACCTGCTCGAACAGAAGATGGATTACCGCATCAGTTTCGTGCCCGACCCGGTGTGCTGGACCGAGGTGCCTTCCGACCTGCGCTCGCTCGCGCGCCAGCGGGCCCGCTGGCACAAGGGCCTGCTGGACGTGCTCTGGCCCAACCGAGACATGCTCTTCCGGCCCACCTACGGCCGGCTGGGTTCCATCGGGCTGCCGTATATGTGGATCTTCGAGCTGCTGGCGCCGGTGGTCGAACTGGTGGGCTATACCACGATCATTCTCGCGGCGGTGCTGGGAGTGCTCAGCAGGGAATTTTTCATTCAGTTTCTGATCTACGGCTACGCCTTCGGCACCATGATCTCCATCGGCGCGGTGATGCAGGAAGAGATCACCTACAAACGCTACAACGACTGGCGGGACGTGATCCGCCTGGTGCTCTACTGCTTCTTCGAGCATTTCCCCTACCGGCAGATGTATCTGGTCTGGCGGCTGCAGGGCTTCTGGCAGTACTTCCGCAAGGACTTCGTGTGGCGGCCGATGAAGCGCATCGGCTTCCATGGCGGCGATTCCAAAAATTAACCCATCCTTCTTTGTGGATTCACTCGCATTGAAATAATTCAAAGCAACCGGGATGGATGGCGCTTTGGCGCGGGCCGTCCCGGCTCAGGACGTTGGCGCATGGACGCGCCGGATGTCGGCGCCGAGGTCGGAGAGTTTTTCGACGATGTGCTCGTAGCCGCGGTCAATGTGATAGACGCGGTCAATGAGGGTTTCGCCCTGGGCCACCAGTCCGGCGAGCACCAGCGAAGCGCTGGCCCGCAGGTCGGAGGCGATGATGGTCGTGCCGGTGAGCGCGGCGGGACCGCGCACGACGGCGCGGCGGCCGTCAATGGAGATGTTGGCGCCCATGCGCAGCATCTCGCTGGCGTGCAGGAAACGGTTTTCGAAAATCGTTTCGGTGATCACCGATGCGCCCTCGGCTTGCGTGGCCAGGGCCATGTACTGCGCCTGCATGTCCGTGGCGAAGCCGGGATACTCCTCGGTGGTCATGTCCGCGGCAACGAGTTTCTCCGCCGCGCGCACGCGCATCTGTCCGGGCGTATTCGTGTCAATGCGCACGCCGGTCTGGCGCAGTTTTTCGATGACCGCGCCGAGATGCGCGGCATCGCAATGGGTCAGCAGGAGTTCGCCGCCGGTGATGGCCCCGGCCACCAGGAACGTGCCGGCCTCGATGCGGTCGGGAATGACGGAATGCTCGGCGCCGCGCAGCTTTTCCGCGCCGCGAATGCGCAGCGTGGAAGTGCCGTCGCCTTCGATGTGCGCGCCCATCTTGCGCAGCAGTTCCACCAGATCGGTGACCTCCGGCTCGCGCGCGGAGTTTTCCAGAATGGTTTCGCCCTCGGCCAGCACCGCCGCCATTAAAATATTTTCCGTGCCGGTGACCGTGATCTTCTCGAAGACGATGTGCGCGCCCTTCAGCCGGCCGTTCTTGGGCACCGCCGCTTCCACGTAGCCGTGGCTGGTGGTAATCACCGCGCCCATTTTCTCGAGGGCCTTCAGGTGCAGGTCCACCGGGCGGGCCCCGATGGCGCAGCCGCCGGGAAGGGAAACGCGGGCCTTGCCCAGGCGGGCCACCAGCGGGCCGAGCGTGAGGATGGAGGCGCGCATGGTGCGCACCAGTTCGTAGGGAGCTTCGGCGTCATTGACCGTCCGCGCTTCGATGGTGTACTCGGTCCCGGGGAATTCGTTGGTGACGACGTGCGCGGACATGTGCGCCAGCAGCTTGCCCATGGTGATGATGTCGCGCACGCGGGGAAGATTATGGAGCTTCACGGGCTCGGTCGTGAGCAGCGCCGCGGCCATCACCGGCAGCGCGGAGTTCTTGGCCCCGCTGATTCTCACCGTGCCGTGCAGCGGCTTGCCGCCGCGTATCAGAAAGTTGTCCATGCGATGCTCTTCGCTCCCTTATTCGCCCAGCGCCTGCCGCAGATTGCCTCCGGCGCGGCGCAGGCGCGCCCGCGCTTCGGCCGGCGTCCCGCCGCGCTTGAGCAGCACCAGCGCCACGCGCATATTGCTCCCGCACTGCCGCAAAGCTTTTTTCGCGGCAGCCGGTTTGCAGCCGCCGGCCTCGGCCAGGATGCGCACGCCGCGCTCGCGCAGCTTGCGGTTGGTCAGCGCCACGTCAATCATCCAATTATCGTACACATGGCCCAGCCGCACCAATGCGGCGGTGGAAAGCATGTTCAGCACCAGCTTCTGCGCCGTCCCGGCCTTCAGCCGCGTGGACCCGGCAATCACCTCCGGCCCGGTTTCCGGCGCGATGCGGATGCGCGCGGCCCGCGCCAGCGGGGAATTGCGGTTGGCGGTGACGGCCACGGTCGCCGCCCCGCGCTTTTTGCCGTAGGCGATGGCCCCCAGGACGAAAGGAGTGCCGCCGCTGGCGGCGATGCCCACCACCACGTCGCGCGCGCCGAGCTTTCTGCGCTTCAGTTCGCGCGCCCCGGCCGCGGCGTCGTCTTCGGCCCCTTCCACGGCGCCGGTGATGGCGCGTTTTCCGCCGGCGATCAGCGCCTGCACGAGTTGGGGAGAAACGCCAAAGGTGGGCGGACATTCCGCGGCGTCCAGCACGGCCAGCCGCCCGCTGGCGCCCGCGCCCGCATAGAAAAGCCTTCCGCCGCCGCGCAGCGATTTCACGATGGCGTCCACGGCGCGGGCGATGGCGGGAATTTCGCGGGCGACCGCGCGATGCACACGGGCATCCTCGCGGTTCATCACCCGCAGAATGGCCGCGGCGGACAGGCGGTCGAGCCCGCGCGAAGCGCGATTGCGGCTCTCGGTGCGCCGCTTCTCTTTCATGGCTGGAGGCATCGCCGCATTATACCCACGGAACGAGAGGATGCGCGGACGCCGTCGCGCATCGGCGTGCGGTAACGGTCATCTTGACGAAAGCCGGGGCGCGGCCGCCGCTCAATGCGAACCCTGCGTTGCCGCCGGGGTGGCCAGTCCCAGCGCCTGCATCACCGCGTCATGCACCGCCGGGCGCACTTCGGCGATTTTCTGATTTTCTCGAGTGGGATTCACCCGGTTGCTCAGCAGGATTACGAAGAGCTGCCGGTCGGGATCGATCCAGATGGACGTGCCGGTGTAACCGGTATGCCCGAAACTGTGTTGGGAAAGAAAATGGCCGCCCGAGGAGTTTTCCGTGGGCACCGCCCAGCCCAGCGTGCGCGTCCCGCCGGAAAGTTTTTCCGGCGCGGTGAACTGGGTGACGGTCGAGCGGCGCAGCAGGCGGCGGTGCGCATAGATGCCGCCGTTCAGCAGCATCTGGCAGAAGGCGGCCAGGTCCGGGGCGCTGCTGAAGACCCCGGCATGTCCAGCGACACCGCCGATGGCGAAAGCGTTTTCGTCGTGGACTTCGCCGCGCACCAGGCGGTGGCGCAGTTGCGCATCGAATTCCGTCGGAGCGATGCGCGGCCACAGTTTTTTCGCCGGATTGTACTCGCTGTCCTTCATCCCCAGCGGCGCGAAAATATTCTGGCGGGCCAGCACATCAAGAGGCTCTCCGGTGAGCCGCTCGATGATCTCCCCCAGCAGGATGATGCCCAGGTCGGAGTAAAGAGATTTCGTGCCGGGTTCGTATTCGAGCGGCTCGGCGAAAATCTTCTCGAGCGTTTCGTTCTTGCTCTTCGAGGTGCGCCAGTATTCCTTGAACGGGGGCAGGCCGGAGGTGTGCGTCAGCAGGTGGCGCACGGTCACGCGCTGGCGCCATTCGGGCTGCGGGCCGGTCTTCCATTCGGGCAAATAGCGCGCGATGGGCAGATCGAGATCAAGAGGAACGGGGAAATCGCCTTCGACGAGGCGGGCCGTTAGCGTCGTGGTGCTGACGACTTTGCTCAGCGACGCGATGTCGTAAATCGTGTCCGCGGCCACGGTCGCCGCCCCGGCTTCGTAACTCAGCTTGCCGAAGGCGTGCACGGCGACTTTTCCGCGATGGCCCACGGCCAGTACCGCACCGGGAAACGCCTTGTCCGCCACGGCGTGTTCCACGACATCGAAAGCGGGCCGCAGTTGCGCTTCGGTGCGCACGTCCATCGGCTGGAGGGTCATGGCCGTGGCGGGAAGTTGAATGCCTTCGCCGGCTCTCAGATTCGCGCCTGGAATGCTCACCGGCAGATGGCCAGTGATGGGAATCTGCCCGAAGAGAGCGCGCGCCGCGGAGATCTGCGCCACGTCGCTGATGCCGAAGGTGGCCAGCCAGGTTTGCGCCTGCGGATATTTTTCGATCAGATAGGGGCTGCCGAAGGCCAGGCAGATCACCGGCTTGCCGCTCGCGAACGCCTGCTCCACCAGCGCGGACTGGTCCGCCGGGACGTCCACGTTGCCCTTGCGGTCGCTGACGCGCACGAAGAGGGCCACGATGGCGATGTCGTAGGAATCGGCGGGAGGCAGCTTGAGAGTCGAGGCTTTGACGAACAGGGTGTCCATGCGCAGCGTGGTGAGCGAATCCACGCGCGTGCGCAGTTCGCGCTCCAGATCCTCGCCGGGATACGGCTCGGGGTCGCTGTAGGCCGCCAGCAGCAGCGCGCGCAGCGGCTTGGTGGCGTCCAGCGGCAGGCGGCGCTCGCTGTCGCGCAGCAGGGTCACGCCGCGGTCGGAAATGTCCTGCGCGGCGCGCTGGAACTCCGCCGAAGCGAAGTGGCTGTTGAGCGCGGCCACGTCCACCAGGCGGTTTTTGTTCAGATTCAAGCGGGCCTTGGCGCTCAGAATGCGCCGCACGGATTCCTCGATACGCTGCCGCGGAATCCTTCCGGAGAGCACCGCTGCCTTGAGCGATTTGAAAGCGGCTTCCGGCACCGGCGGCATCAGGATGCAGTCCGCCCCGGCCAGCACCGCGCGCACCGCCGCTTCGCCCGGAGCGTAGCGCACGGTCACTCCGCCCATGTCCATGGCGTCGGTGACGATCAGTCCGTCGAAGCCCATCTGTTTGCGCAGCAGCCCGGTCAGGATGTTCGAGGAAAGCGTCGCGGGCGTGTCCGGATCGGGCTCCAGCGCGGGAACGGAGAGGTGCCCGGTCATGATGCTGCTCACCCCGGCGGCAATCGCCGCGCGGAAGGGAACCAGTTCGAGATGATCGAGCCGCTCCTTGTCCGCGGAAACCACGGGGAGATCGAGATGCGAATCCATGGCGGTGTCGCCGTGGCCGGGGAAGTGCTTGGCGGTGGCCAGCGCGCCGTTGTCCTCCACGCCGCGGATGAATTGCGTGACGAACTCGGAGACGCGCGCGGGGTCTTCTCCGAACGAGCGCGTATTGATGATGGGATTCTGCGCGTTGCTGTTCACGTCGGCGTCCGGCGCGTACACCCAGTGAACCCCCACGGCGCGTGCTTCGAGCGCGGTGACCTTGCCCGCGGTGTAGGCGTCCTCGGGGCGGCCGGCGGCGGCCAGGGCCATGGCCATGGGGAAGGAGGTTCCCTCGTCGAGACGCATGGCGGTGCCGCGTTCGAAATCCGCTCCGATCAGCAGGGGAATCTTGGCCATGCCTTGCAACTGGTTGGCCAGCACGGCCGTGGGGTAGGCCTGGCTCTTGACGATCCCCAGCGGCGATCTCACGGTGATGTTGATCAGCCCTCCGACGCGCAGCCGCTTGACGTCCTCCTCGAGTTGAGCGTAAGCGGTGCGGTCGGTGGCCACCAGCGCGCCGTGGTAGGTGGTGAAGAGAAGCTGGCCGATTTTTTCATCGAGGCTCATCTTGCGCAGCGTCGCCTCCACCCATTTCCGGGCGGCGGGGGTGAGCGCGTGAGTCTCCGGCGCGGTCTTGCGCGCTTCGGCGCGGGAAACGTTTTTCTGCGGTTTGCTCTGGCTGCGTGCGTTGTTGGTCATGAGAATCAGCAAGGGGAGCAGCAGCGCCCCGGCGGTTCGTCCTCTCATTGTATGTGTGTCCCCCGGAGAATCAGCCCCCGTTTACCCTTCCTGCTCCGCGCTTGTATATAACATACGGCTTTTGCGCTCACAACGAAGTGCCAATGATCGAGTTCCAGCATATCATTGGGAGCGGCCGTTTTTGGAGGACGGGAAAAAGATGAGGAACCAGGGGAACGCCAAGCGCCGGACGATAAAATCTATTCTCTGCCTGCTGGCGGGACTGGCGCTGCTGCTGCCCGCGGCGGCGCTTGCCGCGGCCAAGAACCGCCGGCCCGCCGCCAAGGCGCGCCGCGGCCACGCTCACGGCGCGCAGACGCAGACCGGCCTGGACGTCTTTGCCGCGGAGAAATTCGCGCCGCTGCGCGGCAAGCGCGTGGGCCTGATTACCAATCACACCGGGGTGGACGCGCAGGGGCGCACGGCCATCGAACTGCTGAAAAAAGCGCCGGGCGTGCAGTTGGTGGCCCTCTTCAGCCCGGAACACGGCATCGCCGGGCACGCCGATGAAAAAGTGAGCTCCACGAAAGATTCCTCCAGCGGCCTTCCCGTCTACAGCCTCTACGGCGATAGCCGCCGCCCCGCCGATGAAATGCTCGAAGGCATTGATGCGTTGGTCTTCGATATTCAGGACGCCGGCGTGCGCTTCTACACCTACACGACGACGATGGCCTACTGCATGGAAGCGGCCGCCAAACACGGCATCGCCTTCTATGTTCTCGACCGCCCCAATCCGCTGGGCGGGGAGGTGGTCGAAGGGCCCGTCCTGGACAAGGACAAGACCAGCTTCGTGGGATATTTTCCGCTCCCGGTGCGTTATGGACTGACCATCGGCGAACTGGCGCAGCTCTTCAACGAGGAAAATAAGATTCATTGCGACCTGCACGTCATCGCCATGCGCAACTGGCGCCGCGCCGAATACTTCGACAACACCGGCGCGCGCTGGATTCCCCCTTCGCCGGCCCTGCGCACTCTCAAGGGCGCGGTGCTCTATCCCGGCCTGGAAATTTTGCAGAACGCCGGAGTTTCCGTGGGGCGGGGAACCGAAGCGCCTTTTGAAGAATTCGGCGCCCCGTGGATGGACGGCGAACGCGTGGCCGCCGCTCTCAACGCCCGCGGCCTGCCGGGGCTGAACTTCAAGCCGCTGCAATTCGTTCCCGCCGGCGGGCCATTCCAGGGACAGCGCTGCGGCGGCGTCTCCGTACGCGTCAGCGAACGCTCCGCGGCGCGCCCCCTGCGCATGGGCATCGAAATCGCCACGGTGCTGCGCAAGCTCTATCCCCAACAGTTTGACCCCGCCAAACTCCTGCTCCTGCTGGGCAATGCAGCCACGGTAAAATTGCTGGAGAAGGGCGCGAAACCGGAAGAGATCGTGCGCGGCTGGGCGGACGATCTGGCCGCGTTCGAAACCATGCGCCGCAAATATTTCCTTTACAAATAAATATTGCGCATTATCGGCCGGGAAAGATTTTCAGACAGGACCGGCCCTGCGTCTCCAGTAGCGGTAAAACGGCAGCCCCGCGAGAATGATCAGCAGCCCGATCGAAGACCGCCCCGGCCGGTCCAGCCACAGGCTGACGGTGAGCGCCAGCGCCCCGGCGACAAACAGCCCGGGAACCCACGGATAGCCGAAGCAGCGGTAGGGCCGCGGCAGGTCCGGTTCGATCTTGCGCAGGCGGAAGAGCGCCACCACCGCCAAGCCATAAAAAATCCATCCCGCGAAAATGAACAGATTCGTCAGTTCCTCGAACGTTCCGGTAAGCGCCATGATGCTGGCCAGCACGCCTTGAAAAATCAGCGCGCGCCCGGGCGTGCGGAATTTCGGATGAATGCCGCCGGCGATGCGGAAGAAAACGCCGTCTCGCGCCATCGCATAAGGCACGCGCGCGCCGCTCAATATCGAGGAGTTCATCGAGCCCAGCGCGGAAACGGCCATGGCCAGCGTGATCCACAGCGCCGCGCCGCTCCCGGCCACGCGCTGCACCACGTCCGAAGCCACATGCTGCGAGACGGCCACGTCCGCAAAGGGCAGCACGTGCAGCGTGGCCGCGCTGAAGATCATGTAGATTGCCCCCACCAGAATCACGCCGCCCACCAGCGCCCGCGGCATGTTCCGCTGCGGATTTTCCACTTCCGAGCCGACCAGATTCAAATCCTCCCAGCCGTCATAGGCCCACAGCGCCGCGGCCAGCGCCGCCAGAAACGCCCGCAGCACGCCGCTATCGAGCGCCGCCGGCCACAGGGGATCGTGCGCCGGCCCGCCATGCGCCGGCGCAAACAAAGCCACGCCAATCACCACGATCACGGAGACAACTTTAATCAGCGTCAGCGCCACCTGCACGCCGCCACCCAGTCGCACGCCGAGATAATTCACTCCGGTCATCACCGCCAGCCAAAAAACCGCCAGCGGCTGCGCCCACGTGAAAACAAATTCATACGGCGGAATCCACGCGGTCAATCCGGGAATGGCCAGATGCACCGTAAAAATCGGCGTGGCCACCGCGGGAATCAGGAAACCCAGAAAGCGCATCAACCCCGCGGCGATGGAAGCCGCCGAAGCCGTCCGCCCCACGGTCGAATGCATCCAGCCGAACAGAAATCCCCACACCGGCCCAAATCCCCGGCGCAGGTAGGCGTATTCGCCGCCCGCCTCGGGAATTGCCGCGCCCAGTTCCGCATAGGAGAGCGCGCCGAAAAGCGAAAGAATCCCGCCGACGATCCACGCGGCGAAAACCACGCTGACGAAGCGCCCTTCGCGGGCCATCTCCGCCGGCTTCAGAAAAATTCCCGTGCCGATCATCGTGCCCACGACAATCGCTCCGGAAGCCCACGGGCCCAGTCCGCGAATCAGTTCCAGCCTCTTTTCGCTCATGCGTTTCCTTCTCCCGGCAAACTAGTTTCGCGCGCGGATTCCAGGCGGCTCGCCGCCGCTCCCACCGCGCAGGTCACCACAGCCCCCGCCAGCACGTACCAGGTAAAGGCCACGGGCGTGAAGAAGTATAGGCTGAGCGTTGCGGCCAGTCCGCTGAACATTCCAGCGAGCGCCCCGTTGGCCGTGGAGCGCCGGTCGAACGTGCCCAGCAGAAAAAGTCCCAGCAAGCTGCCGAAGGAAATGGAGGCCACGGTGAGCCCGGCCTTGAGCAGCGGCCCCCAGCGCACCAGCCCGAAGCACAGCAGCACCGCTCCCCACGCCAGCGTCATCCAGCGCGAAAGCCGCAGGAAGCGCGCGGGGTCGGTGTTCATCCCGCGCAGCCGCGCAAAATCGAACACGCTCGAAGCGGCCAGCGAATTCAGCGAGCCGCTGGCGTTGGACATGGCCACGGCCAGAATCGAAGCCAGCAGCAGTCCGGCCAGCCCCACGGGCATCTCGCGCACCAGGAAAAGCGGCAGGATGCGGTCGGCGCGCTCGCCGGGCCCCAGCAGCGGCCAGTGCTGCGAAAAAACAAAGAGCAGCACGCCGACGAGCAGGAAGAGCGTGAACTGAAAGAGAACGATTACGCCGCTGGACAGCAGCGCGCGGCGGCTGTCGCGCTGGTCGCGCGCCGCCAGCAGCCGCTGCACAATCGTTTGGTCGGTGCCGTGGCTGGCCATGGTCAGGAACGCGCCTCCGATCAGGCCCGACCAGATGGTGAATTCCGCCGACGGGTGCCACGAAAAATTCAGAATGTCCAGCTTGCCTCCCGCCGCCGCGGCCGCCTGCGTCACTTCATGCCATCCGCCGGGAATGCGGTGCAGCAGCAACAGGAAAGTCACCACGGAGCCGCTCATATACAGGATGAGCTGGGCCACGTCCGTCCAAATGACCGCCTTCATCCCGCCCTCGAACGTATAAATAATCGTCAGCGTGATGACGATGAAGACGGCCAGCCGCTCCGAAGTTCCCAGCACCACGCTGACCACCAGCGCGATGGCCGAGACGCGCACGCCTTCGGCCACCGCCCGCGTCACCAGGAACGTGCTCGCGGCCACCGCGCGCATGCGTTCGCCGTAGCGCTTCTGGATCAGTTCGTACGCGGTAAAATATTCCCCGCGGAAATAGCCGGGCAGCAGCAGAAAAACAATCAGCACGCGCCCCAGCAGATAGCCGAAGACCACCTGCAGAAACGCCATGTTGCCCGCGTAGGAGATCGCCGGCGTGCCGATGATGGTGAGCGTGGACGTCTCCGTGGCCACGATGGAAAACGCCAGCGCCCACCACGGCGCCGTGCGCCCGCCCAGAAAATAATCGCGCACGCTATTTTGCCCGCGCCGGAAGCGCATCCCCAGCGCCGTCACGCCCAGCAGATAAACGACGACGATGGCCAGATCCATCCAATGGATTCGCATGGAAAGTGCGTCGAGGATAGAAGGCCCGCGCCGTGCCCGTCAAGCGAAGCTTTGATCGCGAAGCTTTGCCGCCGTCGGCGATTGAGCAACGCCCGCCGCGGGAAGTGTGCCATTCCGCCCCATTCTGGATTATTCTTTTTCCATGCGCTGCGTGATCGGCCTGGACGGCGGGGGAACGAAAACCGAAAGCGTGCTGCTGGACGAGCAGCAGCGCGTCCTCGCGCGCAGCCGCTCGGGCGCGTCCAATCCGTTTCGTTGCGGCGTCGCGCCCGCCGTGGCCGCCCTGCACGAGGCGATCGAAGACGCGTTGCGGCAGGCGCAAGCGAATCCGCGCGAACTTCTGGCCATCGTCGCCGCGCTCGCCGGAGCGGGCCGCCCGGATTTGGCCGAAGCCGTGCGCGCCGAACTTCTCCGCGCCTATCCCGATTCGAAAATCCAGGTAATCACCGATATCGAAGCGGCCCTGGCCGCGATGGAACCCGGTCCCGCGCTGGTGCTGGTGGCCGGCACGGGCTCCGCCGCCATCGGACGCGACGCCGCGGGGCGCGTGCTGCGCGGCGGCGGTCACGGCGCGTTCACCGGTGATGAGGGCAGCGCGCAGGACATCGGGCGCAAGGCCGTCGCGGCGGTCCTGCGCGAGCGCGAAGCCGGCCATGCCGATGCGGCGCTCGAACGCGGCATCCTCCGCGAACTGGCCTTCACCTCCTGGCGCGATCTGCAATCCATCGCCAGCGATGCCGTCGACGATACCTACCCGCGCGTCTGCCGCGCCGTGCTGCAATCCGCGGACGCAGGCGATCCTCTGGCGCAAAGCCTGCTGCGCGAGGCCGCCGGGCATCTCGCCCGCCTGGCCGCCGATCTCGCCGCGCGGCTGGCTATCGCCGGCGCTCCCTTTCGCCTGGGAAAAACCGGGGGCCTCTGCGGCCGCGCCGATTTTTTCGATCAGCTTCTCGATGAACTGCTGCGCCAGGCCGTGCCGCGGGCTGCGATCGTCCCCTTGCCGCGCACCGCCGGGGAAGCCGCGGCGCTCCTGGCACTGCAATTAGCGGCGGAACGACAAACATCGGCGGACCATCGTTGATGGAAGACTTGAGCACAATCCGCGAACGCGCCCTGACGGCCAGCGCAGATGAACTTTCCGCGATGGTTCACCATCCTGACCGGGAAGTGCTGCGCGCCATGATCGAGAATCCCGCTTTCAACGAGGCCCATCTCCTTCTCCTCCTCGAACGCAAGGATCTCTCCGCCGAAAATCTCGAAGAAATCGCCCGCCGCCGCGCCCTGTTGAAAAATTATCGCATCAAGCGCGCCATTGTCTTTCATTCCCAGGTGCCCCGCCTAGTCTGCCTGCGCCTGCTCCGCGATCTCTATCTCATGGATCTGGTGCAGTTCACCCTCTCCGTCTCCGCCAAAGCCGAACTCAAGATCAAAGCCGAAGAGCTATTGCTCGCTCGGCTCCCGCAATTGCCCCTGGGGCAGAAGGTGACCCTGGCGCGGCGCGGACCGGGACGCCTCGCCGCGAAGCTGCTCGCCGAAGGCCATCCCCGGATTCTGGAAGTCGTCCTGGATAATCCCTACCTGAACGAAGGCCATCTCCTCAAGGCCCTCTCCCACCAAAAGCTGCCCGAGTCGGTCATCATCGCGGTGGCCCGCCATCGCCGCTGGTCCGTCTTCTACAACGTGCGCATCGCCGTTGTCCGTCATCCACATTCTCCTCTGGCCGTGGTCCTCGGTTTTCTCCCGCACATCACCCTCAACGATCTCCGCGAGCTGATCGCTCCCGGACTGCTCGCGGACTCCCTGCGCAACTATCTCCAGGCCGAGATCGCCCGGCGGCTAGCCCCACCCTCCCCCAAATCCGTCCTGGAACCGCCTTCGCAAAACTAAACCACCCCGTTTTGCCGGGAACAGAATCTGCCCGCCCGGTGTCTCTTATAGGTCCAGGGGTCTCTATCTTCCTTGACAGCCGCGCCGGCAATTCGTAGCATCACGCGCAACTGCCAAGTTGAAGCGAGGGCCCCTGTGGATCAGGAAAACAATCGCGCGAACCGGCTGGCAAGACAGACCGAACGCCGGCACGCGCCGCGCTTCGGCTGCGACACGCGGCTGGAAATGGAATGGGGCTCGGCCCTGCTGCACGGGCGTATCCGCGACGTCAGCTCCAGCGGCATGTTCATCGAAGTGTCCGATCCGCTGTGGGTGGGCGCGGGATTCCGCGCGCGGCTGTTTTTGGAGGAACCCGTGCAAGTGGACTGTTTTGTGCGCCGCGTCGAGCCCGGCCGGGGCATGGGCGTCAGCGTGGAGCTGCCGGAGAACGGTCTGCGCGCGCGCTATCTGGGTTTTGTGCAGGCTCTTTCCCGGCAGAGCCCATGAACCACTGTCCCGCATGCGGCGCCGAACGCGCCGAACTGCTCTGCGATGCCTGCGGCCTCACCCAGGAGGCCGCCGAAGTGGTCCTGCGCCGCCGCCTCATCGTGCATACTCTCGTGTTTCTTCCCGGCTCCCTTCTTTTCCCCTTCCTCAGCCAGCTCTATCCTCCCCTCGATCTCGACGCCATGCTGGTTTTCTTCGGCACTCTCTTCTTCCTGGCCATATTCCTCGTTGTGCTGATCTATCGCCGGACCCGCGCTCACCTCGAAGTCGAACTCCTCAAGCGCATCTTCTTCGGACTCACCCCTCTGCCCTGGGTGCTGGGCGCAGCCCTTTTCCTCAATGGCCGCCTGGACCGCGGCAAGCCGGAGTTTCACCCCGCCAGTGTCGTGAGCCGCTTTGAAATGAAAGGGTTGGTGCTCGGAAGCCGGCGTCTGATGGTTTACTCCTGGCGGGAAGGCCACCGCATCGAGCGTCTCGCGGCAGAACCCGATGATTTTGCGCGCTTCCGCGATGGAGATGCCGTGGTCGTGGGTGTGATGCCCGGCGCGCTGGGCATTCCCTGGCTCTATGGCGTCTACCGGAAATAGCGCGGCGCGGGTTCTCGCGCCGGTCACTGCATCACATCAATACATCGGCCGCCCGTTGAGCTTCAGCGGAATCTGCAGCTCCAGGATGTGCCCGTCCTTGCCCAGCCGGAAACGGATGCGATGCATGGGACCGATGTCGCGCTCGTTCCATTCGCGGATGGGCAGGGGATTATCCGGGAATTCCGGATTGTTCCATACGAGCGTCTCGCCCTTCATCGTAAAGCTCTGCGGATCAATGTCGTAGACTTCCTCGTCCCGCAGCCCCACCAGCAGATAGCGTTTCCACAGCCGCAGCATCAGCCATCCGCGCTTCCCGCTGTAGTACATGTTCCAGGATCTCGGCGGCTCGTCGTTCAGCTTCACGATGCCCATCACCACCTGCTTCCATTCCACGCTCTCCGCCGGCGCCGTGCCCTGCGCGGGAGCCTTCTCCCCGCCCAATCCCAGAAAGGCCGCGCAGGCCAGCAGCACGGCGATTTGCCAGCCCCAGGCCAGCCGCCGCGGCGCTTCGCAGGTTGCCGAACTATCGGTTCTTGCTAGTGCGTTCAGAGCGAATCTCCTCGCAAAAATGGGTTGAACCCGAACAGTGTACGCTGCGGCACAATCCCCGGCAAGACGCGGGCATTTCCGCGTTGGCCCGCGCGCATTGCCCGGTATACTGCTCTCCATGCGTTTCACCACCAGGCTCGCGGCCCGCGTCTACCGCACCCTGCGGCGCGTCTTTCCTCGCTGCGCCACCCTTTCCCAGGCCATTGCCTTCAATCTCTTTCTCGCTTTTTTCCCCACCCTCCTCATGGCCATCGCCCTGGCCACCACCCCCGTTGGCGGCCGCGCCAATCTCCTCGAACTCATCCGCGATTTCACCAAGATGCTTCCCCCGGACAGCCAGCAAATCGTCTCCGAATTTCTAGTCAAGCGCGGCTCGGACGCCTGGCGCTGGTTTCTCCTCGGATGGACCGGAACGCTCCTGGCCGGTTCCCAGGTGATGATCCTGCTGATGGAAGGGATTCGCGTGATCTACGACGACCCCCAGCGCATCGCCTTTCACAAGCGCCTCGTCCGCGGCCTGCTCCTCCTGGTCGTCACCATGGTTCCTATGCTCACCGCGGCGATTCTCGGCGTCCTGGGACGCCCCTTGCGCCACTGGCTGGCCGCCCACTTCGGCCAGAGCAGCTTCCTGCGCGCCGACTGGACCATCTTCTTCCAGCTCATCGCCATCCTGCTGGGAATTATCGCTCTGACCATCATCTATCGCATGGCCCGCCCCGCCGAACGCACCCTGCGCGGTGTGCTGCCCGGCGCCATCCTGGCCACTCTGCTCTGGTGGCTCGTGGACGTGATTTTCGGCACCTATGTGCGTAAAATGCAGTATGGCGTCATTTACGGCGGCTTGGCCGCGGCCATCGGACTGCTCCTCTGGATGCAGATCTCCGCTTCCGTCATTTTTATCGGTGCCGCCTGGAACGCCGAATCCGCAGCGCGCCATCGCTCGCGCCGCTCCGCGGATTGAAAGGAGGCTCCAGTGACCGCAACACCCAAATCCGAAACGCTTCTGCGCGTGCAATGCTATGCCGGCTATCGCGGCGATGAGCGCCCCCGCAGCTTCGTCCTCGGCGGACGCACCTTCGAGGTTTCCGAGGTGGAAGACAAATGGTATTCCCCCGGCGCCACTTTCTTCCGCGTGCGCACCCCCGATCAAGACCGCTATCTCCTCCGCCACGATGACGCCCAGGATGTCTGGAGCCTGGAGGGCTACTCCGCCAAGCGCTGAATCCATCTCTCCAAAATCTGTTCTTTGCTCCGTGCAGACGCTGCTTTACCACAATTGTTTCGTTTCTTCCCGTGCGGAAAAATTTGCTCCGATGCGCGCAGCGCCACATCCTTCCACCGCACGGGAAGGGAAGGAGTTAGGGGCAGTTCGGCAACTGGTATGCCAAATGCACGGTTTTCTATAATCAGTACTTGTTGTCGGGTCTGAGCGTATTACGAGATGCTCGGGCCCAAGAGCAATCGCGTGTGCGCACACGTGATTGCTCTTCAGTCGGACGCGCGTGTCGCATTATTCCGCGGCACATTCGTCTGGAACTGGCCACGCTCTGTTTTCTTGCCGCAGTGGTTTTTCAGGGCATCGGAAAGAAGAAACAACTCGATCCACGGAAAGCCGTTTTCGCTTCGCCCAGTTGGGTTCGGCGAAAGCGGCTTCTTTTTTGCGTCATGCCCGGTTCGATGCTTTCGCATGAGACAGACCATGCGTTAAGAACGCAGCGGTTGCTGAGTTCGGTTCCAGGCAGCATGCCTTGTAACGCTTCCGAAGTACATCGCGGGAAAACAAGTAACGACTTTGTGACATTTTCGGACATCGTGAAATGACAATTTACGCCGTGACCTGGGATGGCTGCCAAGTCTTTCTATCCGCAAGTTACTGTAAATACTGAAGATAACACGCTTCAGTTTGGAATGGCCAAACGAATGCACTATGAAAGCCCAACTTAGGTTCTAGTACTTTCTAAACGAAAGCGTAGTACTTAAATCCGGTAAGGGAGGCCGACCCCATGGTCGTAGCTCGGTGCGGACGTGTGCGCAATGCAGCTCGCCACAAGGCCCAGGCTGGTTTCAGCCTGGTGGAAGTGCTGGTGGCGATGGTCGTTCTGATTGTCGGAGTCGTGGCGTTGGCGCAAGTGGTCCCGACAGCTATGGACCTGGACTCGCGGAACCTGGCCAGCAGTCAGGCGGTGATCGCGGCCCAGAAAGAATTGGAGCAGATGGCCAGACAGCCCATGGCAGTCCAGAGCGCGGGGCTGGCACTGGGCCATTACAACTTCGTGGATCAAGACGGGGATGTGATCTATCTGGGGGCCGCGGCGCCGCCCTCTCCGGGGTTTGGGATTTCTCCTGCTCCCGTGCGGACCGGATGCCCCATGGCTGGCAATGCCATCGATTTCAGCGTGCCATGCACCGCGCCGGGGCATTCCAAGAAGCGCACCGTTAGCGGAAGGACATTCGATATCCGCTGGAGTGTGGTGACGGTGTATGGCAATGAGCGAGGCGTGGTCCGGCCGGTGACCAAGCGCATCACCATCGCGGCAAAGAGCAACGTGCGTTCCATGACGCCGCTGACTCTCGATCTGCTGGTTTCCTACTAGGAGAACTTCATGCGTATAAATAAAAACAAGTCGCGCGGCACTTCGCTGATCGAACTGCTGGTGTCCATGGCGATTCTCGGAACGATTATGGCCACGATGTTCCAGCTGTTGCGTGATTCTCAGTATCGCGTTACGGCCGAGCAGGATTTCACCCCGGTGTTTCAGGAGGTCCGCAACAGCGTGGACCTGATCATCCGGGATATCCATCGAGCCGGCTATCCCTCTCCGTTTACCTACGCGGCCACTCCGGACGACCCGGCGCTGGCCCCCGCCCCCTTGCAGAACATGTTTTCCGTGGGACTGGTCGGACTGCCCGCGCAAACTTGTTTGCCCACGGTCACCTGCTCGGTCCCCAACGGCTTTGACCTGCTCCTGGAGGTCAATCCCGACGCCAACAGCGTCGTCTTTAAGGACCAGGTGCAGTGGGTCGAGTACCGGCTGGTGCGGCCGGCCGGCAGCCCGACGGGAACGCTGATGCGCAGCATGATCCCCAAGGCCGTGGGAACGGACCCGTTCTCCAGCGCAAAACTGACGCCGGTCATTGAGAACGTTTTAAACGATCCGGCCAATCCCGCCGATGCCATTTTCACCTACTCCTGCGCACCGGTGACTTGCACCAAGACGGGGGACATCAACCAGGTTCTGGTCAATGTGCGCGTGCGCTCCTATCACAAGGACTTGCAGACCAAACAATATCGCGTGGTCACGGTTACCGGGCTTGCCCAGAAAATGAATCCAGGCTACTGACAGGCAAAAAAACAGGGGAAATGAAAATGAAAAAACAGATTAAAGCACGCGGATTTTCCGAACGGGGAATCGCCCTTTTGACCGTTCTAATGGCCCTGGTCATGATGTCGGCCTTGACGGTGGCCATTCTTCTGGTGGCTAGCCAGGAGAGCTTCATGGCGGGCAAGCATCGCAGCAATGCCAGCGTGTTCTACGCGGCTACGGCCGGTCTTGCCGAAGCGCGCGGGCGCATGCTCTATTTCCATCCCAACGCCCTCACCGGCGGGCCGTCGCCGGTTAGCCTGCCCTATTCGCCCAACGAGGTTGTCTACCTGCTGAATCCCGCTCCGGGAGAGATCGTGGACCCCGTGAATCTCGGCAATAAGTACGCGGACATGGAGTATAGGCGGGAATTCGGAACCACCGTCCCCACCGTCACCAAAGTCCCGCCCGTGGCGGGGAGCGTCTCCTCGACGATCCCTTTTAAATGGGTGCGCATCACCGTGAAGACGGAGCAGTCGGCCAATACGGATATCAACGGCGACGGCGTTATCGACGCAACCACTCCCGTATTTTACGACGGCAAGCGGCAGAACCTCGCCTTCAACGGCGACATGGTATACCGCCTGACCGGGCTGGCGGCATTGCCCAATGGGGCCAGCCGCATTGTGCAAGCTGACCTCGCGGGGCAGCTCAAGGGCTTTGACTACGCCCTGGCCGTGGACGGCACCTGCGAAATGGAACCCATGGGCGTGATCGCCACCGTCACGGGAAATGTCCAGTGCAATAGCCACATCTCCTTGCAGGGCACCATGGCCGTCAGTGGAACCTTCGCCTCCGGCGGGCAAATCACGGGTCCAGGCGCTGTCAACCTCACCTCCGCCACCGGTCAGGTTCAAGCCAATGGCCCAGTCACCGTCGGCGTGACCAACTCCACCGGAACTCCTCCCAGCGTTACGAGCGGATCCGGCACGGTGACCCCGATGGTGTCTCCGGCGACTCCCACCCCGGCCCCCTTGCCTTTAAACACCATGCCCAATCCCAGCGCGACTTCTCTCATCGCTGCGGTGACTCAGACCAATCCCGTCGGCACTTGCGTCGGCGGCAACCTTGTCTTCGATCTGGGTAACGCCACTCCCAAACAGGTCTTCGAGTTCAATGGCACGCCCTACATGACCGCCTGCGGCACTATCCTCAATCCAACCAGTTTTCCGGCGAACGTGGTGTTTTCCGGTACGGGCACCATCTGGCTCAGCAATTCGCCCGGGCTTGACACCAAGTTCAACAACAACTTTGGCACGCCGACGACTCCGGTGGATCTCAATATCATTGTCCGCCCGCGCGATAACACCGTGGGCACCGGCGAAGTCGAATTTGCGGGGGGCGTGAACAACATCCGCGGATTGATTTACGTCCAGGGCGAAATCGAAACGGAACCGGCGAAAACTGCATTGCCGACGGGCGGAGTCGGACACCCGACTTGTCCCAAGATTGCCAGCCAGCAATTCTCTCTTTCCGGCGCTATGATGTCCTATGGACCCAATGCCAGCTTCGAGATCAGCTCCTGCAGCACCAACGTGGGCATCACCTACAACCCCATGCAGCTCTTGCGCGGCAACCCTCCTCCGGGCTTTGGCGGGTTGCTGGTCTTCGGCATCGGCAACTCCGTCGTCCTGAACTGGCGGGACATCGTCCTGTAACCGGAACGGGTGCCATCAGCCTGAACGAAAACGCGCAGCCTGCATCCAACGAAACCCGCTTTCGCCCGGCCCTTCCACGGGCCCGGCGAAAGCGGTTCTTTTTTGTGGCCCAAGAAATGTCCCGGCAGGACGATGAACGGCCAACCGCTGTCCGCCCCGCAGCCGACGTCCCCGCAATTCAGCCCTCAAGCAACGCAAAAAAAACGGGGCGGCCACCGGCCGCCCCGTTTTCTCTTCAACTATCAACTTTCAACTGACAACTTTCTACTGACCACTGACCACTATCCCCACTACGCTTCCTTCCGAATGCTCATCCCATAAAACGACCGGTAAACAAACACAAACGACACCACGAAGAACGCCGCGGACAAGATATGCGTCAGCCCCGCCCCGCCGCTCTCGCGGGTCAGCGTCACCGCCAGCTCCACCGCCAGCAGCCCGAACAGCGTGGTGAACTTGATCACCGGGTTGAGCGCCACCGACGACGTGTCCTTGAACGGATCGCCCACCGTGTCCCCCACCACCGTCGCGTCGTGCAGCGGCGTGCCCTTCTGCTTCATCTCCACTTCCACGATCTTCTTGGCGTTGTCCCACGCCCCGCCGGCGTTGGCCATGAAAATCGCCTGGTACAATCCGAAAATCGCGATCGAAATCAGGTAGCCGATGAAGAAGAACGGCTCCAGAAACGCGAACGACAGCGTGGCGAAGAATACGGCAATAAAAATATTCAGCATGCCCTTCTGCGCGTACTTCGTGCAGATCTCCACCACTTTCTTGCTGTCTTCCACCGACGCCTTGACCACCCCTTCCAGCCTGATATTGGCCTTGATGAATTCCACCGCGCGGTACGCCCCGGTCGTCACCGCCTGCGTGGACGCCCCGGTGAACCAGTAAATCATGGCCCCGCCGGTGATCAGCCCCAGAAAGAACGGCGCATGCAGCAGCGAAAGCTTTTCCACGTTTACGGTCAGCCCGTGCGTCAGCGCCATGATGATCGAGAAAATCATCGTCGTGGCGCCCACCACCGCCGTTCCGATCAGCACCGGCTTGGCCGTGGCCTTGAACGTGTTCCCCGCTCCGTCGTTGGCCTCCAGCAGGTGCTTGGCCCGCTCGAAGTTCACGTCAAATCCCTGCGTCTTCTTCAGCTCTTCCTGAATCCCCGGAACCTGCTCGATCAGCGACAATTCGTAAACCGACTGCGCGTTGTCCGTCACCGGCCCGTAGGAGTCCACCGCAATCGTCACCGGGCCCATGCCCAGGAACCCGAACGCTACGAGGCCAAACGCGAACACCGGCGCCGCGATCATCAATGCGCCCAGTCCGTGCAGGCTCACCAGGTAGCTGATGGACATCAGCAGCACCATGGCCATGCCCAGGTAGTAGCCCGAAAAATTCCCGGCCACGAATCCCGAAAGAATGCCCAGCGACGCTCCGCCTTCCTGCGCCGAGGCCACCACTTCCTTCACATGCCGCGATTCGGTCGAGGTAAACACTTTCACCAGCTCCGGAATCACCGCTCCCGCCAGCGTTCCGCAGGAAATGATCGTCGCCAGCTTCCACCACTGCGTGGTGTCGCCGTTCAGCGACGGAACCATCACCGCCGAAACCGCGTAGGTCAGCGCGATGGAAACGAGGGAAGTGATCCACACCAGCGAAGTCAGCGGAGTCTCGAAATTCATCTCGTCCGCATGGGCGAAGCGCGCCTTGGCGATGGTGCTGTTGATGAAATAGGCCGCCGCGCTGGCGATCAGCATCACGATGCGCATCACGAAGATCCACACCAGCAACTGCACCTGCACCGTGGGGCTCTTCACGCCCAGCAGAATGAACGTGATCAGCGCCACGCCGGTCACGCCGTAGGTCTCGAATCCGTCCGCGCTGGGGCCCACCGAATCCCCCGCGTTGTCTCCCGTGCAGTCCGCGATCACTCCCGGATTGCGCGCGTCGTCTTCCTTGATCTTGAAGACGATCTTCATCAGGTCCGCGCCGATGTCCGCGATCTTGGTGAAGATGCCGCCGGCGATGCGCAGCGCCGCCGCTCCCAGCGATTCCCCGATGGCGAACCCGATAAAGCACTGCCCGGCGTAGTCCCCGGGAATATAAAGAAGAATGAACAGCATCATCAGCAGTTCCACGCTGATTAGCATCATCCCGATGCTCATGCCCGCTTCCAGCGGAATTTTATAGATGGAATAGGGCTTCCCGCGCAGGCTGGCGAACGCCGTGCGCGAGTTCGCGAACGTGTTCACCCGGATGCCGAACCAGGCCACCCCGAAGCTCCCCGCGATGCCCACCAGGCTGAACAGCAGGATGATCCCCACGCGCATCGGCTCCATCTTCAGCAGCACGCCGAAGTACAGCACGATCACCACCGCGATGAAGCTCTCCAGCAGCAGCAGGAATTTCCCCTGCGTCACCAGGTACGTCTTGCAGGTCTCGTAAATCAGCTCGGAAATCTCCAGCATGCACTTGTGCACCGGCATGTTCTTCAGCTTGGTGTAGATCACCATCCCGAAGACCAGCCCCAGCACGCAGAACAGCAGTCCAAAGGTCAGCAGCCGGTGCCCGTCAATCCCCCCCAGAAACTGCACCTTCGAGAGGTCCGGCAGCTTCAGGCTCGCTTCGCCTCCCTCATCGCTTGCCGCCGTCTGCGCCATCATCGCCGGCGCGCACATCAGCAGCAGCGCCAGCGCCGCCACCATTGCTTTTCCCGCGCTCGCGCGCAGGCTCTTCATCCGGATGCTCATACGAACTCTCTCCTCCGTGGGGGATTTCTCCCTCATCTTCCCTCTAAAATTTTCATCCGCTAAACTCTTGGTGTTTCTCCCCGTCCGCTTCAACCGAACACTTGTTCCACAACCCGCCGGGCTGCGGCGCTCTGCCGGATCTTCACTTTACGCTCCCGATGCAATGACGGGGAAGGGTATGACTGCCTGTTCTCGCCAGTCCAAGGCCCTGATTCTTCCACAAGCCGGCCTTTTACACCCCTGGCAAGGTGATTTTTTATAACATGACCCGCCCCCACGGTCAAACCCGCCTGCCAGCCGGTTGGACAACGTTTGCCGGGCCTCATTCCTCCCTCTCCCCTCCGCCATCTCGCCGCCCATAAGTGAACGGCGGGTGCCGCACCCGCCGTTTTTGCGTGTGCGGGTTTAGATTCAGCCTCATCCACAACTTACCCGAAATTGGCCACAGGCGGACAAGGGACATTCTTAGCCCTTGCAATGTAACGCCTGGCGTTATACTCTGCGGCTGTGATCCAGTCCTTCCGATGCCCGGATACGGAGCGCCTCTTCCGCCGAGAATTGGTGCGCCGGTTTAAGGCCATCGAGCGCCAGGCCATTCGAAAACTGGTCATGCTGGACGCCGCGCCAGATATCCGAACGCTTGCGACCCTGCCGGGGCGCCGGCTGGAAAAATTGAAAGGCGACCGGAAGGGGCAGTACAGCATCCGCATCAACGACCAGTGGCGGATTTGCTTTGCATGGCGCGATGGTCACGCGCGCGAAGTCGAGATTGTGGATTACCACTAGGGAGGCGAGATGGCCAAGAAACAGAAGCCGGTGCATCCGGGCGAAATTCTCCGCGAGGAGTTCATGACCCCGCTGGACCTGAGCATGAACAGGATGGCGATTGGCCTCCGCGTCCCGGTGACGCGGATCGCCGAGATCTACCACGAGCGGCGCGGCATCTCCGCCGACACGGCACTGCGCTTCGCGCGCTACTTCAAGAACAGCCCGGCGTTCTGGATGAATCTCCAGATGCGCTACGACCTGGAAGTCGCCGAGGACGAAATCGCCGCCAAGATTGAACGCGACGTCCAACCCATGGAGACCGCGGCAACGCGATAACCGGGGAAATCATGGACGGTCAAACTTATCTCTATGGCGGGGTGGCGCAATCTTAAAAGTGCGAAGGTGAATTCGGGTGGGGGTTTAGAGTCAACTTTATGTCCAACTTACAGGAAATTGGCAACGCGCCTTCCGCCCCGCACCCTCAAACCACCCCATCGTATTATCGCGCCAGATACTACGATCCCGCTTCCTCCCATCCCCCTCCCGGCCTCTCCTTTTCCACGGTATCCACACCGTTCTAATAATCATACCAATTGACAATTGTGTACTTTTAAGCTAACATCTCAAACTGAGATGCGGCGAACCCTATCGCCCCAATGGCCCCACCCAATCCCCCCGCAAAACCCCCTCGGCCCGAACCAAAACTCCCCTAACCCCTGTAGATTCTGCAGTTCCAAAAAACACGCCTGCAAACCCTTTAGAATCTGCACTTCCAAAACAAAGGACTTAAAACCCCGCAGAATCAGCAGTTACAAAAAACACCGGGGGTGGGGGTCATATTGTTAACCAGATACCCGGCGAAGGGTATCTGTCCTGAGCGACCATCGGGAGCGAAGGACCTCTCTTTCTCCCTCAACCCAATCCGAAGGCTGCCCTTGGCAAAGGATGTTTCCCGTTCTTCTCGCTATCTCATTCCTTCCTTACCTCCTTACGTCATTACTTCATTGCATCTTCCTCACTCTCACGCCTCACCCGCCAGCATTGCAGCCCGGCCAGAGCCGGGTTATGCTCGGCGTTCCACCACGGAGGAGACCAGGATGAAACTGCGGCTGAGGACGGCGGTTCTGATGGCGATGATTTTGCTCGCGGCGGGCGCGGCGGCGGCCCAGCAGGTTGACCCCAAACTCTATGCCGAGATGCAGTGGCGCTGCATCGGCCCGTTCCGCGGCGGTCGCACCGTGGCCATCGCCGGCGTGCCCAAGCAGCCCAATGTCTTCTATATGGCCGCGGTGAACGGGGGCATCTGGAAGACCACCGATTTCGGCAATACTTGGAGGCCCATCTTCGACGGGCAGGACACTGGCTCAGTGGGTGCGCTGGCCGTGGCCCCCTCGAATCCGGAGGTCATCTATGCGGGCAGCGGCGAAGGTTTGCAGCGCCCGGACCTTGCCATTGGCGACGGGATGTACCGCTCGAACGACGCCGGAAAAACCTGGAAGCATCTGGGCCTGGCCGACGCGCAGCAGATCACCGCGATTGCGGTGGACCCCAGGGACGCCGAGCGCGTCTACGTGGCCGTGCTGGGGCATCCCTACGGGCCCAGCGCCGAGCGCGGCGTCTTCCGTTCGTCCGACGGCGGGAAAACTTGGGAGCGCGTGCTCTATCAGGACGAAAACACCGGCGCGGCCGATCTGCTGATGGACCCCGTCAATCCCCAGACGCTCTACGCGGTCCTGTGGGCCGCGCGCGTGGCGCCCTGGGAGGCCCGCAACGGCGCTTCCATCAACGGCCCGGGCAGCGGCCTCTACAAATCCACCGACGGCGGAAGCAATTGGGTGCCGCTGACCAACGGTTTGCCCACTTTCGCCGATGGTCTGGGCCGCATGGGAATTGCCATCGCGCCCGGCCATTCGAGCCGGCTCTACGCCTCGGTCGAGGCCAGGAAGGGCGCGGGTGTATACCGCTCGGATGACTCGGGGCAGTCCTGGGAGCGCGTCAACGGCGACCGCAGGATCGGCGGGAGCGGGCCGGGCGCGATGGGCATTGCCGTGAGTTCGGACAATCCCGACGTGGTCTACGTGGCCAACACTTCCTCGTGGCGCTCGCTCGACGGCGGAAAAACCTTCGCCGGATTCAAGGGCGCTCCAGGCGGCGACGATTACCAGCGCGTCTGGGTCAGCGCGGAAAACGCCAAGCTCATCGCCCTGACCAGCGATCAGGGCACGGTCATCAGCGTGAATGGCGGCGAGACCTGGAGCAGTTGGTACAACCAGCCCACCGCGCAGTTCTATCACGTGACCACCGACAACCGTTTTCCCTACTGGGTCTACGGCGCGCAGCAGGAGAGCGGCTCGGCCGCGGTGATGAGCCGCAGCGACTACGGCGAAATTTCCTTCCGCGAGTGGCATTCCGTAGGAGTGTTTGAATACGGCGCCATCGCCGTGGACCCCCGCGACGCCAACAAAGTTTACGGCGCGCGCCTCACGCGCACCGATCAGGCGCTTGGCGAAGTGGCTGAAATCGGCCCGGAACCCGTCTGGCGCGGCGAATACCGCTACGACCGCACTCTGCCGATAATTTTTTCCCCGTTCGATCCGGGCACGCTCTTTTTCGCCGCCAACGTGCTCTTCAAGACCAAGGATGAGGGACGAAGCTGGACGGCGATAAGCCCGGAGCTGTCCCGCGAAAAGTATGACGTTCCCGCGAATCTGGGCGTGTTTACCGCGCTGGACCCGGAGAAGGGCAGGCATCGCGGCGTGATCTACGCGGTGGCGCCGTCTTTCAAGGAGCCGGGAACCATCTGGGCCGGGACCGACGACGGCCTGGTGCACATCACCCGCGACGGCGGAAAGAGCTGGCAGAACATTACGCCCAAGGAACTGACGGCGTGGAGCAAAGTTTCCATCATCGAAGCGTCGCATTTCGATGCCGGGACGGCCTACATGGCCGTCAATCGCTTCCGCCTGGACGATCTGCATCCCTACATCTATAGGACGCGCGATTTCGGCAAGACCTGGCAAGCGATCGTGACGGGCCTTCCGGGAAACGCTCCGGTGAACGCGGTGCGCGAAGACCCCGCGCGCAAGGGGCTGCTCTTTGCCGCGACGGAGAACGCCGTCTACGTCTCCATCGACGACGGCGAAAACTGGCAGGCCCTGCAACTGAATCTGCCGCACACCTCCATGCGCGACCTGGCCCTGCACGGCGACGACCTGATCGTCGCCACCCACGGGCGCTCCTTCTGGATTCTGGACGACATCACTCCGCTGCGGCAGATTTCCTCCGAAGTGGCCGCCGCCGATGCGTATCTCTTCGAGCCGCAGACGGCGCTGCGCATGCGCTGGAACCGCAACACGGACACGCCGCTGCCGCCGGAAACTCCCGCCGGGAAAAATCCGCCCGACGGAGCGGTGATTGACTATTACCTGAAGGCGGCCGCGAGCGGGCCGGTGACGCTCGAACTTCTGGACCCGCAAGGACGCACGGTCCGCCATTACTCCAGCACGGACAAACTGGAAAGCATCGAAGAGATGGCCAAGGGCCTGCCGGTTCCGCTCTACTGGGTGCGTCCGCTGCAGGTTCTTTCCGCGGCGGCGGGAATGCACCGCTTCGTCTGGGACCTGCACTACGCCCCGCCGTCCGCGCTCGAATCGGAGTTCCCCATCTCGGCGATTGTGCATGATACGCCGAAGAATCCGCAGGGCGCCTGGGCGCCGCCGGGGCTGTACACGGTGAAGCTGACGGTCAACGGAAAGAGCATCACGCGTGCCGTGGCCCTGCGCATGGACCCGCGGATTTCCACATCGCTCGCCGATCTGGGCAAGCAGTTCGAGATGGAGTCAGGCTGCGTGGCGGGCATGAACGAAAGCTACGCGGCGCTGCGCGAAGTGCAATCGCTGCGCGCGCAGCTCAAGGAAAGCGCGGGAAAACTGGCCAAAGGCAAGAAAGCGCTGGCGGCCGCCGTGGCCGCGCTGGACAAGAAGGCGGCGGCTCTCGAAGGCGCGACGGTGGAAGGTTTTGCCGGCGTGCCCCCCACCGGCGTGCAGCCGGAAAATCTCTCCACCCTCAATCAGCATTTCGGTGCGCTGCTGAATGTCGCGGACAGCGCCGACGCCGCGCCCACCACGCAAGCGGCGGCGCTCTTTGCGGAACTGCAAAAAGCGCAGAAAGACCTCCTGGCGAAGTGGGAGGAATTAAAGAAAGGCCAAGTGGCCGCGGTCGGCGCGCAACTGAAGAAAGCCAAAGCCGGAGCCATCACCCTGCCAGCCGCCGCGGCGCGCTAGCGGCTAACGCAAGCGGGCCCGCAGAAACGCCACCATGCGCTGCCAGGCGTCTTCGGCGGCCGCGGGGCGGTAGCCGTCCTTGTTATTCGGATTTTCAAAGGCGTGGCCCGCGCCGTCGTAGATCTTGATGTCCGTGGATTTTCCCGCGGCCTTCATGGCGGCTTCGAAGGCCCGCACCGCATCAGGAGGAATCCCGCGGTCATCGGCCCCGAAGTTGCCCAGCACGGGCGCCTTGATGGCCGCCAGATTCGCGGCCTCGGTGGGCAAGGAGCCGTAGTTCACGATGCAGGCGGCCAGCCGCGGCTCATGCACGGCCAGTTGGATGGAGTAGCCCCCGCCCATGCACCATCCGGCGGAAGCGATGCGTTCCGGCTGCACGCTGGGAAGCGCGGCGAGGTAGCTGACCGCGGCCTGCAGGTCGCGGAGGGCGCGGTCGGGCGGCAGGCCGCGGCTGAGTTCGTGGGCCACCTCGGGCGTGGTGGCCTGTTTGCCGCGGTAGAGGTCCACCGCCAGAGTGACATAACCTTCGGCGGCAAATTTTCGCGCCTGTTCCTTCGCCCAATCGTTCAGTCCCCACCATTCATGAATGACGATGACCGCCGGATGTTTTCCCGGCGAATCGGGCGCCGCCAGATAAGCGCTGACGGTTTCTGCGCCGCTGGGGTAGCTCACCGTCTCGGTCTTGATGGGAACGGAATTACCCGGCAGGACGGCGGGCAGAGCGCAAGCCAGCAGGAAGAGAATAGAGAGAGCCGGGCCGCGGGGACGGTTCATCGAGCCTCCAGCAGGGCGCGCGGCCCTGCAAGTGCGGAGTGTAGCGAAAGAGGGCGGGAAACGGCAAGGGGGAGGCGAAGCGGCGCCGGTACGCGCACCTGTACGACAGGACAGCTGGCCATTCTGTTTATCACTAGCGCAAAGGGGCGCAGGGAAGGGGCTGGCGGAAGGGCATTATTTGTTAGGCTGGATTCACAAGTGCAATTGCATCTCCCCGCGGGGATGCGAGGCTTCCGCGGAAAAGAACGCGGAAAATACTAGACACACAGAATTGCCGGAAACGGCGATAGGGAGTGCAACGTGAAAAGCGCAATGAAACTTCTGACTCAGGCGGCCCTGGTGGGCCTGCTGGCTTTGCCGGCATGGGGACAGGGGACGCCGCAAAGCACGGATCCGCAGCAGCAGGACGGCGGAGGGACTTCGCTGTACAGCATCACGATTTCGGCGCGGTCGACCAAGGCCATCAACTACGGGCACATGAACGGGTCGACGAAGATCGATTTTCGGGGGACGGTGCTGCAGCCGATGGCCAAGGGCGAAGCGAAAGTGGAAGGGAAGGGGCGCGCGCTGCGGGTCTCGGCGAAATTCGAAAAGATGGAATCGGCGCAGAAATACGGGGCGCAATTCCTGACGTACGTGCTGTGGGCGGTCTCGCCGGAAGGACGCGCCGACAACATGGGCGAGATCATCCTATCGGGCGGAAAAGGGAAAGTGGAAACGACCGCGCAATTGCAGGCGTTCGCGATGATCGTGACGGCGGAGCCGTACTTCGCGGTGATCGAGCCGAGCGAAGTGGTGGTGATGGAAAACATCGTGCGGCCGGATACGGCGGGGAACGTGGAGGAAGTGGAAGCGAAGTTCGCGCTGCTCAAGCGCGGGAAGTACAACTTCGTGGAATCCAATGGGCAAGCCAAGGCGCTGGACCCGCGGGCGCCGCTTTCGGTGCATGAAGCGCGCAACGCGGTGAAGATCGCGCAGGCGGCGGGAGCGGAACGCTACGCGGCGGACAGCTACCGGAAGGCCGCGCAATACCTGCAGAATGCGGAAGAGTTGGTGGCGCGCAAGGCGGACCTGAAGCAGGTGGACATGGCGGCGCGCGAATCGGTGCAGACGGCGGAAGACGCCCGGGCCATCACGGCCAAGCGCATGGAAGAGGAGCGAGCGGAGCGGGAGCGGCGCGCGGCGCAGGAGCGCGAGGCTCAGGCGCGGGCGGAACAGGAAGCGGCGATGCGCGCGAAGCTGGAAGCGCAGCTGGCGGCGGAACGCGCGGCGCGGGAACGTGCGGAAGCGGAAGCGGTGAGAGCGGCATCTCTGGCGCAGCAGCAGCAGGCGCAGGCCCAGGCGGAACAGTCTCGCCTGGCGGCGGAACGCGCGGTGCAGGCGCAGGCGCAATCGGATGCGGCGCGTTTGGCGGCGGAAGCGCAGCAGAGGCAGTCGCAAGCGGACGCGGAGCAGTCGCGGCTGGCGGCGGAGCATTCGGCGCAGATGCAGGCGCAATCGGATGCGGCGCGGGCGGCGGCCGAGGCGCAGCAGCGGCAGTCGCAAGCGCAGGCGGAGCAGTCGCGGCTGGCGGCGGAAAAGGCGTCGAAGGAACGCGCCGACGCGGAAGCCGCGCGACAGAGCGCTCTGGCCGGGCAGCAGGCAGCCGAGGCGGAAGTGGCCAAGGCGCGCGCGGCGGCCGAACAGGCGGAGAAGGAAAAGGCCGAACTGCGCTCGAAGCTGCTGAGCCAGCTGAATACGATTCTGCAGACGCGGGATTCGGCGCGCGGTCTGATCATCAATATGTCCGACGTGCTCTTCGACACCGGCAGCTATACGCTGAAGCCGGGAGCGCGCGAAAAGCTGGCCAAGATTTCCGGCATCGTCATGGCCCATCCGAGCCTGAATTTGCAGATCGAAGGGTACACGGACAGCGTGGGAACGGATGACTACAACCAGGCGCTTTCCGAGCGCAGAGCCGGGGCGGTGAAGGACTACCTGGTGCAGCAAGGGGTGGCCTCCTCGGCGGTGGTGTCCAAGGGCTTCGGCAAGACGCAGCCAGTGGCCGGCAACGATACGACGGAAGGCCGGCAGCGCAACCGGAGAGTGGAGCTGGTGGTCAACGGCGACGCCATTGGCACGTCCGCGACGGCAGCCGGAGGCGGCGGCACGGCGCAGAAATAGGCGTCCGCGCCGTTATGAAGCACTCCCGGAAGATGTCGCTGACGGGAGTGTGAAATAGTTTCGAAACGAGCCGCGAACCGGCGATCACTGGTTCGCGGCTCGTTTCTTTTTTTCTTTCAGACCCCCCGTAATGGTTTTCTTTCTCGCCTGAAAGTAGTTCCGATCAGCAGCCGCTGAAAATTTCTCAAGAATAATCATCGCCGGAAGCGAGAATTGTTTCTGATTGGGAAGGAATCCCTTGACGCGATTGCAGCGCCGGGAAATGAAGGATCGAGGGAAGGCGCAGGGTCTTAGCGCGGGATGGTGGCGGAAGACCGGGTTTCGCGCGCGAGCAACTCATTTTGGTTGAAGGGCTGATCCAGAGCGAGGAGGAGCATGCGTCCGTCGGAGTGGTAGTCGCCGCCGGTGGCGGTGGTGGCTTCGCGAACGGGATCCGCGGGAAGGACGTAGCCGATTTTGGGGCCGGACTGGAGCTTGATGAGGGTTTGGCCGACGAATTCGCGCTCGGCGTCTACATCCGGGTCGATCTTGTGGGTGATGGAAGTGAGCGAGCGCTTGTCTTTTTCCACGCCGATATCGTGGGTTGCCGCGCCCACCCAGACGGGGACGCCATTCAAATCGTAATCGGTTTTCCAGATGCGGATATGGTGGCGGCGGGTCATGGTGGATTCGGGATCTTCCATGGCCAGGGCGAGATCCTGGGGGCGGCCGAAAAGGTAGAGACGGCTCATGGGCATGGCCACTTGATCCTTGGGATGCTTCATGGCGTGCCAGACGGCTTTGTACTTGGAGCGGATGGTGTTGTCCCATCCGGCGTTCTGGAAAGCCTGTTCGACCTGCGCGCGGGTTCCGACGAAAATCAGATTGACCATGTCGCCATCGCGGCCGCTGGAATCCATGATCCGGCGGGGAACGAATTCGAGGAAATCCTGGAGGGTAGCGCGGGAATGGCCGGCAGGGGCGGAGGACATGGCCGGAATCGTTTCGTGGGCAGGGAGGAGCGCGGCGGCTTGGCGAGGAGCCAGCGAGGAACCGGGATCGGGGCTGGCTTTGAGATTCGAGATATCCACGGGAGTATTGCCGTTGACATAGGCGGTGAGGGCCGCGCCTTTGAGCAGGACGGTGTCCTTGCCGCGCATCATCATCAGGGCCGGAGCGGCGGGATAGAAAGCCAGGGCGGTGACGGCCATGCCGGTGGCCATCATTTTGGATTGGCCGCCGCCGCGAACTCTGGTGGCGGCGCGAACGGGGATTTTATCGCCGGTGGGCAGGCCGATGAATTCCAGATGGACGCCGAGATTGCCGCCGCGGGCCATGCGCCGCTTACGCTTGACCTCGGAAATGGTGCCATGAGCAATCGTGCCCTTGGGAATGACCGGAAAGCCATCGAGAATCACATCCTGCACGACCACGAAGTCGACGGGATCGCCCAGCTTGGCGTCGGCGGAGGAGATGGATTCAGCGGCGCGCAGGGGGATGGCGGTACCGTCGTGCAGGATGTGGGACGGAGAGCGGAAAGGGACGCTGCCGGGAGGCCAAGGATTGTTGGAGGATGGCGCAGCGGTCGTTTCGGAAGCGAGCGTTTCCGTTGTCTTAAGATTGTGGGCAAGCGGAGCATCCTTGCCGGGGAGAGAGAGCCGGGAGTGAAGAGGGCGAACCGTGGTGGGATGGGCAAGGTTCGGGAGAAAAGGCTGCCTGGCCTGGCCCAAGGCCAGAGAGGGAATGAAAGCGGCCAAGAGCAGGCCGAGAAGAGAAGGCGGTATGTAGTTCGGCTTCAGCAAAGGGCACCCGGGACAATGAAAGATAATGGCTAACTTCGGAAATGGTACTAGTACACATGTTTAAGCGCTATAGCCCTAAAGGACAGTTTAGGGACGGGTAGTGCATGTTTGGGCATGCGGTAATGCGCTCATAAAAAGGGAAATAGTTTGTTTTTAGGGAACGAGGAAAAATTGCCTGGGAGACCGAAAAGGTGAGGGCACAGGTAGGTTGAAACGGAGTGGTTCGGGGGGTGAATCAGAGAGAGGGAATGGGTGCTGCTTGGAGGGTTGCTGGCTGGTTCAATAGACGCCGGAATCAACGAGTGGAGGGATTCAAGCAGCCAGTGAGAGAGAGGCGCGAATGGACGAAGGGGCACGAGGGCACAGCCATGCCCGGCGGGGAAGAAGATGGTGGAGGCGGGGGGAGTCGAACCCCCGTCCGAAAAGCGCAACGGCCAGAAGACTACATGCTTAGCCCCGTTCGGTTTGGGTTCGCCCGCTGCGCTTAGAAGGAGCAAGAAACGCAGCCGGCTAGTCCGATGAATCTCGCTGCGGCATTACGGACCGAAACGCCGCGGCCAGCCTGCTGTATGACGCTTCATCTCCGGCCCGCAGGCGAAACCGAAGGAAGCGTGCGGCTTAATTAATTAAGCTGCAAGTGCCAGTTCAGAGTTGGCAGTTTTCGTTTCCACCCGATTACGGGCAGGTGGCGCCCGGCATGCCTCATGGTCGCGACAGCTTCCGTCGAAACCGTGTCGCCCCCAAGGTCAATATAAGTATAGCGCGACTGCGCCCTGGCTGCCAGCGCGTGGTGGAGGGCTGTTTCAAATGGGGTACTTCTCGGCACACTTCGCTAGAAGGGCGGTTGACTCTCTCGCCGATGAATCTCAGAATCAGTAGACGGGGGGTTTTGAGCGGCAGGACGCTGAGGGCATGGCCAACGAACCCAATCCGGTGGATCAGGCGGTTTCACGAGCGCTGCGGGAGAATCTCGAGCGGATCTTGCGGCTGACCGAGGAAGTGCAGCTGGCCATCAGCGACGTGGCCTCGGCGTGCGCCAGCCCCAGGCCGGCCGGAGCGCTGCCGCCGATGATGCGCGCGCAAACGGCGGCGGCTTCGCTGGCGGCATCGCTGGAAGTTCTTTCGCGATTTGTAACCACGGCGATGCAACCGGGGCAGCGCACGGCGGCCGAGGAAGAAGCGGCGGCGGAGATGCCGCTGCCGGCAGTGGTAAAACCAGCGCCGGTGCGCGCGGCAGCGCCAGCTCCCGTGGCGGCGCCAGCCGCCGCCAAGCCGGCAGTTGCGCCGCGGCCCGTTCCGCCTCCGCCTCCACCTCCGCCTCCACCTCCACCTCCACCTCCTCCGCCTCCACCACCGGTTGTGGCCGAGCCTGAGCCTTTGTTCGAAGAAGAAGTGCCGGAAATGGCCGTGGAAGAGGCGGCGGGAGTCGAAGAAGAATTCGACGTCAGCCGGCTTTCCGCCGAAGAGCAGGAAATGCACCGGCGGGCGAACCGCGTGGCCAAGGTGTCCATGCAGGACATCAAGATGCTGAAGCCCGAGCAGGTGAAGCTGGGGCGGCAGAACAAGGATATCTGCATTCGATTGCGCGACGACATCGACAAAGCCCACAAGGAATACGAGCGGCGGTTCCGGCAAATCCTGACGCATCCCGTGGATTACTTTTATCATTGGCTGGTGCAGATTCTTGCCGATGGAGACCCCGAGGCCATCGGTGATTATCCGTACGCTTCGTAACGAAGGCCCGCCCAGGACAATGCCCTCGCACTTCGCAAAACGGAATTTTCCCCTACGGATGGTTTGGGGAGCGGCTCGCCTTTTTACGATGGCGGCGCTGGGCGGGACATTGCTGGGGATGGCTTGCGCGCCGGCCCTGGCGCAGTCCGGGCAGGGGAGCGGGAAATCCGGGAAGCGCAAAGCGGCCGCGTGCCGGGCGGGGTGCGTGCCGGAAGCGGCGGCGCTGGCGGCGGTGGCGGGACCGCCGGCCGAAGCGGCGCAGCAGGAACTCGCGGAACTGGCGCGGGGGCTGAATGGCGAGGAGGCCGGGGCGTACAAAAAGCTTGCGGCATTCGCGGCGAGAAATGCGGAGACGGATTGGGGAGCGCGTGCGGCGCTGGCGCTGGGCTACAACGATTTTACGAAGAAGCGTTACGGCGCGGCGCTGGGGTGGTTCGGCAAGGCGCGGCAGGAAAAACTTCTGGGCGATTTCGCGCTGTTCTGGAGCGCGCAGGCGCACCGCAATCTGGGGCGGAACCGGGAGGCGTACGAAGAACTGCGCACGGTGCAGCGCGATTACGCGAATTCGTCGCTGCGCGAGCAGGTGCTGCATGCGTTCGCGGATACGGCCATCACCCTGGGGCGGCCGCAGGAAGCGCTGACGGCGCTGGACGCTTATTTCGGGACGGCGGCCAAGCCGGAACTGCTGCTGCTGCGGGCGCGGGCGCGGCAGGCGGCCAAGCAGCCGGCGCGTGCGGCGGCGGATTACCAGACGATTTATTTCAATTTTCCGCTCAGCGACGAAGCCAAGACAGCGGGCGCGGCGCTGCCCAAGCTACAGCGCGAATTGCGCGTGGAGTATCCGCAGCCGCCGCCGGAGCTGCAGGAGAAGCGCGCGCAGGCTTTTTTCGACGCGAAGAAGTGGCGCGAAGCCCGCGCGGAATACACCAAGATGCTTGCGCAACTGCCGGCCGGAGAGACGAGCGCGAGGCGCGAGCGCGCCAGCCTGCGCATCGCGCAACTGCTGGCGCAGCGCCGCTCGAACGCCGATCCGGTGGCCAAGCTGGTCTTAAGCGATCCGGACGCGGATGCCGAGCGCATGCTGGCGCTGGCGCAGATCTGGCGCGCGAACAAGAGCGGGACAAGAATGCTGGCGGCGCTCGAAGATCTGCGCGCGAAATACCCGGCCAGCCGCTTTGTGGATGACGCGCTGATGATGGAAGCGAATTATTACTGGGTGCAGCTGTACCGGGAGCGCGCCGCCGAATATTACCGGCGCATCGTGGAGAATCATCCGAATAGCGACCTGGCGGCAACCGCCGAATGGCGGGCGATCTGGGTGGAATACCTGAAGAAGAATCCGGCCACGAGCGGGCTGATGGAAGCGTATCTCGATAAATATCCGGGCTCGCCATACACGGTGAATGCGATCTACTGGATGGGAAGGTGCGCGGAGCGGGAGGGGAATCCGGATCACGCGCGAAGTTTCTACAACAAAGCGGCCAGCCGCTTTCCGATGACTTATTTTGGAATGGCCGCGGCGCAGCGCCTCGAGAAGATCGGCGACGGGCCGGAAAATCCCGCGCTGTTCCTGGACAAGATTCCGCCGGCGCCTCCGCTGCGTCCGATCGACGAGCCGCTGCCGGTGGCCGCCCGGGAGCGCTGGCTGCGCGCGCAGGCGCTGCGGGTGATCGGCTTCGACGCTTCGGCGGAGATGGAATTGAAGTTCGCGTATTACGCGACGTCCTCGCCGCGATTGATGGCCGAGGCGGCGCAGGCGGCTTACGAGCAGGGGCGTTTTTCAACGGGGATGGCCTATGCGCGCCTGGCGGTGAGCAATTTCGAGGCGCGGGCGATCGGGGACCTGCCCATCGCCGAATGGAAAGTGCTTTATCCGCTGCCCTACGAAGCGGCCGTGCGGCACGAGGCGGCCGTCAACGGACTGGACCCGGCATTCGTGGCGGGGCTGATCCGGCAGGAATCGGCATTTCAGGCCAACGCGGTTTCTTCGGCGAACGCCATGGGATTGATGCAGGTGCTGCCGAATACGGCGAAACTGCTGGCGCGGGAGGCGCATGTGCGCTACTCGCGCAAAAAACTGTTCGATCCAGAATACAACATCAAGCTGGGCGCGCTCTATGTCAAGGACCTGCTGAATCGCGCGGGCGGGCCGGAGCAGGCGCTGGCGGCGTATAACGCGGGCGAAGACCGCATTTCGTCGTGGAGCGCGGAGCGCAACTACGACGAAATCGCCGAGCTGGTGGAATCCATTCCTTTTACGGAAACGCGCGAGTACGTGCAAATCGTGTTGCGAAACGCCGGAGCTTACCGGATGATTTACGGCACCGGCGGCGAGCCGGCCGAGCGCGGGCATCTGCCCGTACGAGAATAGAGAGACGAGACGAATGAGCCCTTCCCCATCGAGCAGCGCCCCGGCGGAGGCCGGCGAAATCGCGCGGAAAATGCTGTCCGTGCGCGCGGAGCAGTTCACCGAATCGGTGATCCGCGAGATGACCCGCCTGGCCATGAAGCACAATGCCGTGAATCTCTCGCAGGGATTTCCGGATTTTGCGGCGCCGGCGGAGATCAAGGAAGCGGCGCGGCAGGCCATCGCCGACGACATCAATCAGTACGCCATCACCTGGGGAGCGAAGCCGCTGCGCGACGCGGTGGTGGCCAAGTTCGAGCGCACGCAAGGGGTGCAGTACGATCCCGAGCGCGAGATTACGGTGTGCTGCGGTTCGACCGAGGCCATGATGGCGGTGATGATGGCCATCATCAATCCCGGCGATGAGGTGGTGGTGTTCGAGCCGTTCTATGAGAACTACGGCCCGGACGCGATTCTCTCCGGGGCGGCGCCGCGCTTTGTGAAGTTGCGCACGCCCGACTGGTCGTTCGACGAAAAGGAACTGGCCGCGGCCTTCGGGCCGAAGACCAAGGCCATCATCCTGAATACGCCGAACAATCCCACCGGCAAGGTTTTTACCCGTGCGGAGCTGGAATTCATCCGCGACCTGTGCGTGCGCTGGAACGTGTTTTGCGTTTCCGACGAAATCTACGAGCACATTCTGTATGACGGAGCGGAGCACGTCTCGATGGCGCAGATTGAGGGAATGCGCGGCCGCACCATCGTCATCAACGGACTTTCCAAGACCTACAGTGTGACCGGATGGCGCGTGGGATGGGCGCTGGCGCCGCCGGCGGCCACCAATTCCATTCGCAAGGTGCACGATTTTCTGACCGTGGGCGCCGCCGCTCCGCTGCAGCAGGCCGGGGCCATCGCGCTGCAGTTCCCGCAGGCCTATTACGACAAACTGGCGGTGACCTACGCGGCGAAGCGCGAGCGCCTGGTGAAGATCCTGGAAGGGGCGGGGTTCACGGTGTTCAAGCCGCGCGGAGCGTATTACATCATGACGGACATTTCCGCCTTCGGCTATCCCGACGATGTGAGCTTCGGCAAATATCTGGTGGAGAAAATCGGCGTGGCGGTGGTGCCGGGATCAAGCTTCTACCGCAACGCCGCGGACGGCGCGAAGCAGGTGCGCTTCACGTTCTGCAAGAAAGAAGAGACGCTGGCCGCGGCGGCCGGGCGCCTCGCCAAACTTCGCCCGTAAGCTACTTCTTCATCAGTTCGAGGACCGCCGTGGTCATGGACTTGACCGCGGTGCGGATGGTGGGCTCCGGCGTGGGCCAGAACAGGCTCGAGTGCAAGGTCGGGACCGGCGTGCCGGCCTGCTTCATGGCCGCGAGGCGCGCGGCGTCAATGGCCCCGACAAAAAACATGAACGTGGGAATCTTGCGGTCTTCAAGGCCCAACTGGCCGAAATCCTCGCTGCCCATAACCGAAGGCACCTCCAATACATTTTCCGCGCCGAGAGCTTTTTTCAGCGCCGCCACGGTGCGGGCGGTGAGCGCCGGATCGTTGTACATGGCCGGGGTGTATTCGGTGTCGCTGGTCTTGACGATGGGGGCGCGGTCTTCGGGAACGCCGCCGGCAAGCGCGACGCCGCGAGCAATGCGCTCGAGCGAGGCGAGAATTTGCTGGCGGACCTCTTCCTTGTAGGTGCGGATGGTGAGCTGCAAATGCACATCGTCGGGGATGATGTTGTGCTTGGTGCCGCCGTGGATGGAGCCGACGGTGACCACGGCGGGGTCGAAGGGCGATTTTTCGCGGCTGACGATGGTCTGAATAGCCAGAATATATTCGGCGGCCAGTACGATGGGGTCCTTGCTGGCTTCCGGCCTGGAGCCGTGCGCGCCGCGGCCGCGAATGGTCACGTCCACGGAGGTGGAACTGGCCAGGGCGTAGCCGGAGGTGAAGCCGATTTTTCCGGATTCGATGTCCGGGGTGTCGTGCAGGGCCAGGGCGAAGTCCGGCTTGGGGAAGCGGGTGTAGAGGCCGTCGGCGAGCATGGCGCGCGCGCCGTCAATGCGTTCTTCGGCGGGCTGGCCGATGAGCACGAGCGTGCCGCGCCACTGGTCTTTCAACTGCGCGAGCAGCTTGGCCGTGCCGAGAAGGGAACTGACGTGAATGTCGTGGCCGCAGGCGTGCATCACGCCGACGTCCAGGCCGGCGTCATTCTTGGCGTGAACTTTGCTGGCGTAGGCCACGCCGGTCTGCTCCTCGACGGGCAGCGCGTCCATATCCGCGCGCACCAGGACGGTGGGGCCCGCGCCGTTCTTCAGGACGGCCACGACGCCGTAGCCTTTCCATTCGGAATGGGGGTACTTGCCGACGTGCTCGGTCACTTCATAGCCCAGCCCGCGCAGTTCGCGCGCCAGCAGCGCGGAAGTTTTTTCCTCCTGGTGGGAAAGTTCCGGAGCGGCGTGCAGCGCCTTGTAGGTGGAGACGAGGCCGGGAAGCTCCTGGTCAATCATGGCGTCGAGTTTGGGCTGCTGCGCGGCGGCGGCCAGCGGAAGCAGGGCGGCGGCGAGCGCGGCGATGATGGTCTTCATGGGGTCTCCTGACGATTGAGAATCGCGGAGGCGATTATACGATGGGAAGCGCCCGGAGGTTTCAACGATTCGCAGGGAGCTTCGTTTTATTGCGGCTGTTCGTGCCGGCAATGCCGGGCTATGCTAAAATCCGCGCGAAGGCTGGGAAAACTCCGGCCACAAGCGGGAGAAGCGGCGGTGACTCACATGGCGATGGAACTGGCTCTGATTCCGGCAGGGACGCGTCTGGAAGCCAACGGCGGCGGCGCGGCCGCGGATCTCTCGGCGAGCGGCACGCGGACGTTTCTCTGCCGCCTGGTGATCAGCGAGCAGATCGAGCAAGAGTCGCTGGACGTGGCCATCTGGGGTTCGGCCGACGGCGAAAACTGGGGAACGAAGCCGCTGCTGAAGATGCCGCAGGGATTCTATCGCGGGGAAGAGAAGCGCGTGCTGGATTTGACGCTCCGCCCGGAAATTAAATTCATCCGCGCGCGCTGGGGGCTGAATCGCTGGGGGCGCGTGGCTCCCGCGCCGGTGTTCGTCGCGGAATTGCAGCTCGTGGAAATTCCTCCCATGTCGCGGGAAGCGGCGACGCGGCGCATGGCCGCGCAGCCGTCCTGAAAAAATAAAAAACAATTTGAAAAAGAGGAAGGGGTGGGAGGCTGACGGTCGGTTGCCCTGTGGTGGTTAGCCTCCCACCCCGCGAGTGGTTGTTACCTATATAGACGCAGTCAGAAGCAAAATGTTGCGCAATTATTATTAAAAATTGCCAGGAATGAAGGCGGCCCACACACTAAGGAACTTAGTATCCTTAATCCTGCAATTGGGCGGTTTCCAGGTATTGGGCCACGGCCACGTTCCAGCCGAATTGGGATTTCATGGCCGCCTGCAAGGAAAGGGCCGCCGCGGGCTCGCCGTGGGTCAGCCAGACTTTCCGGGGAGGGGCCTGGAAGCCGCGAGCCCAGCGCAGCAGTTCGCTTTTGCCGGCGTGCGCGGAAAACTGCCCCAGTTCGACGATTTCCGCGAGGACCGGAACCGTTTCCCCATGAATATGCAGGACTTTTGCGCCTTCCAGAAGGGCGCGGCCGCGCGTGCCTTCGGCCTGGAATCCGGCCAGGACCACGGCGTTGCGCTTGTCGGGAAGGCGTTTGGCCAGATGGTGGAGAACGCGTCCACCGCTGGCCATGCCGCTGGCGGAGATGATGATGCAGGGAGTCTTCACGTCGTTGATGGCCTTGGAATCCTCGACGGTGCGGGTGAGATGGAATTCGTGGACGTCCAGAGGATCGCCGCCGTCGCCTTCTTCCACCTTGCGGAATTCCAGGTCATGGTCTTCCTGATGGCGCAGATAAAGATCGGTGGCGCTGAGGGCCATGGGGCTGTCCACGTAAACGGGGAGGCGGGGAATACGCTGGGAATCCTCGAGTTGGCGCAGGTAGTACATGAGGGTCTGGGTGCGGCCGATGGCGAAGGCGGGGAAGACAATCGAGCCTCCGCGTTTGGCTACCCGGTTGACCACGTCGGCCACAGCCTGTTCGGGCGAGCCGTCCTGATGTTCGCGGTCGCCGTAGGTGGATTCGCACAGCAGAAAATCGGCGCGCGGCGGCGTGGCCGGGTCTTTTAGAATGGGCTGATCGTAGCGGCCGATATCGCCGGAGAAAACCACGACGAGGGTGCGGCCGTTTTCGGTGATGGCCAGTTCGAGCGTCGAGGAGCCCAGGATGTGCCCGGCGTCGTAGGGGGTAACGCGGAATTCCGGGGAGATGACGAAGGCGCCGGTGCGCGGCATGGCCTTCATGTTCTGCAGGACCGGGTCAACATCCACTCCGGTATAGAGCGGCATGGGCTCGGGGTGGCGGCTGTATTTCTTGAAGCGGGCGTGCTCGGCGTCCTCTTCCTGGAGGTGCGCGGAATCCTTCAGGAGAATTCCGGTGAGTTCGATGGTGGCGGGATTGGCGAAGATGGGGCCGCGGTAGCCGTCCTTGACCAGTTTGGGGAGCCATCCGGTGTGGTCGAGATGCGCGTGGGTCAGGACGAGATAGTCGATGGTTTTGGGATCGATGGGCAGAGGCGCCCAGTTGCGGTCCTTCAGTTCGTTGGAGCCCTGGAAGAGGCCGCAGTCCACGAGGAGGCGTTTGCCGGCCGCTTCGAGGAGATATTTCGAGCCGGTTACGCAGCCGGCCGCGCCGAGAAAAGTTATCTGTGCCATGGTGGGGACATTCTACTCCGCCCGGGAAGGGATGCCAGAAAATTCCTTCCGGCGGGGGGTGTGGGAGTGGCCTTTAGGAAACAGGGGTGCATTCACGGGAGGATTTCGCGACCGCAGCCGAGTAGCATGAAGGAAATAACGCATCCGTGTCCAGCCGCAGAGCCGCTCCGATCGAATCGGGGGCGTGTAATTTTCCAGGAGAAACGCAAATGAACGAAGCCGATAAACTGGTGGACCTCTATTACGGGAGCTTGCAGGCGGTTCGCCGCGCGCAGAAATACTATCTGGCCATCCTGCTGGCCTTTCTGGCCTTCGTGTGGGTGGGGCAGATCGGGGCGGGGAAGCCGCGGGCGGCGGTCTCGATTGATACGGACACGGTGTCCGTGCCCAAATCCGCGCCGGTTGCGGGAAAGAATCTGCTGGAAGCGGCTCCGGCAATCACCACCATCCTGCTGCTGGGGCTGGTGGGCTGCCTGCGCGCCACCGAACCCGCGCTGAAACGTTTTCAGGACGCCTGGGCCTCCGCGGGAGGGAGAACGGAAGCGGTGGGGCTGGCGGCGATTGACACGCACCGCAGCTGGGTGGACTACATGACGTTTATCTGGCCGCAGCGCTATGCGTTTATCGTGCATGCCGCCGTGCTGGTGGCCACGCTGGTTTCCACGCTCTCCGTAGGGCTGATTCTGGTGCCGGAGTTCAAGAGCTATGGCGCGTTTCTCTTCGCCAGCTATTGCCTGGCGGCGCTGGTGCTTCAGGGTTTGGCGGCCGGCAAATGGATTTTCGAAGGGGTGAGTTTCACGCAGCCCGGCAAGGGCGCGGCGCACAGCTGAACCGCCGCGGCGTTTTTTTTCGGAAAGCTAATTCTTCAGCAGGTCGTTGAGGAAGCCGGCGAGTTGCGCTTCCTGGCGCAGCAGGGCAGCGGATTGCGGGGAATCCTTTTCGCCGGCCGCGAGCTTCGAGAGTTGCCCGGCGAGCACGCGCACGGCGGCGTCGCGCGGGACGTAGATGCGGTCGAGCGGGGCCAAGGCGCTCCAGCCGGAGGAGCCGCGGCGCAGTTCCCAGCGGTGCTTCTCCTGGCGCCGTTTGGCCTCTCGTTTTTCGCCGCTCAGGGAGGCCCGCGAAGTCACCTGCACATCGGCCCAGCCGCGGTCGCCCTTCACGTGAACATTTTCCACGCGCAATTGATCAAAGACCACCACGGGCAGGCGCGGCTGCAAAAGATCTTCGGGGCGCAGGGCCGCGCGCGCCGAATTGCTCATCTCGGTGATGGCTTCGCCGACTTGCTGCGCGGAAGGTTTTTTGCCGCGGGAGACCAGCAGAATGCTTTTGGGAGCTTCCGGCGCAGAAGCTTCCGTCTTCGTCGCACGCGTGGCGCTCGATGGAATCGTCGCGCTCCTCGCGGGGGAAACAGGAAGATTCTTCACCGGCAGGGGCGCGGATGCGGAGCGCATGGCCGCACGCGCGGGCGGCGCCGGAGCAGGAGCATCTTCATCGTCGTCCTCGATCACCGGCACGGTGACGATCTGCACCTTTTCGGGCACGTTGATCGCGGCATTTGGGCGCGTCTCCGCAGCGGCAGGGAACTTTTCCGGATCGGTGATGCGGTAACGGTAGAAGCGCGACGATCCGTACTGCCGCCAGTACTTGGAGTCGTAGTCCTGCGTGTCCAGCCCCTCGGTCACCGAGCTGTAAAAGGAATGCAGGGCCGGGTCCACGACCAGCCCCACGTGGCCGGGCCAGACGATGAGGTCGCCGGGTTGCGCGGTTTTGACCCGCGCGAATTGGTCGCTGCCCCCGGCAAAAAGATCGAAAGAACTGGCGTAGGCATAAGGAAAACCCGCCAGGCGGTAGATTTCGTTGACCAGATGCGAGCAGTCCGGCTTGCCGGTGAGCTGCTGCTGGTGCTCCCAGGCGGCTTGCACGAGCGCCCGGCCTGCCGCGGCCGTCAGCAGGCGCGGGGAGTAATCTTCATCCTGCGCGGGAGCAGCCGCGGCGCGACCGGCGAACGGCAGCAAGGAAAGAAAAGCGATGCAGCCCGCGAGCAGGCAGCGCAGGAGTTGCGCCTGGCCTTGCGCCCAAGCCTCCCGGTGGCCCACGGGACGCATCCGAAGGGGAGGGAGTAGAGCCAAAGAGTAACTAGTTTTAATGAGCTTAGGCATAGTTCTAGTACTATGATGCATCTAAAATGGAGTAGGGAAATTAGGATTTGCCCTGAACATCAACAGGAGGCTAGGGTCATGAGAAAAGTTTACGTTGCGGCGTTTGCCGCTTTGTTGCTGGCGTTCGCGGGATTTGCAAAGGTCGCGGAGGCCCAGACAGAGGTTCGCTCGGCGGTTTCCATCCGGCTTATTGATGGGCTGAGCACGGGAAATGTGCAGCAGGGAGAACTGTTTACGGCCTCGCTGGCCTCGGACCTGATGGTCAATGACCGGGTGGTGGGTGAGCGCGGGGACCGCGTAAACGGGCAGGTGCGCCGGGTGGTCAGTTCGGGGCGAATGAAGAAGCCCGCGGTGATTACGCTGAGCCTGCAATCGGTGGAAGCGCGGTCGGGGCGCTATCCGCTGGAGACGGGCGACCTGACGATCAAAGCGGATTCCCATGCCACGCGCAACCTGCTGTTCATCGGCGGATCGGCCGGGCTGGGAGCGCTGATTGGGGGCGCTGCGGGAGGGCGCGGAGCGGCCATCGGGGCCCTGGCGGGAGCGGGCGCGGGAGCCGGCGGGGCCTATCTGACGGGGAAGCGCGAGATCGTGCTGCCTTCGGAAACCCTGCTGACGTTTCATGTGAATTCGGTCACCCTCAACCAGCACGAGGTGCAGAACATGCAGGATGCCGCGCGGCCGCGGCCGCAGCAGGATGCCCGCGATTATCCCGATCGGAGCGGGCCTGCAAACGATACCTATCCGGTGGTGGTGGAGCGCCGGCGTTCTAACCACGACGATGAAGAGGATGACGACTACTACGAGGACGATGGGGACCGCGGGCACCGCGTCTAGCGCTATCACGAGCATTACGGATCGGAAGCGCCGCGCAGCATTACCGTGATCTTCGTGGAGAATCATTACGCGATGGTGGATGTGTACTGGCCGCAGGGCGTCGAGCACCTGCGCATGCATGGCGACTACGTGGCGGATCTCTACGGCCCGCTCTCCCAGCATACGGGCTTTCCCGAGCAGGCCCTGCGCGCGCGCATAAAAATCCAACACGACAACGGCAAGCACAAGGGCTGGTATAAGGAACATGGCCATGGGCACGGCCATGACCACGACGACCGGGACTAGTTTCTGCTTACAGCAGTAAGGGAAACGGTGCCAGGGTACACTTGGCGCCGTTTCCTATTTTGGATGAACTCCCGTCGTCTGCTATAATCCTTCTGTTGTTCTTTCGTCGGTGGGGCCGTGGCGCAGTTGGGAGCGCGCCTCGATGGCATCGAGGAGGTCGAGGGTTCGAATCCCTTCGGCTCCACCAAATTTTCAGTCAGCGCGTCCCGGTAACGACCGGGAAGGTCGAGGGTTCGAATCCCTTCGGCTCCACCAATCTTCACAGGGTCCTTCCACGTTTATATCCTCCAAAGCCAAACCACGAATCGGTATTACATCGGGCAGACCGCAAACGTTCGGCTCCGCCAAATTTAATCCCAATCGGAATATTTTTCGCGCGCGGACGGCTGCTGACCCGGACGCAGCGCGAATTTCTCGATTCTCCGCGCCTGCGGGGCGGGCGGAATAAGGAGTAAGGAACGTTGTTCTCGCAACAATGACGGCCGGCGGAGCCCCGGTACGCCACGGGTACCATTGCGTTGGAGCAGGGGGAGTGCGAGAATCGCTAACAGCCGGGAAACCTTTGGCGGCGCGTGGTGTCTAAACTATGAGAACGGACACCGGGCGCTGTAAGCCTCAGCGTTAAGCCAAGTGGCCCGGAATGGCAGGGTGGCCAGGGTGCTTTGCGACCCGGGCCGGAAAGGCCGGCAGTGTCCGATTGGGCGAGCGCGCTACCGTGGACCCAGGATGAGACCCAACTGGTGGGAGAACTCCAGGCGGGCTCGGAAGCGGCTTACGACTGGCTGGTAACCCACTACCACGGTCCCGTCTATAACGTTGCGCTGGGAATGCTGGGGGACACCGCGGACGCCGCGGACGCCACCCAGGAAGTGTTCCTAAAGGCCTTCCGTGGCATTGGCGGATTCCGCCAAGGCAGCTCCCTCAAGACCTGGCTCTACCGCATCACCATCCGCGAAGCGCTGAACCAGAGGCGCTGGTTCAAACGCCATCGCCGCAATGAAACTTCCCTGGATGCGGAAACGCCGGAAGGGCAGACGCCGCTGGAGATCCGGGATTCGGGGGCCACGCCGTTTGAAGCCCTGGCGGCGCGCGAGGTGCAGGACCTGGTGCAGGGGGCGTTGCAGCAGGTGCCGGAGATGTTCCGCACGGCGGTGATTCTGCGGGATTTGGAAGGAATGAGTTACGAGGAAGTGGCGGAGATTCTGGAGTGCAACATCGGCACGGTGAAATCGCGGATACTGCGCGGGCGCCGGGCCTTGAAGGAAATTCTCGAGCCGGTTCTGGCGGAGCGTACCATCCCCGCGAGGGAAGTGCGGACGAAGCAAGCGCCGGGCGCTCCGGCCCGGTGGAATCTGAATACTTCGGCGGGGAGCGGCTTGGGGCGGGATGCCGCGGGAGAGGGTGCCTCATGAAGTGCAAAAAAGTTCGTGAACGGCTGGGGGGCTATCTGGACGGCGCCTTGCGCTCGTCCGAGCGCTCGCGGTTGCAGCAGCATCTGGCCGTCTGCGGCGAATGCCGCGAGGAGTTGGAGAGGTATCACAAGCTGTCCGCGCTTCTTTCGCGCAAGACGGCGGTCGCGCCGCCGGCCGAACTCGCCGTCCGCATCCGGCTGGCCGTGGCGCAGGAGCGCGCGGCAGGGGATTACCGGGGACGCCTGCGGGCCTGGTGGGACCATGCGGAAGTGCTGCTGGAAAACGCCTTCAAGCCGCTGGCCGTTCCGGCCACGGGAGGGCTTTTTTCGGCCATGCTGGTGTTCGTCTTTATCCTGCAGCTGATCGTGCCGGGAGTGACCGTGCGCGCCGTGCAGAATGACGTGCCCACTAGCCTGCTGCGTCCCGCCGAACTCCTTTCTCTTTCCGAATATCCCATCGCGCTGGGCGCGGAGCGGGGGGAAGAGGCGCTGGCCCTGCCGCACGGGCTGCTCGTGGACGTGACCGTGGACGAGCAGGGGCAGATGATCGACTACCGCATTATCTCCGGGCCGGATGATCCGGCGCTGCGCCGCCAACTGGACCAGTTGCTGCTCTTCTCGCGTTTCCGGCCGATGATGAGCTTTGGGCGGCCCACGGCGGGCGGCCACGTAATCCTGAGCTTCAGCGAAGTGCGCGTCCGGGGCTGAGACCAACCGCAGTTCTTCGAGTTCAAGAGAGAGAAAAAAGCTGGGCACGGAGGTCCGTGCCCAGTTCTGCTTTTAGGGATAAACGATAACGTCCGGTTGGCTTTCCGCGCCGCTCAAGGCCGCGGGGGAACCGCCGCTTGCAGCGTTTCGATTACCACGCGCACGACCGCCTCGAACAAAGCCACGCGGGGGAAATGGTTGTAGTCGAGCGCGCCGCGAATATAGCCGTCCGGGGAATACTCATAGCCCAGGGCCACCGCGAGATGGTCGGTGCGGGCCACGCCCAGGTAGTAGCCGCCGGGCACCAGTGTGTCGGACTGCAGCAGTTGGCTGTCGTTGCGCTTGTCGTAGGAGGCCATCACGTTCCAGTTCTCCCGCAGCATTTCGGAGGTGTTTCCCGGCTCGGAGACGGCGGAGAGCGAAAACGCCGGAACCCCCAGATCGGGGTGGTCGGCGAGAAACGCCTTGCGCACGTCCGAGCGCAGGCTCCAGAAGGCCTCGGTGAGATTGCCCTGGCAGGAACCCAGGTGCAGGGCGTCCACGTAGCGCTGGGCCATGGCGGGCATGGTCTCCGCAGTGGGAGTGCCACCCACGGCCCCGGCGATGGTCACGTAGGCGGCCACGGCCGAGCGCACGTCCGGGTTATAGGGCAGGGCTTCCATGAAATCGGGGGCGCCCTTGCTGTAGGTCACCACGATAAATTTCCGGGGATCGCTGCGCAGGGCTTCGCGCAGGTAGGCGGCGATGCGCTCGGCGTTGGCCATGCTGGAATCGTTGGGCATCTGCAGGAAATCCACGGTCAGGCCGTGGATTTTGCGCAGATGCTCCTGGCCCTGCTGAAAAGCCTGCACATTGTTCTGGCAGGAACTGAGCACGCCGGGAATCACCAGGATGCGGTAGTTGGAAGCGAGCGGCCCGGGCGCCTTGGCCGTGCCGGACGGCTTGTCCTCGAGGTAGATATTGCAAGCGGCAAAATCGCTGCCATCGGGATGTTCCTTGTTCATGACGCCGCAAAACATGTCCGTGAATTGGGCGGAGAGGTTGCGGCTGGCCTCGGCGGACTGCAGGATGAGCACCTTGCCGTTGGAATGAAAAGAGCCGCCGGTGGCTGTTTTGGCCTGGAGCAGGGGACTGGGAGGGAGGAAATAGGAACGCAGGGCGAAGAGGCCGGTCGCGCCGAGGGTTTGCGAGACGTAATCGCGCTCTTCGTCAATATTGGGATCGATCTTGTGAGTGACGCCGTTGTTGCGCTTGTCGCGTTCGAGGCCGATATCGTGAGTGGCCGCGCCGACCCAGACCTCCCTTCCGTTCACGGAGAAAGGCGCTTTCCAGAGGCGCAGGTGATGGCGGGTGGTGACGACGCGCAGCGGTTCGGCATGGGCGAAGCCGTAATCTTGAAAGCGGCCGAAGAGATAGAGTTCGCTCATCGGCATTTGCACGTAGGACTCCCGGGAAAGGCTGGCGACCAGCCCGTGCACGACGGCGTCGCGCGGCGAGCGGTCCACCTTCACCCAGCCGGCCAGTTCAAAGGCGCGGACCACGGTCTGCTCCGAGCCCAGAATCAGGAAATTGATCATGTCGCCGGGGTTGCCGTCCTTGTCGCCATTGCGCCGGGGAACCTTGGCGAACAGCGCGGCGTCCACGCCGGGGATCGCGGGAACATCGCGCAGGGAAGCGAAATTGGAGGGAGCCGCGCCGGGCGCGGCGGGGAAAATCTCGATGCGCACGCGGTAGGCGCCCTCGGCGCGGTCCTTGCTGGTCTGGTTGATGCCCAGGGCGAGGCGGCCACCCATGCGAATGGTGACGTCGCGGCTCGCGCCAATCAGAAAGGGCTGGGCCACGGATGCATCGCCCACGCGGCCGATTACCGCGCCGCGGCCTTCGTCATTCAGCGGAAGGCTGCGCACCAGATCGCCCCAGCCGCGCGGCAGTCCCGCGGGGCCGTTTTCCCGGCCGGCATCGGGATAGCGCAGCGTTCCGGTGGAAGTGAAAATGACGCGCTCGCCGGCCTGCACGTCAAAGCCGGTGTCCACCCAGTTCTGATCGCCGAAGAACTGGATCTCCTGAGAGACGCGCGGCCTTCCCTCCGGAGCGGATTGCCCAGCGGCGCCGGCGCTTTGGGCGCCCCGTGCCGGAGAAGCCAGCCAGCCGGCGAGGAGCAGGATCGACAAGAAGGAAGAGATTTTAGGCAAGTTGAGGGTCATAAGAGCCAGCCATCCTGAGGAATAGAGTTTGCATCCTTACACTGAGGCTATGCCGCTGCCCTGCGGGACGCAAGAGGAATGGTTTCCCCTGGCAACCATTTCGTTACGGTGGTGACGGATCGAATCGGGGGTACGGGGGGTTCCTTGACTCGGCATGGAAAGCACCTGTAAATTTACAGGAAGCCGCGCGAGTGCGATGGAGCCTTCTGGCAACGCGGCGGCGGACACACCGGGGCCGGAAACGGCCAAAACGGTCCGGGAAGCAGCCGGACGCGGGAGCTGATCCGCCATGAAACCGAGGTTGACACTTTTGCCGGATTCCAATCTTTTGCGCTTCCGCTGCGTCCTGCCGGGATTTCTGGTCTTTCTGCTATGCGCGGTTTCCCTGAAGGCCCAGGTGCCGCTGCCGGTCGAGCGCAGCGCCGCTCCGCAGACCAATGTGACGGTGGACGGCAGCGAAGCGATGTTCACCACCATGTGCGCGCTGCATGCGGCGGGGTTCGAGGAAGAGGTAAGCAGCGCGGGCTGGCATCCGCTGCGCGCGCGCCTGCGGGAAATTCTGCGCCAGCAGCAGGGCCCGGCCGTGGAGGCCATCCGCAATTTCTACCGCTTGCATGCGCTGCCGGACCCGGCGGCGACGCTTTCCCGCTACATCTGGTTTGGCCTGATTGCCGGCCCGGCCCCGGATTTCAAGCTGACGCTGCGGCATGACGAACTCCCGCCGGACGTGATCGCCATCGAGGGCTATGGCGAACTGCTGGCCGCGTATTATCGCGAACAGAACATCGGCAACCTCTGGCGGCAGGTCCAGCCGGTCTATCAGAAGGAGATCGAGCAGTTGCACGAGGGCGTGACCCAGGTGGTGTTCGTCAGCTCGGGCTATCTGCGGGAAATGACCGTGCCTTCGCAGGGGCACCGATTCCGCATCGTGGTGGAACCGATGGTGGGGCGCATCACCAACGTGCGCAATTACGGGGAGCACTATGCCGTCGTGCTCAGCGGAGCGACGGAGTTTCCCGTGGACGTGGTGCGCCACGCGTTCCTGCACTATTTGCTGGATTCGCTGCCGCTGCGCTATCCGCGCGTGGTGGCGGCGAAATACGCGCTGATGGCCACGGCGGGGAAGGCCCCGCGCCTGCCCGCCGAAATGAAAGAGGACCCCGGCGCCTGGTTCACGGAGTGCCTGGTGCGCGCCGTGGAATTGAAGCTCAAGCGCATGTCGCCGGGAGAGCGGGAAGCGGCCATGGATCTCGATGACGGCAGCGGCTACGTGCTGGTGCGGCCGATTTTCGGGGCCCTGGCGAAGTTCGAGAAATCCGAGCCGGCCATGTCTCTGTTCTTTCCCGAGATGGTGCGCTCGATTGACGTTGCCGCGGAAGCCAAGCGCATCGAGGCCCTGCAATTCCTGCCCGCGGAAACCGCCGCGGCGGAACAGAATGCCGAACAGAAGGAAGTCACGCGCAGCACGCGCGCCGCCCTGCCCAGCACGCTGCCCAACGATCCGGAATCCATCGCCGCGCTGACCGAAGGAGAGAGGCGCATCGCGGAGAAGAATGCGCGGGCCGCCGAAGCGGCGTTCCAGAGGGTTTTGGCGAAGTACCCGGAGCAGCCGCGCGCGTGGTACGGACTGGGCCTGGTGGCCATGATGGAGCGCGACGGGCGCCGCGCGGAGCAGGTGTTTACCCGGCTGGTGAAGGGGGAGCACGCGGCCAGCGGCGACCCGCTGGTGTTGGCGTGGGCGCACGTGTATCTGGGGCGGCTCCACGAAATCAACAGCCAGGCGGCTGCGGCCAAGGAAGAGTATGAGGCCGCCCTGGCGGTGGCCGACGGTCCGCAAGACGCCCAGGGAGCAGCCCGGCGGGGTCTGGCGGCGATCGCGGCGGAACAGGCCGGGCAACCGCATCCCTAGCTGGACAGGGGAGCCCGGCGCACGCAACCATTTTGAAAGTTTCCCGGCCGCAGCAAGCTATTTCAGGCCGGAACAAGGAGAAACGAATGAAGTCGAACCATATGGCAGCCTTGGTCGCATGCGCACTCGTGCTCATGCTCATGGGCGGGGTACCCAGCAGCGCGCAGAGCGGCAACGACAAACCGGCGGAGAAGAGCGGTAAGGAGCAGCCCCCGGCTCCTGTCGCCAACCCCGAGGAGGATGCGGCGTTCAAGGCATTTAACGATGTGCCCATGACTCCCGCGGACAGCACGAGGAAGGCGCAACTGGGCGAGGACTTCGCCAAGAAATATCCGCAGAGCCGCTATAATGTGGTCGTTTATTCCATGCTGACCTCGCTCTACCTGAATACCGGCCAGATCCCGAAAATGATTGAGAGCGGCACCCGTGCCATCGAACTCAACCCGAACGACGTCCAGGACATGGCTATTCTGGCGCAGAGCATGCCCCGCTCCCTCAACAAGGATCTCGGCGAGCGCACCAAACAGATCGAGAAGGCCCAGGAGTATGCCAAGAAGGCCATCGAGATCACTCCCACGATGCCCAAGCCTTCCGCCACGCTCACCGATGAGGCCTTTGCCAGCGCCAAGAACGTCGTGCTGGCCATGGCTCACAGCGGCCTGGGGCACATCGACATCATGAAGCAGAAATACGACGAGGCCATCAAGGAACTGGAAGAGGCCATCAAGCTGGATTCGCAGCCCGATCCGGTGAACTTCTACCTGCTGGGAATCGCCAACCAGCAAGCCTCGCATTTCGACGATGCCGTTGCGGCGTTTAACAAGTGCGCGGCGATTCCCGGGCAGTTGCAGGCGGCATGCAAGGGCAACGCCGAGGCCGCGAAAAAGCTGGCTTCCACGCAGCTCAGCGCGCCGAAATAAGGCGGCGAGAAAGCACAAAAGCAGTCATGGATGAACGGGACGCGGAAAGCATCGAAGAACGTCTGCGGTATCGCTTTCGGCGTCCCGAACTGCTGGAGAGCGCCCTGACGCATCGCTCGGCGATGGCGGAGGGGCGCCCGGCTTTTTCCCGCGGGGAAGCGCGCGCCGCCGGAGCGCCCGCGGCGGAAGACAACGAACGGCTGGAGTTCCTCGGGGATGCCGTTCTCTCCCTGGTGGTCAGCGAATTTCTGCTGGTCTCTTTTCCCGGCTGGAGTGAAGGGCACCTTTCGCGCAGCCGCTCGCGTCTGGTCAATGCCCGTTCCCTGGAGCAGGCCGCCCGCCGCCTCGATCTGGGCGCGCATCTGCGCCTGGGCAAGGGGGAAGAAAAGACCGGGGGGCGGAAAAAGCCCGGGTTGCTGGCCGACTCTTTCGAGGCGGTTATCGCGGCCATCTATCTCGACGGGGGATTGGAGCCCGCCCGCGAATTTCTCCGCCGCACGCTGCTCGCGCAAGCGCTGGAGGAGAGCGGGGAGGCGCTGTCGGTATCCGACTGGAAATCGGCGTTGCAGGAATTCATGCAGGCGCTGGGACGCCCCCCGGCGGAGTACCGGGTCCACGGAGAGAGCGGCCCCGATCACCTGAAGGTTTTTGAAGTGGAAGTCTGGTCCAGCGGGGAACGGCTGGCCGCCGGCAGCGGCAGCACCAAGAAAGAGGCGGAGCAGCAGGCGGCCCAGCGGGCGCTGCAACTTCTGCAATCCGCGGCGGGAAAGGAGGGCGGGGCATGGACGAAGAGATCCTAGCGCAAACCGAACAGCAGCCGCCCGCAGGCGGTGACCGCGTGACTTCCACAACGCTCTCCGAGTATATCGAGTCGTTTCTGGTGACCGTGCTGCTGGCGCTTTTCGTGACCAGCTTTGTGGTGCAAGCCTTCAAGATTCCCTCCGCTTCGATGGAAGGGACGCTGCTGATTGGGGACCACCTGCTGGTGAATAAATTCATCTTCGGGGGGAGCGGAGCCTGGTACGAGAAGCTGCTGCCTTACCGGCCCATACGGCGCGGCGACATTATCGTTTTCAAATATCCCTATGCCGACCATACCCACTTCGTCAAGCGGGTCATCGGCCTGCCCGGCGACCGCTTGAAAATCGTGGACCAGCAGGTGTTCATCAACGGCCAGCCCCTCGTGGAGCCTTATGTCGTCCACGATCCCATGACCCAGTACGACCCGTTCAACTATGCGTTTCCCCCCGCGAGCCGGCAGATGATTCCCGGCTCGGTTCTGCCGCCCTGGGCGGAGGAAATGAGCAAGTATGTCGCCGGGGACGAATTAGAGGTGCCGCAGGGGAAATACTTCGCCATGGGAGACAACCGGGACCGCAGCAGCGACAGCCGCTACTGGGGCTTCGTCAGCCGGGATGCCATCATGGGGCGGCCCTTCCTGATCTACTGGTCGGTGGATGCCAGCAGTGAGGATTACGTCCAGCCGAGCTTCCTGGCGCGGCTCACCGGCATTGTGGACACGCTGAGTCACCTGCCGGCGCGCACGCGCTGGCACCGCATGCTGCATACCGTGCACTAGCCGAAAAACTCTTTTCTTACAGTTCGTTTACCGGGGATCTGCCCCGCCAGCTACGGACAGGTCTTTCTGGGCAAAGCTGCCCCTTGGGCCAGTTACCCGCGCGGCTCGATTCAACGTAACCTTCCTTAATCGCGCCTGGCGCATGGCTGGTGCTGAAGCGCGCCGGGAATTGCCGGCAGGGAAGGGAGAATTGCAAGTGGACAGGCCTGACTTTCTCGAAGCGGGCTGGGGCGGCAGCGGCACGCAGCGGCTACAGGACGGGATGCGCTGGCTGAAGCGGCGCGAATGGCTGCTGTGGGTCTCCACGCTGGTGGTGACTCTGCTCGCGCTGGCGGCGTTTCTCCTCGCGGCTTTTCCCGGGTTCTTCCGGGAGCACGACAAATGGTATGCGCTTCGCCCCGACCAGACCATCTGGGCGGTTCTCTGTCTGCTGCTGTTGTTTAACTCCTGGTTGGTCTACCGGCAATGGCTTTTTCGCTCCTGGCATACACAGGCCGAAAAACTGAGTGCGGCGCAGGAATCGGGCGAAGCACTGGACCCCACCAGCCTGGATCCGGTGACCGGATTGTATACGCGGGCTTCGGTCGAGGCTTCACTGGGGAAAGAGATTGGCCGGGTCAAGCGGGAAAAGACCGCGCTGAGTTTTCTAGCGCTGCATCTCGATGAACTCCCGCAGCTGACCGCGCGCCATGGGCAGGCCGCTAACATTCAGGCGCTGAAGGAATTCGCCTGGGCGCTCAAGAAGGCCAGCCGCGGTTCGGATTTCGCGGCCCGCCTGGGGGACGAGGACTTCCTGCTGGTGCTGCCGGAGTGTCATTCCGGAGCGGTGAAGCAGGTGCTGGACAGGATTGGAAAAGTGGAGATCAATTGCGCGGGAGCGAAAGTGCAGGTTTCCTACGCCGCGGGATGGATTGATTACCAGAGCGGGGAATTACCGTCGGACCTGCTCAAGCGCGTCACGGAAGTTCTTCGCCTTTACCATCATGCCGGCAAAGATGATTCCGTGAAGATGTTGGCCCGGCGATAGCCGCAAACGGGGAATTCTCCCGGCAACTTCACGCCTGAACCGTCCTCCCGGAATTTCCCCCGGGTGGATTTTTTAATTTCTTCAGCTGGCGGAATCTTCGTATTGCGCCGTCGAGGACATCACCGGCGCCGCCGGTTGCACCGCGAACGCGGGATTCAGCTCGGGAGCAGCGGGGCCGCGCGGGGGCTGCTTGGACGCGCCCTTGCGCGAACGGAAACCTTCGCGGATCAGACTGAAGATGGTGCTCCAGTTCTGGGCGATGACTTTGAGCCAGGAGAACACGCCCATCTGCGGGAAATAGATTCCCCGGAAGCAAAGGCGGGCGATCAGGATATTGAGGCGATAACCCAGGGGCTTGTCGCGGATCGAGTCCACGGCTTGGGCAATGGCTTTGCCGCTGTAGGATTCGGTCCAGCCGTGGCGGACCTCGGCATGGGCCTCGGCGATGGACATTTTCAAAGGCGTATGGGCCATGGCAAAGGGGATGAACTCTTTCCAGTGCTTGGGCCGGGTCAGGCGGCCGGCATCCGCCAGGCGCTTGTAGAGCGGCGTGGCGGGCAGGGGAGTGAGCAGGCCGAAGATGGGAAGTCCCGGCGGCCAGGTGCGGATGGCCTCCAGGGTGCGGTCGGCGACGCCCGGAGTGTCGTTGTCCATGCCGAACAGGAAGGAGGTGATGGCGTAAACGCCGCGCTGGGCCAGGCGCTCGAGCACGGCGGCGTATTCGCCGGGCTTGTTGAAGCCCTTGTTGACGTCGGCCAGATTGGCGGGGTCGATGGACTCCATGCCGATGAAAATCCATTTGCCGCCGGCGGCGGCGATGAGGTCGACGAGCTCCTCGTCGCGCAGCAGATTGGCGCTGATTTGCGCGACCCAGTGAACCTGGGCGTTGGCGGCGATGATGTCGCGCAGGAGGGACTTGGTGCGCTTGGGGTTGATGGCGAAATTGTCGTCAATGAAGAAGACGGCGATCTGGCCCTTTTCGCTGCGCGCGCGCGCTTTCAGGCGCAGCAGTTCGTCCACCACGCTTTCATTGGTGCGGAAGCGGATGGAATCCCCGAAAAAGCCGGTCACCGTGCAGAACTCGCAGCCATACGGGCAGCCGCGCCCGGTCTCCACGGGAATGATGCGGAACGTGCCCCAGCCTCCGCCCAGACGGCTCAGCAGCGGCGTGGCCGCCTTGGGGACGATGTTGAACTGGCCGATGTTCATGGACTCCCAGGGAATGGAAGGGTAATTCTGCAGCGAGGGTTTTACCTCCTGGCCGAATTCGTCCACGGGCTTATAGATTTCCTGGAGCTGGCCGCTGGCGGCGTCGGCCACGATCTTGGGCCACAGGTTGTCCGCTTCTCCCAGGGCCACCGCGTCGGCATGGCGGCCTCCTCCGTCGTGTCCCAGGGCCTCCTCGGGCATCTCGGTGACGTGCGGGCCGCCCATGACCACCGGAACGCCGGCGGCGCGGATGGCGTCGGCCATGCGATAGGCCTTGGCGATCATGCGGGTCATGGCCCCGATGCCCACCAGCCCAATCTTTTCCTCGCGCACGTAGCGCGCCAGTCCGGCTTCATCCATGGGCTGGGCGTTGCCGTCGATCAGCAGCACCTCGTGCTCGGGAGGGGTGAGGGATTGCAGCAGGAACATCCACAGATGGGGCATGAAATTTTTGGTAACGCCATTATCCGGACTGTAGAGCAAGATTCGCATGAGGCCTTTCAGTGCGCTTGGGCGGCGAGCTTTGCGGAAGGCCCAGTGGGCAGCAGGTTGCCTTTGGGACAAATGGAACGACCTCCGGAGCATACCACTAGGGGGGCCAAAAGCCATACTCGAAAGCCGCATGTGCCTCAGAGGTACCTTCCGTACCGCCTGCGGCCGGGGAGAGCGGTCTTTGCCCGCTTTTCTTTTGCGCCGGGGTTTGCGAAACTTCCAAGCATCGTGATGAATAGCAGGAAATTGCTTTTGCGCGCGGGACTGGTGGTGGCGGCGCTGCTGCTCGCGGATCTGACCGCGTTCGTGGTGCTGCAAAGCAGGCCGGTGAAGCGGATGCTGACGGCGCGGCTGGGAACGGCGTTTGGCCGCCGCGTGGAAGTGGGGCGCTTCGGCCTGAGCTTGCTGCCGACTCCCCGTCTGGAAGCCGAAGGCGTTACCGTGGGCGAGGATCCCGCCTTTGGCTACGAATACTTCCTGCGCGCGGAGCGGGTGACGGCGGGCCTGCGCTGGAGCGGGCTGCTGCGCGGGCGCTTCGAATTCGGCGCGTTTTCCTTTACCCGGCCCAGCCTGACGCTGGTGCGCAATTCCGAAGGCGGCTGGAACATCGACCGCTGGCTGCCTCCGGCGCGCAGCACGGCGGGCGCAGTTTCCGGTGAACAGCCGGCGGCCCCCTCGGTGCGCCTGGACCTGGTGGAATTCGACGACGGCCGGGTCAACTTCAAAAACGGCGAGGATAAGCTGGCCTTCGCCTTCACCGGGGTTTCCGGAAAAGTGGCGCAGATCGCCCCGGGGCGCTGGACGCTGCGGCTGAAGGCGCAGCCCTGGAGGAGCGGGACGCCGTTGCAGGACGCCGGAACGATTTTCGTGCGCGGGGATATCGCGGGAACTTCGGCGCGGCTGCAGCCCGCCGAACTCTTCATTCATTGGGGAGACGCCTCGCTGGCGGATCTGCTGCGCCTGGTGCGCGGGCAGGATTATGGCCTGCGCGGGGAAGTGATGGTGGACGCCGTGGCCCGCAGCGGAGGCATGCAGAGCCCTGGTCCGCTCGCGGCCAGCGGCGAATGGGGTTTTCACATCGAGGCCCGCGCGCGGCAGATTCATCGCTGGGACCTTTCCGAGCGCCGGGACAACCCCGCGGTCAACGTGCTGCTCGAGGGCCGCTGGAATATCGCCTCGAACCAGGTGCGCGTCGCGCCCCTGACCCTGGAATTTCCGCAATCGAGTGCGCGCGGACAGGCCTCCTTCTCCCTGTACGGTTCCCCCGATTTTGAATTGCGCCTCGATTCTCTGGGCCTGCAGGCTTCCGACGCTCTCGCCTGGTACCGGGCTTTCCAGCCCGATGTGGCCGAAGGCATTTCCGCCGAGGGTTACCTGACGGGAGCGGCGGCGGTGCGCGGCTGGCCGCTGGCCGTCGAGAACCTGGCGTTTTCCTCGAATGGATTCACGCTGCGCGCGCCAGGGCTGGCGCCGTTGCTGCGCGTGGGGCCGTTCGAGGGCGGGCTGCGGCGCAATCGCCTGGCGCTCGATCCCTTGTGGTGCAGATGGATCGAGGACAATGCGGATTCCCGCGCGAAGGGCAAGGCCGCGGCGCGGCCCGCGCCGCGCTCCATTGCCGGGGAGAAGCCCGCGAATTCCGTGCAGCTCGCCGCCACGCATGATTTGGAGCGCGGCACGGGCGCATTCAGCGCCGAAGGGCGCATCGAGCGCACCGAGGAGTTTCTGGCCCTGGCCGCGGCGCTGGGCCGCCCGCTCGAGCGCGGTTGGACCGGCAAGGGCGGCGCGGCGGGAGCGCTGCGCTGGGAATGGCAGGGCGGCCCGTGGAATTCCCGGCTCAGCGGGCATCTGGATTTCACGCGCGGGGAGCTGCAGGTCGCCGGGCTGAATCTGCCGGTGGCCGTCAACGATGCGCAGCTTCTCTGGACGGCGGGGAAGCGCGCTGTCCGCCTGCGTTCCATCGAAGCACTGGGGGCCAACTGGTCGGGCGAGATTGAAGAGGACAGCGGATTGTTTGCCGCAAAATCCCGCGCGGGAAAATTGGCGGGAGCGGACGGTCCGGCGGATGCTTCGGCGGCCGGGTGGAAATTCCGTCTCCATGCGGACCATCTGCTTGCCGCGGACCTGGATCTGTGGACCGGGCCGCGCGCCCGGCCCGGCTGGCTCGAGCGCCTGCTGCCCGGCCTGCTGGGCAAGGCGGCGCCCGCGGGCGAAGTGGGCGCCGGCGCGGGAGCGACCGAACTGCTCCGGCGCATCCGCGCGGCGGGCGAAATTCGCGTGGACGAACTGACCATCGAAAAACAGAAGCTCACCGGCGTGCAGGCCCGCGCCGCGCTCGTGGACCTCCATCTGACGCTCGCGGACGCCTCGGCTGGCTATGCCGGAGGCAGCGTGCGCGGCGGGGCGCAGGCCACTTTTCTCCCGCGGCCCCGTTACGGTTTTGACCTGCAACTCGGCGGCGTGCGCCTCGGCGATTTGCTGGCTCCCGGCAAACCGGCGCGGGCCGCGCAGGATTTTCCCGAGGGAATCGCCGCCGGCGCCCTGCATCTGGAGACGGAAGGAGTGGGCCGCGAGGAGCTGCTGAAAAATCTGGAAGGCCGCGGGCGCGTGAGTTTGCGCAAGGTGTCCTTGCGCGGATGGGACGGCGAGGCTTCCGGTCTTCCGGCGGCGGACCGCCTGCTTCTTTCCACCCGCTGGCCGGCGGGAGAAGCGCAATTCCTGCTGGGGCAGGGCGCGATGGAAATCAGTGAGGCGTGGCTGCAAGCGGGCCGGCAAAGAATCGGCATCAACGGCCGGGTGGATTTTTCCCGCAGCGCCACTCTTTCGCTGGGCGTGCCGCCGGCGAAGGGGCCCGGCCTGCGCAAACTTCTGAGCATTGCGGGGCCGCTCGATGCTCCGCGGATTTCCGCCGCGCCCAAGGCGGAATAAAACCGGAGTTGCATCGCGCGCCGGGGAAACATACACTTCGCGGGAAAACCAAAGGAGAGCCGTCATGATCAATCGCTGGTTGCCGCTTCTTGTTCTGCTCTGCGCTATTCCGTCGGGAGCCGCGGCGCAGAAGCCCTTTAGTCTCCAGCAAGTGATGAGCGCGCCTTTCCCGGAACATTTGACCGCCTCCCGGACTGGCCAGCGCGCCGCCTGGGTCTTCGAGCAGGAGGGGCGGCGCAACATCTGGCTCGCGGAAGGACTGGAATTCGCCGCGCGCCAGATCACTAAATATTCCGAGGACGACGGCCAGGAAATCGAGGATCTGATTTTTACGGCGGACGGCGCCGCGATCCTTTACGTGCGCGGCGGCGAGAAAAATCAAGCCGGGCAAGCGCCTAACCCCACCAGCAATCCCGCGGGCGCCGAACAGGCCGTCTGGACGGTGAATTGCTCCGGCGGCGAGCCGCGGCGCATTGACGCGGGGAACTCTCCGGACATTTCCCCGAGCGGCGTGGTGGCCTATGCGAAGGACGGGCAGATCTGGATCGCTCCCCTTGACGGAAAAGAAAAGCCGTTGCAAGTCGTTGTCCGCGGCCATAACGGCGACCCACACTGGTCGCCCGACGGCAAGCGCCTGGCCTTCGTCTCTTCCCGCGCGGACCACGGTTTCATCGGCGTTTATGACGCGGCCGCGAAGACCGTGCGCTTCCTCGTTCCTTCGGTGGACCGCGATTCCTCCCCGGAATGGTCGCCGGACGGCAAGCGCATCGCCTTTGTGCGCCGGCCCGCCGAGCAGCGCGACGCCCCCGAAGGTCTGTTCATCGCTCCGGACGTTGCGCAGCCGTGGGCCATGTGGGTGGCCGATGCGGCCGGCGGCGGCGCCAGGGAAATCTGGAAGAGCACAGCCGCGCTTGAAGGTTCCTTTCCCTACATGGCCAACGGCACGGGCGGCGGCATCCTGCATTGGGTGGCCGGCAACCGCCTGCTCTTCGCCTCCGAACAGGACGGCTGGCAGCATCTCTATGCGCTTTCCGCCGAGGGCGGGGCGCCGCTGCTGCTGACGCCGGGAAGCTGCGAAGTGGAAAAATGGTCGCTCTCCCCGGACCTGGCCACGGTCCTCTTCAACTCCAATTGCGAGGACGTTGACCGCCGCCACCTCTGGCGCGTCGCCTCTGCGGGCGGCAAGCCCGAGCGCCTGACCGCGGGCGAGGGCATCGAGTGGGACGCGAAACTTCTCGGGGACGGAAAAACGTTCGTCTATCTGGCTTCCGACGCGCGCCATCCCGCGCATCCCTTTGTCGCCGCCCTGGACGCGCCGGCGAAATCCAGGCAGCTGGCCGCCAACACGGTGCCCGCCGATTTCCCGGCCGCTAGCCTCGTCGTTCCCCAGCAGATTATTTATCCCTCGACCGACGGCCTCGCAATTCACGCGCAGCTCTTCCTGCCCCCCGGCATCAAGCCCGGTGAGCAGCGCCCCGCAGTAATCTTCATGCACGGCGGCTCGATGCGCCAGATGCTGCTCGGCTGGCACTACATGTACTACTACGCGAACGCCTACGCCATGAACCAGTATCTGGCCAGCCGCGGCTACATCGTTTTGTCCGTCAACTACCGCAGCGGCATCGGCTACGGCCGCGCGTTCCGCGAAGCTCCCGGCCGCGCCGGACGCGGCGCCACCGAATACCAGGACATCGTGGGCGCGGGACTCTGCCTGCGCGGTCGCGGCGACGTGGATTCGCGGCGCATCGGCCTGTGGGGCGGCAGCTACGGCGGCTACCTCACGGCTCTCGGCCTGGCCCGCAATTCCGACCTCTTCGCCGCCGGCGTGGATTTTCATGGCGTGCACGACTGGCCCACGGACAACTGGGATGGCAAGAACATTCCACCGGAACTGACCAAGCTGGCCCACGACTCTTCTCCCGTGACCGCCGTGGACACCTGGCGCTCGCCCGTGCTTTTCATCCATGGCGATGACGACCGCAACGTCACTTTCCTGCAGACCGTGGACCTCGTGGCCCGCCTGCGCCAGCGCGGAGTAACCATCGAGCAACTGGTCTTTCCCGACGAAGTGCACGATTTTCTGCTGCATCGGAACTGGATGGCTGGCTACAGCGCCGCCGCCGATTTCTTCGACCGGCGGCTGAAAGCAATCCCCGCCGCCGCAATGGCCGCGCCGAAAAACTGAAGCCGCGCCGGGGAGGCCTCGCTTGAAAATTGTGCGCAGGCAATCGTTTCACCGCGTTTCCGCCGCGCTGCTTCTGGCCGTGGCGGCTGTATTCTTCGCGCAGGCCGCGGCGGCGGGCGAAAAGCCGGTTCTTGTACCGTCCGCGCAACTCCGCCAGGGCCGGGTGCTGCGCTATGCGCTGACGCTGCACACCACCGCCAAGAGCAGCCGGGAAACCATGATCCAGGACGCCGCCTCGGATCTGGGCGCCGAATTGTCCTTCACCGCCGTTCTGCGCCTGGAAGTTCTTGGCGCGCCGCAGCCGCCCTCCGTCCTGCGCCTGCGCGTGACCTACGAGCGCGTCTCCGCCGCTCAACGCACCGCCGCGCCGGATGAATCCGCCGGAAGCGATGACGAGATTGCCCGCCGCATCGCGGCCTTGCAGGGAAAATCGTTCGAATGCTTCCTGGATGCGAATGGGGCGGGGGAGTGCCTGGGAGAGAAGGGCGCTCTGCCCGGCGCCGCCGCTGGCTTGCGCGGCTGGCTGGGAAACCTCTTCGGGCCGCGCGGAATTCCCCGGCGAAAGATCAAGCCCGGCGCGCACTGGCAGGACGCGCGCGAAGCCGGCGCGGAGATTCCTCTGCGCGATTTGCGCTGGCTGCGCCGCTTCACGTTCACCGGCGAGGAGCCTTGCCTGGCCGCCGCCGGTTCTCCTCCCCAAACCTGCGCGCTCATCCGCATGAGCAGCGTCCTGGCGCGCAAGGGGAACAGCCGGGACGCCACGCCCGACGCCTTTCGCGCCAAGGGCCTGCGCACGGCGGGCACGGCCAGCGGCTCTGGCGAATCCCTTCTGCGCATTTCGCTAGCGACCGGCCTGGTCGTCTCCCTCAGCGAATCCGCCACGCAGTCGAGCGACGTCACCGTCGCGGCCGTTTCCGGCGAAAGCAGCATCCACACCCGCAGCGATCTCCAGAGCGACACCAGCCTCACCCTCCTGCCCGACCCGCGCTGAGCAGTCCCTGGCCGGGGTATAATGAACGTTTGGCCCGGGCTTGGCGGAAGCGCAGGAGAGCCCCTGGAACGGACGCGATGAACTTCAAGACCCACAGCAGCTACCAGCCGCGCGGCGACCAGCCCGCCGCGATCGAACAGCTCTCCCGCGGCCTGGAAGCCGGCGAAAAGCACCAGGTCCTGCTCGGCTTCACCGGCTCGGGAAAAACCTTCACCATGGCCAAGGCCATCGAGCGCGCCAACCGTCCCGCGCTGGTGCTGGCCCATAACAAAACGCTGGCCGCGCAGCTCTACCACGAATTCAAAAACTTTTTCCCCGAAAACGCCGTCGAATATTTCGTCAGCTACTACGATTACTACCAGCCCGAAGCCTACGTCCCCTCCGCCGACATCTTCATCGAAAAGGAATCCACCATTAACGACGAACTGGACAAGCTGCGCATGAGCGCCACCCGCGCGCTCTTCGAGCGCCGCGACGTCATCATCGTCGCCAGCGTTTCCTGCATCTACGGCATCGGCTCCCCGGAAGCTTATTTCGGCATGGCCCTCACGCTCGAAAAGAACCAGGAGATTTCCCGCGAAACTCTCCTGCGCCGCCTGGTGGACATGCAATACGAGCGCAGCGAGGACCTGCGCCGCGGAACCTTCCGCGTGCGCGGGGACATGATCGAGATCGCCCCGCCCTATGACGATCAGGCCTACCGCATCGAATTATGGGGCGAGCAGATTGACGCCCTGCGGCAGTTCGATCCGCTGACCGGGGAAGTCCGCGCCGGGCGCGAGGACATGGCCCAACTGCCCATCTATCCCAAGACGCACTACGTCCTGCCCGCCGCGCAAAAGGAGCGCGCCATCGTCACCATTCACGAGGAACTCGAGTGGTGGAAGCGCGAACTGGAAAAGCAGGGCAAGATGATCGAGGCCCAGCGCATCACCCAGCGCACGCTCTTCGATATCGAGATGATGCGCTCCATCGGATATTGCCACGGCATCGAAAATTACTCCCGGCACCTCTCCGGCCGCCTCGCGGGCGATCCTCCGCCGACGCTCTTCGACTATATCCCCGCGGACTTTTTGCTCTTCGCCGACGAATCGCACCAGTCCATTCCCCAGGTGCGCGGCATGTTCAACGGCGATCGCGCGCGCAAACAGACCCTCGTGGACTACGGCTTTCGCCTGCCCTCCGCGCTCGACAACCGCCCGCTCACCTTCGATGAATTCGAACGCCGCATCAATCAGGTCATCTACGTTTCGGCCACGCCCGGCCCCTACGAACTCACCAAGACCGGCGGCGCTTTCGTCGAGCAGGTCATCCGCCCCACCGGCCTGGTGGACCCGCAGGTGGAAGTGCGCCCGGTCAAGGGCCAGGTGGACGACCTGCTGGAAGAAATCCGCGTGCGCGCCGAGCGCAAGGAGCGCGTCCTGGTGACCACGCTGACCAAGCGCATGTCCGAAGACCTCGCCGAATATTTCGCCGAAGTGGGCGTGCGCTGCCGCTACATGCATTCGGAAATCGAAACCCTCGAGCGCGTGAAGATCCTGCGCGATCTCCGCCGCGGCGAATTCGACGTGCTCATCGGCATCAATCTTCTGCGCGAGGGCCTGGACCTCCCCGAAGTTTCGCTCGTCGCCATTCTCGACGCCGACAAGGAGGGTTATCTGCGCAGCACCACTTCCCTGATCCAGACCATGGGCCGCTGCGCCCGGCACATTTCCGGCCGCGCCATTCTCTATGCCGACCGCTACACGCGCTCGATGAACGAGGCCATCGCGGAAACCAACCGCCGCCGCGATAAACAGCTAGCCTACAACCGCGAGAACAACATCACTCCGCAATCCATCCTCAAGTCCGTGGATATGGAACTCGCCCGCATCGTCGCCGCCGATTACGTCACGCTGGCGCCCGGCGACGCCGAGCTCGACCTGCTCACCGCCGGCATCACCAGCGAGGCGCAGCTGGCCGTGGTTCTTCAGCAACTCGAATCGCAGATGCGCGAGGCCGCCAAAAAATTCGAATTCGAACGCGCCGCGCAATTGCGCGACCGCATCCAGGCCCTCAAGGAAAAAGACCTCGCCGGGCTTTTCACCCGCGAAGCCGACCCCGCGCCCCCGGCAGCGGAACCAGGATAAGAAATGTGTCCCAGCGAAGATTCACCGAAACGAAAGGCCTTGCGGCTCCCCGGCTATGACTACGCGGAGCCAGGCGGCTACTTTGTAACCGTCTGCACGCAAGGCAAGAAATGTGCTTTTGGCCAGATTGAATCCGGCAAAATGCATCTCAATCCTGCTGGTCATATTGTGCAGCAGGTGTGGCTTGGCCTTCCCCAACGATTCCCATCCCGGTCTTTGGACTCGTTCGTCGTCATGCCCAACCACATGCACGGCATCCTCGTGCTTGTAGGGGCGGGGCTTGCCCCGCCCGCTGACGTGGTGGCAAGAACGCCAGGGAATGTAGCAATCGATCATTCTCAGAAGAGCAGTTTTATTCCGGGGATAAGCGTGCGTGCAACAGCGACGGGCGGGGCAAGCCCCGCCCCTACAGGTGGTTCATTCGTGCTGGGAGATGTGCTGCGAGCGTTTAAGTCCATATCGACAATCGAAGTCAATCGCTTGTTGCGGCAGCGCGGCGTCCATCTCTGGCAGAGAAACTATTACGAACACATCGTACGCAACGGCGATGACATGGACAACATCCGCCGCTACATCCTCGATAATCCCCTCCAGTGGGATCTCGACCCGGAAAACCCTGTCCCCCCAGCCAATTTGTAATGCTCAGCATTCTCCTACTTGTAGGGGCGGGGCTTGCCCCGCCCTCCGATGTGGCAGCAAGAACTCATTTAGGTGCAGATTAGTCCTGTCGAAGAGTACATGCGATGGAGTCAGTGAGCTCTCCGTAAAGCTCGCCGGAGTTGATCCAGAGGGTAAAACGTGCCGCGCCAGGTGATGCCGCCATTCCACAGCGTGATGGCCGCCGAACGCGCCAGCATGTAGTCGAAAATCAGCGCGCCCAAGGGATGAAACACCGCATAGGCCATCGGCACGCTCGCGGTGATGACGCTGACAAGGAACGCCTCGACGGCCATTCCGCTCAGCATCGCGGCCGCCGCGAAAATTCTCGTCCACCCCGCGGCCGTGAACAGCGCCACCACCGGGGCCACGCTCACAAAAAGATTCACCGCGATGGCCAGGGCCACCGCCCACAGCCGGTATTCCACCCCGGCGAAAAAATTCTTCTCCACGCCGCGCACCAGATTGCCGAGGCCAGCATGCCAGCGCACCCGCACGGATTCGTCCGAAAACGCCAGCCGCGAACGGAATCCCGCGCGCTTCAGCATTCGCCCCAGCTTCATGTCGTCAATCACTTCCAGCGCCAGCCGCCGGTGTCCGCCGCAGGATTCATACGCGGCGCGGCGCACCAGTTGAAACGCTCCCACGCCCATATAGCGCCGCGAACGCGGGTCCGGCACGCGCCACATCTCGCTGCCGAAGACGAAGCCCAGCCCGAAGTAGGGAAGCACCACTTTTTCCCAGAAGCCGCGGACCACCATTTGCGCCAGCAGCGTCAGATGATCCGCGGAATCGCGCAGGGCCAGGAACATGGCGCGGCGCAGCGCATCGGGAGCAAAATGCACATCGGCGTCGGTAAAGAGCAGCCATTCGCCACGGGCTTCCCGCGCGGCGCAATCGAGCGCGTGGGTTTTGCCCAGCCATCCGGCGGGCAATTCGCTCACCTGCACCACTCGCAGCCGCGCGTCGCGCGCCGCCGCGGCATCCATGATTGCTCCGGTCGCGTCCACGGAGCGGTCATTCACGGCGATGATTTGCAGTCCGGGATAATCCAGCGCCAGCATCGAGTCCAGCGCGGCGGGGAGTTTTTCCTCTTCGTCGCGCGCGGCAAATATAATCGTGACGGAAGGGCATTCCTCGGCGGGAAGTGCCGCCGCGTCGCGCAGATGCGGCAGCCGCCGCAGGCCGAAAATCGAGCGCAGACCCTGGACGATCCAGCCCAGCGTGATCACGGCAAAGCAAATGGTCCAGGAGTGGCGCAAGATGGAGTCTTCTGGCGGCGGATTCGCCGACAGGCTATTCTATCATCGTGATGAAACCGCAGATCGCCATCCTCGGCGCGGGACGCGTGGGCCGCTCTCTTGGCCGCCGCCTGCGGCTGCTCGGCTGGAAAATCGGCGCGGTGGTGACCCGCAGCGAAGCCGGCGCGCGCCGCGCCGTCCGTTTTATCGGCGGGGGAACCCCGCACGGGAAGATGACCCGGCAGTTGCTGGCCTCGCCGATCATTCTGGTGGCCACGCCGGACGGCGTCTTGCCGCAGGTGGCGCGGGAACTGGCGCGCATCGGCGGAGAAGAGTTGCGCGGCAAGATTGTCCTGCACACCAGCGGCGCTCTCGATTCCCGCGTGCTGGCGCCCGTGCGCGCTTGCGGCGCGGCCGTGGGCTCGCTTCATCCGCTGCAGAGTTTCAGCGGAGTGGGCGTCCCGCCGCTGCAGGGCCGCGTCTTTGCCATCGAGGGAGACGCCGCGGCGTTGCGCATGGCCCGCCTCATCGTGCGCGAGTTCGAAGGAACTCCCGTGCGCGTTCCGGGCGAAAAGAAGCCACTCTATCATGCGGCCTGCGCTTTCTCCGCGGGGCATTTGCTGGCCGTGATGGAAGCCGCCACGCGCATGATGATTGCCACGGGAATGAAGCGGCGCGAAGCGCAGCGCGCCCTGCTCCCGCTCACCCGCCAGGTCCTCGATAATTTCGAACGCCTGGGCGCTACCGCGGCCTGGACCGGTCCGCTGTCCCGCGGCGATTATGCGGTCATCGCCGCGCATGCCGCCGCTCTGCGAAATTTTCCTCCGCAATACGGCGCGGCGCTCGAAGCTCTGGCCCGCCTGGGCGCAGTGGTCCTGGCGCGCCATCCGGGGGAAACACTGGCTGCGCTCGACGGTGTCTTTGGGGCAGGGAAGCGGCGGAAAAAATCAACTGCAAGGAAAGGGTGAAACCGTTGCGCATTCAATTGCAAAGCAGGACGCTCGAAAACGGTTTGCGGGTGGTGGTCGTGCCGGACAGTTCGGCGCCGATTGTTACCGTGGGGGTCTATTACAAGATCGGCTTCCGCCTCGAACCCCGCGGCCGCAGCGGCTTCGCCCATCTCTTCGAGCACATGATGTTTCAAGGCTCGGAAAACGCGCCCAAGATGATGCACATCAAGCTCATCAACTCCTCGGGCGGCGTGCTCAACGGCTCGACGCGCTATGACGTCACCAACTATTTCGAGACCGTGCCTTCGAGCGCCCTCGAGCGCATCCTGTGGCTCGAAGCCGACCGCATGCGCGCCCTCAAGGTGGACGACGAAAATCTCCGCAACCAGCGCGACGTGGTCAAGGAAGAAGTCCGCGTCAACGTCATGAACCAGCCTTACGGCGGTTTTCCCTGGCTGGACCTTCCTCCGGTGGCCTTCCGCAACTGGGCCAACGCCCATAATTTCTACGGCGATTTTTCCGACCTCGACGCCGCTTCGCTCGCCGACGTGCAATCTTTCTTCAAGACCTATTACCTCCCCAATAACGCCGTGCTGCTCCTCCTCGGCGACGTGCAAATGGAAGAAGGTTTTTCTCTGGCGCGCAAGCATTTCGAAAAGATTCCCGCCGGCGCTCCTCCGCCCTTCGCCGACCCCAGCGAACCGGAGCAGACCGAAGAGCGCCGCGGCAGCGTCGTCGAACAGTTCGGCACCCTGCCGGCCATGGCCATCGGTTATCCCGCGCCGGAGCGCCGCACCAAGGACTGGTGCGCCATGGCCATTCTCGATCAGGCCCTGCACGGCGGCCGCGCCGGGCGCATCTACCGCCGCCTGGTGCTGGAAAAACAGATTGCCGTGGACGCCGGGGGCGGCATTCACTACCCCATGGGCGATGTCTTCGACTACAACGGCCCCATGCAGATGGTCACGCGCATCATGCACAAGCCGGAAATTTCCGCCGCAGCCACGCTCGAGGAGTTCGACGCCGTCATCCGCGAAATTCAAGAGCACGGCCTGGCCGCGGACGAACTCGAACCGCTGAAAATCAAATTCCGCTCGGACTACTACTCGATGCTGGAGGGCGGTATGATGCCGCGCTACGGACTGATGCACCTGCTGGCCTGCTTCACGCTCTTCGACGGCGACCCGCAGCTCGTCAACACTATCCTCGACGGTTTTCTTGCCGTGACCCGCGAGGAAGTGCAGGCCGCGGCGCAGAAATATCTGCGCCGGGAAAAGCGCGCCATCGTCTTTCGCCAGCCCGCCTCCACCGGAAAGGAGGCCGCGTAATGGCTGCCGCTCCGCTCAACGATCAATGTCCCCTGGCGCCGCCGCTCTCCGCCGAACACCCCGTGCAGTGGCCCCGCCGCACGCACGCGCGCCTTTCCAACGGCATGGAAATCGTCCTCGCGGAATCGCGTGCCGTCCCCAAATTCACCGGCCAGCTCTTTTTCCGCGCGGGTAACGCGGCCCTTTCCGTCCGCGCCACCGGCCTTGCGGATATGACCGCCTCTGTCGTGCGCGCCGGCACCGCCAAGCGCACCAGCCGCCAGATCGAGGAAGACCTGCGGCGCATCGGCGCCGATCTCTCTTCCGGCGCCGGCATGGACACCACCGCGCTCTCCTTCGACGGCCTCGCGGAATTTTCCGAGCCGCTGCTGGCCATGGTCAGCGAGCTGGCCCGCGAAGCCTCTTTTCCCGAAGGCGAATTCGAACGCGAACGCCGCCACACACTCGAATCGGTGCGCATCGAGCGCACGACTCCGAGTTTTCTGGCCTCCGAGCGCCTGCGCAAAACGCTCTTCGGCTCTCATCCCTACGCGCTGGTTTCGCCCACCGAGGCGCAAGTGCGGGCCTATCGCCTCGAAGACCTCTCCGCGGCTTACCAGGAGATTTATTCACCCGCGCACGCCTTGCTGGTGATGGTCGGCGATTTCCAGGCGGAAACCATGCTTCGCCAGATCGAAAAAATCTTCGGCGGCTGGACCGGCAAGAAACCCGCGGCGCAGACTTTTCCCGCGCCGCCCAAATTCCGTGGCCGCGGCGTTTCCCTGGTGCACGTCCCCGGCTCCGTGCAGACGCAGATTCTCTGCGGCTGCCCGTCCATCACCCGCAAGCATCCCGACTGGCTGCGCCTCGCCTTGGCCAACAGCATCTACGGCGGGGCCTTCAATTCGCGCCTGGTGATGAACATCCGCGAGGACAAGGGCTACACCTACAGCCCGCGCAGCGGCGTGAATCCCTTGCGCGAGTACGGCTATTTTTCCGTCTCCGCGGCGGTGCGCAATGACGTCGTGGCCGCCTCGCTCACCGAAATCTTCTATGAACTGGACCGCATGCGCGCCCTGCCCGTTCCCGATGCCGAACTCGCCGACGCCATCAGCTATGTCAGCGGCGTCTTTTCCCTTGGCCTGGGCACGCAGGGCGGCCTGCTCAGTCAGTTGGGCACCGTGGCCCTCAACGAATTGCCGGAGGATTATCTGGAGACCTACCGCGGCCGTGTCCGCGCCCTGACCGCCTCGGACGTTCGGTCCGCGGCGCGCAGCTATTTCGACTCGGCCAGCATGCAAATCGTGATTGTGGGCGACCGCGCGCAGATCGAATCGCAGGGCGCCCTCTACGGCGAAATCACCGTTTACGACGCCCAGGGAAATGTTATACAGTAAGCGTCTCTTGCCGAAGTAGGCAAATGAGGGAGGTGCGCTCGTGGGGACCGTCACCGTCCGGACGAATTTCTCTCGTTCGCGAAATCTTTATGCCGGGGGAGCCACGCTGCTGCTCTCCTGCCTTCTGGTTTTCTTCGCATTATGCGCGGAAGCGACCACCAAAAAGCCTCCCGCGCAGCCCGTGAACATCAACACCGCCACCGCGGATGAGCTGCAGCAGGTTCCCGGCATCGGCCCCGCCACCGCCGAAAAGATCATCCACATGCGCCGAGCCTACGGGCGCTTCAAGCGCGTGGACGACCTTCTCTCCATCAAGGGCATCGGCCGCAAGCGCCTGGAAAAAATGCGCAAGTATCTGACCGTCTCCGGCCCGGCCGCTGCTCCAGCGGATAAGACCGCGCCGGGCAACGAAGAAAAGGCTCCGCCCTCTCAGCCTCCCCTGGTCTGAATTTCTCGCAGGAATCACGCCGCAGGGCGGGGCTTGCCCCGCCCGCTGCCGCGGTTCAACGCGGAACAGCATGTAATTCCTGTGATGGGAAGGAATCCAGCTACAGCGACTGGTGCGAGGAGCGCGGCGCGCCGGTGCGCAGGGGCACCTGATCGGCGATGCGCACGCCGTAGGCTTCCAGCGCCACCACTTTCTTGGGGTGGTTGGTGAGGATGCGAATGTCTCTCAGACCGAGGTCAATCAGGATCTGCGCGCCGATGCCGCTCTCGTGCTGCACCAGGCGCTGATAAGCCAGTTCGCGGTCAATCTGCCCGCGCTCGTGGAAATGGATGCGCGGCAGCGCGCCCGCTTCGACGGCGGCCGATTCGATGCCGAATCCCCGCCCGGTGTGGTGCAGGTAGAGCAACGCGCCGCGGCCTTCCGCCGCGATGGCTTCGAGCGAGCCGGCAATGATGTCGTGGCAGTCGCAGGCGGTCGAGCCGAAAATGTCCCCGGTAATGCAATGGCTGTGCACGCGCACCAGCGGCGCCGGCGGGCCCTCGAGGTCCCCGCGCACCAGGGCCACATGCTGGTCGTTATCCACGTCGCTGGCGTAGGCGATCATGCGGAACTCTCCGTGGCGAGTGGGCAGCACGGCCTCGGCGATGCGCCGCACGTAGCGCTCGTGCTGCATGCGGTAGCGGATCAGGTCGGCCACCGTGAGCATCTTCATCCGGTGCGTGCGGCAGAATTCCAGCAGCTGCGGCACGCGGCTCATCGTGCCGTCCTCGTTCATGATTTCGCAGATCACTCCCGCCGAATTCATCCCCGCGATGCGCGCCAGATCCACCGAAGCCTCGGTCTGCCCCGCGCGCACCAGCACGCCGCCATTGCGCGCGCGCAGCGGAAAGACGTGCCCCGGCCGCGCCAGGTCCTGCGGCTTGGACTTCGGGTCGCAGGCGGCCAGGATCGTGGTGGCCCGGTCGGAGGCGCTGATCCCCGTGCTGACCCCGTAGCGCGCGTCGATGGCTTCGCAAAATGCCGTGCCGTGCGCCGAGGTATTGATGGGCGACATCAGCGGCAGGTGCAGTTCGTCGCAGCGCTCCTCGGTCAGCGTGAGGCAGATGAGCCCGCGCCCGAACTTGGCCATGAAGTTGATCGCTTCGGGAGTGATTTTCTCGGCGGCCATGGCCAGGTCGCCTTCGTTTTCGCGGTCCTCGTCGTCCACCAGGACGATCATGCGCCCCTGGCGGAACTCCTCGATGGCCTCTTCGACGCTGGCGAATTTTGGGGTGCCGTCGCTCATGCTATTGAAAATATAGCCGATAGGGAACGGGGAGGCAAGGATTCGCGCCCGCGGACCCATCCCGGCGGGGGGACGCCTCAGGGGGGCAAAGCCCGAGCCGCAAGGGAAGGGGAATCAGGCATCCCTGCAAGTGGAAATAACGGCGAAGCGATTGTCGGCTGGATTTTTTTTCAATTAACGCTAGAATGTCTGTGTTGCATTCGGGGCAGGAAGTTCCCCTGGTTCGTGCGAAGATCCTCCCGCTTCGCCGCCGCAGAAAATACGGCCGGCTCTCGATTCCGTTCCGCTTCGAGCGAATGCCTGCCGCGCAACACCGCCGGGCGGGCGCCAGCAGTCCAGCAGAAAGGAAACACACGGAGTGATAGTCGGTATACCGAAAGAAAGTTATCCGGGAGAGCGGCGGGTCGCGCTGGTCCCCATGGTGATTCCCAACCTGATCAAGGCCGGCTTCGAGATTCAGATCGAAGCGGGGGCCGGCGTGGAAGCCGGCTACCCGGACGCCGCCTACGTCGAAAAGGGCGCGAAGATCGCTCCGGACCGCGCCGCGGTCTTCGCCGCCGCGGACATCGTCGTGCAGATTCTCTGCTATGGCTCGAACGAAATCACCGGCCAGGCGGACATTCCCCTTATGCGCAAGGGCCAGGTGCTGGTCGGATTCCTGCGGCCGCTCGGCTCGCGCGAAATCGTCGAGCAGATCGCCGCCACCGGCGTGATTTCCTTCTCCGTGGAAATGATGCCGCGCACCACGCGCGCGCAGAGCATGGATGCGCTTTCCTCGATGGCCACCGTTTGCGGCTATAAGGCCGTTATCCTGGCCGCCGACACCCTTCCGCGCCTCTTCCCCATGCTCACCACCGCCGCCGGAACCATCACCCCGGCTCGCGTCCTGGTCATCGGCGCGGGCGTCGCCGGGCTGCAGGCCATCGCCACCGCGCGCCGCCTCGGCGCCGTCGCTTCCGCCTATGACCTCCGCCCCGCCGCCAAGGAGCAGGTGCAAAGCCTGGGCGGCCGCTTCGTCGAACTTCCCATCGAAGCGCAGGACGCCCAGGACGCCCGCGGCTACGCCCGCGCCCAGGACGAAACCTTTTACCAGCGCCAGCGCGAACTGCTCGGCCGCGTGGTGGCCGAAAGCGATATCGTCATCACAGCCGCCGTCGTCCCCGGAAAGAAATCTCCCATCCTGGTCACCGAGGAGATGGTCAAGGGCATGGCCCCCGGCTCGGTGATTCTGGACCTGGCCTCCGAACGCGGCGGAAACTGCGAACTCACCGTGGCCGGCGAAACCGTCGTCCGCCATGGCGTCACCATCATCGGGCGCATCAACGTGGCCAGCGGCGTTCCCTATCACGCCAGCCAGATGTACGCGCGCAACGTCACTTCCTTCCTGCTGCACCTGGTGAAGGACGGCAAGCTGCAGTTGAATCTCGAGGACGAAATCACTCGCGAGACTCTTTTGACCCGGGACGGCGAAATCGTCCATGCCCGGGTTCGGGAATTTTTTGGCATGCCCGCGGCGGCCACGCCGGGGCGTGCGTAACACGGAAGGCGGAGGAACGGGAGACATGCCAACAAACCTGATTGACGGGCTGTTCGTTTTCATGCTGGCCGGCTTCATCGGCTTCGAGGTGATCCGCAAGATTTCGCCCCTCTTGCATACGCCTTTGATGTCGCTCACCAACGCTCTCGACGCCATCGCCGTCCTGGGCGCCATTGTCCTCGTCGGCGAGCACAAAAGCACTTTCGCCACCGTCCTGGGCACTATCGCCATCGTCGCCGCCACCAGCAATATCGTCGGCGGTTTCCTGATCACCGAGCGCATGCTGCGCATGTTCAAGACCAGCCGGCCGGCCAAGCACTGAGGCGAGACCCGACACGACCATGACCAACTTGCTCGCATCCGAATCCCTCATCGAAATTATCTACTTCATCGCCAGCGCGCTCTTCGTCCTTTCCCTGAAATGGATGATCTCGCCGACGACGGCGAAACGAGGCGTCCTCGCCGGCGAAATCGGCATGGTCCTGGCCATCGCCGGCACGCTCCTGCATCACGGCATCGTCGATTACAAATGGATCGCCATCGCCCTGGTCCTCGGCACCATCATTGGCATCCCCCTCGGCAAGGTGCACATGACCGCCGTGCCGCAGCGAACCGCGCTCAGCCACGCCTTCGGCTCGCTTTGCGTCACCCTCGTCGGCGCCGCGGAGTTCTATCTCCGCGCTCCCCATGTGCCTCCGTTCATGATGTCCGTGCTCTCGATGGAAGTAATTCTCGGCGGACTCACCTTCACCGGCAGCCTCATGGCCGCCGGCAAGCTCCAGGAAATTCTGCCGCAGCGCCCCATCACCTATAAGGGTCAGAACATCGTCAATCTGTCGCTGCTGGCCGTCTCCGTCGGCCTCGCTGTCTATCTCGTGAATCATCCCGGAGCGACGTATCTGTTTCCGCTGATGGTCGGCATCCCGCTCATTTTTGGCGTGATGATGATCATCCCCATCGGCGGCGCGGACATGCCCACGGTTATCTCGCTCCTGAATTCCTACGCCGGTCTTTCCGCCGCGGCCATGGGCTTCGTGCTCAACAGCAAGCTGCTGATCATTGCCGGCGCCCTGGACGGCTCTTCCGGCTTCATCCTCTCCGTGATCATGTCCAAGGCCATGAACCGCTCCTTCACCAACGTGCTCTTCGGCGCCTTTGGACAGGTGCAGCCGGCGGCCGTGGCAGGCCAGGAAGAAAAGACGGTGCGCAGCGCCACCGCCGAAGAAGCAGCGCAGATTCTTTCGGCCGCCAATAAAGTGGTCATCGTGCCCGGCTACGGCATGGCCGTCGCTCAGGCCCAGCACAAGGTCCGCGAACTCTATGACGCCCTCACCAAGCGCGGCGTGGACGTCAAATTCGCCATTCATCCCGTGGCCGGGCGCATGCCCGGGCACATGAACGTGCTCCTCGCCGAAGCCGATATTCCCTATGACCGCTTGCATGACATGGACGAAATCAACGGAGACTTTCCGCAGACCGACGTGGCTCTCATCATCGGCGCCAACGACGTCACCAATCCCGCCGCGCGCACCGACGCCTCCAGCCCCATCTTCGGCATGCCCATTCTCGATGTGGATAAGGCCCGCACCGTCATGGTCATCAAGCGCAGCATGAGCCCCGGCTTCGCCGGCATTGACAACCCGCTCTACTATTTCGACCGCACCCTCATGCTCTTCGGCGACGCCAAGGCCTTCGTCGGCAATATCGTCCGCGAACTCTCCGGCGGCAACCACTAACGCGCATTTCTTCGCAAAACCACCCGTAGGGGCACGGCATGCCGTGCCCCTACTCGTCTACGACGCTCTCGCTCGAATGCCGCAGCGTCCCTCTGCGCAGCGCCCGCTCCTTCATCACCGCGAAAAACACCGGCACCAGAATCAGCACGTGAATCGTCGAGGTAATCATCCCGCCCACAATCGGCGCCGCGATCGGCTTCATCACGTCCGAACCGATCCCCGTCGCCCATAAGATCGGAATCAGGCTGGCCAGCACCGCCGAGACGGTCATGAACTTCGGCCGCAGCCGCTGCACCGCGCCCTCGATCGTCGCCGCTTCGATGTCCTCATGCGCCAGCGGAAGGCCCCGCGCGATGCGCCGGTCCAGCGCTTCGTGCAGATACACCACCATCACCACCCCGGTCTCCACCGCGATTCCGAACAGCGCGATGTAGCCCACCCACACCGCCACGCTGAAGTTGTAGCCCATCAGCCACTGCAGGATCAGCCCGCCGCTCATCGCGTACACCGTCGGAAAAATCAGCACCGCCGCTTCCGTCACCGAATGGAAAATCAGGTAGAGCAGCACGAAGATGACGAAGAACACCACCGGAAGAATAATCTTCATCCGTTCCTTGGCCCGCAATTGAAACTCGTACTCGCCCGACCAGTGATAATTGTAGCCGGGAGGAAGCCGCAGCTTCTCGCGCAGGATACGGTCGGCGCGGCGGACGAAGCTGCCGTAGTCGTTTGTGTTCAGGTCCAGGTAGACGTAGCCGGTGAGCAGCCCGTCTTCGTCGCGGATCAGCCCCGGCCCGCGCGAGAAAAATACCCGCGCCACCTGCGAGATGGGAATCTGCGCGCCCGTGGCGGTCACGATCACCACGCTGCGCAGCCGTTCCACGCTGTCGCGGAAATCCCGGTTGTAGCGGACATTGATCGGATAGCGCTCCCGCCCTTCCACGTTTTCCGCGATAGTCTCCCCGCCGATCCCGCTGCTCACGGCGCGCTGCACGTCCGCCACGGTCAGCCCGTAGCGCGCCGCTTCCGCGCGGTTCACCTCCACATTGATGTAAAAGCCCTCGGCCACCCGTTCGGCGAAGATCGAACGCAGTTCCGGCATGCCGCTGAGTTCCTGCTTGATCTGCTCGCCGATTTTCTGGATGCCTTCGAGATCCGGCCCCTGCACCTTCAGCCCCACCGGCGTCTTGATCCCGGTCAACTCCATGTCCAGCCGGCTTTGCACCGGCATGGTCCAGGTGTTGGTGATGCCCGGAAACTGCAGCTTATCGTCCATCTCGCGCAGCAGTTTTTCGTAGGTCATTCCCGCGCGCCACTGTTCTTTGGGCTTCAGCGTGATGGTGGTGTCGTACATGTCCAGCGGTGCGTTGTCGGTGGGGCTGTCCGACCGGCCCACCGTCCCGAAGACGCTGGCCACTTCGGGAAACGAGCGCAGAATGCGGTCCTGCTGCTGCAGGAGTTGCCCGGCCTGGGTGATCGAGATGCTCGGCAGGGCCGTGGGCATGTACAGCACGGAGCCCTCATAGAGCGGCGGCATGAACTGGCTGCCGATGCGCAGCACCAGCGGCGCGGTCACCAGCAGGAACACCAGGTTCAGCAGCAGCGTGGTCTTCCGGTAGCGCAGACAGAAGCGCAGGACGGGCAGATAGAGCGCCTGCGTGATGCGCGAAAACGGATTGTCGCTTTCCGGGCGCAGCTTTCCCCGGATGAAATAGAGCATCAGGATGGGCACGAGCGTGACCGCCAGAATCGAGGAAAACCCAACCGCCAGCGTCTTGGTCCACGCCAGCGGGCGGAACATCCGCCCTTCCTGCGCCTCCAGCAGGAACACCGGCAAAAACGAAACCACGATGATAATCAGCGAGAAAAACAGCGCCGGGCCCACCTGCTTGGCCGCCACCATCAGCAGCGCCCGCTGCTCCTTGGGCGTCAGCGGGCTTCGTCCCTCCGCGGCGCGCGCCCCTTGCTCCTCGGATAAATGGCGATAGCCGTTTTCCACCATGACGATCGCCGCATCCACCAGCACTCCGATGGCCAGCGCGAATCCGCCCAGCGACATGATGTTCGAGCTGATCCCCAGAAAGTGCATGGGAATGAAGGACGCCAGCAGCGCGATGGGCAGCGTCAATATCGGAATCAGCGCCGAACGGAAATGAAACAGAAACACGATGATCACCAGGCTCACGATGATGGCCTCTTCGATCAGCTTGTCTTGCAGCGTCTTGATCGAATCCCGGATCAGTTGCGAGCGATCGTAGCCCGCCAAAATCTCCACCCCCGCCGGCAGCGAGGGCTTGATCTTCTCGATCTTTTTCTTCACCCCGTCAATCACCGTCAGCGCGTTCATCCCGAATCGCATCACGATGATTCCCCCGGCCGTTTCCCCTTCTCCGTTCCATTCCGCCACGCCCCGCCGGATGTCCGGCCCAAAAGACACCGTGCCCAGGTCGCGGATCAGCACCGGCACGCCGTTCTTCGTAGCCACCGGCACGGTTTCCAGATCCTGCAGCGAGCGCAGGTAGCCCAGCCCGCGGATCATGTATTCCGCCCCGCCCATCTCCAGCACGCTCCCGCCGACTTCGTTGGTGCTCTCGCGCACGCGGTCGATCACCGTCCCCATCGGTATGTTGTAAGCGCGCATTTTGTTGGGGTCCAGATTCACCTGGTATTGCTTGACGAATCCCCCGATCGAGGCCACCTCCGCCACTCCCGGCACCGTTTCCAGCTGGTAGCGCAGATACCAGTCCTGCAGGCTGCGCAACTCCGCCAGGCTCAGCCGGTGCGAGCGGTCCACCAGCGCGTATTCATAGACCCACCCCGCCCCGGTGGCGTCCGGCCCGATCATCGGAAAAACATTCTTCGGCAGCCGCCCCTGAATCTGCTGCATGTATTCCAGCACCCGCGAGCGCGCCCAGTACAAATCCGTGCCGTCCTCGAACACCACGAACACGTAGGAATCCCCGAACATGGTCTGCGCCCGCACCGCTTTCACGTGCGGCGCCGCCAGCATCGTGGTCACGATCGGGTAGCTCACCTGGTCCTCGATGATGCTCGGCGGCTGGCCCTCCCACGGCGTGTGGATGATCACCTGCACGTCGGAAATGTCCGGCAGGGCGTCGAGCGGAATCTGTTTGAGCGACCAGATCCCCGTCAGTACCAGCAGCAGCGTGCCCGTGAACACCAGAAAGCGATTCCGCGCGCACCAATCAATGATCAGCGAAATCATCACATGCCCCCTTCGGCGCTTACGCTGGTCTGCGTGGTAACCAGCACGCTTCCGTTTTTCACCGCCGTGATGGTGATCTTCCACGTGCCTCCGGTGGGCAGTTGCACCTGGCCCTCGTACACGCCCCCGCCCTTTTCATCGAGCTTGCTCTCCACGTTCATCGCCGCCATGCCCATCTGCGGCATGCCCGGCATGAAGCTGCGCACGCTCACCTGCGCCCCGTTCACCTCCGCTCCGTTCGCCCCCGTCAGGTGTACGCGGTAGAGATTCTTTCCCGTGCGCGGCGGCGAAGGCTCGGTCGAAAAGTGCGCTTGGAATTCCTCCGCCGCTCCCCCTGCCTTGCCGGGACCGGGCTCTGCCGCCGGCGTCGCCGGAGTCAGCGGCCCCATCAAAGCCTGCAACTGGCTTTCCGAATCGATCAGGAAGTTCGCCGCGGTGATCACCCGCTCGCCCGCTTTCACTCCCTTGTTCACCACGTACTCTTCGCCGGCCTGCTGCCCCAGCTCCACTTCCCGCGGCTCCAGCGACCCTCCTCCGTGGTCCACGAACACGATCGAGCGCGTTCCCGATTGCAGCACCCCGGACGTGGGAATCGTCAGATGCTTCCCCAGCGGCACGCTGATGCTCACGTTGACGAACATTCCCGGTTTCAGCAGCAGCCCCGGGTTGGGAATCACCAGCCGCACCCGCACCGTCCGCGTGGCCATATCCACCTGCGGCCAGATGAAATCCACCCGCCCGGAAAATTTCCGCCCGGTATAAGCGTCCGTGGTGATCACCACGGCGTTTCCCGGCTTGATCTGTCCGATGTCGCTCTGGAAAACCGCCGCATAAACCCACACCGTCGAAAAATCCGCCACCGTGTACAACCGCGTATCCGGCTGCACGTACTGGTTGGGCACCGCATTCCTCTCCGTCACGAATCCCGTCGTCGGCGAATCCACTTCCATCTCCTGCTCCACTTTCCCGTTCTTCTCCAGCTTCTCCAGTTCCCGCGCCGGGATCTCCCACCTCCGCAGCCGCTCCACCGCCCCTTCCAGCAGCGCATTCGACCCCATGGCCACTCCGGGCACGTCGCTTTTCCCCAGCGTGGCCTGATTGCGCTTGGCGATCAGGTACTCCTGCTCGGTGGTCACCAGGTCCGGACTGTAAATCGTGAACAGCGGCTGGCCTTTCTGGATGTAGTCGTAGGTCGAATCCACGTACACCTTTTTAATCCAGCCCGGATAGCGCAACTGCACATAGGAAATCCGGCGTTCGTCCACCTCCACGTTGCCCACCGTGCGGATCTCGTTGCTCACCATTTTCTGCTGCACCACCGCCGTGCGCACCCCGATCCGCTGCAGCCGCTCCACGGGGATCTGCACCGGCGCCAGCTTTGCTTCCGTCACCGCCGCCGCCGGCTCGCCGGCATGCTCGCTCATGTCCATCCCCGCGTCCATCGGCGCAGGCCCGGCTGGCGGCCGGCTGCCGCGCCACCAGTACAGCCCCAGCGTCGCCGCCAGCGCCACGCTCGTTGCCAGCATCGCGAAAAATGCCGTGCGATAGTTCCTCATCGTATTTCTCCCGTCAGGCGCTCGATTCGCGCCACCGCGCTTTCGTGCTCCACCAGCGTTTGCTGGTAGGCCAGTTCCATGTGCTGCACGTCCAGAAGGGAAGTAAGCAGCGTCTCGAAATCCGCGCGGTTGGCCTCGTACGCCGCCATTCCCGTCTGGAAAGTCGCCTGCGACTGCGGGATCAGCCCTTCCCGGTACAATTGCGCCTGCTCTTCCGCCGTGCGCGCCACCACCAGCTGCTTCTTCAGCCGCGCCGCCGCTTCCTGCATTTGCGCGTCCTCTTCAAGCCGCGCCCGCTCCACGTTGCTCTTCGCTTCCGCGAGCGCCGCCTGCCGCGGCCCGCGGCGCGGCAATTTCACCTCGAACGTGGCCATGTAGTAGTCGCGGAAATCGCCGCCCGTGTGCTGGTACGTGTAGGAGACCCCAAAATCCGGCCGGAACTCCTTCTGCGCCAGGCGCACTTCCGCCTGGCTCTTCCGCAGCATGGCCGTGCGCTCGCGCACTTCCGCGCTGCCCTCCTTCACCCGCGCCATCAGCGCTTCCCCCGCCAGCGGCAGCGGCGTCAGCGCCAGCGGCTCCGCCACGATGTCCGCGGAATCCTGCGCCCGCCGCACGATCCGTTTCAGTTCGGCCTGCGCTTCCCCCGCCGACTGCTGAATCATGGAAAGGTCGTAGAGATTCTTGGTGTGCTGCAATTGCGCCTTCAGGATGTCCTGCTGGTTGCCCTGCCCCACCCGGTAGCGCGCTTCCGTCACTTCGCTCACCTGCTTCAGAATTGTGTCGTGGTGCTCGTAGATCCCCCGCGCCTGCTGCAGATACGCCAGCCGGTAATAGAGCTCCTTCAGCCGCTCGATCTCATCCCGCCGCACGGCTTCGGTGCGTTCCTCCAGCACCCTCACTTCGCCATTCGCCACCTCCGCGCGCAGCTTGCGCTTTCCCGGGAACGGCAGTTCCTGCGAAGCGCCGAAGCCGATATAGGCGAAATCACTGTTCGTGAAGCCGGCAAAGGGTCGCGGGCTGCCGACGCTGAACTGCTGCACCATGACCGTCGGGTCGGGCAGCGCCGAGACGCGCGGCGCCACGAACGCCGCGCCGCGCACCGCCTCTTCCGCCGCCTGAATGTCCGGACTGTTCTTCCGCGCCTCCTCGATCAGCGCCGCCAGCGGAGTCGCCACCGCCGCGGGCGCCATGGCCATAGCCGGAGGCTGCCCCTCCTGCTGCTGCGCCTGGGCCGCCTGCGGCGCGCCGCTCAGCCCCCATGGCAGCGCCACGGCCAGCAGCAGCCCGCAAACGCCTCGCCACTGTTTCCAGCCCGCCATCGCACGCACAGCCTTCTCTTCGCCCGTAGGGGTGGGGCTTGCCCCGCCCGCTTGCGCGCCAAGCCGCCCCTGCCTTTTGCCGAAAATTTCCAGGAAATCACAGTCAATGGAATTCATGCGTACTCCTCCGTACGTCTCGTTTCTGGAATGGCTCCCGCGCACAGGCGCACCCGTGCGGATTCAGAACGATACGGAGGAAATTCAGATTCTCAGGACGGAAATACTGGGGGGAGGACTACTGGGCGGCGAAAACGTTCCACCATTGCCGAGGATAGAGCTTCCCTCGTCTTCAACAAGAGCCTGGGAAAAGAGAACTCCATCCGCATCCGGCGTCCGGACGGGCGCCGGCAAATCCACGCGCACCGCCAAATACGGATCTTCTTGCGAAGAAATCGTGCAGCAGGAAGGAGATGCCGCCGCCAGCGCGCTCTCGCACTCATGGCTCATTTGCCCCGGACAAGCGCTCCGCTCCAGCCCTGCCGGAGCCTGCATCATGGCGCAAGCCATCACCGGGCCGGCAAGCAGCGCCAACAGAGCAACGGAAGCAGCGATTCCACGCAGTTTATTCATCTCTAATATCAAGACTAGCCCTTCTCTTTATCGGACGCAAGAAGAACCTGCATGGGTTGCTCTTGCCGCCACCCGCACAGCCCAACCCAGCCTCGCCGTGATCCGCGCTCCGAATGGCACGAGGGACGCCCCTCCTGTTATTCTTCTAAGGTTGGATGGCGGCATGCCGCCATCGTCTGCCGGCCTCCACGGCCGGAGGGTGGGCGGAAAGCGGAAACGGATGAAAGATTTTAGCGCAATTGAAACCGCACTGCGCTCCATCGCCTATTTCACCATGGAGATTGCTCTGGAAAGCTCCATGCCCAGCTACAGCGGCGGCCTGGGCGTTCTCGCCGGCGACACCATCCGCGCTGGCGCGGACATGAAGGTGCCCATGGTGGCGGTCTCCCTCCTCTACCGCCAGGGCTATTTTTCCCAGCGCCTCGATGCCGAGGGCACCCAACTCGAAGAACCGGTCAACTGGCACGTCGAGGATTTCCTCAAGGAAGAGTCCGCGCGCGTTTCCATCACCATCGAAGAGCGCGAAGTCGAACTGCGCTGCTGGCGCTATGACGCCCGCGGCGTCACCGGCTACGACATCCCCATTTATTTCCTCGACAGCGATCTCCCCTCCAACGATCTCTCCGACCGCCTCCTTACCGGCGGACTCTACCGCGGCGACCGCCTCTACCGCCTCTGCCAGGAAACCATTCTGGGCATCGGCGGCGTGCGCATGCTCCGCGCCCTGGGCTATTCCGCCCTCAGCCGATTTCACATGAACGAAGGCCACGCCGGCCTGCTCGGCCTCGAACTGCTCAACGAAGAAGTCAAAAAAGCCGGCCGCCGCTCCTTTAACGCCGACGATGTCGAAAAAGTCCGCCGCAAATGCCTCTTCACCACCCATACTCCCGTTCCCGCCGGCCATGACCGTTTTCCCATGTCCATCGTTCACAAGATCTTCTGCCACCGCGAGGATTTCCTCAACATGCAGGACGTCTTCTGCGCCAAGTTCCTCAACGAAGTCCTCCAGGAAAACCGCCCCTTCAAATCCATCGAGGAAGCCGTTCAGGCCGGCACCACCCTCAACATGACCTACCTCGCCCTGCACCTGAGCGGCTACGTCAACGGCGTGGCCAAGCTCCACGGCGAGACCTCCCGCAAAATGTTCTCCGACCTGCGCATCGAGTCCATCACCAACGGCATTCACGCCGCCACCTGGGCCTCTCCGGCCTTCCGCGAGCTTTTCGACCGCTACATTCGCGGATGGCGCGAGGATAATTTCAGCCTGCGCGGCGCCCTGGGCATTCCTCCCGCTGAAGTCTGGAGCGCCCACTCCGCCGCCAAACACCGCCTCTTCGATCTCGTCCGCGTGCGCACCGGCCTCTCGCTCGACCCCGAAGTCTTCACCATCGGCTTCGCCCGCCGCGCCACCGGCTACAAGCGCGCCGGCCTCATCCTCTCCGATCTCGACCGCCTCAAGGACGTCACCGCCAAATCCGGCGCCTTCCAGCTTATCTTCGCCGGCAAGGCTCATCCCGACGATGGCGGCGGCAAGGAGATCATCCGGGAAATCTTCCGCGCCAAAAAAGCCCTCGGCAAATCCCTGCGCATCGTCTATCTCGACGAATACAACATGGACCTCGCCGCCAAGCTCATCTCCGGCGTGGACCTCTGGCTCAACACCCCGCAGATTCCCCTGGAAGCCTCCGGCACCAGCGGCATGAAGGCCGCCCTCAACGGCGTTCCCAGTCTCAGCGTTCTCGATGGATGGTGGGTGGAAGGCCACATCGAAGGCAAAACCGGCTGGTGCATCGGCGACCCCTCGCACACCCACGGCGAAAGAACCGACGGCAAAGCCGAAGCCGAATCGCTCTACCACAAACTCGGAGATGTCATTCTTCCGCTCTTCTACAACCACCGCGAGGACTTCGTCTCCGTCATGCAGCACGCCATCGCCCTCAACGGCTCCTTCTTCCATACCCAGCGCATGCTTCAGCAATACGTCACCAACGCCTACTTCCGCTAAACAAATTTCTCGTAGCGGCGGAGCTTGCTCCGCCCTCCGCTCCGCCCTCTTCAGTCGCAAGACTCCCGGCAGCAGCCGGAGAGGGGGGGCCTTTCCACCCCGCTCGCGCAGATTTCCCTCTCCGTGAAAAACCCAGGCCAAGCCCGCAATTTCCCCTTCGCTCAATTTCACCGCAGCCTCTTCGTGTACAGCGCCATCCCCACCGCCGCGTCCATTCCCATCTTCCCGAGCGCCGCGATCTCCCGCCGCGAGCGGATCCCTCCCGCCGCGATGATCGGCAGGGAACTCTTCTCCCGCAATTCCCGGAACCATTCCAGATTCGCCCCGCTCATCGTTCCCTCGCGGTCCACGTCCGTGCACAGAAATCCCCCGCACAGCGGCGCCAGTTCCTCCAGCACCTCCGCCGGCCTCAGCGCCAGCCGCTTCCTCCATCCCCGCACCGCAATCCGCCCCCGCAGCGTGTCCAGCGCCACCACGATCCGCTTGCGCCCGATGGCCGTCCTCAGCCGCATCAGAAATCGTGTATCCACCGCCCCATCTCGAAACGCCGCGCTCCCCACGATCACCTGCGCCGCCCCCAGCTTCACCAACTCCTTCGCCCGCGCCACCGTGCGCACTCCTCCTCCCACCCGCACGCGCATCCCGTAATCCCGCCGCGCCGCCCGGCACAGCTTCTTCACCCACTCCTCGTTCGCTCCCGTCCCGATGGCCGCATCCAGATCAATCACGTTCAGCCACGGATGCCGCCGGAAGCGCTTCAACAGCCCCATCACGTCCTCAACCTCCAGCGCCCGCCGCCTCCCGTGCACCAGTTGCACGGCTTTTCCATCCTGCAAATCTATGCACGGGATCATCATGTCAGGCGCACCGTCACTCCCTGCGAAGCAAGATATTCCTTCAACTCGCGGATGGGCTGTATCCCGTCATGGAAAATCGAAGCCGCCAGCGCCGCTTCCGCCTCCCCGCCCACGAATACGTCCAGAAAATCCTGCGGCATCCGCGCCCCGCCCGAGGCGATCACTGGAACGGAAACCGCGTGCGCCACCGCCGCCGTCAAAGCGCAATCGAACCCGGACTGCGTCCCGTCACGGTCGATCGAGGTCAGCAGAATTTCCCCTGCTCCCCGCCCGGCGCCCTCCCGCGCCCACTCCACCGCATCCCGCGCCACGTCCTCCCGCCCTCCGCTCACCCGCACCGACCATCCCGCTCCCGCGCGGCAGGCGTCGATCGCCAGCACCACCGCCTGCGACCCGAATTCCGCAGCCAGCTCCGTGATCAGCTCCGGCCTGCGCACCGCCGCCGTGTTCACTCCCATCTTGTCCGCTCCCGCCCCGATCACCGCCCGCGCGTCTTCCAGCGTGCGGATGCCCCCGCCCACGGTGAAGGGAATCGAAAGCTGCGCCGCCACCCCGCGGATCATTTCCAGTTGCGTGTCCTTGCCCTCCGGCGTTGCCGATATATCCAGCAGCACAATCTCATCCGCCCCTTCGCGCTGGTAGCGCAACGCCAGTTCCACCGGGTCGCCGGCGTCCCGCAGCCCCTTGAACTTGACCCCTTTCACCACCCGCCCGTCGCGGCAATCCAGGCAGGGAATGATCCGCCGCACCAGGCTCATTGCGCCGCCTCCAGAAAATTCCGCAGCACCCGTTCGCCCGTCGCTCCCGATTTCTCCGGATGAAACTGCACCCCAAAAATGTTGCGCCGCTCCACCGCCGCCGCGAACGCCATGCCATGCGTGCACACCCCGGCGATCCCCTCCGCTTCCGCCCCCGGCGCGAACGAGTGCGCGAAGTAAAAGCAGTCGCTCTCGGAAATTCCCCGCAGCAGCCGCGAACTCGCCCGCGGCGTCACCTGGTTCCATCCCATGTGCGGCCTCTTCACCGTCGGCGGCAGTTCCTTCACCCGCCCCGGAAAAATCCCCAGACCGCGCATCTCCGGCGCCTCGTCGCTTCCCGCGAAAAATATCTGCATTCCCAGGCAGATTCCCAGCACGGGAATCCCCTCCGCGATCCGCCCGCAAAGCGTTTCCCGCGTTCCCGCCGCCTCCAGCGCCCGCACCAGCGCCCCGATATGCCCCACGCCCGGAACGGCCAGCACCGCCGCCCGCCGCAGCGATTCGCGCGTCGCGATCCGCTCCGTCTCCGCTCCCAGCCGCTGCAGCGCGCACTCCAGCGAAAACAGGTTTCCCGCTCCGTAATCCAGCAAGGAAATCTTCATAGCAATCCCTTCGTGCTCGGAAGCAGCCGCTGCAGTTGCCGGTCCCGCGTCACCGCAAAGCGCAGCGCCCGCGCGAACGCCTTGAACATCGCTTCCACCTTGTGATGCGCCGAGCGCCCGTAGCGGATCTCCACGTGCACATTGGCCCGTGCCGCCTGCGCAAACCCCTGAAAAAAATCCTCCACTACCGCGCTCTCCAGCTCCCCCACCCGCGCCGCTCCGATCGTTCCCCGGAAAACACAGTGCGGCCTTCCGCTCAGGTCAATCGCCGCCGCCACCAGCGTTTCGTCCATCGGCATCAGAAAATATCCCGCCCGCAGAATCCCTTTCTTGTCTCCCAGCGCCTCGCGCACCGCCTCCCCCAGCACAATCCCCAAATCCTCCACCGTGTGATGCTGGTCCACGTCCAGGTCGCCCTGCGCCGCAACCTCCAGGTCGAATCCGCCATGCCGCGCAAATAATTCCAGCATGTGGTCCAGAAAGCGTATCCCCGTGCGCACGCTGCTCTTCCCGCGCCCGTCCAGGTCCAGCGCCAGCCGAATGTCCGTCTCCGTCGTCTTCCTCTTCACTTGCGCTCTTCGTCTCTTCATAGCCTCACCTTCACGGCCCGTTCGTGCGCCGTCAATCCTTCCGCCCGCGCCAGCGCCAGCGCCGCCGGCCCCAGCCGCCTTGCACCCGCCCGCGTAATCTCCTGCACGCTGATGCACTTCACGAAATCCCGCACGCTCAGCCCCGCCCGGCTGCGCGCCCATCCCGCTGTCGGCAGCACGTGATTGCTTCCGCTCGCGTAATCCCCAAACGGCTGCGCGCTGTAATCCCCCAGAAACACAGTCCCCGCCGAGCGTACCTCCGCAAGCGCTTCCTTCGCCTTACCCACCAGGCTCAGATGCTCCGGCGCAAACCGGTTGATGAATTCCATCGCCGCCGACCGCGAAGCTGCAATCACGATGGCTCCCGTCTTCGCCAGCGAACGCCCCGCCGGATTCCCCTCGGGCAGCCGCGCGCACTGCTCCCGCAGTTCTTCCGCCACCGCCCGTCCCAGCTTCGCCGACGTCGTCACCAGGATGCTCACCGCGTCCGCCGCATGCTCGGCCTGCGCCAGCAAATCCGCCGCAATCCACCGCGCATTCCCGTCCTCCGCGTACACCACCGCCTCGGTCGGACCCGCCGGCAGATCAATCGCGCAGTCCGCGCTCACAATCTGCTTTGCCGCCGTCACGTAGCGGTTGCCGGGTCCGAAAATCTTCTCCACCGGACGAATCGTCCGCGTCCCATACGCCAGCGCCGCGATGGCCTGCGCTCCGCCCGCCCGGTACACCTCGCGCAACCCCAGCAGGGAAGCCGCCGCCAGCACATTCGCGCTGGGCCGCGGGCAGCTCACCACGATCTCCGCGACTCCCGCCACCTGCGCCGGCACCGCCGTCATCAGCAGCGTCGAGACCAGCGCCGCCCCTCCTCCCGGCACGTAGCATCCGATGCGCTCGATGGGCCGCACCATCTGCCCCACGCGCACGCCGCTCTGCGGCTCGATGCTCCACCGCTCCGGCATCTGTTCCCGCGCCACCCGCCGGATGTTCCGCGCCGCCTGCTCGATGGCCCGCAGAAGTTCCGGCTGCGCCTCCCGCTCCGCCGCGCGCATCTCCGCCGCGCTCACCTTCAGCGTCTTCGCGCTCACCCGCAACCGGTCCAGCCGCTCCGTCCATTCCACCAGCGCCCGCTCGCCCCGCCGCCGCACGTCCGCCACGATCCGCCCGGCCGCGCGCAGCGCCTCCGGATCGCTCCGCCGCCGGCCCTTCAGCAGCATTCCTTCGCTTCGCGCATTCAGTTGAAGTGTCCGCATCAGTGTCCGCATCAGGGCACGATCTTATTCAGCGGATATTCCACGATCCCCTCCGCGCCCGCCGACTTCAGTTTCGGAATGACATGCCGCACAAACTCTTCGTCCACGATCGTGTTCACCGCCACCCACTCCGCATCGCTCAGCGTGGACACCGTCGGATTCTTCAGCGCCGGCAGCACCCCCAGCACTCCCGCCAGCCTCTCCCGCCTCACGTTCAGCATCAACCCCACCTTGCTCCTCGCCGCGATGGCCCCTTGCAGCAGCAGCACCATGTTCTCCGCCTTCTCCCGCTTCCACGCGTCTTCGGCCGCTTTGCGGTTCATCACGAACACCGTCGCCGACTCCATCACCGTATCCACGATCCGCAGCCGGTTGGCCCGCAGCGACGACCCCGTCTCCGTCACCTCCACGATCGCGTCCGCCAGGTGCGGCACTTTCACCTCCGTCGCTCCCCAGGAAAACTCTACGCGCGCCTTCACCCCATGCTTCGCCAGATATTTTTCCGTGATTCGCACCACTTCCGTCGAAACCACCTTCCCCTCCAGGTCCTTCACCTCGCGCATCGGCGAATCCTCCGGCACCGCCAGCACCCAGCGCACCGGCGTCAGCCGCTGCTTCGAATAAACCAGCTCCGCAATCTCCGCCACGTCCGCCGACGTCTCCACCACCCAGTCCCGCCCGGTGATCCCCGCGTCCAGCGCTCCCGTCTCCACGTACCGCGCCATCTCCTGCGCCCGCACCATCAGGCATTCGATCTCCGCGTCGTCAATCCCCGGAAAATAGCTACGCGAATTCATGGTGATGCGCCACCCCGCACGCGCCATCAGCTCCAGCGTGGCCTCCTGCAAGCTCCCCTTGGGTATTCCCAGCTTCATCCGTTTCACTGGCTCTCTCCTTTTCCATAAACCTTCTCCGGCGAAAACGTCCGCTCCTCGCTCACCCGCAGGCTCCCGTCCTCCTCCACCCGCCGGTAAAAACACGTCCGGAACCCTTCGTGGCACACTCCCGGCCCCTGCGCCTCCACCCGCAGCAGCAGCGTGTCCCGGTCGCAGTCCACGCGCATTTCCCGCACCACCAAACGGTGCCCGCTCGTCTCCCCCTTGCGCCACAGCTTCTTCCTCGTCCGGCTGTAGAACGTCACCTCGCCGCACGCCCGCGTCGCCGCGTACGCTTCTTCGTTCATGAACCCCACCATCAGCACCTCCCCCGACGCGGCGTCCTGCACCACCGCCGGCAGCAGCCCTTCCAGCTTGTCAAAATCCAGCATGTCCTTCCCTCCAAAAACAAAAATCCCGCCTGGCGATTTTCCGCCGGCGGGCTGATGAGTGCTCTTGCTATCCTGCTATTTCGCTATGCACACCTCAGCAGCCGCGGATTGTGTCCGTGGTGATGATGGTGCTGCCCATGTGTCTGCTGTGCCATAGCGATACGACAGCCTATCGGGAATCCCGCCGCGAGTCAATGCCTTCCCTCGACCGCCTCCATCTTCCGCGTTCCGGTACTCTCGTACTGCACAGCCCAGCGATTTTCCTTCCACAGCTACGGTACGGTTCCTCTATGGCGTTTTCCCGCCCCCCGCGTAGAATGTCCCTTGTAAGCTGGCGGGAAATGCCCTCTGGGAAGCGCAACCCATCAGGCTCGCCGGCAATACACGAAGAAGGACAGGCCCACGCCATGACTACGAACATGATTCCCCCCGCAGCACGCACCGCATCCAGCGCCGAACGCCGCGGCACCCGCCGCTGCAAAATCACCCAAATGCTCCTCGCCCGCCCCTCCGATCCCGACCTCGACCACTTCGAGGATATGCGCCCCACCCTCAGCGTCTCCCGCAACGGCGTCTATTTCGAAACCGATCTTCCCGCCTATCAGCCGGGCATGCGCCTCTTCCTCACCTTGCCCTTTTCCAAGGAACCCACCGCCATCAACCGCGAATACCTCGCCGAAGTCGTCCGCGTCGTGGACCGCCCCGAATCCCGCCACGGCATCGGCCTCAAGCTCCTGATGGAAATGGGCGGCGCCTCCACCTTCAGCGGCACCTCCATCCAGCGCTAAACCGCTCTTCCACTGCTCATCCCAGTGGCACAGCCATTCCTGGCTGTGCGCCTTTTCCTTTGACGAAAGCGCTTCTCTCAAACAGAAAGGGCGCCCCGATTTTCTCGGGACGCCCTTTCTGCGTTTGGGGTTGGAGGAGAACTCGTTGTTCGGCTGCTACCTCGCGCTAAAAAGTTGCAATGTCCGGTGCCGCAGCACTCCCAATTGCCGGTTCAGCGGATGCTGCCGGCTCAAAAATCCCAGCACCGGCGAACGCCGCCGGATCAGCCGGCTCAGCGCGATATTCAGCCGCACATCCCGGTGCGCATACTTCAATCCGCTCTCCAGCGCTTCCACGGCGTCATCCCGCCGCCCCGATTGCGAATACACTTCCGCCAGATTCAAATACAGCTGCGCCTGGTTTCTCTTCATGCGCACCGCGCTGTCGCACAGCCGCTCCGCCTCGCCCCATTTCTTCTCCGAGCGGCCCATGGCCACTCCCAGATACGACATGTAATAGGGATTGTTCTTTTCCAACTCCATCGCCCGCCGGATATGCGTCAGCGCCTTCGTCGGATAATTGTCTCGTAGAAATGTCAGCCCTTGTTTGAATTCGCGGAATGCTTCCGTCTCGACCATGCCTGCTCCTTGGGGGACGCCCAGGAAATTGTGCGGAGTCTGCTTTTGGCCTTCGATTTCCTCGCCCGCAGTAACCACCGGGACCGCTCTCTTGCGTTCCCGGACTCCACTACTGCAACCAAGCTATCGTGGGGTTGCCTGCAAATCTACTGACCGGGCGGCCAGTCTTGGTACAGCGGCACCGGCGGCTCACTCCCCCGGCCAGGTACAGGTAGCCGCCCGTCTCCCCTGACCTCATTTCTTACGAGCGTCGCTCCGAATGGGCCGGGGCCCCGCCCGCTGCGCCGCCATCACCTTTGATTCTTCAGTCTCTTCGAACTTCTGTAGCTGCCCTCTTTAGCAGGCTGCTGAAAAATTCCCTTTTAACAGGGGGTCGGAGCTTCAGCTCCGACATAAACCCTTTGCTCTCAATCGGGCTTTAGCCCCTGAGGAATTGTATTTCCACTATTTCAGCAACCTGTTAGAGGGCGGCCTTGCCTTGGGCCGCTGCGGGCACCCGCCGCGGATAAATCGGGAAGCGCTGCGCCAGTTCCGCCACCTGCCCGCGCACCCGCTGTTCCACCGCCGCATCCCCCAGGTGCGAGAGAATCTCCGTGATCCACGCCCCGATCTTTTCCATCTCCGCTTCGCCCATCCCCCGCGTCGTGATCGAAGGCGTTCCCAGCCGTATCCCCCCCGCCTTCATCGGCGGCAGCGGATCGAACGGTATCGAATTCTTGTTCACCGTGATTCCCGCGCGGTCCAGCGCCTTTTCCGCGTCCGTCCCGGTGATTCCCCGCGGGTGCAGTTCGATCAGAAACAAATGATTGTCCGTTCCTCCCGTCACAATCCGGAATCCCCCCCGCGCCACCGCCGCCGCCATCGCCCGCGCGTTTACCACCACCTGCTGCTGATACTCCTTAAATCCCGGCTCCATCGCTTCCTTCAGGCACACCGCCTTGGCCGCAATCGTATGCACCAGCGGCCCTCCCTGCGTCCCCGGAAACGTCATCCGGTCCAGGTCCTTGGCGAACGCGCTGCGGCACAGCACCATGCCCCCGCGCGGCCCCCGCAGCGTCTTGTGCGTCGTCGTCGAAACAAAATCCGCGTGCGGCACCGGACTCGGATGCACTCCCGCCGCCACCAACCCCGCGATGTGCGCCATGTCCACGAAGAACAGCGCCCCCGCTGCCCGGGCGACCTTTCCCATCCGCTCGAAGTCGATCACCCGCGAATACGCGCTGGCTCCCGCCACGATCATCTTCGGCTTGTGCTCCTGCGCCAGCCGCTCCACTTCCTCGTAGTCAATCGTCTCCGTGCTCTGCTTCACCCCGTAGGCCACGAACCGGTACATTTTCCCCGAAAAATTCAGCGGATGCCCGTGCGTCAGGTGTCCCCCATGGGCCAGGTTCATCCCCAGCACCGTGTCCCCCGGCTGCAACACCGACATGTACACGGACACATTCGCCTGCGTCCCCGAATGCGCCTGCACGTTGGCGTGCTCCGCCCCAAACAGCTCCTTGGCCCGGTCAATCGCCAACTGCTCCGCCTGGTCCGCGTATTCGCACCCGCCGTAATAGCGCTTGCCCGGATACCCCTCCGCGTACTTGTTCGTGAAGATCGAACCCATCGCCTCCAGCACCGCCTCGGACACCAGATTCTCCGACGGGATCAGCTCCAGCCCGGTCGCCTGCCTCCGCGCCTCGTGCCGCAGCAGCTCCGCAATCTGCGGGTCCACCGCATCCAGCTTCCGCTCCATCCGTTCGTTCGCTGCCGTCGTTTGGCTCATGTCCCGTTGGCTCCTGAATTGGTCAAACTCTCTAACAGGCTGCTGAAAAAAAAGGCTGCTGAAAAACCCTTCTTGGTGTCATCCCGAGCGCAGCGAGGGATCTGCTTTTTGCAGAATAACCCGGGGGAAAGCGCATTTCTCGTCGCCAGCGGCTCCTCGAAACGACAGAAACGGCATTTCACAGCAACCTGCCAAAATCTCCTTCTTACTTCCCCCGTTCTTCCACTTCGATCCGCGTAATCTTGTCAATCCGCCTCTGGTGCCGCCCCCCCGCATACGCCGTACCCAAAAACACCTGCACCATCTCGATGGCCGCCTCCGCCGTCACAATCCGCCCCCCCAGCGCCAGCACGTTCGCGTCATTGTGCTCCCGCGAAAGCCGCGCCGTCACCACGTCATGCGCCAGCGCCGCCCGTATCCCCGGCACCTTGTTCGCCGCAATCGAGATCCCGATCCCGCTCCCGCACACCAGGATCCCGTATTCGCTCCTCTTCGCCGCCACCCGCTCCCCCACCGCCAGCGCATAGTCCGGATAGTCCACCGACTCTTCCGACCACGTCCCCGTGTCGTCCACGCTGTACCCGTTCTCTTCCAGAAATTTGCGGATCGATTCCTTCACGGGATATCCCGCGTGGTCCGCTCCCATCGCGATTCGCGGCTTGCCGGTGTTGTCGCTCATGGAGAATCTCTCCGCGGATTCTATCGGACTGCGCCACCCCGCGCAATCCGCACCACAGCGAGGACTGGGGTTGGATCGGCGGGTGCCCCAGGTGCCGGTTTTGCACCTGGGGGTTTTGAATTCGCCCAGCAGCCTCTCCCCATCCACCGCCAGGGAATAATTCCTTCTCTTCTTCTCCGCGACTTCTGTGCCTGCGTTTATTCCCCTCTCCCAACCCCCGCCCCGCGCACCAGCGCCCGCAACGCCTCTCTCAACGCACCCGCATACTGCCCATTCCCCGCAATCTCTTCCGTAGTCAGTTTCGCCCCCAGCAAAGGAATCGTCACCGACGCCTCCGGCAGCACCCGCGCACCCATCGTCGTCAGCACCTCCCTCAGCGACTCCTGCGCATACACCGCCCGCGGCGAAGCGTTGATGATCGCCACCGGCTTTTCATAAAACTCCCCGCTGCGCACCACCCAGTCCAGCGCATTCTTCAGCGACCCCGGCAACCCATGCGCATACTCCGGCGTCGAAATCACCACCGCCCGCGCCCCCGCCAACTCCTCGCGCCACTCCTTCACCGGCCCCAGCCCCGGCTCCACATCCAAATCCGCATTGAAATGCGGCAACCCTCCAAGCCCCCCATATATCCTCACCCGTACAGGCTCCGCCGCAAGCAAAGCCAAGGCCCGCAAAAGGGAGCTGTTCGTCGACCCCTCGCGCAAGCTCCCCGATATGCCCAGCACTCTCATTCTGACCGCCTTTGATTTTCCCAGCGCAAATCCGCTTACCCCCCGCCAATATACTCTTGCCTGTCTCACTCCTGTAGCGCCGGGCCTTCAGGCCGGCATCTCGCCGCCGCTTTCCTGACGCCTGCCCCGGAAAGTAAGGAGATTAATGGGGGTGCCCCAGGTGCCGTTTTTGCACCTGGGGGTTTTGAATTTCTCCTGCCAGACCAGGAACCACCCAATCGCCTGGAATTCCCAGCGATCTCCTTCCACTTTTTCCACTCCAGCCACTCAGCTTCTCTTTGTCCTTACTTTTAACTTTCAACTGTCAACTTTCAACTTCCTCCCGCCCCATAACTGCTAAACTCCCTTCGGAGCCTCTCCCATGACCCCCATCCTCCTCATCCTCGGCGGTTCGCTCTTCGCCCTCCTCGGCCTCCTTCACGCCCTCTACACCTTCGCCGACATTTCCCGCCCTCGCCGTCTTGTCCCCAACGACCCCGCGGTTATGCAAGCCATGTCCTCCTCCGGCGTCCGCCTGGCCCGCGGCGGCACAACCATGTGGCGCGCTTGGGTGGGCTTCAACTTCAGCCACAGCCTCGGCGCCATTCTCTTCGGCTCCGCCTGCATCCTCGTCGCCCGCTCCTTGCCTTCGCTTGCCCTGCCCAAGCCGGCCCTGCTCGTCCCCGTCGCCATTGCCGCCCTCTACCTCTGCCTCGCCATCCGCTATTGGTTCCGCATTCCCGCCATCGGCATCGCCACCGCCTCCCTCTGCTTCCTCTTCGCCTGGCTGCTCTACTGAACGCGCGGCTGGCCCGGACATAAAGCGTGGAGGGGTGCCCTCGTTTCTGCACGTCAGGGCGTATTGCAACAGTGGTATCCTCTCACCGATGAACGCCATCAGGGGAAAAGAACTGAAAAGGTCCCGGGCCACTAGCATCGCTTATCACCAGCCGCTCCGTGGCGGCACCCACGGTAGGCCCGCGGAAAATCGGAGGCACACCATATGTTGGATCCCCAGCGAGCGATCCTAGCCGACGATCGAATGAAGAAAGCAAAGCATCTCACCGATGCCGTATATGACAAGCTGACTGAGCTGGCAGAGACGAATCGAAAGTCATACGAGACGTTTTATGGCCAACTAGTTCTCATTTCAGGAAGCACAATCGCATTAAGCGTCACCTACCTAGGATATCGGAAGACCACTCAGTTGCCGGTTGTGCATCCCCATCTCCTTGTCACCACCTGGGTGTTCTTACTGCTTTGTTTGCTCCTGTCGGTCTTTACCAATTTTTTTTATGCTCATTACCTCACCTACGGCCGTCAGTCTGAATACGCAAAAAGACTTGCCGAACAGTTCGAGACTGAAGCCGAAGAACTTCAATACGTCCGCCACTTGCCCCCACTAACCCATGACCAGCTCGCGAAAACGTGTGCCGAGCGTCAGGAGATTGCAAAGGCGAGGCGCGGAGACTCGACTTGGAATAAACGCCGCGCGAATCTTTGCTGGCTCATCTGGAAGTGGGGAGGTCTTTGCGCCAGGACGGCGCTCGTGATTGGGATGATCTTTCTGGTTATGTTCGCTATAGTCAATTTTCAGACGGCAGCAGGCGCGAATGCTCCGACCAAGAATTCCTTGCCGGCTGTTTCAGGTCAAAACAGCAATCCAAATGCTCCGCAAAGGTAGCCGTCAAGAGAAAAGAAGAGAAAAGATCCCGACCAACCCGCTCTGTAATTTGAACTTGATTTGTAAAACTGATAACCATACTGTATGAGAACTATGAAGGCGGTATCGACGTTCGTTGTGGCAATCTTGTTTACTGGGTGGTTGCACGCTCAAACCAGTCAGAAGCCTAAGCCTGCTCCTGCCGGAGCGAAGCAGGAAGCTGCGAAGAAAGATCCTCCCACATTAGGCTTCAATCACATCAAAGATGTGTCACCCATTATTGACGACGACGCAATTCACGAGGAATGGAAACTTGAAAAGGAACTTCCGGGTAATCAGTTCGTCCACGACAAACGTGCTATGCACGAGGCGACTTTGATGAACGAGTTCATGGAAGGTTTCAAAAACTCAAAGGAATGTAGTGGTATTACGTTCTATCTGAAATCTGACAAGAAGCCTGACTTCACCGTTCAAATTACGGTGATGGGCCATGATGACCCCAAACTTACCGGACAGACGTGGACTTGGATTCTCGGCTATCCGAGAGACCCTGGCCCGGCTGACAAATCAGGGCACGGCATGGGAGGGATGGGGATTCAATCAAACGCCAAACTCACTGCCAGAGATGTTTGCATGACCGTTTGGGACGATGTAGACCCGAATCACTTCAAGAAGCCGGGCGGGAAAATCGAATGAAGAGGCTGGATTAGGGCGGAGGGCCTGGGCGTCAAGTGTGGAGATGAATTGGAGTGCCACTCGTCGGCGGGTGACTCAGGTTGATTGCGGGAGCGGGTTTGGGTGCCGGTTTTTGCAACTGGGCTTTTGAAGTCGCCGGGCCGGACCAGAAAACCCTCATTCGGTTGGAATTTCAACAGAACCCACCACACATTTTCCACACCCACCCGAAAATCCCCCACTTTCCCATCGCAAATATTCCCCCACAATGTTATCCTTGTCCGTGTTGCAGCGATTCACCGCCCGAAATTCTTTCCCCAATTTCTTTCCGCCGTCCCCATCCCAGTCTCTGAATCAAGATAACCCCTTTACCATCTGCACTTACAAAAAACTCGCCCGTAACCCCTTTATCATCTGCAGTTCCGAAACAAAGGACTTAAAACCCTTTGGAATCTGCAGTTACAAGAATACCCGGGGGGTGGGGTCATTACGGTTAACTAACTTCTCCCCAACCGCCCCCGCGTTGACACCACCTCTCTCCTCCAGTACGCTCAGAAATTCGCACCGCACCGCTTTGAACGACAGGAGAACGGACCAACCGCCTCATGGCTGAAGAGAAACTACCCACACGCGCTCAGGACTTTTCCGAGTGGTACAACCAGCTGGTCATCAAAGCCCAGCTCGCCGATTACGCCCCCGTGCGCGGCTGCATGGTCGTCCGCCCCTACGGCTGGGCCCTCTGGGAAAATATCCAGCAGGCTCTCGACCGCCGCTTCAAGGCCACCGGCCACCAGAACGTCGCTTTTCCCATGCTCATTCCGCGCAGCTTCATTGACAAGGAAAAGAGCCACGTCGAAGGCTTTTCTCCCGAGCTCGCCGTGGTCACCATCGGCGGCGGCGAAGAGCTGGCCGAGCCCCTGGTCATTCGCCCAACATCCGAAACCATCATCGGCCACATGTGGTCCAAATGGATTCAGTCCTACCGCGATCTGCCCGTGCTGATGAACCAGTGGAACAGCGTCGTGCGCTGGGAACTGCGCACCAAGCTTTTCCTGCGCACGCTGGAATTTTACTGGCAGGAGGGTCATACCGCGCACGCCACGCGCGAAGAGGCCGAAGCCGAAACCCGCCAGATGCTGGACATCTACGCCGATTTCGCCGTCAACGACGCGGCCATCCCGGTCATCCCCGGAAAAAAATCCGACGCCGAAAAATTCGCCGGCGCGGAAACCACCTACTCTATCGAAGCCATGATGGGCGACGGCAAAGCCCTCCAGTCGGGAACCTCCCATTTCCTCGGACAAAATTTCGCCCAGGCCTTCGAGGTCCGCTACCTCGACCAGCATGGCCAGCTTCAGCATTGCTGGACCACGTCGTGGGGCCTTTCCACGCGCATCATCGGCGCCATCATCATGGTTCACGGCGACGATCAGGGTCTGGTTCTGCCTCCCAAGCTCGCGCCCTATCAAGCCGTCATCGTGCCCATCTTCAAGACCGACGAAGAAAAGGCCGCGGTCCTCGAAGTCGCCCGCAAGATCAAGGCCGATCTGGCCAAATCCGAAATTCGCGTCACGCTCGACGAACGCGAAGGCATGAGCCCCGGATGGAAATTCAACGACTGGGAGATGCGCGGCGTTCCCGTGCGCATCGAACTCGGCCCCAAGGACGTCGCCAAGCAGGCCGCCGTGCTGGCCCGCCGCGACCGTCCCGGCCGGGAAGGGAAGATCAGCGTGGCCCTGGGCGATATCGCCGCCAGCGTCGCCTCGCTCCTCGGCGATATTCAGAAGTCCATGCACGACCGCGCCCTGGCCTTCCGCCAGGCCCATACCCACGCCACTGCCAGCAAGGACGAACTCAAGACCGCCGTGGAAAACGGCTTCGCCTCCGCTTTCTGGTGCGGCAGCCCCGATTGCGAAGCGGCCATCAAGGAAGAGACCCGCGCCACCATGCGCTGCATTCCCATGGACCAGCCGGCGGACTCCGGCCCCTGCGTCTATTGCTCCAAGCCCGCCACCGCCCGCGCTATTTTCGCGCGGGCCTATTGAGGCCGGGGCGGCCCTTTCAGTTCAGGAAACCGCCCCGCTCTACCTTCTCGACGGGGAACGAGGACGAATGGTAATTTTGGAGCATAAGCCATGAACGAAAATTCCATATCCAAAAACACCACCGGGAGCGCTGCCTCTTCCCGCCGCCGCATTCGCGAGCGCGGCGAAGGCGGGCTCAAAGCCGTCGTGATCACCGCGATTCTGGTCCTGATTGTCTATACCGCCTTCAAGGTGGCCCCGGCCTACATGAACGATTTTCAGTTGCACGATAAAATACAGGAGGAAGCGCGGTTTGCCGCGGGTACGAATAAGCCGGAAGATCAACTGCGCGACAGCATCTACAAGGAAATGAAGGATATTGGGATCCCGGCCAAGAAGGAAGACATCAAGATTGAATACAACGGGCGTGACGTAAAGATCTCACTGGACTACGTCGTGCCCATCGACATGTTTTACTACCACGGGGAGATACACTTCACCACGTCCAGCGAGGGCAAGTCGCTGACCTGAGGCGGGCGTCTGCCTGCGGGAAAAGACTCCGCCGGGGCTGATTTTTCGGCATCGCCGTTTCTTCCCGTGTGTTCCGCGGGGAGTGATTTCCTTCCAAGCCAGGGGGACAAGGGTTGCGGATTCGCGTGTTAAAAGGATTCTGGACCTCCACGCCGGGGCTGGCATTTCTCAGCCTGCTGCTGCTCTGTTTCCTTTCGGCGACGGGCCTGTTCGCCTATTACTCCATCAAATATTCGGCGATGATCGACGAGCGGCTGGCCACGGGAATTTTGCAGAACACCACGCAGATTTTTTCCACGCCCACGCGGATTTTTCCCGGGCAGGCGCTGAGCCAGGAAGAACTGGTTTCCTATCTGCAGCGCGCCGGGTACCGCAGCAAGGAAGACGAAGCCGCTCTGGGGCAATACACGGTGCGCGGAAGCGTGGTGGAGGTGCGCCCGGGCAAGGCGTCCTACTTCAGCGGGAAAAACGCGGTGCAGGTACAGTTCGCGGGGAACGCGCTCCGCACGATTCGAACGATCAAGGGAACGGAACTGCCTGGCGCGGAACTCGAGCCGGAGCTGATCAGCAACCTGTTCGACAGTTCGCGGGAGAAGCGCCGCTACGTGCGTTATGAAGATTTGCCGAAGGTGATGGTCGACGCGCTGCTTTCCGCGGAGGACAAGCGCTTTTTCGAACATCCGGGATTCGATCCCCTGCGCATTCTGGGCGCGGCCTGGGCCGACCTGCGCGGGAGAACGCACTTGCAGGGGGCCAGCACGCTGACCATGCAGGTGGCGCGGAGTTTTTTCTTTTCCACCGAGCGGACCATGCGGCGGAAGATGGCGGAAACGATGGTGGCGCTGAAGCTGGAACAGCGCTTCAGCAAGAAGGAAATTTTCGAATTGTACGCGAACGAAATCTACCTGGGCAATCGCGGCAGCTTCGCCATTCGCGGATTTGCGCAGGCCAGCCTGGCCTATTTCGGCAAGGATATCCGCCAGATCACGCCCGGGGAAGCCGCATTTCTCGCGGGAATCATCCGCGCGCCGAACTATTACTCGTCGGCGGACCGCCGTCCGGAACGGGGCGCGCAGGCGCGGGACCGCGTGCTGACGCAGATGGTGGAGAACGGTTACCTCACGGCAGCCGAGGAGCAGCAGGCGCAGAAAACGCCCTTGGAGATTATCCGCAACACCAGTTCGGGCAGCGAAGCGCCGTACTTCACGGACATGGTCAAGGACCATCTGCTGGAGAAATTTTCCGAGTCCGATCTGCTCTCGCAGAATTTCCGGGTCTATACCACACTGGATTTGAACCTGCAGCGCGCCGCGGTGGCCGCCGTGGAAGCGGGAATGAAGAACGTGGACGATCTGGTGGCCAAGAAATACGCGGCCTCCGGAAAATCGAAGAAGAAAGGCGCCGCGGAGAACCTGCCGCAGGCGCAGGTGGCCCTGGTGGCGCTGGACCCGCGCACGGGGGAGATTCGCGCGCTGGTGGGCGGGCGCAATTATGGCATGAGCCAGCTGAATCACGCGCTGTCGCGGCGCCAGCCGGGCTCCTCATTCAAGCCTTTTGTGTATGCCGCGGCGTTCGAGGGCACGGCCAAGGGGTTGCCGCCGGTGGTGACGCCGGCGACGCCGCTGGTGGACGAAGAGACCACCTTCGAATTCGACGGCAAGGAATACACGCCCAACAATTTCGGGGAGAAGTTCATGGGGCCGGTGACGGTGCGCGAAGCGCTGGTCAATTCGCTGAACGTGGCGACGATCAAGGTGGGGCAGATGATCGGCTTTGACCGCGTGGTGGAAGTGGCCCGGCAGATGGACCTGGGCAACAATATTCAGGCCACGCCCTCGGTGGCGCTGGGCGCTTATGAAATGACTCCGGTGGACGTGGCCGCGGGCTACACGGCCTTCGCCAACGGAGGCACGCGCGCCGAACCGAAGTTTCTGCATAGCGTGGTGAGCGCGAGCGGGGAGAGCATCGAAAAATTCACGCCGCAGACCAGTTCCGTTCTGGACCCGCGCGCCGCCTTTCTGGTCACCAGCCTGCTCAAGGACGTACTCAACCGGGGCACCGGCGCGGGCGTGCGGGCCATGGGATTCACGCTGCCCGCGGCAGGCAAGACCGGCACATCGCGGGACGGCTGGTTCGCCGGGTTTACCTCGAACCTGTTGTGCGTGGTGTGGATCGGTTTCGACGACAACCACGACCTGGGGCTGACCGGTGGCTCGACCGCCGCGCCGATCTGGGGAGATTTCATGATGCACGCCGCGGCCATGCCCGGATACGGGAATGTGCATGATTTTACGCCGCCCGAAGGCATCGTTACCGTGTCCATCGATCCCGATACGCTGCAACTGGCCACGCCGCTCTGCCCCACCCGGCGCGATGAGGTTTATATCGCGGGCACCGCACCGACCGAGTACTGCGGGCGGCATGGCGGCGCCACGCTGGAAACCCTGCCGCCTTCCAATCCTCTTTCGCATGTTTTTGGCGCTCCGCCGAAGACTGAACCCAATCCGGCGGCGCCGCCCGCCGGCAATCCGCAGGTTCCGCCCGCGGGAAGCGGCAAACCTCCCGCTCCGGGTGGCGCAGCGCATCCTCCCGTTCGTTAAGTACCCTGAAATAAAGTTCAGCGCCGCGATGGGTTTTTGCTATTGTGGGGGCAAAGGGCGGTTCCGCGGCTGTCGTGCGCGGAAGAAGGGGGATTCGCCATGAAACGCATCCGTGTGGCGATGGCAGTGGCTGTGTTTGTTTTCGCGGTATTCACAGCCGAGGCCCGCCCGCCGGATGAACGGTCCGCGCAGGAGGCCGCCAGAGAGAAAGTGTGCGACGCGGATACGGCGGATCTGCGAATGGCGCGGAAGGAATACAAGGAGGCGGCGGAATGCTACCGCCAACTCACCGAAAGATTTCCAAAAAATCCCGCTTACCACAACAAACTGGGGATTGCCTATCATCAGATGGGGGCGCTGAAGCAGGCGCTGAAGAGTTACGAGCGGGCCGCGAAAGTGGATCCCACGTATGCCGACGCGCTGAACAATATCGGCACGGTCTGGTACCAGCGGAAGAAATACGGCAAGGCAGTGAAGGCCTACCGCAAGGGCATCGCCATCCATCCGGAAATGGCCGTGCTGCACAGCAATCTGGGATACGCGTATTTCGCGCAGAACAAGATGGAGGAGGCCATCGCCTCCTTCCGCGAGGCGCTGGCCCTTGACCCGGCGTTTTTCGAGCATCCGGGAACGCGCACGGCTTCGATGCTGCAGGACCGCAGCGTGGGGGACCGCGGGCGGTTCTTTTTCCTGCTGGCGAAATCCTTCGCGGAGGCAGGCAATACGGAGCGCTGCCTGCATTATTTGCGCAAGGCGCGGGAGGAAGGTTACCAGGACCTTGCCGCGGTGAAGACGGATCCCGCGTTTTCGAAAGTGCTGGCGAATCCGGAGTTGCAGGAGCTGCTGGCGCCGAAGGCGGCGGAGCCGGCGAATCCCTGAGCGCTCCCATGGCGGGGGAGTCTCCGGGGACATGGCATCGAGTCCGCATGCCGATTCCGCCGCCGCATCTGTTACAATTCCGCACAGAATGACGGGAAGAAATCGAGCCGGTGAATATCTCCGCGCCGCGGGAGCCGCCGCGGCGGCGCTCGCGGTATTGCTGGTCTGCGCGGGGCCGACGCGCGGCCAGGCTGCGCCGAAGCACAGGCATGCGGCCTGGGATGCGGTGTCGCGCGGGCAATTCCTTGTATTTCCATTCGAAAATCACGGGGCCGGGGAGCGCTTGGACTGGCTGAGCGAAGGACTGGAGGAACTGGTCATTCGCAGTCTGGAAGTGTCCGCGCAGCGGGTTTATTCGCGAGAGGAGCGCGCGGCGGAACTGGAGCGCTACGGGCTGCCGGCCACGGCGAAGCTGAGCCGGGCCACCATGCTGCGGCTGGCCGAGGAACTGGATGCCGATTACATCGTCTTCGGAGAGTTTTCGCAGAAGGGCAAGGAACTCACGGTGGAGGGACGCATCCTGCGGGTGAGTCCGCCGGCGCTTTTTCCGGCGGTGCGCGAGAGCGGGCCGGCGGAAGGGCTGCTGGAGATGGAAAACCGCATGGTCTGGAAGCTGCTCCGGGCCGCCGACCCGTCATTCCAGCGAACCCTTGCGGAGTTCACGCGCATGCAGAAGCCGCCGCGGCTGGAGGCCTTCGAGCACTACATGCGGGGACTTTCCGCCGGGGAGAGCGATGTGCGCGCGCGGGAGCTGCGCGAAGCGGCGCGGCTGGACCCCAACTGGCCGGATGCGGCGTTTGCCCTGGCGCAAACGATGGTGCAGCGGCGGGATTGCACGGCGGCTCTGCCGCTGCTCGATCGCATTCCCCAGGAGCACGCAAGCCACGAGCAGGCGATTTTTTACGCCGGGGTGTGCCGGCTGTGGATGGATCAGCCGGACCTGGCCGAGCAGTCGTTCCTTGCGTTGCAAGCTTTATTGAAGAACGGAGCGGAAGAGGGCGGGGAGGTTCCGGAACTGCTGGGCAATCTGGGGGTGGCGCATGCGCGCGGGGGAAAGATCGCGGAGGCGCGGGAGGACTACAAGCAAGCGGCGGAGATGGATCCCGGGGACGACGACTATCCCTTCAATCTGGGATTGCTGGCCATGCGCGCGGAGGACTATGCGGGAGCGACGGCGGAGTTTCGCGAGGCGCTGAAGCGCGAGCCGGAGGATGATGATGCGCGGGCGCTGCTGGTGCTGGCGCTGGAGCGCGGGGGAGCGAAAGAAGAAGCGGAAAAGGAGCGCGCGGCCGCCGCGGGACCGCTGCCGGTGATCGTGGCGGGGAGTTTGCCGCGGCTGGAGCGCATCAAGACGGAATTGGATACGAGCGCATTGCAGTCCGCGGGGGACAACGCGGAAGAGCCTCCGGCGGAGACCGCGGCGGCCACGGCGACCACAAGGGGCTCGGCCGGCGCGGGAGGGCACGTGCGCGCGGGGCGGCAGGAACTGGCCGCGGGGCGGCTGGAGGAGGCGGAGAGCGAATTTCGAGCGGCGCTGGCGGTGAACGCCGGCTATGCGCCGGCGCACCGCTTTTTGGGGGAAGTGAAGCTGCGGCAGGGGAAGCGGGAAGAGGCCGCGGCGGAATTTCTGGCGTCGCTGGAACTGAGGGATTCCGCGGTGGTGCGGACGATGCTGGCGCATATCTATGTGGATGAGGAAAAGCCGGAACTGGCGCGGCAGCAATTGGAAAAGGCGTTGAAGCTGGCGCCCAGCTATGCGGAAGCGAAACAGCTTCTCCAGCGGCTCGAGGCCGCCAAGACGGGAGCGGTGCGATGAGACAGCGACTGCCGATGGGAAGGGAACTGCCGCGGAGAATCCGCTGGGCGCTGGCCGCGCTGCTGGCGCTGGCCGCGCTCGCGCCGCTGCGGGCCGTATGGAGCGCAAATTCGCCGGCGACCGCGGAGTCTTCTTCCGTGGTGGTCTTGAAGATTGACGGGGAAGTGGCGCCGGTGCTGGCGGCGTACATCGGCGAAGGGCTCGATCAGGCGGCGGCGCAGCATGCTTCGCTGGTGCTGATCACCATGGACACGCCCGGGGGCTTGAGCGATTCGATGCGGGAAATCATCGCGCGCATCCTGGCCTCGCCGGTGCCGGTGGCCGTCTACGTTTCACCGGCGGGAGCGCGGGGAGCATCGGCGGGATTTTTTATTCTCTTGTCGGCGGACGTGGCGGCGATGGGGCCGGGGACGCATGCGGGGTCGGCTTCGCCGGTGATGGCCATCGGCGGATTCGTCGTGCAGATTGACGAGACGATGAAGAAAAAGATTTTCAGCGACAGCACGGCGTATCTGCGCAGCTACGCGGGGCAGCGCGGGCGCAATCCGGCGCTGGCGGAAACGGCGATCACGGAAGCGCGCGCGTTTACGGAGAAGGAGGCGCTGGAAGGAAAGATGATCGATCTGATCGCCAGCTCGCCGGAGGACCTGCTGCGGCAGCTGGACGGGCGGGAGATCACGCGGTTTAACGGGACGAAAGTGAAGCTGGCGCTGGCGCATCCGGCGCTGACCGCTTTGGAAATGTCCGCGCGGCAGAAATTTCTGGCGCGCATCGTCGAGCCGGACCTGTTCTTCGTGCTGCTGATCTTCGGGGTGCTGGGTTTGTACGCGGAATTCACGCATCCGGGGCTGATTTTTCCGGGCGTTATCGGCGGGATCTGCCTGCTGCTGGCGCTCTACGCGATGAATTTTCTGCCGGTGAATGCGGCGGGGCTACTGCTGATCTTCCTGGCGCTGGCGCTGTTCATGCTGGAGGCGAAATTCGCCAGTCACGGGATACTGGCCGGCGGCGGGATCATCGCCATGTTTCTGGGGGCGATCTTCCTGATACGTTCGCCGCTAACGCGCGGGGGAGTGAGCATGACGATCGCGCTGGCGGTGACGCTGCCCTTTGCGGTGCTGACGGTCGTGCTGATGCGGCTGGTGCTGCGTTCGCGCGGGTGGAAGCCGTCGACGGGGCGGGAAGAGATGATCGGCATGACGGGCACGGTGATAACGGCGATTCCCGGCGGAATGGACGGAGCGCAGAAGGAAGGAATGGTGCGCGTACACGGGGAACTGTGGCGGGCGGTGGCGGCGCAGGCGGCGGGCGAGGGAGAACAGGTGCGCATCGTGAGCGTGGACGGGCTGACGCTGCGCGTGGAGGCGGGCGGAGCGGCGGCGGCGGACGTGCACAAATAGCGTCGCGGGCCGAGAAAAGCGGATGATTCCGCGTGCGGCGGGCGGAGAGTTCGGTTATCGTTAGTCAGTTATCATGGGTTGTCCGTTCGGTGGAATTGCGAGGAGGGTATATGGAAGGCGGATTTCTTTTTGCGGTAGTGGTAGTGCTGCTGGTGCTGATCTGGTTCTGGAATTCCATTTACGTGATCAAGGAGTGGGAGCGCGGAGTGGTTCTGCGGCTGGGGCGGCTGATGCCGCAGGCGAAAGGCGCGGGGCTGCGGCTGGTGATGTATCCGATTGAAACGCTGACGCGGATTAATTTGCGCATCGAGACGCTGGACGTGCCGCCGCAGGACATCATCACGCGGGACAACGTTTCGGTGAAGGTGAACGCGGTGTGTTATTTCCGCGTGGTGGACGCGAATCTGGCGCTGTCGCAGGTGCAGAACTACGGGTATGCGACATCGCAACTGGCGCAGACCACGATACGCAGCGTGGTGGGGCAGTTCGAGCTGGACGAAATTCTTTCGCAGCGCGACAAGGTGAATGCCAAGCTGCAGATTATTCTCGATACCGACACGGAGAACTGGGGCATCAAGGTCAGCAAGGTGGAAGTGAAGCAGGTGGACATCCCGGAGAACATGCAGCGGGCCATCGCGCGGCAGGCGGAAGCGGAGCGCGAGCGGCGGGCCAAGGTGATTCACGCGGACGGGGAATTCCAGGCTTCGCAGAAGCTGGCGGACGCGGCGCGGGTGCTGGAAACGCAGCCGAGCGCGATCCAATTGCGGTACCTGCAGACGTTAACTGAAATAGGTGTCGAGAAGAACACAACGATTGTATTTCCCCTGCCCATAGATATTATTAACAAGTGGGTGCAGACCCTGGGGGGGTCGCAAAAATAAATATGACTTCCGCGGGAAAGAAGAGAAGCACGGGGGAGCGCGTACTGGAGGGACGGCACGTCATCGGGCTGTTCATGCTGATGCTGCTGTTCTCGGGCGTGTTCTTTACGCTGGGCTATGTGATGGGGCGCGGGCAATTTGACGGGCGCGTGAGCGCGGCGTCGAACGGCGCGGCGCATGCGGTGAAACCGCGGGATGATTCCGCGGACGTGGCGATAGAGCATAAGGATGATTCCGGACCGAAGCTGACGGCGGGGTCCGGGCCGGCGGCTGCGCCTGGCGCGGCGGAGGTTCCCGCTCCGGCTTCTTCCGAATGGGAATTCTACGATGCCGGGAAATCCGGCAAGGCCAATGACCGGCTGCGTCCGGCGGCGAGCGCGCCGCGGACCGTGGCGGTGTCCGCGGCGGTGCGGCCGGCGGTGCGGCCGCGCGCGGCGGCGCCCGTGGTGACTTCGAAGTCCGCGCGGCGCGCGCCGAAAATTCCGGCGGGCGCGTATGTGCTGCAGGTGGCGGCGCTGACCAAGGAATCCGACGCGATGGACCTGGCCGCGCACTTGCAGAAGAAAAGATTTCCGGCATTCGTGCAATCTCCCGGCGCGGATAAGTTCTATCGCGTGCAGGTGGGGCCCTACGCCGACCAGAAGGGCATGACAGGCGCGCGCAAGGGACTGGAGAACGCCGGCTTCAAGGCCATCGTGAAACACTAATGGCGCGGATGGGCTGGCCGCCGTGGAATATGGATGCTTCCGCAGCGGGCTCGTCCGCCGTTTTTTTTCGGCTTCTCTGCGGCGGCGCTTCCGGCCTGCTTCTTTCGTTTTCCTTTACATGCGGTCATTGCGGGATTTTTGCCTGGTTCGCTCCGGCGCTGCTGTTTTTTGCGGTGATCGGCGCGCGCGGGGGCGTTGCGTTCGCCGTTGGATTTCTGCACGAATTTGTTTTCGTGCTGGCGGGCGTGCCGTGGATCGCCACGGTGCTCACGGTGCACGGGGATATTCCGCGCGCGGGCGGGATCGGCGTGCTGGCGCTGATTGCGGCGTATAGCGGCTGCTGGGCGGGGGCGCTGGGCTGGTGCGTGGCGCGGATGGCGCGCGGCGGCGCGGGACGCGCGCTGCTGGCGGCTCCGTTTCTGTGGGTGGTGATGGAGTTTGCGCAGGGGCGCGTGCCGGCGATTGGTTTTCCGTGGAATTTGCTGGGGTATGCGGCTTCGTCGAATCTGGCGCTGGTTCAGATTACGGCGCTGACGGGAATTTACGGGTTGTCGTTTCTGGTGATGACCTTTAATGCGCTGGTTGTTTGGGCGTTTGCTGCCGCGGACTGGCGGCGGCGCATTGTGTTTCCGGCGGCGGGCGCTGCGGCCGTTCTGCTGGCGACGATTGTTCTGCCGCGATTTGTGCCGGGCGCGCCTGCCGCGCATTTTGCGCGCGCGGTGCAGCTGAACTTTCCGGAAGCCTGGCGCACGCCGCCGGACTGGTACGAGATCAACGCCGCGGCGCTGGCGGAGATCAAGAGGATCAGCGTGGCGCCTTCGGCGGCGGCGCCGGATCTGGTGGTCTGGCCGGAGGCGCCCACTCCGTTTTCTTTTCAGGATGCGCAGTTTGCGGCGATGGCCGCGGAGATCGCCGTGCGCGCGAAGAGTCCCGTGCTGATGAGCGGCGTGGAATGGAAGGCGGCGGAGGCGGGAGCTGCCGGCGCGCGGCCGCGGGTGGTTCCTTTCAATAGCGCGGTTTTGTATGACGCGCAGGGAATCCGGATTTTTTCCTACGACAAGATTCATCTGGTGCCGTTTGGCGAGTACGAGCCGTTTCCGCTGATTCGCCGGGTGGTGCGCAGCCTGACCGAGGACGTGGGCGGATTTTCTCCGGGGAGCGAGTCGCGCGTGGGGACGCTTCCGGGAGGGCGGAGATTCGGCGTGTTCATCTGTTACGAATCGATTTTTCCGGGAGAGGTGCGGCGGTTCGCGGCGGGCGGGGCGGAGCTGCTGGTGAACATTTCGAATGACGGATGGTTCGGGCGCTCGTCGGCGCCAGAGCAGCATCTGCGCATTGCGCGGGTGCGCGCGGTGGAAAACCGGCGCTGGCTGCTGCGCGTCACCAATAATGGCTATACGGCTTCGGTGGACCCTTATGGGCGAATTGTGGCGCGGCTGCCGGTGGATAAGCGGATGGCCGGGGATCTGCCGTATGATTTTCGCGCGGAGCGGACGCTGTACACGCGCTGGGGCGACTGGTTTGCCTGGCTCTGCGCGCTAGTTTCCGCTATTCTGGTATTGCAGACATTTTGGAGCGTCCCAACGGGCGCACGGCAGGGAAGGGCTGAGGAGTAACGGATGATTTTGGAAGATCTCACGCACCGCTTTGAATCGCTACGGCAACGCATGGAGCTTGTGCGGAGCTATCTTTGACGTCGCCCCGCATCGGGAACGGCTGAAAACCCTCGAAGCCAAAGTGGCCAGCCCGGATTTCTGGAACGATCAGGAAGCGGCGCAGGCCGTCTTGCGCGAGCGCAAGCGCTCGGAAGACCTGATTGCCGCGGCGGACAAGATCACGCGGCTGGGCGAAGAGATTGAAACGTATATTCAGCTGGCGCGCGAGGAGTCCAACGCGCAGCAGCACGCCGACTTGCTGAAGGATTTATCCCGCGAGCTGGACGGCGCGGAGAACTACGTCGCCGAACTGGAAACGCGGACGCTGCTCTCCGGCGAGAACGATCACCTCAACGCCATCATGACCATCAAGCCCGGCGCGGGCGGCACCGAGTCGCAGGACTGGGCGGAGATTCTTCTGCGCATGTATCTGCGCTGGGCGGAGCGGCGCGGTTTCCGCGCGGTGCTGCTGGACGAAACGCCGGGGGAAGAGGCGGGGATCAAGTCCGCGACGGTGAGCTTCGAGGGCGAAAACGCCTACGGCCTGCTGACGGGGGAGACCGGCGTGCACCGACTGGTGCGGATTTCGCCGTTCGATCAGGCGGCGCGGCGGCACACTTCGTTCGCGTCGGTCTTCGTGATTCCGGAAATTGACGACCGCATCGAGGTGAATATCCGTCCCGAGGATCTGCGCGTGGACACGTATCGCGCGGGAGGCAAGGGCGGGCAGAACGTCAACAAGGTGGAGACGGCGGTGCGCATCACGCACATTCCGACCAACGTGGTGGTGCAGTGCCAGGCCGAGCGCAGCCAGCACAAGAACCGCGACATGGCCATGAAGATGCTGCGCTCGCGGCTCTACGATCTGGAAGTGGCCAAGCGCCAGGCGGCGACGGATAAGCTTGACGAGACCAAGCTGGAGATTAGCTTCGGCAGCCAGATTCGCTCGTACGTAATGCAGCCGTATCGGCTGATCAAGGACAACCGCACCAAATTCGAAATGGGCGATGTGGACCGCGTGCTGGACGGCGACATTGATCCGTTTATTCGCAGCTATCTGATGGCCAGGAAGACCAAGGGGAAGCTGGAAGTGCAGCCGGAGGATGATACGGAAGTGGCTTGAGCGGTTGCCATAGTTCAACGTTGCTGCTGCTCATCTGCCGCGGAAGCACCGCAGTTTGAAGGGAATTACTGTGTTTATTGCATCGTGCGATCTAGTGGGTGTGGACTGCGGCGGGACCCTAACGCGCTTATGCCATGCCTTGAGTTAGGTTCATTCCGTGCCTGTACAGGAAGGGAATGGAATAGACGTCCTCGCCCCCTTTTCCACTTTTCGAAAAGAATCCTATGGCCAAGAGGTCTTCGGAAATGACCTTCCAGCGTGAACCAAGAAGGTTCTGTAATGAAGTTGCGTTGTAGTCAGTCTTGCCGCCCAGAAACTTCTCGATGTCAGTCCAAAGGTGTGGAAATTCCGCTTGAAGATAGGTTTGGCGTTTACGTTTAGATAATTCCTCAAATCCATATTGAATTGCTGTGGCACCAATTAGCCAGTCGGAAGTTCCTTCTATCTCGGTCGCGTAGATGTCCTGTTGTTTTTGTTTTGCGCGTATTAATAAGTCGAGAACATCGCGCGGAGTTACGACTCCACGACCGTCAGCACAACGGTTGCAAATCCAACGTATGGTGGGACTCTGCTTAGGCCCCCTGAAAACAGTGGATGGGAATATCTTGCCGAAGCACAGCGCGCGATAGGACTCACTTGCATCTAATTGGGCGCGATTCACCTCAAGATGTGCTGTGAGGCTGTCGTTAGCAAAAAATCGTTTTACAACCATCGTAAGAATCTGGTCTTGGGTCCAACGAAGAGTGTCTGCCTGCCGCACTGTTACATGAGTAAGGGCTGTAAATCCATGTTCGGTCCTGACGACCTGTTCCAGCATGTCGTCTCGCAGAAACACTTTGACCCTAATGTTCGCAGAAGCAAAATAGCGCATTGCACGGAGAAGTCCGCGCAACGCTGTCCTTTCCACATCCGAACGGCGTGGAAATATCTCATCAAGCCGGTCAACCATGAGCCATAGAGATAGCTGACTCGCCTTGAGTACCGCATCCAGGCTTTCTTTGATCTCGTTTACGTATTTCGGGAGCGAATGTTCGGTTGCTTCATCAGTTTTCTCCAAAGGGAGTGGTGTCTTCTGTCCGAACAGGTCAACTTCCCACTCGCCAGTACCATCCGGAGGCCGAAACTTGAGCTTCGGGCGCCAAGAACCGAGGACGTGTAGCGACCATTCAAGGATGTCTCTCAGAGATCTCTTGGCCTGTATTTCAGGGATTTTCGCATTTGCACAAGTCCTCCGGAACGCTTCTACTTCCGGACCGGCACTGTCCAAGAACTCGCGATAACGCGGACCCTTAATGAAATGCTCATGCGCGAGTGACACAAGGTAGATGCACCAGAAGCTAACAAATTCCTCTTCCGAGAGTTTAGAGAACCGATCCGTGAAAGCATGGAAGACGGGGTCGCCGGGCGCCTGTATGCCATGAGCGACGACAACCTTTCTTTGTTTCAGGAGGAAATCTGGCAGAAAATCAACGAATATTCGAAAAAGCGCACTCTTTCCAGAGCCCTTTGTCCCGGGGATGAGGTCAACACGGTCATTCAGTAGGTCCGCGAACGCGGAGGTTTCGATTCTCGCGGTTTCGAGGCGTGTATCTGATTCCGCAACTGAGGTTCCCAAGTCAAGCCCTTGAAGCAATGCCGATAAATTCCTATTTTGATAACTCATCAGCGTACTCTCCCTTATGAATATATCAGACTCTTGGCGGGCGGAGATGTCCACCGATTCGGTGGCAGAGCATTCTTGGCGTCATCGTGCGCGGCGGCTGGCTAGACATTGCCATGATTCAGTATTGGGTCGACGCGCGCTTTATCTGCTGCCTGATTAAACTTATGAATCAGCCACCCGATTTTCGACAGGTGGCCCGAGTTTCCTCGTGCTCGCCTCCGTAGATCAATTAGCGACCGACGGACCTTCCTTAAGTGAGCTTTGGAATCCGTATCGGCCCTTGGGTCCGACAACGGTGCCCATGAGGATAGCGATGGGACAAGTAGGTTGACAAACCAACAGCCGTCTACATCGCACTCAAGTAAATTACCCTTCCACCGTCCAAGGTGGTAGTTCCATACGGCCTCACGAACCTGATCTGACACAAGTATCCGGGGATACTTAGCGACCTCGGATTCCAATTTGTGAGCCTCTATGATGCCCGGACCGAAGAGAACCCGGTCTCTATGATAAGCATCCCCTTGAACCACAGCTCCCCGGATTAGGATACCTTCTGCTAGGAAACGTGATCCAAGCGCCTGGACAGCCGCTAGGACATGCCAAGCCAAGGAAACCTCCGATAATACGTAGCAGTCTGAGAAGCCCGTCATTTGCAGATCAGTGTCTGGGCTGAGGGGAACTGTGCCTTTGCGCAAAATCGCCTTGCGCTTATCGCGCTGTTTGCGGCGGTAATGCTGAAAGTCTCGGGACTGGCGATCGATACTCTTTAGCGCGTCGCGGATGGTCTTGAAGAGATCGTTTTCTTTCGACATCCGATCAACAAGGGTGCTGAACCCCAAGATGTCCACGAAGGCGATGAAGCGCCTCTGAAGATGAGTATTTGTCATTCGCCGACCTCGCACGTCCGCACGTAGGCGGTCCACTCGTTCTACGGCTGACTGGATTAGATCTGGTCCTGGTTAGCCTATATCGCAATCCAACCAATAGATAACGATATCACTGCGAGGCAAGTACGCAACCCGCAAGTCAAGGGCACATGGCATTTTAAAGACGTTTCCCTCCATGACGGGCAACGCCGGTAGGAGTGGCTAACCGGAGATGTGGTCGGCATTGACTCGGTGGAGGTTGCTCCCGAATGTCGCACTAAGACGCAATCCCGATGATTACAGGGGGCATCCTCCCCGTTCAACCCCGGTTTCCGCCCATTCACTGGGGAAGCAACGCAGTTTGATTCAATGCGTTGACACTCGCAAAAGAGGGATGTTAGCCTGCTAAAGTAAAGAGCGAGCGTGGAATTGCGCCTGGCGCAGCAGACGTTCCTGGGTCTTCCAAAGACAACCACGAGGAGAAATTCGTTTGAGTTCACAAGGAAAGAATTTTCTGTTTACGTCCGAGTCGGTGACCGAAGGTCATCCGGACAAGATTGCCGATCAGATTTCCGACGCGGTGCTCGATGAGGTGATGAAGAGCGACCCCAAGGGTCGCGTGGCGTGCGAAACGCTGGTCACCACGGGGCTGGCCGTCGTCGCCGGGGAGATCACCACGAGCGCGGTGATTGATTACGACACGCTGGTGCGCGAGGTGATTCGCGGGGTGGGGTACGACCGCGCGAAGTACGGCTACGACGCGGACACCTGCGGCGTGCTGTGCACGGTGAAGCGGCAGTCGCCGGACATCGCCATGGGCGTGGACACGGGCGGCGCGGGCGACCAGGGGCTGATGTTCGGCTTCGCTTGCGACGAGACCGATGAGCTGATGCCCATGCCGATTCAACTGGCGCACCGGCTGACGCAGCGGCTCGCGGAAGTGCGCAAGTCCAAGAGCGTGGATTTCCTGCGCCCCGACGGCAAGTCGCAGGTGACCATCGAATATAAGGATGGACGGCCGGCGCGCGTGGACTGCGTGGTGATTTCGACGCAGCACGGCGAAAAAGTTTCGAATGAAGTGTTGCGCGAAGCCATCATGGAGTCGGTGATTCGCCCGGTGGTTCCCGCGGCGATGATGGACAAGGGCACCAAGTTTCACATCAATCCCACGGGGCGGTTCGTGATCGGCGGGCCGATGGGCGACGCCGGGCTGACCGGGCGCAAGATTATCGTGGACACCTACGGCGGTTACAGCCGTCACGGCGGCGGAGCGTTTTCCGGAAAAGATCCCTCGAAGGTGGACCGCTCGGCGTGCTACATGGCGCGCTACATCGCCAAGAACGTGGTGGCGGCGGGGCTGGCGAGCAAGGCGGAAGTGCAACTGGCCTACGCGATTGGCGTGGCCGAGCCGGTTTCGGTGATGGTGGAATCGTTCGGCACGGCGGCCATCCCCGAGGAGCGCATCACTTCCCTCGTTCGCGAAAAATTCTCGCTTACGCCGAAGGGCATCATCGAGGCGCTCAACCTGCGCCGTCCCATATACAAGGCGACCGCGGCCTACGGCCACTTCGGCCGCACCGGCCCGGGGTTCACCTGGGAAAAGACCGACCGCGCCGAGGCATTGCGCAAGGCCGCGGGACTTCCTGCCGCGGCGGGCGCAAGCAAGTAGCTGATTCCATTTCATCGAGATTCGAACATTCATCCAAGAGGAGCACGAGCGTGTCTACAGCTGAATTGAAAAAAGGCGATGTAAAGGATATGTCGCTGGCCGATGCGGGCAAGCGCAAGATCGAGTGGGCGGACCAGCAGATGCCGGTGCTGCAGAACATCCGCAAGCGTTTCGTCAAGGAGCAGCCGCTCAAAGGTATCCGCGTTTCGGCGTGCCTGCACGTGACCAGCGAAACGGCGAACCTGATGATTACGCTGCGCGACGGCGGGGCCGACGTAGTGCTGTGCGCCTCGAATCCGCTTTCGACGCAGGATGAAGTGGCCGCGGCGCTGAACAAGCACTACAACATTCCCACGTACGCGATTAAGGGCGAGGACAACGCCACGTATTACACGCACCTGGCCGCGGCGCTGGACCACAAGCCGCAAATGACCATGGACGACGGCGCGGACCTGGTGACGCTGCTGCTCACCAAGCGCACCGACCTGGTGCCGCACATGATCGCCAGCACGGAAGAAACCACCACGGGCGTGATTCGCCTGCGCGCGATGGCCAAGGACGGCACGCTGAAGTTTCCGGTGATCGCGGTGAACGACGCGATGACCAAGCATTTTTTCGATAACCGCTACGGCACCGGGCAATCCACGCTGGACGGCGTGATTCGCGCGACGAATATTTTGCTGGCCGGGCTGAAAGTGGTCGTGGCCGGCTACGGCTGGTGCGGGCGCGGCGTGGCCATGCGGGCGAAGGGTTTGGGCGCGGACGTGATCGTGACGGAAATCGATCCGGTGAAGGGAATTGAAGCGGTGATGGATGGCTTCCGCGTGATGCCCATGGCGCAGGCGGCCAAGGAAGGGGACATTTTCATCACCGTGACCGGCAACAAGAGCGTCATTCGCAGCGAGCATTTCCAGGTGATGAAGAGCGGAGCGGTGGTTTGCAACTCCGGGCACTTCAACGTGGAAATCGACATTCCCGCGCTCGAAGCGCTGACCTCCGGCAAGCGCGAAGTGCGCCCGCTGGTGGATGAGTTCGTCACCAAGGACGGGCGGAAAATTTATCTGATCGCCGAAGGACGGCTGGTCAACCTGGCCACCGCCGAAGGCCATCCCGCTTCGGTGATGGACATGAGCTTCGCCAACCAGGCGCTCTCCGCGGAGTATCTGGTGAAGAACGCCAAGGACATGAAGGCGCAGGTGTACGTCGTGCCCGAGCATCTGGACAAGGAGATCGCGCGGCTCAAGCTGGAATCGCTGGGGCACACGCTGGACAAGCTCACGCCCGAGCAGGAGCACTACCTGGCTTCGTGGCAGGAAGGGACGTAAGCATTTCGGTCGAGTTGCTTTCCGTCCTGTAAAAAAGTGGTATCCTCCAGGGGCACGGTCACCGTGCCCCTGTTTTTTTGTTGCCGGAGAGATTTTTCTTGGTGGTTCGCTAAAGCGCCATGTGGGACCTATCCGCTCACGCCCTGGACACCGCCCGCTTGCGCGGGGCCACGTACGCCGATGTGCGCGTGATGCACCTGCGGCAGCGCGACCTGACCACGAAGAACGGACAAGTGGGCACGCTGGCGCAATCGGAATCGATCGGCATGGGCATTCGCGTGGTGGCCGATGGCGCGTGGGGATTTGCTTCGACGGATCGGCTGACGCGCCAGGGAGTGGCGGCGTGCGCGGCGCAGGCCGTGGCGATTGGAAAAGCTTCGGCGATTGCCAAGCGTGTTGAATTGCGGCTCGCGCCGGAAGATGCCTACGTGGACAGCTGGCAGAGTCCCTTCCGCAAGGACCCTTTCGAAATTCCGCTGGAAACGCAGATCGCCCTGCTGCTGGCGGCGGATGCCGCGATGCGCCGAGTTAAAGGCGTTACGCTGACCGAAACAGGGATGCAGTTCCGCAAGATCGATTCGTGGTTTTCCTCCAGCATCGGCTCGCGCATTCACCAGAGAAAGATGCAGACGGGCTGCGGCATCGGCGCGACTTCGTTTCAGGGCGAAGAGATTCAGAAGCGCTCGTATCCCAACAGCTTCGGCGGGCAATATGCGCTGGAGGGGTACGAACTGGTCGAGAAGCTCGACTTGATCAAGCACGCGCCGCGCGTCGCCGAAGAGTGCGTCGCGCTGCATTCCGCCGCGCAGTGTCCGGAGAAAATCGGGACGCTGCTGCTGGACGGCAGCCAGCTCGGCTTGCAGATTCACGAATCCGTGGGGCATCCCATCGAACTCGACCGCGTCCTGGGCCAGGAAGCGAATTTTGCGGGGACGAGTTTTTTGACGCTGGAGAAGCTGCACAAGCTGCGCTACGCTTCGGACATTGTGAACGTGGTGGCCGACGCGCGGCTGGCGCATGGCTCGAGCCTGGGAACGTTTGCCTACGACGACGAAGGCGTGCCCGCGCAGTGCACGGACATCATCAAGGACGGCCAGTTCCGCGGGTATCTTTCGAATCGCGAAACGGCGCATCTCATCGGGCTCAATCGCTCTTCCGGCACGATGCGCACGGAAAGCTGGAACCGCCTGCCGATCATTCGCATGACCAACATCAGCCTGCTGCCCGGCGCGTGGTCCTTCGACGACCTGATTGCGGACACCGACGACGCGATTCTGATGGAGACCAACCGCTCGTGGTCCATTGACGATCGCCGTTACCAGTTTCAGTTCACGACGGAGATCGGCTGGGAGATCAAGGGCGGCAAACGCGGACGCATGCTGAAGAATCCCAGCTACAGCGGCATCACCACGGAATTCTGGAACGGATGCGACGCCATCTGTTCGCGCGACCACTGGATGCTGTGGGGCACGCCCAACTGCGGCAAGGGCCAGCCCATGCAGACCATGGGCACGGGGCACGGCGCGGCGCCGGCGCGGTTTCGAAACATTCGCATCGGGACGGCTTTCGCCAACACATGAGACCCAGGACGCAGCGCCATAAGAGCAAGACGGGGGCAGGGAGGCGTGTTTCCACGCCCGCGCCCGCGCTGCTCTCCGAGCGTGAACTGCGGCGCATCGCGGAACGCGTGCTGCGGCTGGCCAAAGCCATCGGCGCGCCGGAAGCGGAGGTGCAACTGGATGAAGTGGCGGACGCGCTCACGCGCTTCGCCAACAACGCCGTGCACCAGAACGTGGCCGAGCGCGGGCTGACCATTTCCGTGCGCACGGTGGCGGACGGGCGCACCGCGCGGGCCACGACGAATCGCACCGACGAAGACTCGCTGCGCGCGGCGATTGCAGCGGCGATGTCGCTGGCGCACAGCCAGCCTGCGGACGCGCGGCTGCTTCCGCTGCCCGGCCGCCAGCGCTATGCCCGCGTCAATCGCTTCATTCCCCCCACCGCCTCGCTCGCTCCCGAAGACCGGGCCTACGCCGTGCGCGCGGTCTGCGACCTGGCCATCCGCCGCGGACAGAACGCCGCGGGGATCTTCTCGAGCGGGCAGATGCAGACGGCCATCGCCAATTCGCGGGGGCTGTTTGCCGCCTATCGCCAGACGCGCGCGGAATTTTCCATCACCATGCAGGAGGGCGCCGCGGCCAGCTGGGCCAAGGCCAACTCTCCGCGCATCGGCGATATTCACCCGCTGGACTTGGCGGCGCGTGCCAGCGACAAGGCGCATGGCGCGGTGAACGCGCGAGAGCTGCCTCCCGGAAAATACACGGTCATCCTGGAGCCTTCCGCCGTTCTCGACCTGCTCGGCTTCCTCTTTTACGATTTCGCGGCGACGGCGCTGGAGGACAAGCGTTCCTGCCTGAACGGCCGCATGGGCAAACAGCTTTTCGGAAAAAATATCACCATCCTCGACGACGTCCAGCATCCGCTGCAGTTGGGCGCGCCGTTTGACGGCGAGGGCATTCCCCGGCAGCGCGTGCTATTGGTGGACCGCGGCGTCCCGCGGAACCTGGTCTATTCGCGCTACGCCGCAAAAAAAGCCCGCCAGCAGCCCACCGGCCACGGCTTTCCGCTGCCCAATGACGCCGGCGAGGCTCCCGTGAATCTCGTTTTTGGCGGCGGCAAATCTTCGATCGAAGAGATGGTCGCTTCGACCGCGCGCGGTCTGCTGGTCACGCGCTTGTGGTACATCCGCGAAGTGGACCCCTACGAAAAAGTGCTTACCGGCATGACCCGCGACGGGCTGTTTCTGGTCGAAAACGGCCGCGTCACTTCCGCCGTGCGCAATTTCCGCTTCAATCAGAGCATGATCGAAATGCTGCGCAGCGTGGAAATGATGAGCCCCGCGGTGCGCGCCGCCGGCGAGGAATCTTTCGAAATGATCGTCCCGGCCATGAAGGTGCGCGACTTTCGCTTCTCCGAAGTAACCAAGTTTTAGGTTTTTTCTCCGCGCCTGCGAGCGGCCCTGCTTCACTTCGGCACGGCCCCGCGCACCCTGACAAATTCCGATTCGCCGGATTCAAATTCTGCGTTGTACTTCCCGCTACTCCCCCGCCTATAAATGAGTATGCATATTCCGCCAAACTGGGGCCACCCGGACCACGACGCCTGCGGCACGGGGTTTATCGTGCGCCTGGGCGGCGCCCCGGCGCACGATATCGTCGAGCTGGCCTTGCAGTCGCTCGAGCGGCTATCGCATCGCGGCGGTGTGGATGCGGACGGGGCCAGCGGCGACGGCGCGGGACTGCTGCTTTCCATTCCCGAGGAGTTTTTTCGCGCGCGAGCCGCCGAGGAGGGCATCACGCTGCCCGCGCAGTTCGGCTTGGGGGTGCTCTTTACGCCGCCGTCGCGGGAAAAATGGGCGCGCGAGTCGGTGGAAACCGCCGCGGCCGAAGAGCGCCTGAACTTCCTGGGCTGGCGCGAGGTTCCCGTGCAGGGCGATGCCGTGGGCAGCCAGGCGCTGGGTTCGATGCCGCGCATTCTGCAATTTTTCGTCGCCCCGCCGGAGACGGCTCCCTGGGATCCCGCGTTCGAATCGCGCCTCGCGCGTCTCCGCAAGCGAGCGGAATCGCTGGTTCCCGAAGGCGCTTATTTCTGTTCGCTGTCTTCGCGCACGGTGGTCTATAAAGGCCTGCTCACGCCGGGGCAGTTTCCGCGCTTCTACAGCGATCTGCGCGACACCTCCTTTGAAACCACGTTCGCGATTTTTCACCAGCGCTATTCCACCAACACGCAGCCCTCCTGGCATCTGGCCCAGCCCTTCCGCTACATCGCGCACAACGGCGAAATCAATACGATCGTGGCCAACCGCCGCTGGCTGCGCGCGCGCGAACGCGGCCTGCGCGCCCAGCTGGGCGTGGACTCCTGGTTCCGGGTGATCGAACCCAACGTCAGCGATTCCGCGAGCCTGGACAACGGCTTCGAGATTGAGCTCCTTCTGGGGCAGTCGCCCGACCGCGCCCTGCTGCGCCTGGCGCCTCCGGCCTTTGAGAACGATCCTTCGGTTCCGGCCGCGGCGCGCGCGGCTCTGGAAACTCTGTGCGGCTCGGAGGCTCCCTGGGACGGCCCGGCGGCGCTCATCTTCAGCGACGGCGAATATGTCGGCGCGAAGCTCGACCGCAACGGCCTGCGCCCGCTGCGCTACCTGCGCACGCGCGACGGCCTGGTGATTGCCGGCTCGGAAGCCGGCTTGATCGACGTTCCCGAATCGCGCATCGCCGAACGCGGCCGCCTGGGCCCCGGCGAAATGATTCTGGTGCATCCCGCCTCGGGAGAACTGTTCCGCTGGGCCGACGTGCTCGAACGCGTTGCCGAATCCGTTCCGCCCACCGGCGCCGCTCTGCGCCGGCGCATCGCGCCGGGCGAATCCGCGCCGCCGCCGCCGCAGGAGCCGCAGCGCATGGCCGCCGCCATGGGCTGGACCGACGACCAGTTCAAGGTTCTCTTTTCCGGCCTGGCCAAGGGCAAGGAAGCCGATTGGAGCATGGGCGACGACGCCCCGCCCGCGTTTCTTTCCTCGCAGCCGCGCCCGCTCTGGGATTACTGCAAGCAGCGCTTCGCTCAGGTCACCAATCCTCCCATCGATCCGCTGCGCGAGGCGCACGTGATGTCGCTCGACCTGCATCTGGGCGGCAACGTGGTGCTGGGTTCTCCGCTGCTGGATGCCGCGCAGCTCGCCGAACTCACGGCCCTTTCCGGCCCGGTGCGCCGCGTGGATTTTACTTTTTCTGTTGCAGACGGTGTCTTGGGCGCGCGACGTGCACTCTCCTCCCTCTCCGCTACCCCGGTAGAGGTCGGCGCGCGCCCGGGGCTTATCCTGCTCACCGATCGCGGCGCGGGCGCGGAGCGTTGCGCTCTGCCCGCGCTGCTGGCCGTCGCGGCCGTATGGAAGGCGATGGTCGCGGCGGATCTGTGGGATGTGCCCCTGGTGGTGGAAACCGGCCAGGCGTTTGACACGCATCACATCGCGCTGCTGGTGGCCGCGGGCGCTTGCGCCGTGCATCCCTGGATGGCGCTGCATTTCGCCGCGGGCGCCGAGCCGGACGCTACTGCGCGTTATCGCCAGGCGCTGGAAGCCGGACTGCGCAAGGTGCTCTCGCGCATGGGCATCTCCACGCTGGCCAGCTATCGCAACAGCCATCTCTTTGAAATCATCGGCCTCGAAGAAGACGCCTGCGCCGAATTTTTCGAGGACGCCGCCTGCTATCTCGGCCGCAAGCGCCTCGACAGCGTTCTCGACGACTACCTGCGCGTGCATTCCGCCGCCTGGTCCGCCGATGTGTCCGCCCTGCCCGATGGCGGTTTGTACCGTTACCGCAAGGGCGCCGAGCGCCACGCCAGTTCTCCGGACGTGGTGCGCCGCATGCAGGCGCTGGTGAAGTCGCCGAACGCCGCCAATTTTGAAGCCTTTGAAAAGCTGGGCATTCGTTCCGAGCCGATCTCCGTCCGCGACATGCTGGGGCTGGTCCCCGGCCGCGCGGTTCCCCTCGAGGAAGTGGAATCCGAACACTCCATCCTGCGCCGTTTCAGCACGCAGGCCATGTCGCTCGGTTCGCTCAGTCCGGAGGCCCACCGCACGCTGGCCCTGGCCATGAACCAGCTCGGCGCGCGCAGCAACACCGGCGAGGGCGGGGAAGATCCGGAAATCTACCGCCGCGAACCCGCCGCCGCGAACAAGATCAAGCAGGTTTCTTCCGGCCGCTTTGGCGTCACCGCCGAATATCTGGTCAACGCCGAGGAGCTGGAAATCAAGATGGCCCAGGGCTCCAAGCCCGGCGAGGGCGGGCAGCTTCCCGCGCACAAGGTCACCGCCTATATCGCGCGCATCCGCCACGCCGTGTCCGGCACGCCGCTGATTTCCCCGCCGCCGCACCACGATATATACAGCATCGAGGATCTGGCGCAGCTCATCTACGACCTGCGGGCCATCAATCCCCGCGCGCGCATCGGCGTCAAGCTGGTCTCCGGCACGGGAGTGGGCATCATCGCCGCGGGCGTGGCCAAGGCCGGGGCCAACATTGTCACCATCAGCGGGCACGACGGCGGCACGGGCTCCTCGCCGCTCAGCTCCATCAAGAATACCGGCCTGCCCTGGGAACTGGGCCTGCGCAGCGCGCACGAAGTGCTTACGCGCACGGGCATGCGTTCGCGCGTCACGCTGCGCGTTGACGGCGGCCTGAAGTTCGCCCGCGACGTCGTGCTCGCTTCGATTCTCGGCGCCGATGAATTCGGCTTCGGCACCGCCGCGCTGCTGGCCATCGGCTGCGTCATGGCCCGCCAGTGCCACCTGAACACCTGCCCGGTGGGCATCGCCACGCAAGATGAAACGCTGCGCGCGCGCTTCGCCGGCAAGCCGGAAATGGTGGCCGCGTACTTCCGCTCGCTCGCGCAAGAAGTGCGCGAATGGCTCTCCCGCCTGGGCGTGCATTCTCTCGATGAACTGGTCGGCGACGAAACCCGCCTGCGCGCGCGCTCCACCGAGGACGCCGCCTGGCTCAAGACTTTCCTGAATCCGCCGCCGCGCACCGCCAGCGGCCGCGTCGAATGCGCCCCGCGGCAGGTTCCCGACGGTTACGACATCGTCTGGCACCCCGGCCGTGAAGGCGGCGGGCGCAACAGTGTCATCACCCTGCGCAACTCCCATCGCACCATCGGCGCGCGCTGGACCGGCGAATTCGTCAAGCGCACCGCCGCCGCTCCTCCGGCGCCTGCCACGGGAGAAAAACACCTGGCCGCTTTCCGCGGCGTGGTGGGGCAGAGCTTCGGCGCCTTCCTCGTTTCCGGCATCACGCTGCAGCTCACCGGCGAGGCCAACGATTATGTGGGCAAGGGGCTGTGCGGCGGCACTATCGCCATCACCGCGGGGGCGCGCGCTTCGCGCCGCGGCGACGTCCTCGCCGGCAATACGATTCTCTATGGAGCGACCTCCGGCCAACTCTTCGTCGCCGGGCGCGTGGGCGAACGCTTCGCCGTGCGCAATAGCGGCGCTCTGGCCGTCATCGAAGGCGCGGGCCAGCACGCCTGCGAATACATGACCGCCGGCGTGGCGGTGATTCTCGGCTCGACTGGATTGAATTTCGGCGCGGGCATGACCGGCGGCCTGGCCTATCTCGCCTCCGACGCCGATCACGGACTCAACCGCGACTTTGTCTCCATCCTCCCGCCGCAAAAAGAAGAAGAGGAGTGGCTGCGTCTGGTCCTGCGCGAACACGTGCGCCTGACGGGCAGCGCGCGCGCCGCCAAGCTTCTTGCGCAAAAAGATGCTCTGCCCCTGTGGCGCGTGCAGCCCCATCAGCTTCCTTGTTCGCTCGAATCCACCTGGGAGCCGGTTCTCGCGCGGCTCCGCGGCGAGCCCCTCGCTTCCGCGCCTTCCCTGGATGGCCCTTCTTCCGTCACCACGGCCGCCGTTGGCGCCTGAGAGCCGGGGAGATTCGCTCCCGCACGTAAGAAAGCTTTTTCGCTCCGGAATCGGCTATAATCATTTCGTACCTTCTTAGCTATGGATTTCGACCAGCTCACTACCTTTGTGCAGGTGGCCAAGCTCGGGAGCTTCTCCCGCGCCGGGCAGAAGGTGTTCCGTTCGCAGTCCGCGGTCAGCGCGCAGATCCGCCAGCTGGAGCAGCATTACGGCGCCAAGCTGCTCGACCGCACCGCCCGCTCCGTTCATCTCACCCCCGCCGGCGAAGCCCTTCTCGATTACGCCGTGCGCCTGCTGCGCCTGCGCGACGAATCGCTGCAGGCCGTGGCCGACCGCAGCTCTTCCGTGCAGGGGCCGCTGGTCTTTGGCGCCAATGAGGCCACCTGTCTCTATCTCTTGCCGGATATTTTCGCCGAATACCAGAAGCGCTATCCGCTGGCGCAGATCAGCATCTACCGCAATTTCAGCCACAAGATTCTGCAGCGCATCGAGGATGGCTCGATTGACGTGGGCATCGTCACGCTGCCGGTGCGCTCGCCCAACCTGCGCATCCATCATCTCTTTCGCGACCGCCTGATGCTCATGGTCAGCCCGGACAATCCGCTGGCGAATCGCAGCAAGGTCACCCTGCGCGAAGTCGCCGAACAGCCTCTCATTTTTCCCAAGACCGGCTATACCCGCCAGGTGCTCGATAAGATGTTCCGCCCCTACCGCTCGCGCGCTCATGTGGCCATGGAGCTTCCCAGCATCGGCATGATCAAAAAATTCGTGGCCGCCAACGCCGGCGTTTCCTTCATCAGCGATACGTTTGCCCGCGATCAGGTCAAGGCCGGCGAGGTTAAGCTGATTGCGGTCGAAGGCGTGGAGTTGTACCGCGAACTCGGCCTCGTTTACCGCCGCGACCGCAGTCTCCCGCGCACCGCCCAGGCTCTCATCGCCCTCATCCGCGAGCACCGCAAGGCTCACCCCTCTTCCAGTTCCGCGCCGGCTGAAGCGCAATCGGGGAAAGCGCATTCCAAGCGGACTTCCTGAGGCGAATTGGCCGGATAACTGCAACTGAAAATCCAGGCGATACATGGAGTTGAGATTCTTCGCGTCCCGGGGCGGGCCGCTCGGAATGACGGACGTTTTTGTTTGCAGCCAGACTTGCCGGGCGGTTCGTTTTTGTTGTGGCGGATTTGTTGCGGTTACTGCGCGTGGAAATCCATGCTGGCGATGGTCCGCGAAATCACGTTCTCCTCAATTTGGATGAGATCGGAATCCGCGAAGGTGATGCCCAGGATGGTAAAATACTCCTTGCCGCGCGCCACCACCACCAGCCGCCCCGACCAGTCGTGCTCGCCTTCCACTCCGCGGTAGAGAATCTCCACCGCCGGCAAGCCCCCCACCAGCGTCTTCTTTTTTCCCAGATGGCGGTAGTTTTCATATCCTTCGCGCAGCCGCGCTTCGATCGCGGCCGCCGCGGCGTCCAGCGGTTCCTTCGCGCTTTCCAGCCCGGCGATCAGCATCGTCGAGTGGTCTTCCGTGCCCATGGCCACCACGGCGTTGGGAAGCGCCCGGCGCGCGTCCTCGATCAGATGCCATCCCGGCGCCTTGTAGAAGCGGAATCCGTGCGTGTGGTTGGTGTAGATGTTGCCCTGCACGTCTTCACGGACCGGCGGCGGTTCGGCCACCGGCGGCGATGCCGGTGATGCCGCGGGCGAGTTCGCCGGGGAGTTTGACGGAGACGGTGCGGACGAAGAAGCGACGGTGACGGACGCCGCCGCCGCAGCGGGCGCGGTCGGCACGGCCACACGCGTTGCCGGCGCGGACGACGAATCCGGCGTCATCGGTATGGTTTGCGCGGGCGGCGCGGCCGAAGCCGCCTTTTTTTCTTCTTTCTTTTCCATTTTCGCAGAGAGAGGAGAGGAGTCCGCGGCCTTCTCGGTCTTGTTTTCCGCCATCCGGGCCGGGGCGGGCTCGATTTTTGGCGTTTCGCGCTTCTCGGACTTGTCCGCGGCGTTTTCTTTCCCGGCGCCGGGCTTGACCGTGGTTTTTTCCGCCGCTTTGGGCTTCGCCGCCGAGGGAAGGATGCTGGCAATCTTGCTTTTTTCGATGAGCACGAATCCAAAGTCGGTCTTGACCTTGAACATGTTCTCTTCGAAGCCGACGATTTCGCCCCTGATGTTCTTGCCGTTGCGCAGGCGAATCTCGTCCGCCGCGGCGGGCCAGGCCAGGCCCAGCAGTGCCGTAAGCAACGCGATACGCGCCGGGAGCCCTGCGGGGACACTCATGAAAAAAGTATGGCCCGTGCTGTGCGTCCCCGCAAGGTTTACGCGCGCGGTGGTGTCCGGCGCGCCACCTCCGCCAGCAGCGCGCGCACCCGCGCGGCCACCCGCTCCCTTAGCCGTCGCTTCGCGCTGCGATTCCGCCCCAGCCATTCCTCGCCCGTGTTCTCGGGACGGCCCGTGGTAGGCTCGATATGCAGTAAGTTGTTTTGAAATTAAGTACGGATCATGATGCCAACTCAATAGGCTACTTGCTCTAGCCAGTTGTTAGTTTGCGAATGTGCTTGCGAAGTTCTTTTTGTTGAGCATATCTCATTCGGTTATCGTTGCGATGACAATCTCTACAGCGACAGTGTCTGTAGCATTGAGAAGCGTTCTTCGTATTGTCGAGGGGAAATTCTTCAATTGGCTTCCAGGTGGAGCATCCTGGGCAGATCTTTCCTTCGATACCATTTCTTGCGACTATCGCCATCACGGTTTACCTTCGTTCTTCAGTTACTTTGCTTTGCCGTTTTCCTTATCAATGCCAATTTGCGTTCTTTGCCGTCCTCGTCAATGATGAACGCTGTGTTGTTTTTCTCGACTGCAATTTAACTGTCCCGTTGACGGTTAGATTTATTGGCTCAGGTGATTTCCACCGCAGTTCATAAACGGTCGTCTCCGTTTCGATGGTGTAGAACCATGACTTGAGGTTCTTGGCGACAACAATCCCGCCCATAGGCACAGCGACTACACCTGTTTCTTTCTGTTCTGCACTAATGAGTTTTCCAGTTTGCCACGTGCGGTCCTTTTCTTTTGCGGTGAGTGCTGTAAGGCCGAGGAAGATTGAAAGGACAGCTATATAGATTCGTTTTTGCATTGGCATGAGCCTCAGATTTGTCTCAGCGAATGGTAGACTGGTAGGCGTATACTTGCAAAGAATTCTTTATGCTTTCAAAGGTGCCAGCGTTTCGCAGTTGATTTGCCCATCCGGCTCGACGCGCCCGCTCACCCGCAGCGCCCGTGTCTCAAACACCAGCCCGCCGTAGCGCCCGCGCACGCTGTCCACGCCGCGATTGAGCATCTGCCGCCGGTTGGCGTCCGCGTCGAAGAGCAGTTGCTGGCGGCGGTCCTCTTCGAGGTTCGTCACGCTGACGCCCACCAGGCGCACGGCCACGCGCCGGGTAAACATCTCGCCGAAAAGCCGCTTGGCCGCGGCCAGCAGTTCGCGCTCGTCGTGGGTCGCCTGTGGAAGCCGCACGGTGCGCTGTTCGGTCAGGTGATCGGCGTAGCGCAGGCGCACGCCGATGGTGCGCGCCTGCCGCCGGCCGTCGCGCAGCGTCGAGCCGATGCGCTCGCTGAGGTATTCCATCAGCCCGCCCAGAAATTCCGTGTCAATCGTTCCGCCCTCGATGGTGGTTTCCCGCGAAATTGTCTTTGCCGCGCCCGCCGCTCCGCGCGCAGCCTCGACCGCGCGTTCGTCCACTCCCCGCGCGCGCTCCCAGATTTGCCGTCCCACGGCCACGCCAAAAACCGCCTCCAGCGCCGCCATCGGTATCCTCCGCAGCTCGCCAATCGTGCGCACCCCGCGCTCGGCCAGCGTGGCCGCGTGCGCGTGTCCGATTCCCGGCAGCTTTTCCGCCGGCAGCGGCGCCAGAAACTCCTCTTCGCCCCCCGGCGTCACAATGTGGAACCCGCGCGGCCGTTTGATCCGCGAAGCGATCCCCGCCACCGCCTTGCTGCTCGCCGCCCCCACGGAAACCCCCAGCCCGGTCTGCTCGAGAACCTCCGCCTGCATCCGCCGCAGTACTGCGGGGAAGTCCGGATAGAGCCGCTCCGTCCCGCGAAAATCCAGATAGAAATCGTCCAGCGCCGCCGTCTCGACCGCCGGCGTGTAGCCCTCCAATATCCGCCGCACCCGCTCGGCGAACCGCGCGTAGTGCTCGTACTGCCCCGGCGCCACCACCGCCTGCGGGCAGATGCGCAGCGCCTCGCGGAAACTCATCGCCGTGCGCACCCCGCGTATTTTGGCCTCGTAGCTCGCCGAAGCCACCACCCCGCGCCCCACCAGCACCGCTTTCCCCCGCAGCCGCGGGTTGAGCACCTGCTCCACCGAGGCAAAAAACGCGTCCACGTCCACGTGCACGATGCCGGGGAGTTTGGTTCCCAATAAGGACGAAGGTGACTTGTGATTCGTGACGGGTGACTCGTGGCAGGACGCGGGCTCTATAGCCTCCCGCCGCGCTTCCGTTCCCTTCACAGGGATGATCGTTTCTTCGCATACGTGCATGGCAACCCCCGGCAAGGAAGCGCAGGCCGCCGCCAGCCTGCCTCCGGCGGTTTCCAGCCCGTGCGCACGGGAATCAACGGGCGGCGGCCGGCTCGGCGGGTCTTATCGACCATGGAGCCGGCACGCCGCCCGCTCCCGTTTCCTCTACCAGCCCGCAGTATAGCGAAGGAAAAGCGAAAGTCAAGAGGTTTTCAATTAAGGCTGGTTTTGTTTTCCTTCCTGCGGTGTGGAGCTATAATCGGCCCATGCCTCGCCACCCACAGGACATTCCCAAAGAAGCGCTGGCACTTTCCACCAAAGCCGCCTGGCAGGCGGAGATTCGCAGGCGTCTTGCGGAACTCGATTCGCAGGCGGTCTCGCTGGTCTCCTGGAGCGAAGTGCGCTCCCGTCTGAAGTCCGCGCTTTCCCATACTCCGCAGCCTTACGGAAAAAGCTAGAACACCCGCCCCAGACGGAAAAACCATTTCTGGTGCCCGGTATCCCCGTAGCTGCCCCCGATAAAAATCGGCCCGAAGACCGTTTCCGCCAGGAACCCGGCGGACATATCGTCGGGCAGGCGTGGCAGGGGCGCTCCCGTGCTGGTCGCTCCGTTCACTTTGCCGATTTCGTACTGCATCGTGAAGTACAGCTTGCGGGCCACGAAGCGCGGCAGCGTGATCAGGCTGCGCATATAGCCCGCCTGAAAGAGAAAATACTGATTCCCGCGCATCTCGTTCAGCCCGTACGCTCCCAGCCGTTCGGGGCCGCCCAGAAAAAACTGCGGCAGGCCCGTCTCCTGGTAGCCGAACGTCGAGCCCCCCGAGGACAGCAGGAAAAACGAAGTCTTCTTCGTCGCCGGCACAAAAAATCCGGTGCGCAGTTCGAGGGAAGGGAAGTTGCCCGCCGAGCCGGGCGCCTCCTTATACCAGTGGAAATTCATGTCCACGCGCACGCCCCGTCGCGGGATCACCGGGCTGTCCGTCCAGTCCGTGCGGAAGCGCACCCGCGCTCCCCGCCAGTCCTGGTTCACGGCCGGCAGCAGCGGCATACCGCTGCGCAGTTTGTCGCTGTAGTACCCGCCTTCATAGCCGAAGCGCAGTTCGTTGAAGCGGTTGAACGCATACCCCAGGTCCGCCCCGCCCTCCGCCCGGTTCACCCGGTATTCCGCCTGCGGATCGTTCTGCGCGTAGATTTTCAGCGCGACGTTGCTGCCCCCGGCGTTCAGCGAGAGGAACCAGCGGCTCCCCGCCGTGAGCGGGTGATAATATTCCGTGTAAATCCCATACTGCGAACCCAGCAGAAAATCGGTCCGCCATTCCGAGCGGTACCCGCCCAATCCCTGAAAGCTCAGCCGCGCGCCCAGCGTGAAGCTCACGTCGCCGGCCTGCGAGCCGGACAGTTCCAGCCCCGGCTGCAACGTGGGTGGTGCGTAGTTCTTCTCCTCCATGTCAATAAGCAGCCCCGGCCGGCCGCCACGCTCGGTCAAGCGGTATCCCGCGCGGTCGAACCTTCCCGTCCCCGTCAACTGCGTCAGGTCGGCGGCGATCTTTTTTTCATCCAGAGGCTTCCCGATGTGCTTGCGCAGCGAATGTTCAATCACCCGCGCGGCTGCGGCGCTGGTCCCCCGCACCTTGATAAACTGCGGCACAGGCACGCTGCGCAACTTGCGCGCTTCCCGCTGCTTCACGTACTCGTCCCACGCCGCATCGTCCAGCGCATAGGGCGCGAGCATCGGCGCTTGCGCTTCCGCCGCTTGCACTCCCAGCCCGATGATCTCCCCGATCTTTTCGTAGACCGTCGAGATCCGCTCGCCCAGGTCCACGCGGATCACCAGGTCCGCGCCGGCCAGTCCCCGCCGCTCGGTTTCATTCACCATGATGTCCGCGGAGCGGTTCATCACCTGCACCAGCGACTGCAGTTTCTTCCCGTCCGGATCTTTCGTGTCCAGATGCACCGCAATCACGATGTCCGCGCCCATCTTGCGCGCCACATCCGTCGGCAGGTTGTCCACCAGCCCGCCGTCCACGTAAATCCTGTCTCCCGAATGCACCGGATTGAGCACGCCCGGCAGCGCCGTGGTGGCTCGCAGCGCCTCGCCCAGCGGCAGCGGGTCGTCGTCCGGAAAGACCATTTTCTTTCCGCTGGCCAATTCCGTGGCCACGCACCGGAAAGGAGTCGGCAGGGTGTCGTAATTGGTCACCTGCGAATAGGCGATCGTCTCCCGCGCGATCACCAGACCCCCGTTGTGCCCGCTGTTGAGCGCCGGCGGCAGGCTGGCTCCGTGGCGCAATCCCAGCACCATCACGTTGGGATACGCGCGCTGGTCCTCTTTCCGCCGGAAAGACAAATCCTCATACGGCATCTGCGTGGCGAAGACGGTGTCCCAGTCCGTCCTGGACACCAACTCGCGCAGCTCCGCCGGACTTTTCCCCGCCGCGTAGAAGCCCCCCACCAGTCCGCCCATGCTCGTTCCCGCGATGTAGTCCACCGGAATGTGGTGCTTCTCGAACCACTCCAGCACTCCGATGTGCGCCATTCCCAGCGCCCCGCCGCCCTCCAGCGCCAAAGCGATTTTCAGCCGCGCCATCGGCTTGGGCATCTCCGCCGCCGCGCCCGCCGCTTGGCTTGGCGAGGGGCTCGGCGCAGGCTCCTGCCCGCGCGCCGCTCCGCCCAGGGCCAGCCCCAGGAGCACAGCCACAGCGCATGTTTTGGTTTTGGCCATCGATTGCATGCCTTTCCTTGCAGTGTAGCGCGAAGTGTCTCTATCTCGGATGCTTCTTCTCCCGTTTTGTTTGTTCTTGACACGGGGCCGCCCCGCTCATTTATCCCCCGGTGGCTGAACTCTTCTAAAAACACAAAACTCGAAATCCGAAACTCGCTGCGCCGTCCAACCTCAACGGTCCTTACGAATTTCGTATTTCGAGTTTCGAATTTCGTTTTTCGAATTTCCTCTTTAGCGCAGCTGCGGCCGCTTCACTCCCCGCGCCAGCCCCACCGCTTCCATCGTGCGGATGAAGTACCAGCCCACGTCCGGCTGCCACCAGCGCAGCCCCAGCCGCGCCGACCCCGCGTAGGTGTGATGATTACGGTGCCAGTTTTCGCCCCACGCCCCGAATTGCAGCGGTCCCAGCCACCACACATTGATGCTCGAATCGCCTTCCTGCTTTCCCAAGTGCGTCAGGCTGTTCACGAAACACTGCATATGCAGCGAATAGACCATGCGGATGGCCCCGATCCAGAAGAATCCCATCCAGCCCTGCCCCAGCAGCGGCCCGATCACCAGCGCCAGAACAATCACCGGCGCCTCCAGATAGTCCCAGGCCTTGTAGATTCCGCGGTCCAGCTCCGGGCACCACCGCTTCTTGTCCGCCGGGGCCGATTGATAGAGCCAGCGCAGATGCGCCCACCAGAATCCCCCTTGTTTCGGGCTGGAAATGTCGTCGGGCGTGTCCGCGGTGGAATGATGATGCCGGTGATAGGCCACCCAACTCACCGGATGCCCCGACCCGTTCAGGACCGCGAAGAAAATCAGGAACTGCTCGATCAAGGGATTGAGCTTGAGCGTCTTGTGCGAGAGCACGCGATGGTACGCCACGGTTGTTCCCAGCCCTCCCAGCACCAGGATCACCAGCGAAATCCCCAGTACTTTCAGGCTCGGCAGCGGGTAGAGAATCAATCCGATGATGGCGAGAACATGGATGAGGACGAGATAAATAAAAGCTTTTTCGTTTCCCGGAGCCGGCTTCCAGAAGGGCTGTTCCCACGGCCGCTTCCCCTGCGTTGTGCTGTCTGTCATGTTCACCCCTGCGTGCATTTTGGTCCCGCTTCGATTTTTGCTGTTTCCGGAAGGCTGTGTGGGGAGGCTTTGCCGGGGATGATCACAATCGGGAAGGCGCTGCCTGCGTCCGGGCTTTCTCCGCCATCGTTCCGTTGAACTCTTGCCCGGCCGTCAGCCTGGGAGGAGAGTTCCGTTTATTCAAAAAGCCGATGGTCCCACTTGCCACTTTCAGTCTACCGTCTTTGCCGTCCCCAGGCTACCGAATCCTTGCCGCCCCGTTCATGATCGTGCACAGCACGCCTTACGCTTCCTCGCCCGCCGCGATGGCCGCGCTCGCTTCCGAATTGGCCTCGTACTCCGGCGGCTCCGCCGGCCTGGTCTTGCGGTTGGCCAGCCCGATCCCGCCCAGCACCAGCGCCCCGCCCAGCACCAGTGTCCTCGTCAGCGGTTCGTGCAGCAGCGCCGCCGCCATCAGCGCCGTCATCGGCGCCTGCGCCAGCAGCGTCACCGATGTCGCCGTCGCCGGCAAATGCCCCATCGCGTAGGTCAGCCCCAGGTAGCCGCCCACCTGCGACACCAGCCCCAGCCCCAGCAGCGCCGCCAGCGTCCGTCCGTTGGGTATCCCCAGCGGCACCCGCATGGCCAAATTCACCAGCAGCAGAAACGCGGCGCTCGCCCAGCTCGCCACGGACAGAAACTTCAGCGTGCTCGTCGTCGAGCGCACTCGCTCCGTCACCATCAGGTACGCCGCGAAGAACGCCGCCGCGGCCAGCGCCATGGCGTCCCCCGTTCCCATGCTGGCAAGCCGGTCCTTGTCTCCCCACAAAATCACCAGCGACCCGCTCAGCGCCATCCCCAGCCCGATCCAGAACGCCGCCGCGGGCCTTCTCCGGAACACCAGCCAGCTTAGCAGCCCCACAAACACCGGCGTATTGTTCCCCAGCAGCGTGGCGTTGGCCGCCGACGTCCGCAAAATCGACGTGTTGTAGAACGCCAGATCAATTCCAAAAAACAGTCCCCCCAGCGCGATGATCCCCATCGTCGCCCGCGTCAGCGGCTTGGCCGGCCCTCCCCGGTATTTCTCCGGCAGCAGCCACGCCGGCATCAGCACCACGGCGGCGATCAGCATCCGGTAAAATGCCGAAGCCGGCCCCGGTATATCCGTCCACCTCACAAACAGCGCCGACCACGCGATGCACGTCATCCCCGCCACCAGCGCCACGTAAGGCAGCGCTTGACTCTGCCTGCTTCCCGATTTTGCCGCTGCACTCATTCTTCTCTCAGTATCGCACACGCACCGTTCGCCCGCCGCCGCGCCGCTCCTCCCGTTCCCGGCCAATCTGGCTCCTGTGCCCGCTTATCGCGCTTTATCCCCTCCTCCTGCGTTTCCGTTTTGGCATTTGACGCAAACTCCCCAACGCGGTCATCCTGAGGCCCCGATGATTTTTATCGGGGCCGAAGGATATCAACTGCATGTGTCTGCAACACTTCAATTCGTAACCTGCTAGAATTCATCTTCGTCTGCGAAAAATAAAAAGAAAGGGCCCTCCACCCCATGTCCGCCGCATCCGCACCCGCCACTCTCGAATCCCTCCGCCCCCTCGAAGGCGTCCGCGTCGCCAATCTCTCCCTCAATCTTCCCGGTCCCGTCGCCGCCGCGCGCCTCCTGCGCATGGGCGCACGCGTCACCCAGATCGTCCCGCCCTCCGGCGACCCCCTGGAACTCTACAACCCCGCCTTTTACCGCTCCCTCCACGCCGGTCAGGAATTTCTTCGCCTCGATCTCAAGAATCCCGATGACCGCGCCAAATTCGACGCTCTCCTCACCTCCGCCGACCTGCTCCTCACCGCCTTCCGTCCCGCCGCTCTCGACCGCCTCGCTCTCGGCTGGGACGCTCTCCACGCCCGCCACCCGCGCCTCTGCCAGGTCGCCCTGGTCGGCGACGCTTCCGGTGCGGAGAACGTTCCCGGCCATGACCTCACCTATCAGGCCGAATGCGGCCTCGTCGCTCCCCCCGCCATGCCCCTCACCCTCGTCGCCGATATGGCCGGAGCCGAGCGCATGGTTACCACCGCTCTTGCCCTGCTCCTCGCTCGCGCACGTTCCCAGCAGGGCAGTTGCGCGCAAGTCGCCCTGACCGCCGCCGCCGAAGACATGGCTCTCCCGCTCTATCAGAAAATGACCACTCCCGACGGCTTCCTCGGCGGCGGCTCGCCCTTCTACAATCTCTACCGCGCGCAGGACGGCTGGATCGCTCTGGCCGCTCTCGAGCCGCACTTCCAGAAGCGTCTCCTCGCCGAATTGCATTTGGAAAATGGGGAAAAAACCGCCAGCCGCGACGCGCTCGCCGCTATTTTTGCCGCCCGCTCCGCCGCCGATTGGCAGCTCTGGGCCGCTCAGCGCGATCTTCCCCTCGTCGCCGTCCGCGTGGCCGCATAGATTTCCCGCTGGGCGGTGCTCTTTTCGCGCCTGTCCTCCGCGCGCCCCTTGTGCCAATTCTTTGCCGGCGCTAGGTTTGCTCTTGAGCCGCCGCGCATGCGTTTCTCCGCCGCGCCGCAAGGGAAGGGAACTTGTCCACGAACGAATCTCCTCGGCCCGCGCCCTCCGCCAAACCTCCCGCATCATTGACCACGTGGATATTTCGCTTTATTCGCTGGAGCACTTACGCAGGGGCTTTGCTCATGCTGCTTCTCATCCTCCACAAATCACCCCCGCCGCCGGTCGAGTCTTCCTCGCAGGCCGCGGCCCGCGCCGAAGAAAAAATCCGCGCGCTCGATGCCTCCCTGGCCGCGGGCTCCCCCGCCACTCTCTCCCTCGACGAATCCGAACTCAATTCCTTCCTTGCCACCCACCTCGATCTCTCCGCCGCCCCGCCCCCCGGTGCGGAAAACCAGCCGCCACAGCCGCCCGCCGCCTCGCCTTCCGAGCCTACCGAAGCTCAGGTACGCTCCTCCGTCCGCGACGTCAAAGTGCAGCTCGTCGAAGACCGCATCCGCGCCTACGTCGTCTTCAATCTGTATGGCAAGGACCTCACCCTCGAACTCGAAGGCCGTCTGCGTTCCTCCGCCGGCTATCTCCAGTTCGACGCCACTTCCGGCCGCCTCGGCGCGCTGCCCATCCCGCAGTCCTCGCTCGAATCCGCCGTTCACCGCATGATGGACTCCCCGGAAAACCGCGAAAAGCTTAAGCTTCCCCCTGAACTCCAGGACCTGCGCATCGAGGCAGGGCAGTTGCTCTTCGTCTACAAATAGCCGGCCCGCGCCGGCTCTATTCCAGCGTCTGGGTGACGCGCAGGAAGCGGCGGCCATCCCGGGCCATGAATTCCAGGGTCTGGTCGTCCAGGAACTTCAAGCTGCCGATAAACAGATCGTCATAAAGCTTGCCTTCCATCCCGTCGCAAACCACCATGTCCCGGTCCTTTTGCGCGCCCTCGACTTCATAGGCGATATGATCTTTTCCCGGGCTGAACCGCAGGCTGGCAATATTCAGTGCGTCGTATTCCACTCCGGCCCGGTCGTCCAGCACCACCCGCCGCAGTGCCCGGCGCGTCTGTCCGGCCTTGAACTGGCTCCCTCCGCGCACGATCTGGTACGCCAGATGTTTCCCGTCGCTGCTCAGCAGGATGCTTTCGACGTAGCTCACTTCCCGTTTCCCGGGGAAACTCGCTCCCGGCTGCTGGTTGCGCACTTCCACGAAAAAATCGCCGCGCTTCCCGATGTAGGCGATATGCCGCGCTTCTTCCGTGATGGCGATGGGGCTCACGATGTCCTCGAAGCTGGGCCCGGCCACTCCGTCCACGTAGACCGCCACATCGCCCGTCCCGCGCCTTCCCGCGTAGATCAGTTTGCCGTCCGAGGAGTACTGCGGATCGGACACCCCGTGAAAATCCGGAGAGAGGTTGCTCACCCCGGTGCGAATCCGTTCCTGCACCCCGAACATTCCTTTCCAGCCCCCGCCGAATCCTTTTCCTTCGTAACGCTCCTTGATTTGCCCGTCCACCACGATGACTCCCCTCGTGGACTGCTTCTTGAATCCCCAGCTTGCGTCCGTGCCTCCATAGACGAAGTGCTTGCCGTCCGCGCTGTAGTCCAGGAGACTGAGCACATCCAGGCCCGGGCCTGGCGCTCCATCCACGACCCACGTCCAGTCCTTCCCCAGCCGCGCCGCCACCGCGATGTGTTCTCCGCCGCGATAAAACCCCCAGCTTTCGAAATCGTTCATTTCCGGCCCCAGCTCTTTCCCGTCCAGCGCCAGCGCCCATTTCCCTCTGCGCTTTCCCAGGAAGGCGTAATGCTCGCCATCCTTGCTGAATTCCACGAACGAAATGTCTTCAAATTCCGGCCCCACCTCCTCTCCATTGACGATCGGCCGGCATTTCTTTCCCTGGCACGCCCCGGCCGCGAAATGCATCCCGCTGGGGCTGAGCATCGGCGCGGTCAGCCGCCCGTACTCTCGCGAGCGCTCCTCCCCATCCAGGACCAGCACCCACTTGGATCTGCGTTTGGCCACGAACGCCACATGCTGATGGTTCTCGCTGAAGCGCAGATATTTCACCTCCTCGTACACTCCGCCGCTCTGCTTGCCGTCGATCCGCACGCTCTGCTTTTCGCCGCTTTTTTCCACCCAAGCCAGGCGATCTCCGGAACTCCGCACGATCCCCGCTTCGCTTCCCGCCGAGACTTCGCCTATTACCTCTTCTCGAATCCGCGAGGCCGGAAACGCGCCAGGGGTCATCGGGGCAGGGAACGCCGCGGGAACTGTCTGCGGAACGGCCGCTGCCGGCGGCGGCGCTTGCTGTGCCGGAGCCGCTGGGGGCGCGGACGGAGCGGGCGGCTTCTCCGGCTCCTGGGCAGAGAGACACGTGGCCAGCAGGGCAACTGCTCCCACGGTCCGGATGGCGGGTTTCATGAAGCGAGCAACGAGGAATTTACGCATGGAACTGCTCCCTGGAAAGCCCGCTCTTGATTGCTC
>JBGQNE010000001.1:0-320841 GCA_041500985.1 Terriglobia bacterium | reverse complement strand
TCCATGACACTGCTCACTTTCCACGGCATAAGCGCTCCTCCTAGCAAGCGCTCGCCATTAATTCACAGTGTCAGGCATCTCCCCGGTCTAATCTGTCAGGCATCCACCCGGTCGGTACCAACAATATGACCCCCACCCCCCTGCCTTTTTTGTAAGTGCAGATTCCAAAGGGTTTTAAGTCCTTTGTTTTGTATGTGCAGATTCTACAGGGGTTGCAGGCGTGTTTTTTGGAAGTGCAGATTATAAAGGAGTTAGCAGTTAACAGTTTGCAGTGGACAGTTGAAAGCAAGGACCCCAGCGGGGAGGAAGAGCAAGATGCCGGGTTAAAACCCGGCGCTACATGAGCGCGGAGGGGAGAAACGCAGGAAGAGGAGGGCATGGGGATCAGGGTTCGTTGGGGATGGGGGGAAGGGCGCGGCGGAGGGTTTCTTGCCAGGCGGAGAAGCCTTGGGTTTGCTGGAATTCGTGCTGGGCGGTGTGGCGGTTGTGGAGGAGGAGTTGAGTGATGTAGGCGAGGGTGGCGGCTTTGGGGCGGGGGATGCGGTCCTGGGCGAGGAGATGGAAGAGTTTTCCGAGGACGCGGGAGAGGTCGGTGGCGGTGGAGAATTGGCCTGCGAGGGCGGCGAGTTCGGCGGCGACGGCGGGGGAGTCGAGGAGTTGCTGCTCCTGGCGGGCATGGAAGGGGCAGAGGGAGGGGTGGGAATCGTGGCGGAGCATGGTGCATTGGCGGCCGTCGGAGGTGGAGAAGAGGCAGCGGGGGGTGGGGATGGGGGCCGGGCGATTTTTGGTGAGACGCTTTGTTTTCATAGAGTTGCTCCGGGAGAAGGATGTAATGAGGTAGCGAGATAAGGAGATAACGAGATGAAGCCGAGGAAGGGTTTGGCGGCGCGGGGCCGTGGAGTGTGACTAACCACGAGGAAGAGTAGCATGGATGTTACTGAATGTCAATAGGAAAGTGTGTTATTGAGTAGTATGTTTCGAAAGATGCGCCGCGCTGGGCTAAGCGGCAATAAGCCGTGTCCTGCAGGGGAATGGCTGCGCGCTGACGGTGCTTGTTTCGGCTACTTATGCCCGAATTTGAAGACTGCGCCGGCGGTGATGCGGAGATTGCCCTGGTGCTCATCGAAAAGATAGGTGCGCAGGAAATCGGCAGAAACGCGGAAGGCGAGGTAGTGCTTCCAGCTGTAGTCAGCGCCGGCGCCGGCGATGACGGCGAAGGAATTTCTTGCAGTCCTGAAGTCCGGGGCTAGCAGTTTCAAGGCTGACGCGGTGGGGTCATCCGGGTGCAGGTCGGAGAGAGCGGCGCCGAGAAGGATGCGAGCGAAGGGCTGGAAGTGAGGGTGCCTGCGATAGTGGAATTGCGGGCCGCCGGTGAACGTGTAGAGGGTGGGCCTAAAAATGGCTTGTACGGACGTACCAGGGGGCACCAGGCCTGCGGCGACCAGTGGTGGGGAAAGATCAATGTGCTTGGTTGCGTAGGTTCCACTAAAGTCGAACACTCCGCCCCACCAACTATTCACATTTTCCTCGATGGCGATGTTGCCGCCGTTGATGCTGAGACTGCGACCCACATTTACACTTGGAATGTTAAAGGGAGCGGTGATGGAATCCGCAAAGTTCTGGGCGGCGCCGGTGGAAACACGGGTGTACTGATAACCGGTGCTGAGTTCCCACATAGGGGTATTTTGCGCGGCGGCAACGCCGGGCAAGGCAGAAATGGTTAAAAGGAGGACAATAAACCTGCGCATGGATTCTCCTTCAGATCGAATATCACTCAAGACTTTTCACCTTGGACATGGCTTAGGCAAATAAGGATAGAAAAACCAAGCCAGACCGAGATCCTGCGACGGAGACGAATTCAGGCCTGCGAGGGCCCCTCGCAGTACGCACTCCGCCGATGGATCAATGGTAGTGGGAGCACGTTGAGGACCTTTCTGTGTGTTCTTGTAAGTGCATATTTATCAGAACGATAATTTTTTTATGGGGCAAAGTACATGAACAATAGTTCCATATTATATACATAGCTTTCCGGGTATCGGATACCTCTGTGCACGGCCGGTTACAGTACCCAGCGCTCGCGCGCTGGGCTGAAGGCTACCGCGCCGCCGCCCTCGGCTATATCAGCAATCTCATGCTCCGCACGCTTCCGGCCGGCGAACGGGAGCTCGATCTGGACTCGGCATCCAACGCAGTCGTCATCCTCTGGGATATTCCCCGCACACAGTGCGATCTGATTGAAAACATGGGGCAAGGACAAGACGCCGGACTGGAGGCCGGCGTTCCCGGCTTTATCTGGGATATTCCCCGCGCGCACTGTGTAAAACCCCGGGGCAGGGAGAAGACGCCGGACTGGAGGCCGGCGTTCCCGGGAGGGGGTGGTGCGGCGAGGGAAGGGAGTTTATACTCGCTTGCCACATGCAGGCCGCGAGGGGGAAATCCGGGGACTGAGGGAGAGGGCATGAGCGCAATCACGAGCGAGCTGGGCGGAAGGATGCTCTACAGCATGAAAATGATGCGGGAGATGGAGCACCGCATCGAGAAGCTGTACCGGCAGGGAAAGATCGTGGGCGGAGTGTTTTTCGGGCGCGGGCAGGAGGCCATTTCGACCGGCAGCGCCATCCTGACCGAGGCGGAGGATGCGGTGTGTCCGTGCCACCGGGATTTGGCGGCGTTTCTGATTCGCGGGATGGAGCCGTGGGTGATTTTCGCGCACTATCTGGGGCGGCGCGACGGGCCCACGCGGGGGCGCGACGGAAACACGCACATGGGTTCGCTGAAGCACGGCATCATTTCGTATATCAGTTCGATGGCGGCGATTGTGCCGGTGGCCAACGGGGTGGCTTTTTCGTTTCAATACCGCAAGCAGCCCAATGTGGTGCTGTGTTATTTCGGCGACGGAGCCACGAGCCGGGGGGAGTGGCATGAAGCGATGAATTACGGGGCGGTCTTCAAGCTGCCCATCGTGTATATCTGCAACAACAACAAATATGCGTATTCCACGCCGACGCACCGGCAGATGGCCGTGGCGCACATCACGGATCGGGCGAGCGGGTACGGAATGCCTTGCCGGCGAGTGGACGGCAACGACGTCCTGGCCGTGTATGAGGCCACGCAGGAAGCGATTGGCCGGGCACGGAGCGGAGGGGGGCCGGCGCTCATCGAATGCGAAACGTTCCGCATGAGCGGGCATTCGGCGCATGACGGAGCGGAATATGTGCCCAAGGAACTCTTCGAGGAGTGGGCCGGAAAATGCCCCATCGCGCGGTTCGAGAAAGTTTTACAGGAGCGGAGATTGCTCAGCGCGGAGGAGATTGCCCGGATGTATGAGCGGATTGCGGAGGAGATCGAGGAGGCGGTGCAACGGGCCGAAGAGTCGCCTTTTCCCGACGCGGGAGAATTGCTGGACGGCGTGTTTGCCGATAGCGCGGCGAAAAATTCACACGCGGCGGCATCGCCAAGGAAAGGGAATTAGGCCATGGCCGAACGGACCTATCTGGAAGCGATACGCGAGGGAATCTGGGAAGAGATGGAGCGCGACGGAGATGTCTTCATGCTGGGGGAAGACATCGGGGCCTACGGCGGGGCGTTCAAAGTGTCGGCGGGAATGCTGGAGCACTTTGGAGAGCGGCGGATTATTGATACGCCGCTGGCGGAAAACGCGTTTTTGGGAGCGGCGATCGGGGCGGCAATCATGGGATTGCGGCCGATTGTGGAGCTGCAGTTCGCCGATTTCATCACCACGGCCTACGACCAGATCGTGAACTACGCGGCCAAGGCGCGTTATCGCTGGGGCGCGGGCGTGCCCATGGTGATTCGCGGGCCTTCGGGAGGGGGTGTGCATGGCGGGCCGTTTCATTCCAATAATCCGGAAATGCCGTTTGTGCATACGCCGGGATTGAAAGTGGTGGTGCCGGCGAGCGCCTACGACGCCAAGGGGTTGATCAAGGCGGCGATCCGCGACCCGGACCCGGTCTTGTTTTTCGAGCATAAACTGCTCTACCGGAGAATCAAGGAGGAGATTCCGGCGGGAGACTATGTGGTGCCGCTGGGGCAGGCGCGCGCTGCCCGTGTGGGGCGGGATGTTTCCATCATCACCTATGGGGCGATGGTGTTCGTGGCGCTGGAGGCTGCCGAAGTTTTGTCCCAAGAGGGAATCGAGGCCGAGGTGATCGACCTGCGCTGCCTGGTGCCGCTCGATGAAGAGGCGGTGCTGGCCAGCGTGCGCAAGACCAGCCGGGTGATTCTGCTGCATGAGGACACGATGCACGGCGGCTTTGCCGGAGAACTGGCAGGGCGCATCGCGGAAAAGGCGTTTGAAAGCCTGGATGCGCCGGTGATGCGCATTGCGTCGCCGGATTGCCCGGTGCCGTTCAGCGCGCCGCTGGAAGAGGCGTTTCTTCCCAACGCGAAGGACGTGATCGAGGCGGCGCGGAGCCTGAAAGCGTATTGAGCGGGAGAATCTCTGCAATTGCGATCGGCCGCATGAGAGAGGGGGATGGGGAAGGGGAATGGGGTTATTCAGGAAAAGAAGAGGTGCAGATATTTAAGACTTGACAGGGTCCGGATTTTGCGAAAAACTATGTTACGAAAGACAGCGCAGGGCACATAAAGTGTAATATTTAAATCGCGCTCTCTTCCGGGGTATCCGGCCATGGCCACAGCGATCAGTTCTCCGGCGCAGGTGCTGCTCTCCGGCAATGAGGCCATTGCGCGGGGCGCATTGGAGAACGGCATCCGGGTGGCCACGGGTTATCCGGGGACGCCCAGCACGGAAATTCTGGAAAGCCTGGCGCGGTACGACAGCGAGCACTACGTTTCCTGGTCCACCAATGAAAAAGTAGCGCTGGACGTGGGAGTGGGCGCGGCCGTGGCCGGCAGCCGCGCGCTGGTGACCATGAAGCACGTGGGGCTGAACGTGGCGGCGGACACGCTGATGAGCGTGGCCTATACGGGGGTGCGGGCGGCGCTGGTGATCGTGGTGGCGGACGACCCGGGCGTGCACAGTTCGCAGAACGAGCAGGACACGCGGATGTATGCGCGGTTCGCGGAACTGCCGCTGCTGGAGCCCTCGGACAGCCAGGAAGCCAAGGATTTTTTTCGGCTGGCCTGCGAAATCAGCGAGCGCTTTGACACGGCGGTATTGCTGCGCAGCACGACGCGGCTTTCGCACAGCAAGGGAATGGTCACGCTGGGAACGATTCATCCCTCCCGCCCGGTTGGATACGAGAAAAACCTGAATAAATTCGTGCTGGTGCCGAGCAATGCGCGGGTGCGGCATGAAAAGGTGCTGGAACGCTCGGGATTGCTGCGGGAGTTCGCGGAAACAACGGAATTGAACCGCTGGGAGAAGGGCAGCAGCGAAATCGGCGTCATCACCAGCGGGGTATGCTACCAGTATGTCAAGGAGGTTCTCCCCGAGGCCAGCGTGTTCAAGGTCGGACTGATGAATCCGCTGCCCATTCACCGGCTGCGGAATTTCGCGGCGACCGTGGACCGCCTGCTGGTGGTCGAGGAACTGGAGCCGGTGATCGAAGAGCAGCTGAAGGCCAGCGGGATTCAGGCGGAGGGCAAGGAATATTTCTCGCGGCTGGGCGAATTCAGCTCGGAACGGGTGCGCGCGGGTTTTCAGCAGGCGGGGGTATTGCCCATGCCCAAGGCGCCGGAAAATGCGGGAGTGCCGGTTGCGGCGAAGGAAAATCTGTTTCGTCCGCCGGCGTTGTGCCCCGGCTGTCCGCATACGGTGCCGTATCTGGTTTTGAAGAAGCTGAATGCGCTGGTGGCCGGGGATATCGGCTGCTACACGCTGGCGGTGTATGAGCCGCTGGCGGCGATTGATACGACGCTGGCGATGGGTTGCAGCATCGGAATGGCCGTGGGGTTGCAGAAGGGCGGGGACGGCAGCCGCCCAGTGGTGGCCACGATCGGCGATTCGACGTTCTTCCATTCGGGCATACCGCCGCTGATTGATGCGCTCTACAACAACGTCAAGATTACCGTCGTGATTCTGGACAATCAGACCACGGCGATGACCGGGGGGCAGGAGCATGCCGGGACGGGGAAAAGTTTGCGCGGGGAAAAGGCGCGGACCGTGGATATCGCCACGGTGTGCAAGGCGCTGGGCGCGGGATTCGTCGAGGTGGTGGACCCTTACGACGTGTCCGCCGTATTTCGCACGCTGAAGGCGGCCATTCAATACGACGGCGTTTCGGTGGTGATCACCAACCGGCCCTGCGTGGTATCTCCGGCCACGATTCGTACAACTCCGTATGCGGTCACCGCGAAGGAATGCAACGCCTGCCAGATGTGCATGAATCTGGGATGTCCGGCGATTATCTGGACCGAGGAGATGCATGAAGGGCAGCACAAGGTAACGATTGATCCGGTCGCGTGCATGGGCTGCGCGGTGTGCGGACTGCTTTGCCAGACGAACGCGATTATTCCGCTGGCCGCCGATCCGGCGCGGCGGACGGTGTAGACGAATGAGCATGGAACCCAACGGAACGCAGAATGTGCTGATCGTGGGCGTGGGCGGCCAGGGCGTGATTCTGGCCAGCGACATTCTGGGCGTGGTGTGCATGAACCGCGGGTATCAGGTGAAGAAGAGCGAAGTGCACGGAATGGCCAAGCGCGGCGGCGTGGTTTACAGCCACGTGCGTTACGGCGCGCAGGTGCTTTCGCCGACGATCGAGCCGGGCACGAGCGACGTTCTGCTGGCGTTTGAGCCGGCCGAGGCGCTGCGCTGGAGCAAGTACGTGAAGCCGGGAGGCACGATTATCGTGAACTCGCGCAAGCGCATTCCGCCGGCGGCGTGCCAGGACCGGCGCATGGACGCGCCCACGCGCTACCCGCAGGGAATCGAGCAGGCGCTGCGCGGGCAGGTTGCCGATGTGCGGCAGTTTGACGCCGAAGGGCTAGCGGTGGAGATTGGCGACCACCGCATGTGCAACACGGTGCTGCTGGGGGCGCTCTCGAGCGTCTGCGAATTTGAGGTGCAGGACTGGCTGGGTGCGATCTCGGCCAGCGTGAAGCCGAAGACGGTGGAACGCAATCAGAAGGCGTTTTTGGCGGGGCGCAATGCGCAGTTTCCGGCAGCGCACAATCCGCTCCCCCCGGAAACAGCGGCGATGTGCCGCAGCGTGACCTATCTGGACGCCCCGGCCATCGACATTCACGACAGTTGGTGCAAGGGCTGCGAAATCTGCGTGGTGGTCTGCCCGCAGGCGTGCCTGAAGATGAACGAGCGGAACCGCGCGGAAGTGGTCAAGGCCGAGGCGTGCATTCGCTGCATGTTGTGCGAATGGATGTGCCCGGACCTGGCCGTGCGCGTTCAGTAAGGAGCCGAGCGATGGGAGCCGCAACGAAAACCGTTCAATTGTTGCAGGGGAATGCGGCCTGCGCGCGGGCGGCCCTGGCCGCGGGCTGCCGCTTCTACGCCGGTTACCCCATCAGTCCGTCGTCGGAGATTGCGGAAGTCATGGTCCGGCTGCTTCCCCCCGCGGGGGGGAAATTCATTCAGATGGAGGATGAGATTGCTTCGCTGGGGGCCGTGATTGGCGCGTCGCTGGCCGGAGTGAAGGGCATGACGGCGACGAGCGGTCCGGGCTTCTCGCTGATGCAGGAGCACATCGGCTACGCGTGTTACGCGGAGGTGCCCTGCGTGATCGTGAACGTGATGCGCGGAGGGCCGAGCACGGGGTTGCCCACGCTGCCGGCGCAGGGAGACGTGATGCAGGCGCGCTGGGGAACGCACGGGGATCATCCGGCGATCGCGCTGTGCCCGAGCACGCCCGCGGAAGTCTACGAGCTGACCGTGCTGGCGTTTAATCTGTCGGAACGATTGCGCACGCCGGTGATTCTGCTGATGGATGAAGTGGTCGCGCACATGTACGAGAAGGTGGACATGCGCCGGCTGGCGAACCTGCCGGTGGAAAATCGCGCGCGGCCCACGTGCGCGCCGGGGCGCCACGCGGCGTTTACGCCGGGAGAGGATGGCGTGCCGGTGATGGCGCCATTCGGGGACGGCTACCGCTACCACGTGACCGGGTTGGCGCACGACGACCGCGGCTATCCGACGCAGGACCCGAAGCTGGTGGCGGCGACGAACCGGCGGTTACAGGAAAAGACGGAGCGCAACCGCGATGGGCTGGTGCGCTACGAGCTTCTCGATACGCAGGACGCCGAAGTGATCGTCTTTGCCTACGGCATCGTCGCGGCGGCGGCGCGCCGGGCGGTGCGCGAGGCCCGCAAGCAGGGAATCCGCGCCGGACTTTTTCGTCCCATCACGCTGTGGCCGTTTCCCGGAGAAGAGCTGGCCGCGGCATGCGCCGGAGCTGCGCGCGTGGTCGTGGCGGAAATGAACCTGGGGCAAATGACCGGAGAGGTGCAGCGGGTCATCGGCCGCAGCAAGGACGTAGAAACTTGCTTGAAGGCCGACGGGGAAGCGATCAGCCCGGAGGAGATTCTGCTGGCGATCGCGGGAAAGGAAGTGCGCCATGTTTGATTTCCGGGAGTATCTGCGCATGGAAATGTTTCCGCACATGCTCTGCCCCGGCTGCGGGCACGGCATCGTGCTGGGCGCGCTGCTGCGCGCGATTCACTCGCTGAAGCTCACCAAGGACGAAATTGTGGTGGTGTCGGGAATCGGCTGCTCCAGTCGCCTGGCGGGATACGTGGATTTCAATACGCTGCATACGACGCATGGCCGCCCGCTGGCGTTTGCCACGGGGATCAAGCTGGCGCGGCCGGAGCTGACCGTGATCGTGATCACCGGCGACGGCGACGGACTGTCCATCGGAGGCAATCATTTGATTCATGCGGCGCGGCGCAACGTGGGCCTGACCTGCCTCCTGCTGAACAACCAGATTTACGGGATGACCGGCGGGCAATTCGCGCCCACCACGCAAATCGGCAGAGTGAGCACCACCAGCCCCAAGGGGCAGTACGAGACGCCGTTTGACTCCTGCAAGCTGGCGGAGGCGGCGGGGGCCAGCTTCGTGGCGCGGGGAATCACCTATGAGCCGAGCGCGCTGGAAAAATTGATTGTGGCGGGGATCGAGAACAAGGGTTTTTCGTTTCTGGAAGTGGTCAGCGATTGCCCGGAGTTTTTCGGGCGCTTCAACAAGCTGGGCAATCCCGCGGACCAGATTCTCATGCAGAAGCAGAACGTGGTGGACGTGGAAGCGGCGGCGGCGCTGCCTGCGGAGAGGCTGCGCGGGAAAATGCTGACGGGCATCCTGCATCACGAGCCGCGGCCGGAATATGGAGCGGTGTACGCGGAGAGCGTCGCATAGCAGATTGCGGAAAAAGTGAAATTTGTCATTCTGAGCCCATCCGATCAGGATGGGCGAAGAATCGCAACTTCATGTGCTGCCGACACTGACAGTTGAGATGCTTCGGCGAACCTCATCGGTTCGCCTCAGCATGACACCCGTAATTGAGTTTTTCCGCAGCCTGTTAGACGTTCTCTTGCCGGGAGTGAGGACAACATGGAGCGCTACGAAGTCCGCTTGAGCGGAGAAGGCGGGCAGGGGCTGGTGCTGGCCGGGGCGATTCTGGCGGAAGCCGCGGGAATTTATGGCGGAAAGTTCGTCACTTATACGCAATCGTATGGACCGGAATCGCGCGGCGGAGGCTGCCGCTCGGACCTGATCATCAGCGATGAGGAGATTGATTATCCCATCTGCGCGCATCTGGATCTGCTGCTGTGCCTCACGCAGAAGGCCTGCGATACGTTTCATGGCAAGTTGAAGCCGGGCGGGCTGCTGATTGCCGATTCCAAGCGGGTGACCAATCCGCCCTCGGGCGCTTTCCGCTTGCACAGCGTGCCCATCTTGCAGACGGCGCGGCAGAAAATGGGCCGGGAAGTGGCGGCCAACATGGTCTGCCTGGGCGTGATCGCAAAAAGTTCCGGCCTGGTCACCATCGAGGCGCTGCGGCAGGCCGTGGCGGCCCGTGTTCCCAAGGGGACCGAAGAAACCAACCTGCGAGCGCTGGAAGCGGGTTACGCGCTGGCGTTCGAAGCTGCGCCGGCGGATGCGCTCGGCGTCCCGGCGAAAATTTCCGCCTGATGGCGCAGAGCGCTCCGGCTGCCGATTCGTTTCCAAAAAGCTTCCCTCTTCAGAAGCGGTGCTGCCCCTGCTCGCGGTAATGCTTGGCGGCTTCCCGGTGTTCGGCGGAAGAAAGCGTGGTCTTCTGCGCGGCCAGGTATTTGTTCAGGAACGGCTGCCATTTGAGGTCGAAGCACTGGTCCATGAGTTTTTTCGATTGCCGCTGCCCTTCGGAATGGGTGTGCACGTAGATGTCGGTAATTTCCTTCACGCGCTTTTCGAAATCGGCGTCCGGCACCAGATAGTCCACCAGGCCCATGGCATAAGCGTCCCGGGCGTTGATGTATTCGCCGGAGAGGATAATGCGCTTGGCGCGGCCCAGTCCGATGAAGCGCGCCAGGCGGTAGGTGCCCATGCCGGGAATGAGGCACTCCTTGACGGCGGTCAGGGCAAACTCGGTGCTTTCCGTGGCGACGCGGATGTCGCTGGCGAGGGCCACCTGCATGCCGCCGCCGATGCAATAGCGGTGCATGGCGCAGATGACGATTTTGTTCATGGTCTCGAGATTGCGCAGGGAGCGCTCGTAGAGCCGGAACCAGCCCATGGGATAGCCCTCGGTAGAAAGGGTCTTCAGGTCAATGCCGCTGCAGAAGGCCCGCCCGGCGCCGGAGATGACCACCACTTTCACTTTCTTTTCCTTGCCAACGGCCGTGGTTGCATCCATGAAGTCCTGCGACCACGGGCGGTTCATGGCATTGAGGGCCTCCGGGCGGGTGAACTCAATCTTGGCGACCGGACCTTCCACGCTATAGCGCATGGTTTTCAGTTGCATGATCTGTGATTCCTCCTGGAATAGTTGCAGTTTGGTTTTGCAAAACGTGTGTGCTTTCCCCGGTCCCGCGCCTACTCCCGGGGCCGCTTGTCCACGATGCGCAAGGCTTTGCCGATGCTGCGGGTGAGCGTGCCCGTGGGCAAAAGTTCGATTTCCACGCGCACGGCGCAGCGGCCGGCGATGGCCGATTGCAGCCTGCCGGCCAGTTCGCTGCCGGCGGCTTCGCCCGCGAGGTGCTGCCCGGCGCATTCCACGCGCACGGTAAGCTGGTCGAGGATTTTGGGACGATCGAGATGCAGTTCGTAGAACGGCAGAACCTCCTCGAATTTCAGCAGCACGGATTCGATCTCCGAGGGGTAAACATTGACGCCGCGGATGATCAGCATGTCGTCGCGGCGGCCGCGGATGCGGCGGATGCGCGCATGGGTTCTTCCGCAGGCGCAGGTTTGCGCATCGAGCGTGGTGATGTCCCCGGTGCGGTAGCGAACGAGGGGCATGGCTTCGCGCTCGAGCGTGGTGAGGACCAGTTCGCCTTCTTCGCCGGGCGCCAGGGGGTCGCCGGAATTCGGGTCAATCACCTCGGGTAGAAAAAAATCTTCCCAGACGTGCAGGCCGCCGGTTTTTGCGGAGCACTCCTGGGCCACGCCCGGGCCGCCCACTTCGCTCAGGCCATAAGTGTCAAAGGCCGAGAGGCCCAGGCGCTTTTCGATTTGCGCGCGCATGGATTCGGTCCAGGGCTCCGCGCCGAAGAGGCCGATTTTCAGATTGAGAGGTTTGCCGGAGCCGGACTGTTCGCAGGCTTCGGCGATGGTCAGCGCAAAGGAAGGAGTGCAGCAGAGCACCTCGGGCTGCAGGTCCTCGAGCAATTGCACCTGGCGGGCGGTGTTGCCGCCGGAAATGGGAATGACGGTCGCGCCGAGATGTTCCGCGCCATAGTGAAATCCCAGGCCGCCGGTGAACAGTCCGTAGCCATAAGCGTTCAGGACGCGCATGCCCGCCCGGGCGCCGGCGGCGGACAAACAGCGGGCCATCAATTCTCCCCACTGGGTGACATCTTTGCGGGTATAGGCGGCCAGCGTTAGTTTTCCCTTGGTGCCGGAGGACGCATGCACGCGAGAGATTTCCTGGGAAGGCGTGGCCAGCAGGCCGAAGGGATAGTTTTCCCAGAGGTCCGCTTTGGTGGTGAAGGGAAGCTGCCGCAGTTGATCCAATCCGCGGATTTCATCCGCGCGAATGCCCGCGGCTTCGAATTTGCGGCGATAAAAGGGCACGGACGCCGCGGCGCGCTGCAAGACTTTTTGCAGCTTGGCCAGTTGCAGGCCGCGCAGTTGCTCCCGCGGAAGGGATTCGATTTTCGGCGCATCGCTCGCCCGCGCTGGTTGTGCATTCATCGGTGCTCTCCCGGCTTGCCTGGATTGCCTCTCTTCTTGCCGATCGCTTGCAAAATTGCACTCCCCTGCCGAAGCGTTGCGCTCAAACCAGTTCCATGAGTCCCTGCATCACACGCGCGCGGCCCTCGCGCTTTTGCGTCTCGGTGCGAGCGGGGCCCTGAAAGTGGCTTTCGAAATAGCGCAATGCGCCTTCGGCCAGCAAATGGTAGCAATCGCGAAAAATCCGCCAGGCGGTCTCGGCCAGCCAGTCCTTGGGAAGAAGTTCCCAGGGCAGGCGGGGATCGAGGTACAGGAAGCGGCCGTACTCGTGCAGCAGGCGCATCTTGGCGGAGAAGCAAAGATTGTCCGGGACGGGCCTGCCGCTGTTGAATTTCTGCTGGTAGGAGCGCCACTGAGGATTCCAGCGGTCGATGAAGGAGCGGTACTGTTTTTGCACCGCGGAGAGGTCCCAGCACTTTTCCACCAGATCGGCGTTGGCCAAGGAGTTGATGTGCCGCGCGCGGAACAGATGGACGCCTTTGTCCAGGCCCCTGTCGAGGAGATGTTTGGTGGTGAGTTCGGCGGCGGGTTTGGGGATGATCCAGGTCGCGGGGGTCAGCGGGCCGTAACCCAGCCAGATCAATTCGCGGCGCAGGCGCTCGCGCTGCGCGCGGAGGCGTTCGGGAAGGGAATAGGTCAGGATGGTCCACTGGCCGTCCCATTTTTCCGTGAGCGGAGTGAAGATTCGAGGCGCGGCTTCTTCCACGCGATCCCTGCCCATGGCCGTCAGGGTATAAAAACTCCGTTTGTTCTCGCGGGTGCGGTCCAGCCAGCCCTGCTGCGAAAGACGGCACAGGGCCGCGCGCACGGCCACGCCGGAAAAGCCCAGTTCCTTGCAGAGATCCAGCAGGCTGCGCACGCGGATGGAACCGCCGTAATACTGGATGTAGTCGAGGTAAATTTCGAAAATCGCTCTGCGCGCTTTCATTCCAGCACCTCCGCGGCGGAACGCGGCGCAGCCGCCTGCGTCCGTCCCTCTCTCCCGTGGTGGAGCGCCGCCCGGCGGAGCTCCAGAAAAACAGCTTGACAACCGATAGGCAGAGTCATTATACCGTTGCAATACAATACGTGTACACACAAAGTTTGTAATATTTGTGGCGGGGCCCGCAAGGAGCTGCCGCCGTCGCGTTTTGTGGCTTTGCCGGGGAGGATGGGCCCGCACCTGGGCCTCGGGGAAAGAAGCGTCAGTTCCGGGATCGTACTTTCGTTAACGTCCAAGGGCATGCTGGAGGGGTGACATGAAAACGTTTCGCCGCACGCGCTGTTTTGGGTCCGTTCTTGCCGTAGTGTTTCTCGCACTGCTTCTTGGCGCGGTTCCCAGCGCCGCGCAGTTGACCACCGGCACGCTGGTGGGCACGGTGCAGGATCCCAGCGGCGGCTCGGTCGCCGGCGCCACCGTGACCGCACGCAATCTGGGCACCAATGCCACGCGCACGGATGTGACCGGGGCGGAAGGACTTTTTCGCCTCACCGACCTGCAGCCGGGCACCTACGAGGTGAAGGCGGAAAAGGCCGGCTTCAAGACCACGGTCACCTCGAACGTGACGCTGCACGTCGGAGAGACCAGCCGCGTGGACATGCTTCTGCAGGTGGGTCTGGTCGAGCAAAAGGTGGAAGTGGACGCCAGCGCGGTGACCGTGAACACGGAAGAGAGCCGCATCACGCATATCGTCGAGCAGACGCAGCTCGAGGAGTTGCCGCTGATCAAGCGCAACATTTACCAGTTGCCGGTGCTGGAGCCGGGCACGGCGCCTTCGCGCGTTTCCATTCCCACGTACTACAACAATTCTTCGTATGACCTGGGGTTTGTAACGTATGGCAAGCGCATCCGCTCGACGAACTTCCTGCTGGATGGCGCGCCCAATTCCGACAACGGACTGGGCGGAGTCCCGGCCATCGCGCCGATTCTGGATGCGGTGCAGGAGTTCCAGGTGTCCACTTCGAACATGGGCCGCGAGTACGGCCGCAATTTCGGCGCGGTGATCAACGTGGCCACCAAGTCGGGAACGAACGATATTCACGGCGGGGTGTGGGAGTTCCATCGCAACAAGGCCATGAACGCGGGAAATTTCTTTGATCCGGTGGATCCGCTCACCGGCGAAAAGCATGGCTCGGCCCTGATTCAAAACCAGTTTGGCGGCACGCTGGGCGGGCCCATCCGCAAGGACAAGACCTTCTGGTTTCTCGCTTACGAAGGATTCCGTGAGCGCCGCGGCGTAACCCGCAAGGTGCAGGTGGAGACGCCGCAATTGCGCGCGTGGGTGCACGCCAATTTGCCGGGCACCGTCTCCGACTATCTATTTCAGAATTTCCCGGGACCGGATCTTGTCCCAGGTGATCCGGTCTACACTCAGGATATTCAAGGCCTCGGTTCGCCGGATTACGGCACGGCCGTGGGCCAGAAGACCAACAGCACGACCACCGACCAGTACATGCTGCGGCTGGACAATCTTTTCCATGATGGCAATGACCGTCTGTTCGTGCGCTGGTCCGGCCATTATCCTCGGACGACCGGCGTGGGCGAACTCACCACCATCGGCGGACTGGGGCGCATGCTGCGCGGGTTCAGCCGTCCGCTGGATGGATTCATCGGCAGCCTGGCCGTCGGGGAGACTCACGTATTCGGTCACAACCTGGTCAACGATTTTCGGTTTGGCTGGCTGCGCAACCGCGCCTTCACCGACGCCTATCCGGAAAATGTTCCGCAATTCCTGCTGGACGATTTCACCCTCGGTTTCGGCTCCGATTTTTTCATCCCCATCAATATGCTGGACAATCAGGCGGACTTCCGCGACACCGTCATCCTCAATCGGGGACGCCATGCCTTCAAATTCGGCGGGCAGTGGTCCAAGGAGTTCGAGCACGGGGCGTTTGACGCCCTCGGTCGCGGCATGTATGAGTTCGCCAGCCTGTCCGATTTCGTAAACAATTCGCCCTATTTACAAGCCCAGCAGCTCGATCCCACCACGGGGCAGAGCATCGTGGGCAGCCCCAATGAGTACCGCGACTTCCGGCGCACGGACTTCAGCTGGTTCGTGCAGGACGATTGGAAGATTCGCAAAAATCTGACGCTGAACCTGGGCCTGCGCCATGAAATCTTCGGCGTGATTCATGAAGCGAACGGCAAACAGGGCGGAATCGTCTTCAACGGGGGGACCACGCTTCTTGATAAGTTCTTCAATATTCCGACGTTCGGCCAGTTGGGTGAGATGTACAAGCCCTACTACAAGAACTTTGCGCCAGCCATTGGCCTGGCCTGGGATCCGTTCGTAAACGGTAAGATGTCCGTGCGCACCGGTTTTTCCATGAATTATGATCGCATGCACAACGACCTGCTGAGCGAGCCGGCGCGCTTCAGCCCGCCGTACAGCGCTTTTGTGGTGGCCATTCCGGATGCGCCGTTTTTCCTTGGGGCAGCCATTCCGTACACCGTTGCCGATGTGATTCAGTATCCGCCGACAGCCAATCCGGGCTGCGCGGGAGGATTTATTCCTCAGGGCTTGGTGGGCACGACCGCGACTCCCTGTATTTTGTTTCCTTATCTGATTGATCCGAATTTGAAAACTCCGTACGTCGAGGAGTGGAACCTCAATATTCAATATCAACTGGCGCCGGATTGGCTCGTGGAAGTGGGCTACGCCGGAAATGAAGGCCACCGTCTGGCGTTCACCAACGATCCCAACCGTGTGGCCGGAGGGTATCCGCCTACAGGGCCGTTCACCAGGCCGGATCCCTACCTGGGCTGGGCGTCGTATCTTTCGACGGATACCAATTCCAACTACCACGGGGCCACTTTTCAGATCAAGAAACACTTCTCCCATGGCTATCTTCTGCAAGCCAGCTACACCTACGGCAAGTCCATGGACATCCAGGACGATGCCTTCGCGGGAGACTTTGCCAATGCCGGCACGGGCTACTTCGGCACGCTGGACGCCAATAACCGGCATCTCGATTATGGCCGCTCCAGTTTTGACATCCGCCACCGCATCGCCCTGAACGCGGTGTGGAACATCGGCAAGATGAGCAAGCGCTCCGCAGCAGTGCGCGCCGCGTTCAGCGAATGGCAGCTCAACACCATCATCTCCTATGAAGCGGGGAGGCCGTTCACAGTTTACAATGACGCCTTTGTGCCCCAGGCAGACTATAACGCCGACGGCGGCGGCGGCACGCAGGCGACCGGATATGACCGCCCGAACACCCCGGCCTTTGGAAATACCATCGGGTGCTCGACGCCGAAGCAGTTTGCCGACGGCATTTTCGCGTCCACAGCGGTGTTCCCCACCCCGGATCCTTTCAGCGCGCCGGCAAACGGCAATCTGGGACGGAACACCTTTTGCGGCCCGGACTACAAGGAAGTGGACCTTTCGCTGTCGCGCAACTTCGCCTTCAAGTTCCTTGGCGAAGGCGGGCAGATTCAGTTCCGCGCGGAAGCCTTCAACCTGACGAACCGCTCGAACATGTTCCTGCCGGTTTCGGACTTGGCCGGCGATCCGCTTTCGTTTGGAAAATCCACCCAGGCCTTCAACCCGCGCGAACTGCAGCTCGGCTTGAAGATTGTCTGGTAGCCGAAAAACCCCTTCCGCGTATAGAATGAAGCGCTGGAAACGGCCGGGACCCGCGAGGGCTCCGGCCTTCCCGTTGCCGAGCGGAACGCGTCCGCTCCCAGGAGTTCCTTGCGATGGAGTGGGCTGTCCATGTCCGAAATCCCGCGCTGGCCGATCGCTGGGACGATCTGCTGGCCGACCCGCTGCATTTCTGCGAGCCGCACCTGAAGGAGTTCCATAGCCCGGCCGCCGGATTCTTCCGCCAGGCCGCCCGGCAGTTGGCCCCGCGGCGCGCCTGCGTGGGCAATGAATTCTGCGAAAGCCTGCTGCCCTCGCTGGACTCCTTTTCCGACCTGTGCGAAAAACTCTGGCTGCGGCAACTGGAAATTAGTTTCCTCACCCCGCCTGCCACTGACGAAGGTCTAGACGCGTTGCGCGCTTTATTTGCATGGCTCGCGCGGCAGGGCCGCCCGGTGGAAGTGGTCTTCAACGATTGGGGTGTCCTCCAGTTGGTGCACGCGGAATTTCCCGGCTTGCGCCTGGTGCGCGGCAGGCTGCTGAACAAAACCATGCGCGACCCGCGCGTCGTTCCGCTCTATAACGCGGCGAACGCGCCCGCGGGCATCCGCGCCAGCATGCAGCCTGCCGGCCTGGATACGCCGTTTCTGCGCAGCCTGATCAGCAAATACGGAGTGGCCACGGTGGAGATGGATCTCCTGCCCAATTCCGCGGACATGGATTTTCGGGAATTGCCGTTTCAGGTGGCCTGCTATGTCCCCTGCGGATTTGTGACCAGCGGCCGCCACTGCATGATCAGCTCGCTGCACATCGAAGAAGGCAGCCAGCGATTCCGTCCCGGCGCGCCCTGCCGCCAGGAATGCCGGGAATATTCCACGACGCACACGTTCAACGCGTCCGCGCTGCCCACGGACGGAACGCGGTTTTTTCAGCGCGGCAACACGTTTTTCTATTACCCGGACGAAAAGGCGCTGCACGGATTCCTGCAGGGCGCAGCGGAACGAGGCCTGGCCCGGCTCATTTATGAGCCCGGCCTGCCGATGTGAGGGAATGTGAAGATTCTTGCTCCCTTAAACGGCGTGGAAGAGACGGAGATGCTCCTGGCCAACGGCGCCGAGGAGCTTTATTGCGGGATGGTGCCGGACGAGTGGGTCGAGCGCTACACCGGCGCGGTCTGGCTGAATCGCCGCAGCCCGGTGGGCGGCAATCTGCGCACCTTCGCCGATCTCGGGCGGGTCATCGAGCAGGCCCATCGCTCCGCGGTTCCCGTTTTCATCACGCTGAATGCGCAGACCTATACCGCCGGGCAATTGCCGCTGGTGGTCGAACTGGCCCGGCGCTACGCCGGGGAAGCTGGCGCGGACGCCTTGATCGTCTCCGACCCGGGCCTGCTGATGGCGCTGGCCGAGGAAAATCTTTCCTGCGCGCTGCACCTCAGTTCCATTGCCGCCACGCTGAACAGCAGCGCCATTCAATTTTTTCGCTCTCTGGGCGTGCGCCGGGTCATCTTGCCGCGCAGCCTGACGCTGCCCGAAATCGCCCGCATCGTCGCCGCGGCCGGCCCGCAGATGGAGATTGAAACCTTCATCCTGAACGACGGCTGCATCTTCGAGGAAGGGAACTGCCTCACCACGCACCATCATTCCGTCGGGGCCTTCTGCACCAATCTCGTGAAAATGTCCTCGGAAACGGTAAAACTTTCCGGAAATCCCTGGCGCGAAGGGGAAAAGGAGGCCGCGGCAAAATTGCTCGATGATTTTCGCCGCCGCATCGGCGTCCTCACCAACAGCGCCTGTTCGGAGCAGGGCACCGGCGCGGTTCTGCCCGGCCCGTGCGGGCTTTGCGCCATTCCGTTTTTCGAAAGGATTGGCGTGGCTTCGCTCAAGATTGTGGGCCGCGAAGCCTCGGCCATGCGCAAACTGATGAGCCTGCGGCTGGTGCGCTCCGTCGTGGCCCGCCAGCGGGCGGGCGCCTCCGAGCAGGAGGTGCAGGAGCATGCGCAGAGCATTCGCCTGGCGCCGGCGCGCTGCGTGCCGGGGGAGATGTGCTATTACGAGCTGGAAGAAAATCCGGCGGCCGCTGAACGGCCGGCAGCGAATCACGGGTTGACGAACATTTCCGAAAGCCGGGCGGCGTCCATCCCTGGCGACTAACGTCCCACCCAGCAGGCCGGGCGCTTCTCCAGAAACGCGCTGATGCCTTCCTGCGCGTCCAGCGCCAGCGAGTTCATGCTCATCACTTCCTTGGCGTAGGCGTAAGCCTTGGGCTGGTCGAGATCGATCTGCGAATAGTAGGCCTGCTTGCCCAGGCCGATGGTCAGCGAACTAGCGCCGGAAATGCGCGTGGCCAGTTTGCGGGTTTCCGCCGCCAGCGTTTCTGCGGGCACGACGAAATTCACCAGGCCCCACTCCGCCGCCGTCCGCGCATCCACCATCTCTCCGGTCAGCAGCATCTGCAAGGCGCGCTTGCGACCCACGGCGCGGCTCAGCGCCACCATGGGCGTGGTGCAGAAAAGCCCGATGCGCACGCCCGGCGTGGCGAAGGAAGCCTTTTCCGAGGCGATGGCCAGGTCGCAGGTGGCCACCAACTGGCACCCCGCCGCCGTGGCGACGCCCTGCACTTCGGCGATGACCGGCTGGGGCAGGGACTGAATGCGCGTCATCAGCACCGTGCACACGTCGAACAGGTGGCGGTACTCGTTGATGTCCCGCCCGACCATTTCGCCGAGGTCGTGCCCGGAGCAAAAAACATTTCCTGCAGCGGCCAGGATCACCGCGCGCGCTTCGCGGTTCGTCGCCAGTCCGTCAAAGCACTGGATCAGTTCCTGCATCATGTCCAGCGCCAAGGCATTGCGGCGCGCGGGCCGGTTCAGGGTCACCACGGCCGTGCCGCCCTCCATGTTCAGAGTAATGTGCTGGTAGCTCATGGCTGTCTCTCCTGGGGCGCGCGCATTCCGTGCGGCGCGAACTCTCGGCGCGCACCGCGCGGAAAAGGAAGCAAGTCCGCGCTCTGGTCCGCTACGGTAAACCACAACGAATGTCTTGACAAGGGGCGCGTGCCTTAACTATATTGCGTTCAACCAGCCGGCCGCTGGTCAACTGCAATGAATTCAGGCGGACCTTTTCGGCGCTCTCTCCTTCCCGCAGCCGGTGGATCGTCCTCCGGCAGACCGCTTTGGGGCCGGTATCTTTTGCGGCGCAGGTGAAGTATGCTGCGCTGGTTTACGGCTTGATTTGAGCGGCCCGGGGTGCTTGCGGGCCGTTGCATCGGTTTATTATTCGGATTCTTTCGGGTCTCCGTCATGGAGGATGCCATGCGCTGGTTGCTCTCTTTCGGCTGTCTGATGCTGGCGGCGGGTGTTTCCGCGGAGGGATTGCCCGTCAAGTCCCATCTGGTGCGCGACTCCTGCGGGGCCTGCCACAAGGTGGATGCTGCGGGGCGCATGAGCCGCATCTCCTACGTGCGTAAACCTCCCGAAGAATGGGAATTGACCGTCAAACGCATGGTCCGGATTCATGGCGTTTCCCTTACTCCCGATGTAGCCCGGCAGATCGTCCAATACCTCTCGGACAATCACGGTCTCACGGCCTCGGAACTGGCGCCGATTGCCTACATCCTCGAGCGCGAGGAAAAGAGCGAAGAGATTCCCAGCGAGAACATGAAGGCGGCCTGTGCGGGCTGTCACAGCTACGGAAAAATTGCCGCGGAGCGGCGCACGCGCGAGGAATGGCTCAAGATGAAGGATTTCCTCATGGGCATGTATCCGGCCATGATTTATCAGCACCGGCAAATCGACTGGCCCAAACTAGCCGATGAAAATTTGGCCTGGCTCGCCGACCACTTTCCTTTGGAAACTCCCGAGTGGAAGAAGGAAAAGGATGCCACGGCTCCCGGCGAGAGCCAGTGGGTGGTTGTGGGCAGCCAGCCGGGCAAGGGAGCTTACTCGGGCCTGCTGACCTTCCGCACGCTGCCCGACGGCGGCCGGCAAAGCGAGGCGGCGCTGGCGTTTGCCAGCGGGCAGAAGGAAACCGTGCGCGGCAAGGGCCGCTGGTTCGGCGCCTACGCCTGGCGCGGCAATGCCCTGCGCGGGGAAAAGGACAAGACCCGCGAAATCTTTCATCTTTCCGCGGACCAGAATACCCTGCGCGGGCGCTGGTTCCCGCTCGAGCATCCCGAACTGGGCGCCAAGGAAGTCCGCTATCGCGTGGAAGGCGCTCCCCGCGTGCTGGCCGTTTTGCCCGGCGCGGTTCGCCGCGGCTCCAGCCACGTAAGTATCCGCGTCGCCGGCATTCTCCTGACTCCACCCGCGCAACCCGGCGATTTGCATCTGGGCGATGGCGTCAGCGTGGAAAAAATCGTGGAAGCCGCTCCGGACCACATCGAAGCGGTTATCAGCGTGGACCCTGCGGCGAAACCGGGCGCGCGCGACGTGAAGGCGGGCGCGATTTCCGGCGCCGGCCAGCTCATCGTGTACGAAAACGCCGACTACCTGCGGGTCACGCCGGATCACGCCATGGCGCGCCTCGGGGGCGTCCATTATGAAAAAGAATTTGCCCAGTTTGAAGCGCACGCCTGGAGCAACGGCGCGGACGGCCAGCCCGGCACCGCGGATGATCTGGATCTGGGCCCCGTGCAGGCTTCCTGGAGCATGGCGGAGGCGTATGCCTCGTTCGGGGAAAAGGATGTCTCCTTCGTGGGCAGCGTGAACCAGAACGGACTGTTCACTCCCGCGGAGGAAGGCCCCAACCCGGCGAGGTTGCGCTCGACCAATAACGCCGGCGACGTCTGGGTGGAAGCCAGCTATACGCCGCCGGGTTCGCAGCGGCCGTTGACGGCCCGGGCCTACGTGTTGGTGACCGTGCCGCTTTACATGCAATTCCCGATTCGCTGAGGAGAGCCGCCGGATGAGCCACGCCCACGGGCTGCCGCACAATTTTCTTCCGCTCTCCCACCTGCTGACCGCGGGCGCTGCCGGATTGCTGTCCGAAGTCCCGGAAGCGGTGGTGGAAGCGCCGCTCTGCGTTCCTCCCGATGAGCCCGCCGTGCTGCTCTCCGATATTCGCGAATTCGCCGCCGGCGGTTCATCTTATGTCTTCGTCGTGGATGTCACCGCCGTCTTTGCCCTGGACGGATTGAGCCGGGACATTCTGCGTTACCTGCGGCCGGAACAGTCCGCGCCGGCTCCGGCAACCGAAGGCCGGCAGACCGCCGGAGCGGGCTACGTCCTGCTGAAAGACATCTTGGCCGCGTTTGAAGCGACGCATGACCGGCAGCAGATCGGGGAGGCCTTGCGGGAACTGCGCAGCATTCGCGCGATTCGATTTTCGGGATTTCCCGGCGAAGAGTGGAAAATTCCGCAGCACCAGCTTCCTCCGGCGCCCTTTCCGCAGCGTTCTCTGGTGCTCAACGTGGCCAACGACTGCAATCTGGGCTGCAGCTACTGTTTTGCCGCGCAGGGAGATTACGGCACCCCCAAGCGCATGATGCAGGAAGAGACCGCGCGGAGCAGCGTGGATTTCCTGCTGGCCAATTCGGGCGAGCAGAAGAATGTGACGCTGGTGTTTTTTGGCGGCGAGCCGCTGATGAATCTGGGACTCATTCGCCGCGTGGTGGCCTACGCCGGGGAGGCTTCGGCGAAGGTTGGCAAGCACGTGGATTTCACCATGACCACTAACGCCACCGGGCTGACCACCGAGGTCATCGACTTCCTCAGTGAAAACCGCATCGGCGTATCGGTGAGCATCGACGGCCCCAAGGAATACAACGATCTGCGGCGCACCTACAAGAACGGCAGGGGTTCCTACGACCACGTGCGCCCGCGCATCCTGGAACTTCTGAAGCGGCACAAGACTCGCCCGGTGGCCGCGCGCGCCACGCTCACCCACGGCATCACCGCCGTCGAGGAATGCTTCTGGCATCTGCTGGAGATGGGTTTTCATGAAGTGGGCTTCGCTCCGGTGACTTCCTCGGCGCAGGAGGATTTTGCCCTGACTTCGGAAGAGTTGTGGACCGTGCTGGAAGCCTTTCGCAAACTTTCCGGCATTTACGTGGAGCGCGCCCTGAAAAACGAGTTTTTCGGCTTCTCCAATCTTTCCAATCTGCTGGGCGAGCTGCACACCGGAATTTCGAAAAACTACCCCTGCGGCGCCGGGCTGGGCCTGCTGGGCGTCGGCGCCGACGGCGACCTCTACCTCTGCCATCGCTTCTCGGAATCCCCCGCACATCGCATGGGCAGCGTGCAGGAGGGGCTGGACGTGGCCCGCCAGACCGATTTCCTGAGCCGCGCTCACCTGAGCAACAAGCCGCACTGCGGCACCTGCTGGGTGCGCCACGTCTGCGCCGGCGGATGCTACCACGAGGCCAACACGCATTACGGCAGCCTGTACCACGCCAACGCGCACTACTGCGAATGGATTCGCAGCTGGATCGATCTCGGTCTCCACGCCTATGCCCGGATCATGGAAAGCAATCCGGATTTTTTTCCTCAATTTATCGAGAAACGGGGTGCGGTATGAAACACGTGCGGCCTCTCAACAAAAAAGCGCAGAACTTCGAGAAGCAATTGGAGGGTCAGCCCCCCGCGGCCGACCCCAAGGAGAGCGTCAGCGCCATGCAGGGCGCCAACCTGGGCTGTTCGCTGGTCTTCGATCCCGGCTGGGAGACGGACGCCACCGGCGGCGTTACCGGATTGTGCCAGCCCGTCGAAGCCGACCTCTATGGCTGCTCCGACGATTGCTGGTGGCCCGCGCAGGTGCCCGACCAGATCACCAATTTTCCGGATTGGGCCGACAAATGCGCCGCGGCGGAACGCGACTGGAAAAATCTCGATTTGCTGAATCCGAACAAGCCCTGAGGGATCGCAGGCGGGCGGATTCGCAGTAACGCAAGGGGGCAGCCGTGAAAGACAAAAGTGCGCACTTCAGCTTCTCTTCCGGAAATCTCCGCGCCCGCGCCGCTGCGCTGACGCTGCTGCTCGTGGCCAGCCTGGCCCCGGCGGGGTTCGCGCAGACGCAGGAGCCGGAAATGTACGCGATCGGCGTGCATCCGCACGCCATCGTCTTGCTCGACGGCAACCGCGATGAAATCGCCGGAGAAATTCAAATCACCGGGCGTTCTCCCAAGGACATGGTGTTTTCTCCGGACGGCAAATATCTCTACGTAACCAGCGAAGGCCGCTCCCGTCTGGAGATGGTCAACGTAGCCCAGCGCAAGGCGGAGAAGGTCTTCGACCTTACCCCGGCGGGCCATCGCATGACCATTTTTGGCCTGGCGATCAACGCCAAGGGCGATCTGCTCTATATCCACGTCAAACTGGTGAAGTTGCTGCCGGACGAATTCAAAGTGGAACCCCCGCAAATCTGGTCCGTGGACGTGAAGACCGGCAAGACCAATAAGATCGTGGAAGTTCCCGAAGGCGTTATGACCCTGGCCATGACCACCGACGACCGGCAATTGATCGCCTGGGGCCGGGACATCTATTATGTGGACCCCGCGCAGGGCCGCATCACCGGCACTTACCCGTTGATGTCCCGCAATCTCCCCGACAAGGGCCCGGTGGATGCCCTTGCGGCGTTCGTTCAGTACGAGCGCAGCGGCATTCTGAGCCTGCCTTTTTACACGAAAGACCCGATTACAAAAAAAGACATCTTCGGCTTCGCCAATTTGGACCTGACCACGGGCAAAATGGACCTGATGGAACTGGGGCCGCCCATACCGCTCTATTCGGTGATTGTGGCGCCGGACCGCAAGCACGCCTACGGCTTGATGCTGCAACTGGTGGAAGTGGACATGACCGCGCGGAAAGTCGAGCGCATGGTGAATCTGGAGCGCACCAAGTACGTCGCCAACATCAGCCGCGACGGCAAGAAAGTCTATGTTTCGGGTGCTTCTCCGTTCATCCACATCTATGACACGGCCAGCATGAAGCTCATCAAGACCCTCAATCTCTCGGGCGACCCCGGCGTAACCACGTTCCGGGCCTTGCCCCCGCTGGCGCACTAGGCGAACGGGAGCGCCGGGAATCCCGCAACGTGGAGAACACGCGAAAAAAGACGGACGGGCAGCGGAATTTGCCGCGCATGGAAGAATTTGCCCTGATTCTTCCTTTCCTCCGGCCCTACGCCCGGCGCCTCGGCTTTGTTTTCTTTCTGACCCTCGCCGCCAGCCTGGCCGGACTGGCCTATCCCCTGGGCGTCAAATTCCTGGTCGAAGCCCTCACCGGCGGGAATGAGCGCCTGCTGATTCTCACCGCGCTGGCCATGGCCGCTCTGGTGCTCGCCGGTTTCGCTCTGGGCGCCCTCACGCGCTACCTCTATATGCAGGTCTCCTCGCGCATCCTCATGGACATGCGCGTCTCTCTCTTCCGCCACCTGCAAACCCTTTCTCCCCGTTTCTTCGCCGGAACCAAGACCGGCGAAATCGTTTCCCGCCTGGGCAGCGACGTGGCCGAAATTCAGTCCGTGGGCACCGACGCGCTCCTAAGCCTGGTGCTGAGCCTGCTGACGCTGCTGGGCACGCTGGCCGCGCTGATCTGGCTCGATTGGAAACTGTTTCTTCTGTGCACGTTTTTTCTACCCGCCAGCGCTTTTTTCCTGGCGCGTTTTCGCCGGCGCGTGGCGGAAAGGGCCCGGGAAGTCCGCGAGCGCAATGCGGAACTCAGCAGCACGCTTCTCGAATCCCTTCTGGGCATGAAATGGATCCAGAGCATCCGCGCCGAGGAAGCCGAAGCAGGCAAGCTCGAAGCAGGCAACGAGCGCTACATCTCCGCGCTGCTCGGTTATCAGCTGACCTCTTCCTGGGCCGGAGCTTCTCCCGCCGTTCTCCTCGCCGCCAGCACGCTGGCCCTGCTGCTCTATGGCGGCCACCGCGTCATTGCGGGAGAGATCAGCCTCGCCAGCCTGGCGGCCTTCGCCGCCTATCAAGCCCGCGCTCTCGGCCCGGTGCAGAATCTGGTGGGTCTGTTCCTGAGCGTGCAGCGCGCGCGCGTGGCTTTGAGCCGCGTCCTGGAATTCCTCGCGCTGCAGCCGGAAGTCCGGGAAAAGCCCGGAGCGGCGGCTCTTTCCGCGCCCCGCGGAGAAGTCGAACTGCGCAACGTGAGCTTTTCCTATGTTGCCGGCACGCCCGTGCTCGACCGCCTCAACCTGGGCATCCCGGCAGGCAGCCGCATCGGCATCGTGGGGCCCAGCGGGGCGGGGAAGTCCACGCTGGTGGATCTCCTGCTGCGCTTTTACGACCCGCAGGAGGGCAGCCTGCTGCTGGACGGCTGCGACCTGCGCGACTTGCAAATGAACAGCCTGCGCGGCGCCCTGACTGTGGTGAGCGCGGAGCCGTTCCTCTTCCACGCCAGCATCGAGGAAAACCTGCGCTACGCCCGGCCGGACGCCACTCTGGCGCAATTGAACGGCGCTCTGCGCATGGCCGACCTCGCGGAATTCGTCGAGGCCCTGCCCGACGGCCTGGCCACCGTTGCCGGCGAGCGCGGCGTGCGCCTTTCCACCGGCCAGCGCCAGCGCCTGGCCCTGGCCCGCGCCGTCCTGCGCGACGCTCCCGTGTGGATCTTCGACGAAGCCACCGGCTCGCTCGACGTCCTCAGCGAATCGCGCATCTGGGCCGGGTTGGGCCAGTGGCTTTCCGGCCGCACCACCTTGATCATCAGCCATCGTCTCTCCTCCGTGCGCGATGCCGATCAGATCATCGTGCTCGACCGCGGCAAACTCGTCCAACAGGGCAGCCACGATCACTTGCTCGAAGAAGACGGGCTCTACCAGCGCCTGCATCGCGCCGCCGCGCACGAGCAGTCCTTGCCCGCCGGATCCTTCCGCCCATGAGCGCGCAGAGCATCTCTCGTGCGAATGCGAACTCGGAGGCAGGAGTCTCTCCCTGGCTGGGCACGGGGCATGGCGTCTCCATCGCCGTCATCGACAGCGGGATTAACCCCGGCCATTCCCACGTCGGCCGGGTCGAGGGAGGAATTGGAATTCACCTTGGAGAAAACGGCGCGGTCGTCTTCGAGGACGATTGGAACGACGCCCTAGGCCACGGCACGGCCATTGCCGGAGTCCTGCGCGCCAAGGCTCCCGGCGCGCTGCTCTACAGCGTGCGCATTTTTCAGCAGCGACTGCAGGCCTCCCCCGAGGTGGCTGCCGCGGCCATCCGCTGGGCTGCCGACCACGGCGCGCAAATCATCAATTGCAGCCTGAGCACGCCGGAAGCGCGGCACCGCGAATTATTCCAGACGGCATGCGACCATGCCGCCGCGCGCGGCGCCTGCATTATCGCCGCTGCGCTCCCCGGGCGTGGCGATCTCCTGCCCGCTTCGCTTCCCGGCGTGATTGCCGTTGCCGCCGATGCGGCCTGCTCCTGGGATGAATATCGCGGCTGCGCCGACGGGCCGTCTGGCGGGCCTCTGTTCCTGGCGCACCCATCCCCCCGGCCGCTGCCGGGCCGCCCGCAGGAGAAAAATCTGCAAGGCGCCAGCTTTGCCGCGGCGCATATCGCCGCCTGGGCGGCGCGGATTCGCGAGCAGGCGCCCGCGGCGGACGCCGCCGCAATCGCGCGCATCCTGGCGGCGCACGAAGTAGCCGGTGCCGTACCATCAACGCCTGTAAACCGAGGGCCATCGTGAGCGATCCCGTTTCCGGCAAGCCGCAATTGAGCTACGAGCACGGCACAGGAAGCGTGCCACTGCTGGGCCTGTGCATCGGCGAGGTGCTGGACCGCGCCGCCGCGCAGTATCCGGATCGCCTCGCGCTGGTTGTCCGCCACCAGAAGAAACGCTGCACCTATCGCCAGTTTCGCGAGGAAGTTGACTTGGCCGCGCGTGGCCTGCTGCGCCTGGGCGTCCGGAAAGGCGACCGCGTGGGCATCTGGGCCACCAACTGCGCCGAATGGGTGGTCACCCAGTTTGCCGCGGCCAAGGCCGGAGCGATCCTCGTCAACATCAATCCCGCCAACCGCGCCTACGAACTGGAATACGCGCTGAACCTGTCCGAATGCCAGACCCTGCTGATGGTCGAGGGCATGCGCGACTGCAGCTACCCGGAAACCCTGCGCAGCCTCTGCCCGGAACTCGCCGGTTGCGCTCCGGGCGCTTTGCATGCCGCCAAGCTGCCCCATCTGCGCAACTTGTTCTACATCGGAGAAAAAGACGCTCCCGCGGGCATGTTCCACTGGCGCGATTTATTGGCCATGGGCAGGGAAACGCCGGAAAGCGATCTGCGCGCGCGCGAAGTCACTCTGGAATTCGGCGACGCCATCAACATCCAGTTCACCTCCGGCACCACGGGCATGCCCAAGGGCGCCACGGTCACCCACCACAACATCGTCAACAACGCGCTGCTGGTGGCCGGTTCGATGAAACTGACGCACAACGACCGCATGTGCATCCCCGTGCCGTTCTACCACTGCTTCGGCATGGTCATGAGCAACATGGCCTGCGTGCTCAACGGCGCGGCCATGATCGTTCCGGCGCCATTCTTCGACCCGCTGGAAACCCTGCGCGCCGCCGCCGAGGAACGCTGCACCGCGCTGCAGGGCGTGCCCACGATGTTCATCGCCCAGCTGGATCATCCTGATTTTTCCAAATTCGATCTCTCCTCTCTCCGCACCGGCATCATGGCCGGCGCGCCCTGTCCCATCGAAGTGATGAAGCGCGTCGTCAAACTCATGAATCTTCGGGAGATGACCATCGCCTACGGACTGACCGAGGCTTCCCCGGTGATCACCCAGACCATCACCGACGATCCGATTGAACTGCGCGTCTCCACCGTGGGCCGTCCTCTTCCGCACACCGAAGTGAAAATTGTTGACGTCTCCACCGGACGCATCGTTCCACGTGGAACAGCGGGCGAACTCTGCACCCGCGGCTACCTGGTCATGAAGGGCTACTACCGCAATCCCGAGGCCACCCGCAAATCCATCGAGGAGGACGGCTGGCTGCATACCGGCGACCTCGCCAGCATGGACGAGCGCGGCTACTGCAAAATCACCGGGCGGGCCAAGGACGTGATCATCCGCGGCGGCGAGAATATCTATCCGCGCGAAATCGAGGAGTTTCTCTATCACTGCCCGGGCGTGAGCGACGTGCAGATCATCGGCGTTCCCGACGCCAAATACGGCGAGCAGGTCATGGCCTGGGTGAAAGTGAAGGCCGGAGCGGCGCTGACCCCGGAAGAGATCCGCGAATTCTGCAAGGATAAAATTGCCACATTCAAGATTCCGAAATACATAAAAATGGTGGACGCGTTCCCCATGACCGTCACCGGAAAAATCCAGAAATTCAAAATGCGCGAAGTGGCCATCCAGGAACTGAACCTGGGGGACGCCGCGCGCATTGAAACCGCCTGAGGCCGCCCGTGACCATCGCCAGCTACGAGGACTATTACAGGAGTTTCCGCTGGGAGATTCCCGAGCACTTTAATTTTGCCGCGGACGTCGTGGACCGCCACGCCGCCGACCCCGCGCGCATGGCCCTGCACTCGCTGGACGCGCAGGGGCGCGAGGAGAAATTCACGTTTGCCGCGCTCAGCGGACTTTCCAGGCGCTTTGCCAACGTTCTCGCGGGTCTCGGCCTGCGCCGCGGCGATGTGGTGATGGTGATTCTGCCGCGCATTCCTGCCTGGCAGGTGGTCATGCTGGGCCTGCTGCGCCTCGGCGCGGTGGCCGCGCCCGGCGCCACGCTCCTCCAGCCCAAGGACATCGCCTACCGCGCGCAACTCTCCGATGCCAAGGCCATCATTACCGACACGGAGAATTGGCCCAAGGTCGAAGCCGTGCGCAAGGACGCTCCCGGAATGAAGCAGTTCATCCTGGTCGGCGCGGAGCAGCCCGGCTGGGTCAGCTACGAAAAATCCATGCAATCTGCCTCCGCGAATTTTCAGGCGCCGCCCACGCGCTCGCAGGAGCCTGCCCTGCTCTATTTCACTTCCGGGACCACCGGCGGCCCCAAGATGGTCCAGCATTGCCATGCGTATACGCTCGCGCATCGCCTGACGGGCGAGTTCTGGCTGGACCTCCGACCCGATGATCTGCACTGGAATCTTTCCGATACCGGCTGGGCCAAGGCCGCCTACAGCACTCTGTTCGGCCCGTGGCATCCGGGGGCCAATGTGTTTTCCTACGGGGGAGCGTTCGATCCGAAAAAAACGCTGGAACTCCTTCAGCAATATCCGATCACCACGTTTTGCGCGCCGCCCACCGCGTTCCGCCTGATGGTCAAGGAAGATTTGCAGCGCTACCGATTTTCTCTTCGCCACGTCGTCGCCGCGGGCGAGCCACTCAATCCGGAAGTCATCGAAGTCTGGAAGGAAGCCACCGGCACGACCATCTACGACGGCTACGGCCAAACCGAAACCATTATCGCCGTCTGCAATCACCCTTCCGTGCCCGTGCGCCCCGGCTCGATGGGCAAGCCCATGCCCGGCCATGAAATCGCCATCGTGGACGCCGAGGGCCGCGAACTGCCCGCCGACGAAGAGGGCGAGATCGCCATCAAGGGCCATCCGCCGTCGCTTTTTCTGGGTTACTGGAAGGAACCTGCCCTCACCGCGGGCACCCGCCGCGGCCCCTGGTACGTCACCGGCGACAAAGCCTGCCGCGACGCTGACGGCTACTACTGGTTCGTGGGCCGCGCCGATGACGTGATCATCAGCGCGGGCTACCGCATCGGCCCTTTTGAAGTGGAAAGCGCGCTGGTCGAGCACCCCGCCGTCGTGGAAGCCGCCGTGGTGGCCAGCCCCGACGAAGTCCGCGGGCACATCGTCAAGGCCTTCGTGGTACTCAGCAAGGGTTACACCGCCTCAGCCGAACTCGTCCGCGAGCTGCAGGAGCACGTCAAGAAAACCACCGCTCCGTATAAATACCCGCGCGAGATCGAATTCCTCGCGGAGCTGCCCAAAACCATCAGCGGAAAAATCCGCCGCGTGGAATTGCGCAAGCGCGAAATGGAAAAGAGCAGGCCCGCCAGGCCGTAGAAAATCACGCCAGCGCAAGGCAGTCTCGCGCCGCGCAGGGGGACGAAAACTATTCGTCCGTCACGAACTGCGCAGAGAATGGTCCATAACTAGTTTTTCCTCCGCGGTCAGCGGACGCGAAGCGCCCTTGGCCAGTGCACCGAGGGCCAGCGGGCCGATGGCCACGCGAATCAGCCGGAGAACTTCGATGCCCAGTGCCTCCAGCAAGCGGCGGATGTGCCGGTTCTTGCCTTCTTCGAGGGTAATCTCGATCCAGGAGTTGCGCTCGCCCTGGCGGAGTATCCCGGCGCGGGTGACGCGCAGGAAGTCGCCTTCTTTCGTGGCCAGTCCTTGTTCCAGCTTTTGCAGCAGATCCGCGCCGGCGATGACGCTGATCTGCACGTGGTAAATCTTCGCCAGGTGCGTTTCCGGGGCGGTGATGCGCGCGGCCCATTCGGAATCGTTGGTGAGGAGCAGAAGTCCTTCGCTGGATTTGTCGAGGCGGCCCACCGGGGCCACCCAGGGGAGATTTTCGGGGAGGCAGGAATAGACGGTGTCGCGGCCGCGTTCGTCGTCGGCGGTGGTGACGATGCCGCGGGGCTTATTGAGAAGGAAATAGAGCCGTTCGGACGGGGCCACGGCGAGGCCGTCCACGGCCACGCGATCGCGGCCCAGGCGCACGGGAGTTTCCGGGTCCAGCCGAAGCGCGCCGTTCAAGCGCACCCGGCCGGAGCGGATGAGGTCGGCGGCCTGCGAGCGCGAGCAGAGGCCCAGTTTGGAAAGCGCGCGGGCCAAGCCGACTTTGCGCGAGGTCTCGCGGGGCTGCTTCGGATTTTTATTGTCGCGGGGAGGCACACGGACAGTATAGCGGGAATAGGGTGAGTTGTGGCTGGCACGGGAAGAGAAGAGAGATACATCGCTCATAAAAAGCATGAACGATGGGGCAGCGGTTCCTCCGCTTCGGGCCGAAAAAACTCGGCCCTCCGGTCGGAATGACACTTTGTTGGAGGGGGATTACATCGAACCGGCGTTGGCGCCGCCATCGACCAGATGGGCGATGCCGGTGACGAAGGAAGAGGCGTCGCTCACCAGATAAAGGACGGCCTGGGCGATTTCTTCCGGGCGGCCGACTCGGCCGAGCGGGCGGTTGGAGCAGGCGGCGAGGAATTCGGCGTCGCTCTGGCCCAGTTGCGCGGATTCGGCGCGCAGCATGGGCGTGTCAATGTCGCCGGGGCAGACGCAATTGACGCGGATGCCTTGCGCGGCGTGGTCAATGGCCATGGCTTTGGTGAGCAGGACCACGGCGCCCTTCGAGGCGCAATAGCCCGCGGCGTTTCTGCCGCCGTTCAAGCCCCAGTCGGAAGCGATATGTACGATCGCGCCGCCGCCCGTGCGCGCCATCGCCGGCACGGCGAATTTCGAAAGCAGGAAAGCGCCCTTGGCGTTGACGTTCATCATGGCGTCCCAGTCTTCTTCGGCGAGATCCACGACGGAAAAGCGGCGGATGATGCCCGCGCAGGTGGCCAGGAGGTGCAGAGCGCCGCAGCGCGCGGTGACCGATTCGACCACGCGCTGGCAGTCGGCGGCGCGGGAGACGTCGGTCTTTTCGAACGCGGCCTTGCCGCCCGTGGCGGCGATTTCGCGGACGACGGCCGCGCCTTGTTCGGCGTGGAGGTCGGCGATGGTCACGTCGGCGCCCTCGCGGGCAAGCAGCGTGGCCGTGGCGCGGCCGATGCCGGAGGCGCCTCCGCTGACGATGGCGGCTTTTCCTTCAAGAATTCTTCGGGCGGCTGGGGGATGGGTCGTGGTCATGGAGGTGAATTGTCCTTGGTCCTTTTATAACAAAAAATCTTCTCCTTTGTTGCGCGAGAAGTTTGTCAGCAAAAATGGCGCTGAGCGTGACACGCAAGAGGGCGGGGCAAGCCCCGCCCCTACGGCGGAAATTGTTGATTAGAAGGTTGTGGCGCGGGCCTTTTCGATGATGCTGTCCCACTTGCCCTGCGATTTCAGAATCAGCTCGACCACTTCGCGGATGGCGCCTTCGCCTCCGCGCGCCTTGGTGATGAAGTGCGCGGCGCGTTTGACCTCGGCGACGGCATCGCCCACGGCCACGGCCAGGCCCACGCGCTTGAGCAGGGGAATGTCGGGAAGATCGTCGCCCACGTAGGCGACCTGGGCGTCGCTGACGCCGGCTTTGCGCAGGATTTCTTCGTAGACCGGCAGCTTGTGGCCCTGCTTCTGGTAAACGAATTCCATGTCCATCTCCCGCGCGCGGCGCGCCAGCGCGGGGCTTTCCCGTCCGGTGATGACGCCGGTGCGGATGCCTGCGGTGCGCGCGAGGGTAAGACCCTGGCCGTCGTGCGGGTCGAAGCTCTTCAGCTCGACGGCGGTGCCGTCGGGGCGCGAGAGCAGCCAGACGCCGCGCGCGAATGTGCCGTCCACGTCCATCAGCAGCACTTGAATGGGTTTCGCCCTGCGGGAGAGTTGCGCGGAAACTTTCTTGGCTCTTGGCAATGTGTCCTCTTTCGGTCGTTGGCTGTATCTGCAAAAAAAAGAAACGTTGTCATTCTGAGTCCCGGCGTTTTTTGCCGGGGCGAAGAATCTCAACTTCACATGCTGCGGATGCTAACCGTTGAGATCCTTCGGCTTCGCCTCAGGATGACAGCACTTATGGAAACTGTTCCGCAGAATGCTAAATCAGCTCCAGCGTCCACAGGTCGTGCAGGTGGACCACGCCTAGAACTTTTTGCGCGTCGTCCACGACGATCACGCCGGTGATTTTTCTTCTTTCCATCACGTTCAGCGCTTCGCTGGCCAGCGCCTGCGGGCCGATGGTCTGCGGGTTCTTGCTCATGCAGGCCGCCGCGGTCATTTCCAGTACTGCGGTTTTCTGTTTTTCCATCAGGCGGCGCAGGTCGCCGTCGGTAACCACGCCGGCGAGGCGGCCTTGCGCGTCCACCACCGTGGTCATGCCCAGTCCCTTTTTGCTCATCTCGTAGATGACGTCGGGCATGCGCGCGTCGAGCGCGACTTTGGGCAGGTCCCCGCCCTTGTGCATGAGGTGTTCGACGCGGAGAAGTTTTTTACCCAGACGCCCGCCGGGATGCAGCGCCGCAAAATCCTCGGGGCTGAAGCCGCGGCGTTCGAGAAGAGAAACGGCCAGGGCGTCGCCGACGGCCATGGCTACGGCGGTGCTGGCGGTGGGCGCGAGGTTGAGCGAACAGGCCTCTTCGCGGACGCTGCAATCGAGAGCCACGTCGCTGGCCCCGGCCAGCGTCGAGCGGAGGTTCCCGGTAAGCGAGACCAGCTTGATTTCCAGGCGCTTGAGCGTTTCCAGCAGACCGATCAGCTCCTCGGTTTCGCCGCCATAGGAAATCGCCAGCATGGCATCTCCGCGGGCCAGCATGCCCAGGTCGCCGTGCATGGCTTCGGCGGGATGCAGAAACAGGGAAGGAGTGCCGGTGCTGGCGAGCGTCGCGGCGATTTTGCGCCCGATGAGCCCGGATTTACCCATGCCGCTGACGACGACGCGGCCGCGGCAGTTGAAAAAAAGCTCCACGGCCTTTTCGAAATTGGCATCCAGGCGCGCAAGAACATCCTGAATGGCTTGCGCTTCAATGCGCAGGACGCGGCGGGCGGATTCGAGACTCATTGCGCACCCCAGCGGCGGACCATTGCGGAAAGTTCCTTCAACCGCGCGAGCAGCGCGGGAAGTTGCGCGAGGGGCAGGGCATTGGAGCCGTCGGAAAGCGCCTGCGCGGGGTTGTCGTGGACTTCGAGAAATACTCCGTCGGCTCCGGCGGCGACTCCCGCGCGGGCCAGCGGCTCGATGAATTCCGGCTGGCCACCGCTTGCGTTGCCCTGGCCGCCGGGCAACTGCACTGAGTGGGTTACGTCGAACACCACGGGATAGCCGAGCTTGCGCAAGATGGGAAACGAGCGCATGTCCACCACAAGATTCTGATAGCCGAAGGAAGCGCCGCGCTCGGTGAGCATGATTTTCGAATTGCCCGCGCCGGCAATTTTTTCGGCCACGTTGGCCATGTCCCACGGCGACAGAAACTGCGCCTTCTTGACATTAACAATGCGCCCGGTCTTCGCGGCGGCCAGCAGCAGGTCCGTCTGCCGCGCAAGAAACGCGGGAATCTGCAGAATGTCGGCGACTTCCGCGGCGGGCGCGGCGTGCGACTGCTCGTGAATGTCGGTGAGGATGGGCAGGCCGAGGTCGCTCTTGATCTTGCCCAGGATGCGCAGCCCTTCCACAAGACCCGGGCCGCGGTAGGACTTGACCGAGGTGCGGTTGGCCTTGTCGTAGGAAGCCTTGAAAATGTACGGAACTCCGGCGGCGGCGGCGATGCGCGAGACTTCCTCGGCCATTTTGCGCGCGTGGGCTTCGCTCTCGATGACGCAGGGCCCGGCGATCAGGAACAGGGGATGGCCCCCGCCGAGGCGGAGGGAACCGAGAGCGATTTCGTGCACGGGCGTCATCGCGTCAAAGGCTACGCACAGAACGGACTTTTTGCAATGGCTTCGTCAAGCCGTGGCGTGCGGGGCCACGCCCAGCGTCCGCGGGCGCTGCGGCTCGGCGGCGGAGCGTTCGCGGCGCTTCTGCTGCTCGATGGCCGCGCCGATAAAAGCGGCGAAGAGCGGATGCGGCTCGAGCGGCTTGGATTTGAATTCGGGATGAAACTGGCAGCCCAGGAACCAGGGATGGTCGGGAGCCTCGACGATTTCCACGTAATTTTCGTCGGGCGTGCGGCCGGTGATGCGCAGGCCCGCGCCGGTGAGCGTCTTTTCGTATTCGCGGTTGAATTCGTAGCGGTGGCGGTGGCGCTCGCTGATTTCCGTCTTGCCGTAGGCCCGCTGCGCGAACGAGCCAGGTTCGAGCTTGCAGGGCCAGGCCCCCAGGCGCATGGTTCCGCCCATTTCGTCCACGCCCAGCAGTTCGCGCAGCTTATAGATGACGCGATGCGGCGTTTGCGGGTCGAACTCGGTGCTGTCGGCGTCGCGCAGCCCCGCGGCGTCGCGCGCGTATTCGATCGTGGCGCACTGCATCCCCAGGCAGATGCCGAAGAAGGGAATCTTGCTTTCGCGGGCAAACTGAATCGTGTGCACCATGCCCTGAATCCCGCGCTTGCCGAATCCGCCGGGAACCAGGATGCCGTCATAGCCGCGCAGGCGCTTGGCCGCCGCCTCGGCCGAGTCAATCTCCTCCGCTTCGATCCATTCCAGCACGGTCTTGTGATTGTGGGCCAGGCCGCCGTGCAGCAGCGCTTCGCGCAGGCTCTTGTAGGCGTCCTCGAGCTGCACGTATTTTCCCACCACGGCGATGCGCACGTTGCCCGCGGGATGGTGCATGCGCTGCACCAGGTCCAGCCAGGGCTTCATGTCCGAGGGGCGGTCCTCGAGGTGCAGCAGGCGGATGATCTGCGCGTCCAGACCTTCCTTGCTGAGTTCGGAGGGCACGGCGTAAATGGTATCCACGTCTTCCATGGAAATGACGCAGGACTCCACGACGTTGCAGAACAGCGCGATTTTTTTCTTCAGCTCGGAGGGAATGTGGTGGTCGCTGCGGCAGAGAAGAATGTCCGGCTGGATGCCGATGCTCAGCATTTCCTTGACGCTGTGCTGGGTGGGCTTGGTTTTCAGCTCGCCCGCCGCGGCGATATAGGGCACCAGCGTGACGTGCACAAAGAGCGTGTTCTCCGCGCCCATCTCCAGGCGCAACTGGCGAATGGCTTCGAGGAAGGGCAGCGATTCGATGTCGCCGACGGTTCCGCCGATCTCCACGATGACCACGTCCACGCCTTCGCTGACCTTCTTGATGATGGCCTTGATCTCGTCGGTGACGTGCGGGATTACCTGCACGGTTTTTCCGAGGTAATCGCCGCGGCGTTCCTTGGCCAGGATGGTTTCGTAGATGCGCCCGGTGGTCCAGTTATTGTCGCGGGTGAGCTTGGCGTGGGTGAAGCGCTCGTAGTGCCCCAGGTCCAGATCGGTTTCCGCGCCGTCTTCGGTGACAAAGACTTCGCCGTGCTGGAACGGGCTCATGGTTCCCGGGTCCACGTTCAGATAGGGATCGCATTTCTGCAGGGTGACTTTGAAGCCGCGGCTTTCGAGGAGACATCCGATGGAGGAGGCGGCCACTCCTTTTCCCAGAGAGGAAACAACACCGCCGGTTACAAAAATATATTTGGGCTTCATTCTTGCGGGCGGCATCCCCGGTACTGCGGGAATGCGGCGTGCCGAACCTCCGTGGGAGTGGCAGTACGAGATATTATGGACAGAACTTTTGCGGGTGTCAAATGCAGTGTTTGTTGTCCGAAAACGAGTCCATCTCAGAGCAGGCGAATGCAAGATACCCGGCAAACAATTGCGCAACCTTTTGCCGCGCCCGGGGTTCTAACCCAGGGAAGACTGGAGTACACCCATGGCACAAGCGATTCGAAGAGTTAGCTTCTTTTGCGCGGCCCTTCTGGCGGGCGCGGGAATTGCCGCGGGCCAGCAGACGGCTGTACGGCCGGCGGCGGCGCCGGCACGAATCCACAGCTATGTCGCGGCGCGGGAGACGATTCTGGAAGGCGTGTTCGTGCGTTTCGAGGCGGCGGGCAGCGGGCGCATCCTGCTGCAGACCGCGGGCGGAACGATCACGGCTGATCTGGGGCCGCGGGAGTATCTGGCGGCGAGCCAGTTCACGCTTGCGGCGGGAGATTCGATAAAACTTGTGGGGGTCTCCTCGACCACGCGGCAGGGCACGGCGTTTCTGGCGCGCGTGATTCAGAAAGGCGGAGAGGCGCTGGCGCTGCGCACGGCACAGGGAGCGCCGCTCGGGCGGTTCGGCGCGGCGCGACTGGGTGCGCGAGAAAAGCGCGAGGAGAGTGCGCGATGAGCGCCGCGAAGCCCGGCCGTTTCATCGGCATGGCGCGGAAGATTTTACCGGTGGCCGCCGTCGCCGCCTGCGCGCTCCTACTGGGCGCCTGCGGCGGAACCGGCGGAGGCATCGTGATTCCGCCGCCTCCGGGGAGCGGAACGTTCACCAATGCCAGCTTCAAGGGGCAGTACGCGTTTTCGATGAGCGGCAAGGAGATCTGTGGCACGAGCAGCAGTTTCTTCACGCGGGCAGGCAGCATCACGGCGGACGGCAACGGAAATATCACCGGGGGCATCGAGGACGTCAACGTGTGCAGCGGCGCGTTCCCGCTGCAGTTCCTTGGCGGGAGCTACCAGGTCAGCCGGGATGGCCGCAGCCTGCTGAACCTGACCAATTCCACGGGGACGACCCACTACAGCTTTACGCTGTCTTCCCCCGCGCAGGGAACCATCCTGCAGACGGATGCGTCGTCCACGGCCAGCGGGACGCTGCGCTTGCAGGATCCCGCGGCTTTCTCCCAGACCCAGATCGCCGGCGGCTACGTCTTCGACGTGTCCGGAATCAGCTCCACGCTCAATCCGCTTTCGATCATCGCGCGCTTCACCGCCGATGGCGGAGGAGGCGTGCAGAACGGGCTCTATGATGCCAACGAGGCCGGCACGCTCTCCGGGCAGCAGGCTTTTCCGCCGGGTTCCGCCTATCAGATGGATCCGTCGTTTGCCTCGGCGGGACGCGGTGTGATCACGCTGGCGGGGCGCAATTTCGCTTTCTACATCGTGGACGCCACGCGAATCCTGCTGCTGGGCACCGATTTCCCCTCGGCGCTCGCGGGAGAGGCCGGCGCGCAGCAGAACATGGCCTATTCCATCTCCGCGCTGCAAGGCAGCTTTGTCTTCCAGTTGGGCGGCGCGAGCACGGCCGGCCCGCTCGTCGCGGGGGGACGCTTCAGCGCGGATGGCGCCGGGAATCTGACCTCCATCGTCCTCGATGAAAACAACAACGGCGGCCTCACCGCCCTGCCGGGAGCCACCAGCACCATCACTGGCAGCTACACCGTGGACGCCAACGCCCTGGGTGGCGGCACGCTGACCTGGACGGATTCCGCGGCGGGCACATTCAGCTATATCTTCTATCTGGCCTCGCCCACCCGGGCCGTTTTTCAGGAAACCGATTCCGGCATCACCAGTGACGGCCTGTTCCTGGCGCAAAGTCCCGTGGCGGTTACCTCCACAACGATGGCGGGGAACCATGCTTTTGCGTGGACCGGAGCAACCAGCGATGAAGTGGATGCCACGGGGCAGTTCGCGCTGAGTTCGGCGGCCAGCGCCAACGTCAGCGGCCTGATGGATTTCAACGCCTTCCCCGGAAGGGTCCAGTATTTCGATGTGGGACTTTCCGGCTCGCTCAGTCTGGACGCCATTCCCGCCGGGCGCAATGTCCTGAACGTGACAACCAATTCCGCGACATTCCCGCCCAGCACCTTCCATTTCGCGGCCTACATCGTGGACGCCAATACCGTGCTGCTGGTGGGGACGGACACAACCCGCGTGCTGGCTGGCGCGACGCAGCGGCAGCCTTGAGCGCCGCTCAGGCCGCCCCGGATTCCGCGGCGATGAGGGCTTCGACGCGGGCCACGTCTTCGGGCACATCCACGCTGACGGAATCGTAGGGGATTTCCGTGACGCGGATCTTCCAGCCGTTTTCCATCCAGCGCAGCTGTTCGAGCTGCTCGACGCGCTCGAGGTCTCCCTGGGGCAGCGTGGGAAATTCCAGCAGGGCGTCGCGCTGAAATACGTAGAGCCCCAGGTGTTTCAGGTGGCGCGCGTGCACGCGATGCTGCTCGTCGCGTACCCAGGGGATGGGCGCGCGCGAAAAATAGAGCGCGTTGCCGTCGAAATCCAGCACGGTCTTGACCACGTTGGGGTCCATGATGTCCGCCGGAGTTTTCACCGGCGTGGCCACCGTGGCCACGGCCGCGGCCGGCTCTTCCAGCAGCGCCGCCACCGCCGCATCCACCGCCGCCGGATTCAGCAGTGGCTCGTCGCCTTGCACATTCACAAAAACTTCTCCCTCGGTGTGCGCGGCCACTTCCGCGATGCGCTCCGTTCCCGAGCGGTGCTCCGCCCGGGTCATGCGCGCCTCTCCCCCGAATCCTTCCACGGCCTGCACGATGCGCTGGTCGTCCGTGGCCACGATCACCCGGTTCACCCGCTGCGCCATTTTGGCGCGCTCCCAGACGCGCTGGATCATGGGCTTGCCGGCCAGCGAGACGAGCGGCTTGCCGGGCAGGCGCACCGCGCCGTAGCGCGCCGGAATCACCACCACCACTCGGGGAGTCGTCATCGCCAGTTCCTTCCTTCCGTCTCTGCCGATGCTAGCATATCCGGCCCGCCGCGCAGGGACGCCGCCCTTGTCAGCGCCCGCCCCGGTGGTAAGATGGGGGCGTTGGTCCTGTCCGCGGCCGCGGTCCGCACGGGCCACGGGGGGAGTTGTGCAAGGCGCCGCCAGCGATTTTCGCCTGACCTCGATTGTGCGCCGCGCTTTTGTGTGCGCCTGGCTGGCCTCTCTCCTTCTTGCCGTCCCTGCCCGCGCCCAGTCTCCCCCCAAAAACATTCCCGCGGATTTGAAAAAAGATACACAGGGCCAGCCGCTCAAGCCCGGCCAGCCCCTGCGCTCCGACGTGGATATCGCCCTGGTCAACGTCACCGTGACGGACCCCTACAGCCGCCTGGTCACCGGCCTGGAAATGGAAAATTTTCGCGTCTTCGAGGACAACGTCGAGCAGGAAATCGTCCATTTTTCCTCCGAGGACGTGCCCATTTCCATCGGCGTCATTTTCGATCTCAGCGGCAGCATGTCCAACAAGGTGGACAAGGCCCGCGAAGCCGCCCTGCAGTTTTTCAAGACCGCCAATCCCCAGGACGAATTCTTTCTGGTGAGTTTCAACGAGCGCGCCGAACTTTCCAGCGTCTTTACCAACAGCGTCGAGGATCTTCAGACCAGCATGCTTTTTACCAAGGCCAAGGGCCGCACCGCTCTCGTGGATGCCATCTACCTGGGCCTCAGCCAGGTGAGGGGTGCACATCACGCCAAGCGCGCCTTGCTCATCATCTCCGATGGAGGCGATAATCATAGCCGGTACAGCGAAAGAGACATCAAGCGTCTGGTGCGGGAATCCGATTGCCAGCTCTACGCCATCGGGATCTTCGACCCTTACGGAAGCCGCGGCCGGACTCCCGAGGAATTGCGCGGCCCTTCGCTGCTCACCGAAATTACCGAAATGACCGGCGGGCGCACGTTTTCGGTGGAGAACCTGAACGATCTTCCCGATATCGCCGCGAAAATCGGAATGGAGCTGCGAAACCAATATGTTCTTGGATATCACCCGAGCAATAAGACTCACGATTCGCGCTGGCGCAAGATCAAAGTCAAGTTGCGCGCTCCCCGAGGGTTGCCCCCGCTCAGTGTCTTTGCCCGCACCGGGTATTATGCTCCCAGCCGCTGAAGCCGGTCTCCGCGTTCGGCATTTTTCCTCCGCGCTGGCTCTGCTCGCCGGGTTTTTCCTGCTGCTTCCCGTGGCTGAGGCGCAGTTGCCTCCGCCCATCGCTCCTCCCCCTCCGCCTTCCGCGACCGGCGCTCCCGCCAGCAAGGATGAAACCTTCAGACTGCGCCATACCGTCAACCTCGTCGTTCTGCACACCGTCGCCGTGGACGACCACGGCCACTTCGTGGACGGACTGAAGCCCGAGAATTTCAAGGTCTTGGAAAACAAGGTTCCCCAGAAGATTTCGGTCTTCAAGCGCGAGGACATTCCCGTCAGCATGGGCCTGGTGATTGACAACAGCGGCAGCATGCGCGACAAGCGCCCCAAGGTCAACGAAGCGGCCATCACCCTGGTGCAGGCCAGCAACCCCAGCGACGAGGCCTTTGTCGTCAATTTCAACGACGAGTTTTATCTGGACCTCGACAAGGATTTCACCAGCAGCATCCCCGAACTCAAGGAAGCCCTCGAACGCATCGATTCCCGCGGCAGCACGGCCCTCTACGACGCCATCATCGGCTCCCTCGACCATCTCAAGAAAGCCAAAAAGGACAAGAAAGTTCTCCTGGTGGTCACCGACGGCGACGACACCGCCAGCCGCAACTCCCTGGAAGCGACCATCAAGGAAATTCAGAAGTCCGAAGCGCTCATCTACACCATCGGCATCCTTGGCGACGAAGAGAAGAAAACCAAGAAAAAAGCACGCAAGGCTCTCCAGGAAATTGCCGAAGCTTCCGGCGGCCTGGCCTTCTTCCCCGATAGCGTCGAGGAAGTCCATAACATTTGCGAAGAAGTGGCCAAGGACATTCGCAACCAGTACGTCCTGGCCTACTATCCAACCAACGCCAATCAGGACGGCAGCTTCCGCCCGGTGCAGGTGACCGTGATCCCTCCCAAGGGCCACGGCAAAATTGTCGCGCGCACCCGCAACGGCTACTACGCCCCGGTCGCCAAAAGCGCTTCCGACTAGAAAAGTCTTCCTTCGGGTCTTGCGATTGTTCGTTCAGGCGGGCTTGGCGCTTCCCAGTTCCTTCAGAAAACTTGTTCCGTGCTCGATGCGCGCCCCGAAATTTTCCGCGACGCTCTGGCCCATGTCCGCCAGCGTCGTGCGGATGCCCAGCGCCGTGCCTCCGGGAACGCCCGGCGAATAGGCCAGAATGGGCACGTACTCCCGCGAATGGTCGGTGGTCTCCCAGCGCGGGTCCGGATCGCATCCGTGGTCGGCGGTGAGAAGCAGCAGGTCCGTGGGCTGGAGTTCCTGCAATAGCCCGGCCAGCATGCGGTCGAACTCCTCGAGCGACCGGGCAAAACCCTCGACATCCTTGCGGTGCCCGAAGAGCATGTCAAAATCCACCAGGTTGCAGAAGATGAGTCCCGCGGAACGCTCCCGCAATGCCGCCGTGACCTTGTCCATGCCGTCGGCGTTGTTCTTCGTTGTGACGTAGTCGGCGACTCCCCGCCCGTTATAGATGTCGTGAATTTTACCCACGCCGTAGACGGGAACACCGCGCTCGGCCAGCGCGTCCAGCAGCATCGGCGGCGGGTCCACCGCGTAGTCGTGCCGCCGCGCCGTGCGCGTATAGGCGCCGCTCTTGCCGGTGAAGGGCCGCGCGATCACCCGCCCCACGCGGTGCTTGCCGTCCAGCAGCGTCCGCGCGATTTCGCATATGCGGTAGAGTTCCGCGACCGGGATGACGTCCTCGTGCGCGGCCACCTGAAAAACGCTGTCGCCCGACGTGTACACGATGGGGAAGCCGGTGCGCACGTGCTCATCGCCCAGTTCCACGAGAATTTCCGTCCCGGAAGCGGGCTTGTTCCCGATGGTCTTGCGCCCGATGCGCCGTTCGTATTCGATCATCAGCTCCAGTGGGAATCCTTCGGGATACACCGGAAAAGCCTGCGCCAGCCACACGCCGGCCATTTCCCAGTGGCCCGTGGTGGTGTCCTTGCCGGGCGAGCGCGTCGCCCCCTTGCCGAAGGCGGCCAGCGGTTTCGAGGCCGGCGCGAGATGCTTGAGCGGCGCGATATTGCCGATGCCCAGGCGCAGCATTTGCGGCAGGGCCAGCGGCCGCGACTCGGCGATATGCCCCAGCGTGTTGCGCCCCTTGTCGCCGTAGTCCCTGGCGTCGGGCAGTTCGCCGATTCCCACGCTGTCCAGGACAATCCAAACGATGCGCTTGAAAACCGCCATGCGATTCGCTCCCCGACCACTTTACCATACGGCATTCCGGGGCGTGGCGTGCGCGAAACGAACGGGAAGGGAAAGAGGCGCGCCGCGCGGAATTGCGGTATCTTGGAACTGTGGGAGAAAGGCAAGCGCACGGCCAGCAATGGAATTCCTCCTTATTTTCGGTTTTATCTTTCTCCTGAATCTGATTCCCGCCTTCGCTCCTCCCACCTGGATGGCCGTTTCCTATCTCGGCATGAAACATCCCTCCATGAACGCGCTGCAACTGGCCGTGCTCGGCGCCACCGCGGCCACCCTCGGCCGCCTCGCCCTGGCCAAGATGGCCCGCCTGCTTATCCGCGATAAGCTGCTGAGCGAAGCCACGCGCCAGAATGTGGATTCGCTGCGGGGCGCGATCGAAGGCCGCCGCAAATTCACCTTCAGCCTGTTTCTTTTTTACGCCTTCAGTCCGCTGCCCTCCAATAATCTTTTCCTGGCCTACGGACTTACCACTCTCGGCTTGCCGCTCATCGCCATCCCTTTCTTTTTGGGCCGCGTGGTCAGCTATGCCGCCTGGTTCAAGACGGCCACGGTCGCGGCCCACCGCTTCAAGCTCACCGGCCTCCCCGGCTGGATGGTCGTCTATTTCTTCGTCACCCAATCCCTGCTGCTCTTTCTGGTCTATCTCTTCACCCGCGTGGACTGGCGCTTTCTGATCGAGCAAAAGAAGTTCCGCTGGCTGCCCCGCCGGGCCCAGCCGCCCCTTCCGGCAAATCAATTGAAATAACAAACGATTCCGTCCGCGGCGGAAATCTCCTGGAACTTTCCCGGTTGTTCCTGCGTACTTACAATTGGGAAAGGGGTGTGCCATGTCCAACGGTTTTGCGCGGCGGAATATCGGCGGAGCAATTTTCCTGATTGCCCTCGGCCTCGTTTTTCTCGTTTTCAATCTTCGCCCGGATGCCAACCCCTGGCCTGTCCTTCGCCACTACTGGCCCTTGCTCCTCGTCTTTCTGGGTCTGGGCAAATTGTGGGATAGCGCGCGGGCGCGCAGGCGGCCGCCGGGAGATCCCGGCCCGCTCATCTCCGGCGCGGCCGTGGCTCTTCTGCTCCTGCTGGTGCTTTTCGCCGCAGCCACCCTGCGCGGCAAATACAGCGACGAATACCACCATGACGTGCAGAAGATCGAGCGCCAGGGCGCTCAGTCAGTCCGCGCGGACATCGAAATGTCAGCGGGAGACCTGCGCATGGCCGGGGGCGCCGCGGGCGCTCTGGACGCCGATTTTCGTTACACCGAGGCCTCCGGCATTCCTCGTTTGACCTACAACGTCAGCGGGAGCGCTGGCGATTTGCGCATCCGCCAGTCCGGGGACACCGTTAAATTGGGCAATACCGAAAACACTTGGGATTTGAAGTTCGCCAGCGATTTACCCCTGGACCTCCGCCTCAAGATGGGCGCGGGCCAGGGCGATCTGCGCTTCCGCGGCGTTCCCATCACGCGTCTGAGTTTGGAAATGGGCGCGGGTGAAATGAATCTGGATCTCACCGGCGAGCGCAAGACTGACTTTACGGGCGAAATCCGCGGCGGCGTCGGCCAGTTGAACATCCGCCTGCCCAAGGACAATGTGGGCGTCATCGTGCACGCGCAGGGCGGCATCGGCTCGATCGAGACCCACGGCCTGCGCCATGAAGGCAGCGCCTACGTCAACGATGCCTACGGCAAAGCCCCCGTAAACATCCGCCTCGACGTGCAAGGCGGCATCGGCGAGATCAATCTGAACGTCGAGCCCTGAGTTTCCCCGTAATCCGTGGCCTTTTCTCCTGTCCAGGGGCTGCTGATTTGTCCATTTACCGCACTGCCGCGCGAGCCGTATAATTCAAAGTTTGGACAGTGCGCGGAAAGCGCGCTGTGCGAGCTGCCCGTGGCCACGCGCGAACTCACTCCTCCACAGACCGAGCAGGAAGCCGTCCGCATCCGTGGCGCGCGCACGCACAACCTGAAAAACATCAGCGTTGATATTCCCCACAACGCCATCACCGTCGTCACCGGCCTCTCCGGCTCCGGCAAATCCAGCCTGGCCTTTGACACCGTTTACGCCGAAGGCCAGCGCCGCTACGTCGAATCCCTCTCCGCCTACGCCCGCCAGTTCCTCGAACGCATGGAAAAGCCCGACGTCGACGAAATCTCCGGCATTGCTCCCGCCGTGGCCATTCGCCAGAAGAGCACCACGCGCAATCCCCGCTCCACCGTGGCCACCTCCACGGAAATCTACGATTACCTGCGCCTGCTCTTCGCCCGCTGCGGCGCCACTTTTTGCACCCGATGCGGAGAAGCCGTGCGCCAGGACGCCCCCGAAGATATTGCCGTGCGCGTCTTGGCTCTCAATCCCGGCCGGCGCTTCTACGTCTTGTTTCCCGTGCGCCTGCCCGCTCCCGAAGAGCCCAAGGGAAAAAAGAAGCGCCCTCTCCCGGCCGCCGCCTCCGCCGAGTCCGTGCGCCAGACCCTTCTGGAACTGCGCAAGCGCGGCTTCAACCGTCTCTATCAGGACGGCCGCGTGCACGAGTTTGCCACGCCGGAAACCCTGCTCGACCTCAATTTCAAACGTCCGGTCTTCGTCCTGGTGGACCGCCTGGCCGTCGAGCCCGCCTCGCGCTCCCGCCTCGTGGACTCCATTGAACTCTGCTACCGCGAAGGCCACGGCGAAGCCGTCCTCGAATTCGTCGCCGATGCCGCCGGCAATGCCGCCGAGCGCCTGGCCTTCAACGAACGCTTTGAATGCAAGCGCTGCTCGCTGGCCTACCAGCAGCCCGAGCCGCGCCTTTTTTCCTTCAACAATCCTCACGGCGCCTGCCCCAAATGCCTCGGCTTCGGTAACACCGTGGACTTCGACATGAACCTCGTTGTCCCCGACCCCGGCAAATCCATCGAAGAGGGCGCCGTTGACCCCTGGACCAAGCCGCGCTACCGCACCCTTTTTGCCGAGGCCAAGCGCTGGCTGCGCTCCCGCGGCATTCCCACCAACGTTCCCTGGCGGCATCTCTCCGCCGAACACCGCCGCGTTGTCGTCGAGGGCGACCCAGAAAATAAGTTCGAGGGCGTGAAGGGTCTCTTCCAGTGGCTTGAACGCAAAAAGTACAAGCTGCACGTGCGCGTCTTCCTCAGCCGCTACCGCGGGTACTCCCTCTGCCTCGAATGCGGCGGCACGCGCCTGCGCCCGGAAGCCCGCGCCGTGCGCGTTTCCGGCAAATCCATCACCGAACTGTGCAAGCTCACCGTCAAGGAAGCCCGCGTATTTTTCACCGCGCTGGAACTAAGCCCCGAGCAAGCTAAAATCGCCGAGCGCATCCTCGAGGAAATTCGCAGCCGCCTGCAGTTCCTCGACGAAGTGGGCCTCGACTACCTCAGCCTCGACCGCCTCACCTCGACTCTCTCCGGCGGCGAATCCCAGCGCATCCAGCTGGCCACTTCGCTCGGTTCGCACCTTGTGGGCGCGCTCTATGTCCTCGACGAGCCTTCCATCGGCCTGCACCCGCGCGACACCCAGCGCCTTATTGACATCCTCAAATCCCTCCGCGATCTCGGCAACACCGTCCTGGTCGTCGAGCATGATCCCGATACCATCCGTTCCGCCGACTGCATCATCGATCTTGGCCCCGGCGCCGGCGAACTCGGCGGCCGCATCCTCTTCGCCGGAACTTATGAAGCGCTGCTGCAAGACACCCAATCCCTGACCGGCCGCTACCTCAGCGGCGAACTGCGCATCCCCCTGCCCAGCAGCCGTCAGAAGCCCGCCGGAAAATTTCTGCGCCTCTCCGGCGCCATGCTGCACAATCTGCAAAACGTGGACCTGCAGATTCCTCTGCACACCCTCACCGTGGTCACCGGCGTTTCCGGCTCCGGCAAATCCACCCTCGTCCATGACGTCCTCTACAAAGCCCTCCTGGCCCGCCGCAGCGGCGCCGGCATCAAGGAATTCTGCGACAAGCTCGAAGGCGATCAGCACATTCAGGAAGTGGTCATCGTGGACCAGTCGCCCATCGGGCGCACCCCGCGCTCGAATCCCGCCACCTATCTGAAAGCCTTCGACGGCATCCGCGAAGCTTTCGCCGATTGCCCCGACGCCCGCCGCCGCGGCTATTCCGCCGGCCATTTTTCCTTCAACGTCCCCGGCGGCCGCTGCGAAACCTGCCAGGGCGACGGCACCGTCACCGTCGAAATGCAGTTCCTCGCCGATGTCGAGCTGGTCTGCGAGGACTGCCGCGGCACGCGCTTCAAGAGCGGCGTGCTTGAAGTCCATTACCACGGAAAAAATATCCACGATGTCCTGCAGATGACCGCGCGCGAAGCCCTGCTGTTCTTCGCCAACGTTCCCCGCGTCACTTCCAAAATACGCATTCTCACCGAAATCGGCCTGGGCTATCTCCGCCTCGGCCAGTCCGCCACCACCCTCTCCGGCGGCGAAGCCCAGCGCCTCAAGCTCGCCGCCCATCTGGCCCGCACCGAAAACAAGGGCATCCTCTATCTCCTCGACGAGCCCACCACCGGCCTGCACTTCGACGACATCCACAAACTCCTCACCGCCTTCCGCAAGCTTCTCGATAGCGGCGCCTCGCTGCTGGTCATCGAGCATAATCTCGACGTGATGAAGTGCGCCGACTGGATCATTGACATGGGCCCCGAAGGCGGCGACCAGGGCGGCAAGATCGTGGCCACGGGAACTCCCGAGCAGGTCGCCCGCAATCCCCAGTCGCACACCGGCCGCTACCTGGCCCGCGTCCTGCGCGCCGCCGCCCAGGCAAAGCAAGCCGCGGGTGGCGCATCCAACTCCGGGGAAAAACCCGCTAACGGTAAAGCCAGGGTCAAGCCATGAACTCGACGCGCCTGCTCGCTTCCGCCTCTCTCGCTCTTTGCTTTCTGCTGCCCGCGCCCTCGCGTGCGCGTGTGCAAACTTCTCCCGCGGAAAAGCAGCGCCCCGCCACCCGCCGCAAATACCCCAATCCCCTCAACGCTCTCCTCGATGAAGCCCAGGCCGCCATCGAACGCAAGGATTTTTCCGCCGCCCTCGCTCCCTTGCAGAAGCTAACCGCCGAGCAGCCCGATTTCGCCTATGGCTTCTTTGAACTCGGCTACGTCTATATTGCCCTCGAACGCTGGGACGAAGCCCGCGCCGCACTGCAGCGCGCCATCGCGCTTGACCCCAAGCTCTCCGAGGCCTACGTCAATCTCGGCACGCTGCTGCTTGATCGCGACCCGCCCGCCTCAGTCGCTCCCTTGCGCCAAGCCGTGGCGCTTCTTCCCGGGCAGAGCCGTCCCCGCTATTTACTCGGCCTGGCTCTCGATCGCACCGCCGATCTCCCCGGCGCCATCGAATCCCTGCAATCCGCAGCCCGCCTCGATCCTGGCGATCTCGATACGCAACTCGCCCTCGCCCGCGTTCTACTCCGCGCCGAAAAATTCCCCGCCGCCGAATCCGCCGCCCGCTCCGCCCTGGCCCTGGCCCCCGATTCCGCTCCCGCGCAACTGGCCCTCGCCCACGCGCTCGACGCGCAACAAAAGCCCGATGCCGCCGGCGCTTATCGCCGCTACCTCGAGCTTCAGCCCAACGATCGCGACGCTCTCTTCCGCCTCGCCACTCTTCTCTTCGAGAAAAAACAATTGGACGACTCGCTCGCCGCGCTCGACCGCCTTGACGCCGCGCAGCCTCCCTCCTCCGATTCCTTGCTGCTCCGCGCCGACATCCAGGTCGCCCAGTCCGACTGGGACGCCGCCATCCTCACCCTGCAAAAAGCCCTTCAGCAGGACCCCTCGCGCCACGCCCTGCGCGCCGGCCTCGGCCGCCTTTTTCTCCAGAAGCGCGATTTTCCCTCCGCGGAAAGGGAATTGCTCCTCGTGGTCCGCGCCGATTCCGATAACCTCGCCGCCTGGAAGGACCTCAGCACCGCCTTTTACCTGCAAAAAAACTGCCCCGCCGCTCTCGCCGCTCTCGATCAGGTCGCCCGCAAGGAGCCCCTCGTCCCCGGCGCGTGGTTTGTCCGCGCCACCTGCTACGATAGACTGGAGCAGGCCGCCGCGGCGCTCGAGGCCTATCAGAAATTTTTGGAAGTGGACAAAGGTCAGGATGCGAATCAGATTTGGCAATCCCAGCAGCGCATCATCGTCCTGCGCAAACGCCTCGCCGGCAAGCGCTGAGCGGCCCTTGCGCCGCTGGCCGCTCCTCCCGCTTTGCGCGCTGCTCCTGGGCCTCGCGCCCGTAGCCGTCGCCCAGCGCCCTTCTCCCGCGCACACCGTTGCCGCGCTTCAGGCCCGCTTCGACGCCGAAACCAATTCCGTGCGCAAAGCAAAGCTCCTGGCCAAATTGGGCGACGCCCAGTTCTTCGAATCGCGCCGCGCGGGCAAAGCGCAGGACTACCCCGCCGCCCAGCTCATTCTCGAAAAATACCGCGACAATGTCCGCGCCGCCATTGACGCCGTCATTGGCCAGCACCCCAACGCCGAAAAAGAATCCAGCGGCTACCGCATCATCGAATTGCATGTGCGCGAAGGCATTCGCGAAACCCGCGACGCCATGAACGCCGCCCCCCTCGAATTCCATGCTCCCTTGCAAGTAATCCATGATGACCTCCAGCGCTCCCACGACCAGCTCCTCCGCCTGCTTTTCCCCCGCCGCCCCGGCGAGAAAAAATCTCCGGCCGCACCCCCGCAAGGAGTTCAATGAAAATGCCCCTCTCCGCCGCTTTCCTGATGCTACTCGCGTTTTTCGCCGTTCTCCCTCCGCGCGCCGCCGCGGCGCAGACACAGCAGAAGGATTACCTCTCCGCGCTCGAAGCCGACAAAATCCGCGATGCGGAAACTCCCAGCGAGCGCATCAAGCTCTTTCTCGAGTTTGCCGATGACCGTCTCAAGAAATTCCAGTACGAACTGGCCCACCCCTCGCCCAATCACCACGCCGTCATTCTCAACGCCCTGCTCAACGCCTATGTCGGCTGCGTGGATGACGCCGCCGACCGCATCCAGGACGGTGTCGATAATCAGGAAAATCTGCGCAAAGGAATCGAACTCATGATCCGCCGCGCCTCCGAGTTCCTCGCGGTCCTTAAACAGATCGAAGTCGCCGCCACGGAACTTTCCCTCTACAAGGAAAATCTCGATGACGCCATCGAGGGCACGCGCGACGCTCTCCACGACGCCGAAAAAGCCAAAAAAGAAGTCGCCCCGCCCCCCCTCCGCCGCAGGAACGCTCCGTGACCTCCGCCAAACGCTCCAGGCCGCGCGAAGACCCCAGCGCCCCATTTCTTTTTCAGCGCATGTTCACCCGCCTGGGCTGCGACGGCCGCCCCCCGCGCTTCCACGTCGAATTCTTCCCCTACGCCAGCCTCACCCTCACTATCCGCCGCCGCGAGGAAATGGTCCTCGTCCGCCTCTCCGACCTTCTTGCCCGCGCTTCCCGCCCCGTCCTGGAAGGCGCCGCCGCGCTGCTTCTCGCGCGCATGTACCGCAAAAAAGCCCCCGCCTCCCTCGTCGCCCCCTATCTCGCCTATGCCCGCTCCGCCCGCACCCGCGGCCGTCTCCACCGCATGCGCCGCAGCCGCGTCACTCCCCGCGCCATTCATCCCCGCGGCGAAGTCTTCGATCTCGATGCGCTCTTCGACCGCATCAACGCACAATACTTTTCCGGCTCTCTCGCCCGCCCCCTCCTGGGATGGAGCACGCGCACCTGGCGCCGCCAGTTCGGCTGCTATGACCCCGGCCCCAATCAGATCCTTCTCAACCGCCGCCTCGACCGCCCCAGCGTCCCCGAATTCGCCGTCGAATACGTCCTCTACCACGAAATGCTCCACGTCAAACATCCCACCCGCCGCTCCGGCTGCAGCCTGCTCTCCCATTCCCCCGAATTCCGCGCCGAAGAAAAACTCTTCGCCCACTACGCCCCCGCCCGCCGCTACCTGGAACGCGGGTAGGGGCGCGGCATGCTGTGCCCGCCCCTGCTCCATCAATCAATCCCTCCCGAAATACAGCGCCAAAACAGCCCGCGTTCCCGCCAGCAGCCGCGCAAATATCCCCCGCCCATGCTCGAACCGCAGATAGTTTTCCAGTCCCGCGCTGATTTTCGGACTATAGCTGTACCAATACGCCTGCCTCCACCCCGCCCACGGATCGATCACGTACGTCTTTTCCTGCACGCATTCCAGCAGCCCGGCAATCCCGTGCGATCGCCCCATCCCGCTGGCCTTCACCCCGCCATAGGGCACGTCGGCCATCCCCGCCGCAAAAACGCAATCGTTGATCATCACCGACCCGCACTCCAGCTTTCGCCCCACCGCTTCCGCCCGCGCAATGTCCCCGCTCCATACCGAAGCGCTCAATCCGTAGCGGCTGTCGTTGGCCCGCGCGATGGCTTCCTGCTCGTCGCGCACTCGCACCACCGGCAACAGCGGCCCGAAGGTTTCCTCGGTCAGCGCCCGCGCCTCCGCCGGCACGTTCAGCAGCACGGTCGGCGCGAATACGCACGGATTCTCCGGCGCATTCACCGTAGCCCGCGCGGCCACGCTCGCCCCGCGCTCCATCGCGTCGTCGTACTGCTGACGCAGCGCAGCCGCCTGCGAAGCCCGGATCATCGGCCCGCTGTCCACCTCGCCCGTCCCCGCGCGCAATCCCGCCACCCGTGCGGCCAGCTTTTTCGCGAATTCGTCGAACACCTTTTCCACCACGAACACCCTCTTGGGCGCCACGCACGTCTGCCCTGCATTGAAAAACCGTCCCCACGCAATCCCCAGCGCCGCCACGTCCAGGTCCGCATCCTCCAGCACAATCGCCGGATCGCTTCCTCCCAGTTCCAGCACGCAAGGAGTCATCCGTTCCGCGCAGCTCAGCGCAATCTTCCGCCCGGTTGCCTCGCTCCCGATGAAAAACACCTTGTCCAACTTTTCCGCCATCAGCGCCGCCCCGGTCGTTCCGTCGCCGGGCAGCACCGTCAGCACGCCCTCGGGCAATCCCGCCTCGCGCAGCAACTCACCCAGCAGCAGGGAAGCGCTCGGCGTAAATTCCGATGGTTTTAACAGCACCGCATTGCCCGCCAGCAGTGCCGGTATCAAGATCCCCGCGGGCATCAGAAACGGATAGTTCCACGGCGTAATCAGCCCGATCACTCCGTAAGGATCGCGCGCCACCCGCACCGTCTTGCGAATCATCGCCACCGTTCCCGCCCGGTAGCTGTGCGTCTTCAAAACCCTCCGCGAAATCTTTCCGTAAAACGCCGCGAAATTCAAAACCGCCAGCACCTCCACCAGCGCCTCCACCCGCGGCTTCCCCGTCTCCCTCTGAATCAATTCAATCGCCGCTCCCCGCCGCTCCACCAGCAGCCGACGAAACCGCTCCACCACGCCCCGCCGCTCTCGCAGCGTCCTCCCCGCCCATTCCTTCTGCGCCACCCGCGCCAACCCCAGCGCACTCCGCACCCCCTCCGCCGTGCAAGCTGTAAACGTCCTCCAAACCTCCCCCGTCACCGGATCCCGCGATTCCACCGCCCGCGCCACCGCCTCGGTTCCTTGTGCGCTTGCCATCTGTGCCTCCCTCCCCGTCTACCAAGCACGGGACGTTCTATTTCCCCGGTTTTGTAGGGGCCGGGCTTTAGCCCGGCCGCTTCGTTCTTGTAGTTTTTCTTTGCGCCGGTTCCTAGTGAAAATACCGCAATCCCCTTGGCAGCGAAAGCGCTTCTCTGTCATGAAATAGCCCGCTCCCCTCATTACCTCCTTACGTCTTTATCTCATTACCTCTTTCCCTCCACTCTGCCCGTCCCATCTTCCCCGCAGTCGCGAACCTGTATAGCATGGATACGCCCATGAGCCAGCCCCACCAACGCCTCGCCTACATTGACTGGATGCGCGGCCTCGCCTGCCTGCTCATGTTCCAGACGCACTGCTACGACTCCTGGCTCAGCCCGGAAGCGCGCAAGTCCGGATTTTTCAGTTGGTCGCAACTCGGCGGCACGCTTCCCGCGCCGCTTTTTATTTTCCTCGCGGGCGTCTCCTTCGCGCTCATCACTGGCCACCTGCGCGAAAAAGGAACCGCCGCCAACGCCGTCGCCCGCACCACCATCCTCCGCGGCGCGGAAATCTTCGGCCTCGGCCTGCTCTTTCGCCTGCAGGAGTTCGCTCTCGGCTATCCCTATGCGCCCTGGACCGATCTCCTCCGCGTGGACGTCCTCAACATCCTCGGCCTCTCCATGGTTTTAATGGGCGTGCTCTGCTGGCTGGTAAGCCTCTCGGCAGCGACTGACACCGCGTCCGACGCCGCGAAGCTGCGTACTCGAAACATTTTCGCCGCTCTGGCCACCGCAGCGCTTGTCGCGCTCGCCGCGCCCCCGCTGTGGACCACCCACCGTCCCCGCTGGCTCCCCTGGTTCCTCGAATCCTACGTCAATGGAGTGCACGTTTTCCACGCGCCGCAGCCCTGGCTTTTCCCTCTTTTCCCCTGGGCCGCGTTCGCCTTCGCCGGTCTCGCCGTCGGTTTCCTGCTCTTCTCCGACTACGCCAAAAAACGCGAATCCATGGTCCTCGCCTCTCTCCTGGGTGCCGGGCTACTTTCCTGCTCCCTGGCTCTCTGGTTCGACGCTTTTCCCGTGCGCCTCTATGCCGTCTACGATTTCTGGCACACCAGCCCCAACTTTTTCCTTTTCCGCTGCGGCCTGCTCCTGATCATTCTCTTCCTCGTGTACGCCTGGTGCCGCTGGGGCCTGGCCCTCAAGGGCTTCAGCCCCGTCGCGCAACTCGGCAAAACTTCGCTGCTGGTCTATTGGGTGCACATCGAATTCGTCTACGGAGGAATGTCCATCCTGCCCAAAGGAAAATGTACCATCGCGCAAGCCACCGCCGGCCTGGCGATCATCTTCCTAGCCATGCTGGCGCTCTCCTGGGCCCGCACCCGCTGGCGCCGAAGGAATCGCCCCGCATGAAAACTGTTCCTATTTTCAGACCGCTCCAAGACACACAGCTGTCATTTCCAGGCGCCGCAGGCGCCGAGAAATCTGCTTTGTCTTTGGTTTTTTTGGATTGGCGAAAAACGCCGTCAGCGCCTGTTCGTATGATTCGCGGGCGCCTGCGGAATGCGGATGATCACTTCACCGGGCCGCACCAGCCCCAGTTCGTCGCGCGCGATTTTTTCGATCAACTGCGGATCGCTGCGCAGCGCCTTCACCTGCTCCGCCAGATCGCGGTTTTCCGTGTTCAGCCGCTCGATCTCCTGGCGCGCCAGAGAGATCTCTTTTTCCATCCGGCGCATGGCCACCAATCCGTGCGCGCCGAACACATCGTCCATCAGCAGAAACAGCGCCGCCAGCATCAGCAGCGTCCTTCCGTGACGGTCCAGCAGCGCCTGGATTTGTTCCTTGGGAGGCATGCCGTTCAGACCTTCAACAGCCAGTCCGCCGCTTCCCGCGCCAGCCGCGCCGAAGCTTCCGCGCCGTCCGCTTCGGTGTAGAGCCGCAGCAGCGGCTCCGTTCCGGACATGCGGCAAAGCATCCACGAGCCGTCTTCAAAAATATATTTTGCGCCGTCGGTGCGATCGATGCTCGCAACGCTGCGCCCAGCGATGGTGCGCGCATCAGAGGCGGTCTTTTCGAGCGCACCCTTCTTCTGGTCGTCGCCCAAATGCAGATTCTGGCGCAAGGGATGGAATTCGCGGCCCAGTTTTTTGAACATCGCGCGAATCTGTTCGCCCAGTGACGCGCCGCGCGCCGCGCTCATTTCCGCCACCAGCAGGCAGGCCAGGATGCCGTCTTTTTCCGGAATGTGCCCGCGAATGGATAGCCCCGCGCTCTCCTCGCCGCCCAGCGCGATTTTGTCCTCGCGGATGAGCTGGCCGATGTATTTGAATCCCACCGGCGTCTGGAACGTTTTCTGGCCGCGCGCCGCCGCCGCGGCGTCGATCATGTGCGAGGTGGCCACGCTGCGCGCCGCGGGCAGGTTCCATCCGCGCGTTTCGCAAATGTAATCGTAGAGCAGCGCCAGAATGTGATTGGGGGAAATCCAGGCGCCGTCGCGGTCCACGATGCCGAAGCGGTCGGCGTCGCCGTCGGTGGCCAGGCCGGCGGTTGCTCTCGTTTCGCGGACGGCTTTGCTGAGCGGCGCGAGGATTTCCTCGGAGACGTCGGGGCCGGCGCCGTCGAAAAGCACATCGCGGTTGGCGTGGATGGTTTCGAATGGAATGCCGTGGGCGGCGAGGGCGCGGTCCAGATAGCCGATGCCGCAGCCGTGGCGGGGGTCCACCACGAATTTCATGCCGGACTTGCGGATGATTTCGAAACGCACGAGTTCGTTGATGCGCGCGAGAAACGGCTCGGCCAGGGAAACGATTTCCGCGGCGGGCACTGATTTTCGGCTGCGCTTGGGCGCTGAAGCAGCGGCCAGGCGGGCGATGCGGGCTTCGATGTCGCGGGTGACTTCCGGCAGGGCGGGGCCGGCGTCGGCGGAGGAAAATTTCAGGCCGTGATAGGCGGCGGGATTGTGGCTGGCGGTGAAGTTGATGGCCCCATCGAGTTTGCGGCGCATGATTTCGAAAGCCACGGCGGGGGTGGGCGCAAACGTGCTGGCTTGCAGGACGCGGATGCCGTGCTCCCGCAGAACCTCGACGGCCAGTTGGGTGAACTCTTCGGAATAGAAGCGCGTATCGTGCGCGACGAGCAGCGTGGGATGCGCCGTGCGGCTCTTGGCGTGTTCGGCGATGGCCGCGACGGCCAGGCGCACGCTGGCAAACGTGAAATCGTCGGCGATGAGGCCGCGCCAGCCGGAGGTGCCGAACTTGATGGGTGAACTAGCCATGCCCGGCTATTCTAGCCTGCCGCGCGGCAAGGCCAAAGCGCTGTTCCAGCGCGGACCCGGTTGTTAGACTGGCAGAATTAACGGGCTGTCAGGAAATCGGAATTCTGCGGAAATATCCGCAAGCGAGTGAGGAGGAGAGCGATGGTTTCAGGAAAACAGGCGCGGGTGGTGCTGGTGATCTGCGGGACGATGGGGGAGGCGCGGCGGATTGCGCGGGCGGTTGTGGAGGCACGCCTCGCGGCTTGCGTGAATATTGTGGGCGCGCCGGTGGAGTCGGTGTACCGGTGGAAGGGGAAGGTGGAGAAGGCGCGGGAGTATCTGCTGGTGATGAAGACGACGGCGGCGCGGCTGGCGGCGCTGGAGAGGGAAGTGCAGCGGCTGCACAGTTACAATGTGCCGGAATTCATAGCGCTGTCCGTCGCGGCTGGTTCGCGCGGGTATCTTGGGTGGCTCGCCGAAACCGTCAAGGCATGAGTCACGAGTCACCCGTCACGAGACACGAATCACAGCAAGACTAAAGATGCCACCCTCCCGACCGGGTCGGGATAAATTCCGGGTGGCGCTACAAAATCAAAAACCTACACAAACATGAGGGCCTGGTCGAGGTCGGCCAGGATATCTTCGACGTCCTCGATGCCCACGGAGAGGCGCACGAGGCCGTCGGTAATGCCGATGCGCTGGCGGAAGTCGGCGGGCATGGAGGCGTGGGTCATAGAAGCCGGATGGGAGATGAGGGTTTCCACGCCGCCGAGGCTTTCCGCGAGCGAGCAGAGTTTGACGTTGTTGAGCATTTTTTCGGCGGCTTCTTTGGACCCGAGGTCGAGGGCGATCATGCCGCCGGGGCCTTTTTGCTGTCTGCGGGCGATGTCGTGCTGCGGATGGGATTGCAGTCCGGGGTAGATTACCCTCTTCACCTTGGGGTGGGAATCGAGATGGCGGGCGACGGCGATGCCGTTGGCATTGTGCTGGAGCATGCGCACGGCCAGGGTCTTGATGCCGCGGGAAATCAGAAAGCAGTCCATGGGGGCCAGGCCGGCGCCGGCGGAGCGCTGGATGAAATAGATTTTTTCGGCGTCTTCGGGGCGGGTGAGGATGACGGTGCCGCCGGTGGCGTCGCTGTGGCCGTTGAGGTATTTGGTCATGGAGTGGACGACAATGTGCGCGCCGAGGGCGATGGGGTTTTGCAGGAAGGGGCTGAGAAAAGTGTTGTCGACGACCAGGGTGAGTTTGTGGTCGGTGGCCAGTTTGGCGGTGGCCGCGATGTCGCTGAGGATCATGGTGGGATTGGTGGGGGTTTCGAGGTAGATCATGCGGGTATTGGGCTTCACCGCGGCTTTGATTTTGGCGATGGAGGAGGTGTCCACGAAACTGAATTCCAGCTTGAAGTGAGTGAGAAGCTGCGTGGAGAGGCGGTAGACGCCGCCATAGACGGATTCGGAGACGATGACGTGGTCGCCGGGACGGAGCAGGCGGAAGACGGCGTCAATGCCGGCCATGCCGGAGGTGAAGACGTAGGCGTTGAGGCCGCCTTCGAGTTTGGCGACACAGCGTTCCAGGGCTTTGCGATTGGGGTGATTGGTTCGCGCGTAGTCGTAGCCGTTGGTGTACTTGCCGAAGGACTCCTGGACGTAGGTGGAGGTCTGATAGATCGGCGCGACGACCGCCCCAGTGGAGGGGTCCGGCTCCTGGCCGACATGAATTGCGTTTGTGGCAAAACCCATTCTCTTTCTCCTTAAAAACTTTTCTGGCCTGTTCCCGTGTGCCAGATTGGGCTTCATCGTCCGAGGGACGGAACATCCGGTACTGCGTACTGGGTCACGCCGGACACGGAGCGAGGACGTATTGTAGCTTGCAGCTCTTCTCAGGAAGAGATTCTTTGAAATTACAGGAGGGAGTGCGGAGAGTCAAACGGAGGAAAGGGCGGGAGGGAATGAAGAGGGGGGTATGGAGAGAGCAAGGCATCGCAGGGCCGCTTGGCGCGCATCTTACTGCGTGGAAATGCTCTTGACCTGCGGGAGTTTGCCGTAGAGGATGGAGGGAGCAAAATGAAACAGTCCACGCCGATTCATCGTACCGCACTCACCGCGGCCCTCCTTGCAGGGCTGTCTTGTGTTCCATTTTTTCCTTCCAGAGCCTTGGGAGGCCCGAAGCCAAATGCCGCTGCGCCCCAGAGGCATAAACAGGAGACGCCGGTGGCGGGGAACCGGCTGACCATCGAGGTTACCGGCGGGGAAAATAATGTTCCGGTGGAGAACGCCAGCGTGTACGTGAAGTTCGTGATGGCGCGCAAGCTGGCCAAGGACAAGAGATACGAATTGAACGTGAAAACCAACCGCGAAGGGATCACGCACGTGCCGGATGCGCCGCTCGGGAAGGTGCTGATCCAAGTGATTGCGGAGGGATGGAAGACATTTGGGCGGTGGTATGAGATCACGGAAATGAAGCAGATGATCCAGATTCATTTGGAAAAGCCCCCGCGCTGGTATTAAGCGGGGTGAGGCTGGTCCAAGGGCGGCGGAATTCCTTCCGAAGAAAAAATAACGCATTCTTGGGAGTTGTAGCAGGCGAGTAGGGGAGAAGGCCCGGTCAGGCGCGATATTTTTCCGGCGAAAGAAGCAGTGAGCCGCGGGGAATGCACAAAAATTGTGCAAACCGCATCAGGGCCTTGCTCTTCGTGGAGTTAGGCGGGAAGACGGGGTCTTTTGCACATGGTTTTCAACAAAATTGTGAATAACGTGTACTGTGGGGAATTTTGCGGGGAAGTTCGGCCAGCGATTTGCATGCAGCGGTGAAGATTTGCGCGGCGCTTCGCTTTGACCAGATGGAAACAGAGATGTTAGAGTACGGCTCGGCGCATTCATGAGTTCCGATCTCATTTCGAAACCAAGATTTGTCCCCCTCGACCTGCTGCGGGGCAATTTATTTGTGCGCCCGGTGCGTTCGGGGCTGGCGATCACCGCGATTGCCGTCCAAGTAGTGCTGGTCTTGATGATCGTGGGGCTGACCTCGGGAGTTGTGTCGGATTGGGGCAAGCGGGTGGAGGGAGTGGGCGCGGATATCCTGGTGCAGCCTCCCAACTCGTCGATCTTCTTTGCGCTCTCGAGCGCGGTAATGCAGGAATCGGTGGGGGACGGTATCGCGGCGCTGCCAGGGGTGGACGAGATTGCGCCGACGCTGATCCTGATGGACCAGAAATATTTCGCGGTGGTCTATGGGATTGATTACCGGCGGTTTAACGCGCTAAGCCAGGGATTTGTGTACCTCGAGGGGCGCCCGGTCGAAGCGGCGGACGAAGCCCTGGCTGACGATATCGTGGCGCAGGCGCGGCATCTGCGGGTGGGCGACACGATCAGTCTGCTGAACCATCCATTTCGGGTGGCCGGGATCGTGGTTCATGGGAAGGGCGCGCGGTTTTTCATACCGCTGAAAAGCGCACAGGATATCGCCGGGGCGGAAAAACGCGTCTCCATGTTTTACGTGAGAAGCAAGGGAGACACGGAGGGGACGCGGGCGCAAATCGCCAAAATACTTCCGCAGAGCAAGATCCGTTCCACGGCGGAATATGTTTCCATGATGAACTCCTCGAATCTGCCGGAACTGAAACCGTTTATACGCACGATGGTTGGGCTGGGGCTGGTCATCAGCTTCCTGGTGGTGTTGCTGACGATGCACACGATGGTGCTGGAGCGGACGCGGGAAATCGGAATCCTTAAGGCGCTGGGGTACGCAAAACTGGATATTGTGCGCCTGTTGTTGGGGGAGATGCTGATCCTGGCGCTGGTGGGAAGCGGATTGGGGGTAGGGATAACGTATCTGACGGAAGCCATTTTGAAACACACTTCACCCAGTTTGATGATTCTGATCCCAACGGTCTGGGTGCTCTATTCGATTTTGCTGGCCCTGGCAGGGGCGGCAGCGGGGGCGGTGGTTCCCGCCGCGCGCGCGGCGGGATTCGACCCGGTGGTTGCCCTGGCGTGCGAATGAGCGAAGCCCGGCGAATGGCCAGACAGGATTTTTGATTTGTAGTTTCCGCGCGGGGGGCGCATGACGCAATCATCCGAAAAACACTACAAAGCCAAAATCGTGAGCCGGAGGGATCTTTCGCCGAACCTGTGGGTGATTCGCGTGCACCCGGGCGGGCATTTCCATTATGTGGCGGGGCAGTATGCGACGCTGGGCGAGGATCGGGACGGGAAGCTGATCGAGCGGGCGTATTCGCTGGCGTCTTCGCCATATGAGGACGACCTGGAGTTTTTTATCGAGCTGGTGCATCAGGGCAGCCTGACGCCGCACCTTTACAACAAGAAGCCGGGAGAAATGCTGAGCTGCCGGCGAATCGCCAAGGGGCGTTTCACTTTGGACCTGAAGAGCGGGCGCACCCATCACCTCATGCTGGCGACGGTGACCGGGATAGCGCCGTTTGTGAGCTACGTGCGCACGTACTACCACGATTGGAAGAAGAACAAGGCGCCGGGGGAGCACCAGTTTTACATCTTGCAGGGAGCGAGCCATCCCAACGAGTTCGGGTTCCGCGAGGAACTGGAGAAGATGGCCGCGGAAGTGCCGTGGCTGAAGTATGTGCCGACCGCGAGCCGGCCGTGGGAAGTGCCCTCGTGGAAGGGGGAGACCGGGCGGGTGGACGACGTGATTCGAAAATACACGGACGCCTGGAAGCTGGAACCGGAAAAGACCAGCGCATACTTGTGCGGGCACCCCAACATGGTGGATCAAGGGCGGGGAATCTTGCAGCGCGCGGGCTGGAAAAAAGAAGCAATCACCGAGGAAGTGTATTTTATTCCCTCGGATGCGCCCCCGGCGCGCTGAATTACCAGGCTGCGGAAAAACTCCATTACGGGTGTCATGCTGAGGCGAACCGATGAGGTTCGCCGAAGCATCTCGACGGTAAGTGTCTGCGGCACGCGAAGTTGAGATTCTTCGTCCCGGTAGAAAGCTCCGGGACTCAGAATGACAAGTTTCACTTTTTCCGCAACCTGTTAAGCCTCGGGGCCGCGGGCTTCGAGCTGCCCGGCCAAGTCCTCAATCATCACCAGCGGGCAGGCCACGTGGACGGTCTCCCGCGGGGATTCCACGTCAATCTGCAGCTTGCCGCCGCGGGTGCGCACGCGAACGTGTTCGTCTCCGTCGCGGACCTCGACAAAATCCGAATCGGGATAGTTTTTCAGCTCCTTCGTGAGCGCGCGCAGAAGCGGCAGGGCATGAGCGTCTCCGCGGAAAGCTTCTTCCAATTTCTGCCGGGGTATGGCATGGACGGCCAGAGGAACAATAGCGGCGGGAAGGAAAAGGGTGAAGTGCGCGCCGTCCGGGCGGTGCTCCTGCACGGAGACGCGCAGGGCCCCTTCGTGGAAGGCATAAGCGCCGGCAAGAACGACGGTGCCGCCGATTCCGAGAGCGATTTTAGCGAGGATCATGGAGTCTTCCTTTTCGCCAGTTTCTATAATTCTTCGGAGGAATTCTTTCCATCGAGCCAGATGCGCACGGTCTGTTCGCCGTCCTTGACGGTGACCAGTTCGGTATCGCCCTGAGCGGCGAGGACGTTGAGCGCGGCGGCGACGTCCAGTTCATCGTGGCCGGCGGAGAGCAGGGCGTCGACGACCTTCATGGGCACGCGCACTTCCACGTGGGTGGCTTCCCTTTTATCGGCTTTCTTTTCGCGCACGCGGATCAGCAGCGTGCCGCCCTGCTTGGCCACGCGCACGTCATCCTCGTTGCTCTGCACGGTGACGAATTCGCCGTCCTTGGAGGTGCGCACGGCGTCGAGAATGGCGTGGAGGTCGGCATCATGCATTTTCTCCGCGCTGAGCTTGACCTTGCCGTTGTTGAGATGCTCGTTGTGAATGGCGGGCAGAACCTTGATGGCCAGCTCGATGGGCAGGTTGACGCGCACCATCTCGTTCTTGGGGCCGGAGCCGTCCACGCGGATGTGCAGCCAGCGGTCGCCTTTGACGGCGGGAGCGGGCGCGGGCGCTGGCGCCGACTGCTGCTGCTGCGGCGCGGGCGGCTGCTTGGCCGATTGCGCCAGGGCGCTGACGGCGAGAAGCCCGAGAGATGCGCCGGCGATTGCGGCGAGGGTCCGGGGGAGTTTGTTCATGGCGAGCGCCTCCTTGGGCGTCTGGGAATAGATACGAGAGGCGCCGGGGAGAAGTTCCCAAGAGAATCAGGAAAAAAGCTCAGCCCGGCGTCGTGGAAAAGGTTTTCTCCTGGCCCGTGAGGGGCAATGAGGAGACGGCCTGCGGCAGTATTTCGAGGAAGCGGTCGGCGTCGCGTTCCGTATTAAAACGGCCGAGCGTGACGCGGAGAAAGCCGCGCGCGCGATCGGCGCTCAAACCCATGGCCTGAAGCACGGGGGCGGAAGTGCCGGCTTTGGCGGTGCTACAAGCGCTGCTGGAGGAGACGGCGACGCCGGCTTCATCAAGGGCGAGAACCAGTGCGGGCATATCGCCTTCGTGGCCGGGAAAGCCGAAGCAGAGGTGGCCGGGGAGACGCTCGACGGGGTGGCCGAGGAGAGTGACCTGCGGGAGGCGCGCGCGGAGGCCCGCCAGAATGCGCTCGCGCAGGGCGGAGAGGCGCGTGGCTTCGGAGTGAATTTCGGCGGCGGCGAGAGCGGCGGCCACTCCGAAGCCCACGATTCCGGCGACGTTTTCCGTGGCCGGGCGAAGGCCGCGTTCCTGGCCTCCTCCAAAGAGAATGGGATCGAGGGGCACGCCGCCGCGGACGTAGAGCGCGCCAATGCCTTGCGGGCCGTGAAGTTTGTGGGCGGAGACCGAGACGAAGTCGGCGGGAAGGTCTTTCACGTTGAGGGGAATTTTGCCGGCGGCTTGCACGGCGTCGGTGTGAAACAATGCGCCCTGGGCCTTGGTGATGGTGGCGAGTTCGGCGAGGGGCTGAAGAGTGCCGACGAGATTGTTGGCGGCCATGATGGAGACCAGGCGCGTTTCCGGGCGAACGGCGGCGCACAAGGCTGCGGGATCGACGCGGGCGTGGCTGTCCACCGGCAGGAGAGTGAGAGCAGCGCCGCGGCGTTCGAGCGTGCGGCAGGTTTCCAGGACGGCGGGATGCTCGATGGTGGTGGTGATGATGTGGCTCTCGGAGAGATGGCGCGCGCGGAGAGCGCCGAGGAGGGCGAGGTTGTCGGCCTCGGTGCCGCTGGCGGTGAAGAGAATTTCGGCAGGGTCGGCGCCAACAAGTTCGGCCACCTGAGCGCGGGCGATTTCCACGGCCTGGCGCGCCCGGCGGCCTTCGTGGTGCGGGCTGGAGGGATTGCCGCCGGCGCCGCTGAGGTGCGGGGCCATGGCGGAAAAGACGCGGGGGTCGAGGGGAGTGGTTGCCGAGTGGTCGAAATAGATGCGCGAGGCCATGTGTGACTGCTCCTTGGATTTGGCCGGGCCCCGCGAAAAAAAATCGCCTCAACCGGGATTGGCGGATGAGGCGCAACAGCTACCACGGATTCTCATGTGCCCCGAAAAGCGGGCGGGAATTGACACCGGACGATCAGGATGTCCTCCCTGATCCGGTTGTCGTGGCTTCGCCGGGCCCGTTGCCCTCAGCCACTCTTCATGAGACTGCGGTTTTCCGGCAAAAACGCCGGAAGGAGAAGTTTACCGGAAGCGGCGCGGATGTCAACGGAGTTATAAATTGAGGCGGAGCGGAGGCGCACGCGCGAAGCGATGCGCTGTTGCGCGAGGGGAGCGGGACTCACTATAGTGGCAGGAGCGCCGCGGCGCAGGGACTCATGATAGCCAAGCTCATTCACGAACTGGAAGCGCTTCTCGGAGCGAACGCGGTGTTGTCCCGGCTGGAAGACCTGCTGCTCTATGAGTACGACGGGTCGGTGGAGATCGGGCGGCCGGAGGTGGTGGTCTTTCCGCGGACCACGCAGGAGGTTTCGAAAGTCGTGCGCCTGGCGAAGAAGCACGGAGCGCCGATCGTGGGGCGCGGCGCGGGAACGGGGCTCTCCGGAGGGGCGCTCCCGCGGGCGGGCGGCGTGATGGTCGTATTTGCGCGGATGAACCGGATTCTGGATGTGGATTACGAAAATCAGCGCGCGGTGGTGCAGCCGGGGGTGGTGAATACGGACCTGACCCGCGCGGTCGAGCACGCCGGGCTGTACTATGCGCCGGACCCGTCGAGCCAGAAGGCCTGTACCATCGGAGGAAACGTCTCGGAAAATTCCGGCGGGCCGCACACGCTGGCCTATGGCGTGACGGCCAATCACGTGACCGGCCTGGAAGTGGTGCTGACCGACGGGGAGATCGTGCGCGTAGGCGGAATGACCAGCGACGCGCTGGGCTACGACCTGTGCGGATTGCTGGTGGGCAGCGAAGGCACGATGGTGCTGGTGACGGAGATCAGCGTAAAGCTGTCGCGCAAGGCCGAAGCGGTGAAAACGCTGCTGGCGGTTTTCGAAAGCGTGGCCGAGGCCACGGACGCGGTCGTGGACATCACCGCGCGGGCCATTATTCCCGCGGCGTGCGAAATGATGGATGGATGGACGCTGGCGCGCATCGAGGATTACCTGCAGGCGGGATTTCCGCGGGACTGCGGGGCCATCCTGCTGATCGAGGTGGAAGGGCTGGCGGAAGCGGCGGCGGAACAGGCCCAGGCGGTGACGGAAGTCTGCCGGGCGCACGGGGCGCGAGAGGTGCGCGTGGCGCGCAATGCGCGGGAGAGCGAAGACCTCTGGCGCGGGCGCAAGACGGCGTTTGGCGCGATGGGGCGGCTGGCGCCCAGCAGCTATGTGCTGGATGGTGTCATTCCGCGTTCGAAGCTGCCGCTGGCCATGCGGCGCATCGAGGAGCTGGGCCGCGAAAACGGTTTTCGAATTGGAAATATTTTTCATGCGGGCGACGGCAATCTGCACCCGCTTATTCTGTTCGATCCCCGCGACGGAGATCAGTTCGAACGCGCCGTGCGCACCGCGGGCGATATCCTGCGCTACTGCGTCGAGCTGGGCGGCACGCTGACCGGCGAGCACGGCGTGGGGATGGAAAAAAACGAGTTGATGTCGCTGGTGTATTCGCCGGCGGATCTGGAACTGATGGGCCGCGTGCGCGACGCCTTCAATCCGGAAGGAACGCTCAATCCAGGGAAGATTTTTCCCACGGGGAAAGGCTGCGGAGAGATTCGCATCAAGGGCAAGTTGGAGAAGCAGGCGGCTTCGATGGAATCGGGGCATGGCGAAGGTGCGGCATCGAGATGACCACGAACCTATCCTCAGCGTTGATGGCCCGTCTCGAAGCGCTGGCCGGCGCCGCGAATATTGTTTTTCATCCGGACAAATTACAGCTCTATGCCGTGGATGCCATCGTCCCCGGAGCGGCTGTGCGCCCGGAATCGGCCGGGCAGGCGGCGGAAATCGTGCGCTTTGCGGCGGCGGAAAAGTTGGCGGTGATTCCCGTGGGCGGGTGCAGCAAGCTGGGCCTGGGGCAGCCGCCCGAGCGTTACGATGTGGCGCTGGACCTGACGCGGCTCGACCAGATTGCGCACTACGATCCGGGCGACCTGACGCTCAGCGTGGATGCGGGGATGGGCGTGGCGCGGCTGGCGGAACTGCTGGCCGGACACAATCAATTTGTTCCGCTGGAAGCGCCGTGGTGGGAGCGCGCGACCGTGGGCGGGACGGTGGCCTCGGGGGTGGATTCGCCGCTGCGCCAGTTCTACGGGACGACGCGCGATTTCATCATTGGCGCGGAGTTTGTCACCGCCGCGGGGGCGCAGGCCAAAAGCGGCGGTCGCGTGGTGAAGAACGTCACCGGGTATGACCTGCACAAGCTGGCCGTGGGCTCGCTGGGGACGCTCGTGGCGCTGACGCGCGTGAACTTCCGCACATTTCCCCTGCCGCAATCGCGCAGGGCATTCCTGGCTTCGTTTGCGCAGGCGGGCGGCGCGATTGATCTGCGCAAGCGCATTGCGGCTTCGCCGCTGACTCCGGCGTCGCTGGAAATCATCAGCCCGGAAGCGGCGCGTAGAATTTCCGCGCCGGATGCGCCGATGGATGGCGGCTTGTGGCACGTTCTGGCGGGCTTCGAAGGGACGGAGACGGTGGTGGCGCGTTACCAGCGCGACCTGGCGCGGTTGGCGGAAGCGGCGGGAGCCGCGGAGGGGCGCGTGCTTGATGATGCCGGCTGGCCGGTTCTGCGGGCGCGCTTGCGCGAGGCGATTCCGCTGCTGCTTGCGGCTTCGCCCGCCGCGGCGGTGTGCAAGGTGAGCGTGCTGCCGGGAAAATTTGCAGAAATATTCGGAACGCTGCGCGTGGCGGCGGCAAAAATGTCACTGGAAAGCGCGATTCTCGCGCGCGGCGGCGGAACCGTTTATTTTGCGCTGCTGCCGGAGCGCGCCGATGAAGAGGCGCTGGCGCGGCTGGCGCAGGCGGCGGAAACCGTTTTCGAAATCGCGGCCGCGGCCGGAGGACATGCCACGATTCCATGGTGTCCGCTGGCGCTGAAGAAAAAAGTCTCCGTGTGGGGACCGGCGCGCGCGGAGTTGGCCCTGATGCGCCGCGTAAAAAACGCATTTGACCCCGCGGGACTGTTCGCGCCCGGGCGCTTCGCCGGAGGACTCTGAGCCGCATGGACCCGCAAGAAAAAACAGTGCAAATTTCGGGAAGAATTCCGCGCTATGAGGACTACGCGCTGTGCACGCACTGCGGGCTGTGCCTGAACCATTGCCCGACCTACCGCTTGTGGAAGCTGGAGGCGGATTCGCCGCGCGGGCGCATCCGGCAGATGATTTTGGTGGATCAGGGAAAGATCGAAGCCGGCGACGTTTTCGTGAAGCACATTGACCAGTGCCTGGTGTGCCGGGCGTGCGAGACGGCCTGCCCCGCGGGCGTGGGCTACGGCGCGCTGGTGGAGCATGCGCGCGCGCGCATCGAGGTGGAATACCGCCGCCCGCTGGCCACGCGCATCGCGCGCGATCTGGTCTACAAGCGACTGCTGCCGTTTCCCGGACGCATTGCGGCGGTGGCGCGTCTGCTGTGGCTTTACCAGCGCAGCGGGTTGCAGTGGCTGGCGCGCAAGAGCGGGGTCCTGTGGCTGCTGGGGCAGGCGGGTCGGGAAAAGCTGCTGCCGCGCATCGATGATCGGTTTTTCTTTGAGCAGTTGGGAAAAGTCTTTCCCGCGCAGGGCGCGCGCCGCTCGCGCGTGGCCCTGTTTGCCGGCTGCGTCGCTCAGGTTACGTTTGCGCGGTTGAATGAAGCCACGATTCGCGTGCTCACGGCCAACGGCTGCGAAGTGGTGGTTCCGGAAGGGCAGCTCTGCTGCGGGGCCTTGCCGGCGCATGCGGGAGTCCGCGAAGTGGCGCGCGATCTGGCGAGGAAAAATCTGGCCGTGTTCGCCGCCGGTGAGTTTGACGCGGTGGTGACCAACGCCGCGGGCTGCGGCTCGACGCTCAAGGAGTATGAGAATCTTTTCAAGGAAGAGGAGCCGGAACACGCGCAGGCTCTGGCTTTCCGCAAGAAGATGCGCGACGTCACCGAATTTCTGGCCGGACTGGGCCTGGCCGCGCCCTTGAAAACGATGCCGCTGCGCGTCACCTATCAGGATTCCTGCCACCTGCTGCATGGACAGAAGGTGAAGGACGCGCCGCGCGAACTGCTGCGGGCCATTCCCGGCGTGGAATTCGTGGAATTGCCCTACGGGGAAATCTGCTGCGGCTCGGCGGGGGTTTATAACGTGACGCAGACGCAAGCGTCGCTGGAACTGCTGGCGGAAAAGATGCAGTACGCGGCCAAAACCAAGACCCAGGTGATCGTCACGGCCAATCCCGGCTGCCTGCTGCAATTGCGCGCGGGAGCGGAAATTCACGGCACGGGGCAGGAAGTGCTGCACGTTGTGGAACTGCTGGACCGCGCGCTGCGCTAGCGCCAAGCCTGCCTTTTTATTTCCATGAAAACAGGAACGCCCTTTCCGCATGAACAGGGTAAGTGCGGAAAGGGCGCTGCCGTCTTCAGGAGAGAAGCTCTTCGCGTTGCTGGTTAGTAGTCCTGGTCCGGCGGCTGTTGTTGGCCGCCTCCCCGCGGACCGCGCCGGCCTCCCATCCCGCCACGTTGTCCGCGTCCGCCGAACCGGCCCCGGCGTCCGTCCATGCCTTCTCTGATTTTGTAGTCGGAAGGCACCTGGAAGAGCTTGGGGTCGGGTTCCTTGCGCTGGATGTCCGTGAGTTGATAGGTGGTGGAGCCGTTGCGCGGGTCGTTGCGCTTGAGCAGCACCACGGCATGCAGTTCCTTCGAGTACCAGACTTCGTTGGTGATCTCGATGGTTTTTTCATTGCCGATTTTCCCGGCGGGAATCACGCGGGTGATGCGCTTGCCCTCGGCGGCGACTCCGTTAATGGTTTTCGTTCCCAGCGATTCGCTCTTGACCTCGCCGGAAGCTTCCATCTTCTTGCGCATCTCCTGGAATCGTTCTCTGTTTTCCGCGCCTCGCCCCTGCATTCGCGCGGGCAGCTTGCGGGCGATCTTGCGCTCGGGAACGAGCAGGAAACCGGTTCCGGCTTCGGGATCGCGGATGACGATCAGGGAGCGAGGCTTGCCGGAGTCGTTCATCGGACCGCCGGCGGGCAGAGTGAATTCGCGGCGGAAGCGGCCCTCGCCGTCGCGGTAGACGGCCGCTTCGGTGGTCCTGTGAATGCGGTTTCCGTCGCCGAGTACGTGCGTTTTCTCGGTCAGCGCCTTGGCGGAGTAGGGAGCGCTCTTCACGACGCCTTCGCCGGGAGCTTCGCCGAAGCCGAGCACTTCCATCGCTTCGCCGGGCATTCCGTCTTCCATGCGCGGGCCGGACATCGGGCCCTCTTCGTCGCCCTCCATCGGGCGGCCCTGCATGGATCCGCCTTCGTTTCCGGGCGCATTCTGCCCGCGGTCCGGCGGTGGCGGCAGCTGCGCGGCGGTAGTGCCGGCGGCAGCGGTCACCAGCACCGCGGCAAATAACAGGGACAGCCAGTTCTTGTGTGGCATTTTTGTGATTCCTCCTCTTCTCTCCTGATGCGCTGACTTATTTCTTTCAGCAAAACTCGCGCCGCACTTATCGCAGCAGGCGCACGGCCTGCGGCTGGCCGTCCGGGCCGACCAGCAGGTCCACCATCACCCACTCGGCGGAAGCCTCTTCGTTTACCGTCAAGCCCATCGAGGCCAGTTCGCCGCGCTGCAGGCGCACCCGCAGGATGGCGGAATCATCGCCGGCGTCGGGAATGCCGCCGGGAAGCAGGACGAAGTCGCCGGCGGCGGTGGCGTTTTCCGCGGCCGCTTCGGCGGAATCGGAAATTTCGGGTGGTGCCGCGATGGCTGGAGGGGGCTGCACGCCGGCCACCGGAGCAACGTAGGGCGACGATTGCCGCAGCACGGCTGCCGCGACCAATACGGCGGCGGCCGCGAGGACGGCCAGGGCCAGTCCGCGGCGGTTCCATGGCGATTCCTTGCGCGGGCCGAGCGCGGCGACTTCGCGGCGCAGGAGCGCTTCGATGCGCCAGGGCGTCTGCTCGGCGGCGGTTCCCGCGGCCAGTTCGCGCAGGCGGGCGCGCAATTCGAGTTGCGTGTTCTGATAGGCGGCGCAGTTGGCGCAGTGCTCCAGATGCGCTTCCCAGGCGGCGTGTTCGGCGTCGCTGGCCGCGCCGCCGGGCTGTTTGCCGTTCATGGCCAGCTTCTGCAGCTCTTCGCAGCTCATGGCTTCCTCGTTTCCCTTCATCGGCTCACCGCCTTGCGCGGCCGCTCGCGCAGAATCTCCAGTTGCGCCGCCAGCAGGGTGCGCCCGCGGTGCAGCCGCGAGCGGATGGTCCCGATGGGGCAGTCCAAAAGTCTGGCCGCTTCCTCGTAACTCATCTCTTCGAGGTCGCACAGCGCCACGGCTTCGCGGAACTCCTCGGGCAGTTCCAGCACGGCGCGGCGCACCTGCTCGATGCGCTGGGTTTGCTCAGCCAGCTCGGCGGGATTGGCCGGGCCGCGCGCTCCGGCATGCGCCGCCGCGCTGGTTCCGTGGGGCAGTTCGCCGTCGTCCGCGAAGGGCAGCTCGGCGGGACGGCGCGCGGTGCGCTTGCGCACGAAGTTGCGGGCCATGCCGAAGAGAAACGCTCCAAGCTCCCCGCGCGAGGCGTCGTAGCGTTCCGCGTTGCGCAATAGCGCCATGAAAGATTCCTGCACGATTTCCTCGGCATTCCACGCGCTGCCGGTCATGCGCAGGGCGAAGCGGTAGAGCGTGGCCTGGTGCGCGCGGTAGATTTGCACAAAGGCGGCTTCTTCGCCGCGCGCCGCGCGCCGCAGCAGATCGTCTTCCGGTGGATTCTGTGCCCTTGGCATCGTTCCCATTGAGACGGTCCGTTGCGCTCACTAGTTACTTACCCGTGGGGGAGGAAAAAGTTCCCGCCCAGCGCCAGGAATATTATCCTCCTTCTTTGCAAGGACTTGACCGCAACGCGCGGCCTGCGTACCTTATTGTGCAGTCTTGGCACACAGCTTAAACCTCTTGGAGGCCTCATGGCCGAGTTTGACCCGCACATCCTCGAAGAAAAAGCCGTGCCGCCCCCCGAGGACTTTTCCCGCCGCGCGCGCGTGGGTTCGCTGGCGGACTACCGCAAACTGTATCAGCGGGCCAGCGACGACCCCGAGGGATTCTGGAGCGAGCAGGCGCAGTTGCTGCACTGGTTCAAGGCGCCGACGCAGACGCTGGTGTGGAATCCCCCGCACGCCCGCTGGTTCCACGACGGCACGCTGAACGTCAGCTACAACTGCCTGGACCGCCACATGCAATTGCACCCGCAGCGCACGGCCATGCACTGGGAAGCCGAGGACGGCCAGCGGGTCACGCTCAGCTACACGGACTTGTACGAAAAAACCTGCCGCTGCGCCAACGCGCTGAAGAAGCTGGGAGTGAAGTCCGGCGACTGCGTGACCATCTACTTGCCGCTGATTCCGGAACTGGCCGTGGCCATGCTGGCCTGCGCGCGCATCGGCGCCATGCACTCGGTGGTCTTCGGCGGGTTCAGCGCTCCCGCGCTTTCCGACCGCATGCTGGACGCCAAATCCCGCGTGCTGATCACCGCCGACGGCGGCTACCGCCGCGGGCGCATCATTCCGCTGAAGGACACGGCGGACGCGGCGGTGGAGAAATGCCCGCAGGTGGAAAAGGTGCTGGTGGTGCGGCGCACCGGCGAAAAAATCAAATGGCACGAAGGGCGCGACGTCTGGTGGCACGAACTCGTGGACGCCGCATCGTCGCTCGCTCCCGCCGAGGCCTTTCCTGCGGAGCATCCGCTCTTTGTCCTTTACACCAGCGGCACCACGGGCAAGCCCAAGGGCGTGCTGCACACTTCGGCGGGCTATCTCTTGCAGACCATGTGGTCCACGCGGCTGGTCTTCGACCTGCGCGAGGATGATGTCTACTGGTGCACCGCGGACATCGGATGGGTGACCGGGCACAGCTACATCGTGTACGGGCCGCTGGCCTGCGGCGCAACGCTGGTGATGTACGAAGGCGCGCCGGATTTTCCGGTGAAGGACCGCTTCTGGCAGATCGTGGACCGCTACAAGGTCAGCATTTTTTACAGCTCGGCCACGGCCGTGCGCGCGTTCATGTCCTGGGGCAGGGAATTGTTGGAGAAGCACGACCTCTCCAGCCTGCGCCTGCTGGGCACCGTGGGCGAACCCATCAATCCCGCGGCGTGGAAGTGGTATCACGCGATTGTCGGCAAGGGCCGCTGTCCCATCGTGGATACGTGGTGGCAGACGGAGACAGGCTCGATCCTGATCTCGCCGCTGCCCGGCGCCACGCCCGCGAAGGCCGGCTCGGCCACGCTGCCGCTGCCGGGCATTGCCGCGCGCGTGCTGCGCATGGACGGCAGCGAAGTCCCTCCCGGCGAAACCGGCTATCTGGTGATCGAGCGCCCGTGGCCTTCGATGATGCGCACGATTTACGGCGATGACGAACGATATAAGCGCGAGTATTGGAGCCGCATCCCCGGAAAATATTTCACCGGTGACGCCGCGCAGTGCGACCAGGACGGCTACATCTGGGTGCTGGGCCGCGTGGACGACGTCATCAAGGTCGCCGGGCACCGCCTTAGCTCGATGGAAATCGAAAGCGCGCTGGTGAGCCATGCGGCCGTGGCCGAAGCGGCTGTGGTCGCCCGTCCCGACGAGATCAAGGGCGAGGCCATCGTGGTGTTCTGCACGCTGCGCACGGGATTTGCCGCGAACGAGCAACTGTGCGCGCAGATCAGCGATCACGTCGCCAGCGTGATCGGCACGATCGCCCGGCCCGCCGAAGTGCGCTTCGCCGACCTGCTGCCCAAGACCCGCAGCGGCAAAATCATGCGGCGGCTGCTGCGCGAGCTGGCTCACAAGGGCAGCGTCAGCGGCGACACCACCACGCTCGAGGATTTTTCCTCCATCGAGAAGCTGGCGCGCGAGGTCGGCCACGACGAAGAGTAGCCAAGCCGCGAATTTCGGCGCGCGCGCGCGGGCGCTGGCCTGGGCCGCGCTCATCGCCGCCACGCTCTACGTCTGCTATTTCAGCAGCCTGGGCGCCATCGGCCTCACCGGGCCGGACGAGCCGCGCTACGCCTGGATTGCGCGGGATATGGCCAAGACAGGCGACTGGGTCACGCCGCGGCTCTACGGAAGGCCGTGGTTCGAGAAGCCGCCGCTGTACTACTGGGTCGCGGCGGTCAGCTTCAAAATCTTCGGCGTGAGCGGCGCCGCCGCGCGGCTGCCTTCCGCGATTTCCGCGCTGCTGGCCACGCTGGCGCTGGCCTGGCTGGCCTGGCGGCTCTATGGGGCGGTGACCGCGCGCTGGCTGCTACTCCTGTTACCATCGAGCGCGGGCATGATCGGTTTCTCCCACGCCGCCGCCACGGACATGCCCTTCAGCGCCATGCTGGCGATCGCCATGGTGGCCGCGGCGGTGGCGCTGCGGCTCGATGCCGGGGCGGGCGGGCAAGCCGCGGCCGGAAGGGAATTTTCCAAAGCAGAGGGCTGGGTGGCGCTGCTCGCTTTCGGTTTCTTTCTTGGCGCCGCCGTGCTGGCCAAGGGGCCCGCGGCCATGATTCTCTCCGGCGGCGCGGTCTTCTTCTGGGCCGTTTTTACCAAGCGCTGGCGGGACGCCTTCCGGCTCTTTCATCCGGTGGCGCTGGCTGCATTTTTCGCCACGGCCTTGCCCTGGTATCTCCTCTGCGCGCGGCGCAATCCCGATTTCTTCCGCGTCTTCATCATCGAGCATAATTTCAAGCGCTTCCTCACGCCTGAATTTCAGCACCAGCAGCCGTTCTGGTATTACGCGCCCATTTTCTTTATCGCCATGCTTCCCTGGGCGGTACTTTCCTTTGCCTCCGGTGCATCGCTCATTCGCAAGCTCCTCGGCAAGGAGTCCCTCTCTCCCTCCATCGTTTTTCTTTCCACCTGGACTCTGTTTCCTCTCTTCTTCTTCACCCTCTCCAAATCAAAGCTCCCGGGATACATTCTTCCGGCGATTCCTCCCGCCGCGGCCCTCGGCGCTGTTTATCTGGCGGGGCTTTTGAGCGCGGAGGAGCGCCGCTCGCGCTACCGCATGCTCGGCGCGATCCTGGCTCCGGTCTTTGGCGCCGCCGCGGCCCTGGCCCTGGCGCTTTATTATCTGTATCCCGAAAATTCCGGAAGCATCGCCATCGGCTGCGCTGTGTTTCTTTTTTTCCTTCTGGGGATGGTTGGCTTCTTCACGTTTACGCGGCGTCCCGTGGCTTTGCTTCTCGCCGGCATGGGCGGCGCGGTTCTCTGCGTTGCATTGACCAGCCGCCGGGTGCTGCCCCGGCTGGACTGGACGCTTTCGGCCCGCCACGCCGCGCAGGCGCTTACCGCGCGCGGCGGCCCCGATGCACATGCCGCCGCGTTCAAGCTGAATCGCGCCTGGCTCTATGGGCTCAATTATTATCTGCGCGTCGAACTGTCTGAATACGACCCGGCCAGCCGCGAACCGGCTTATGTGTTTGTTTCAAGAGAAGGTTTGGAAACCCTGCTCCGCCTGGGAATCCACTGCGTGGAGATCGATTCGCTTTCCGAAAAAGCTCAGCTGGTACGGATCGCGCCGGCGGAAAAGAAATAGAGCGGCGGCTGGCGGAGGACTACCGTTTTTCTTCGCCCGGCATTTTCCCCCACAGCAGGATGCGCGGGAAGGGAAAGAAGAAAGGCCGCGAATCCCGATAGCGTTCGTGCAGGATTTCGCGGTAGCGCGCGACGAAGCGCTCGTAGGCCGGCGCGTCCAGGCGCGCTTCGTAGGCCGTCAGCAGCGAGCCGCGGTAGAACTCCACCACCGCATCGAGCGATTCCACCACATGCGGATAAATCCGCAGCAGGACCTTCTGTTCGCTGAATCCCAGGCCATAGAGCAGTTGCGCGTATCCTTCCGGGCGGAGCGCAGTCAGGTGCCGCACGTAGCCCTGCAGCGGCTCGCGGAATTCCGCGGCGGCATCGCGCGCGGCGCGATGGAATCCGCTCTCCTCGTTGTAAGGCACCTGCACGGCGAGCTGTCCGCCGGGAGCCAGCCGCGCGGCGAACTGTTCGAATAGCGCTTCGTGATGCTCCAGCCATTGCAGCGCGGCGTTGGAAAAAATCAAATCGAAGCGGCCTTCGAGCGGGAACTCCTCGATGCGGCCCTGCAGGAAGCGCAGACCCTGGCCCGCTCGGGGGCGCGCCTGCGCCAGCATATTCGGTGAAGAATCGAGCCCGATGGTTTCGCGCGCGGCCAATTGCTCGTGCAGGCGCACGGTCATGTCCCCGGGTCCGCAGCCGAGATCGGCGGCGCGCATGCCCGGGCGCGCCTCGACCATGGCGCAGAGATCGTAAAACGGCTGGCTGCGCTCGTTCTTGAAGCGGTGGTAGATTTCGGGATTCCAGCTGTCGCCCATGGCTCGAATATTTGCGGCGGCGCGGGACGAAAGCCGCGCCTAGCGCGCCGCGGGTGCCGTGATGGGCGCGGGCTCCAGCGGGGCGGTTACCGGCAGGCGCAGCAGAAAATAGCTGACCACGCGGTTTTCGTAATCGCGCTTGTCCTCGTCGCCCATTCCGGCGAAGTTGCCGCGGGGAATGATGGCCTGGTCGCGGGGCTCCGGCGCCGCCAGAAAAAGATCCCGCGTGGCGCGGGCCAGTTCGGGCTCATCCACGGCCTGAATGAAAAGCTTGGGAACCCCAGCCAGCCGGGAAAGCTGTTTGGAAAGGGGCTGCGCATTGCTGCTGTCAAGATTCAGCCATCGAAACATGAAGCGGGCGCTGCGCACCATCAGCGGGAAGCCCCCCAGCCCGGTCTTCTGAATTTGCAGGGTGAGCATCTGATCGGGGCGGTCGTAGACGGAATCGAGAACGAGAGTGCGAATGCGGCGGTCATCCAGGGCCACGCGCAGCGCGGCATAGGCGCCCATGTTATAGCCCCACAGTCCGAAGCGCCCGGGGTCCACGTCATTGCGCTGGGCCAGGGCGGCCACGGCGGCGCGCACTTCGCCGGCTTCGTGGAAGCCCAGGGAGGTAATGCCGGCGCTCTTGCCGTGGGCCGCAAAATCAAAAACAAATACGTTGTACTGGTGGTCCTGGAGCGTCGAGAGCAGCATCAGCAGTTCGCCGCGGCTCGATTGATACCCGTGGCAGAGAATAATGGTCGGCGCTCCGCGCAAGCCGGGGAAGAACCAGCCCTCGCGCTTGCCCAGTCCCGGCACATTGAATTCCAGCGTGTCCGGGCGGCCCGGGAAGCTGGCCATATTGATTTCGGAACTGGTGCGTTGCGGCTTGACGATGCGGTAGATCAGGAAGCCGGCGATGGAGCCGGTGGCCAGCACCGTGAAAACGGACACCACGAGAATCGTGGTGATGATCTTCATGTACCAGCGTGTCGGGTAAAGAAGTTCCGAAAGAATATCCATCACATTCGGGCGCTGCTTCGCTTGCCCAAACTTCCCCTCTGGCGCCCCGTTCCCGCCGTACGCCGAGTGCCGCCCCGTAGGTTCAAATGGAATGGTAGCACAACTTTACGGAGAGTCTCCGCGCAGTTGCGCCGGCCGTGCCCGCCGGTAAACGGAGCCGGAATGGGCTATGATACTTGCCGGCGGGCACGGCGGCGCCCCCTCCAGCCATGACCATGCGCATCCTGGATTTGCGGCAGGTCACTCCCGTGCAGATCGACGGGCTTCTGCGAGAAGAAGCGCGGCACTGGCGCGAGAAATTGCATTGGGACTACGGCACGGCGGTGGACCTGATCAAACGTTTTCTGGATGCCCGGGCCCTGGCGGGCTGCGCGGCGTTTGAAAACGGCGAGCTGGCGGGCTATTCCTTCTATGTGGTGGAGGAGCAAAAAGGCCTGGTAGGCGGCCTGTTCGTTTCTCCGCGCTATCCCCAGGAGGAAATCGGACAGCGGCTGCTCGAGGAAGTTCTGCACTCCATGCGCTCGATTCCCCATTTGCTGCGCATCGAAACGCAATTGATGCCTTTCGGCGGGCCGGTCGAGCGCACTTTACGCAGCCAGCACTTCCATCTCTACCGCCGCCAGTTCATGCTCCTGAATCTGGACGGGTGCTCCGCCCGGAACGCCGCGCCCGTGCGCGGAGCCTGTGTTCCCGAGCGCTGGAACGACCGCTTCCTGGAGCCCTGCGCGCGCCTGATCCACCAGGCCTACGCCGCGCACGTGGACGGAGAGATCAACGACCAGTACCGCTCGCACAGCGGCGCTCTGCGCTTCCTGAAAAACATTATTCTGCTTCCCGGCTGCGGGCAATTTCTCCCGCGCGCCTCTTTCGTTCTGCGGAAGGAAGACAGCGAAGAGTTGCTGGGCGTGGTGCTCAATTCCGAAGTTGCTCCCGGAGTGGGCCACACCACGCAGATCTGCGTGCTCCCGGGGCATCAGGGGCAGGGTCTGGGCCGCTGCCTGATGCAGACCTCCATCCAGTCGCTGTGCGCCATGAAATTCCATGAAGCCACGCTCACGGTCACGTCTTCCAACGAGCAGGCCGCCCGGCTCTACGAGTCCCTTGGCTACCGCATCTTGAAAACGTTTACCGCGGGCGTCTGGCCGGGATAAAAACCAGGCAGAGAGTCACCGGAGATTCGCGCGCAAGGGAAGCGCGCGCGGAGGGAATTTTCGCCCGCGCTAGGCTATGCGGCGGAAGGTCAATTGGCAGATTCTGCGCAGGTCGTCGTAGCTGTAATAGACCCGGGAGCCCGCGGCGTTTTCTTCCCTGCGGCCGAGCCCGGCTTGGCCGGAGAGCCGCGAAAGGTCTTTTTCCGCCAGGCGCAGCAGGGCCGCAGCCCGGTGCTGATCCACATACTTCCTGTCGTTGCTGTTCATCGTTCCCCCTACATCACCAGCGCGGCGCACGGCGATTCTTCCACGGCGAGGACGCTGCTCTTGGGCACTTCCATATCCCAATCGCCGTCCACGGTCACCCGCAGCAAATCCCCGGTGGCGCTCAGAATGCGCCCCTGGATCGGTACGCTATATTCGCCAAGTGAAACCTGCAGGACCACCGGCTGCCCCAGCCATTGCTCAAACACGTCGTGCGAAACCCCCATTTCAGCGCCCATGTCATGCCCCCCTCAGAGCAAGTGAACCATTCCCCGGATGAGAATGTCAGTGGGTACTGGAACCACCTATAGTACTCGCAGGGCATGTTCCTAGTACTAAAGTACTGCCAGTTTTCGCAGCTCATCTCTCCGCCTCCTGTTTTCGTAAGGTACGGCGGTACTGCCTCTTATGGCCCTTTCTTCTTATTGCCCGTCCCGGCCTCGCAAACCATTCTGAGGGTGGGAGGCGTGACCGTTTGCGCGACGGGAATACATTGGCGAGAGAGACGGCGGGACTGCCGGGAGTGTCACTGGCCCTGGGCGGCGGGTTTGCCAGCGGTTTTGCGCATCTGGGCGTGCTTCAGGTTCTGGAGCAACAGCAAATTCCAGTGCGCGCTATCTCTGGGACCACGCTGGGGGCCGTCTTCGGCGCGGCGTATGCCAGCGGCGTGCCGGTGGCGCGGATCATGGCCACGTTTCAGAAAGTGCGTTTGCGCAAGGCGGCCTGCTGGAGGCTGCGCGGAGTGGAGAGCGCCAACAGCGGCAAACTGGATTTTCTCCTAAAGGTGATGCTGCAGGCGGACACCTTCGAGGAATTGATGATCCCGGTGGCTGCGGTGGCCACGGACCTCGGCAGCGGCGAACCGGTGATCTTCCGGCAGGGAGAGTTGCGCGATGCGCTGCGCGCCAGTTGCGCCTTCCCCGGATTGTTCCGGCCGGTGAAGATGGGGACGCGCTGCCTGGCGGACGGCTCGCTGGTTTCTCCGGTTCCCGTGCGCGCCGTGCGGGAATTGTCGTCCGGTTACGTTGTAGGAGTCTTCGCGGGTTCGCAGGATACCTGCTCAGCGGAGGCGGGCAGCGTGTTTCATGTGGTGAGCCGGGCCATCCATGCCGTGCACCAGAATCATAGCGAGGGTTGGGAAAAAGAGGCCGACCTGATGCTGCGGCCGGAGGCGCCCGCGCTGCTTTGGGACGATTTTGCCCAGGCTGATAAGGCCGTTGCGGCCGGAGCCGCCGCGGCGCGGAGCGCTCTGCCGCGCATCCGCAAGTTTCTGGCTCAGGCGGCGGCCTCCTCGCCGCGGATTCCCGAGGAGCGGTACTGCGTGCCCGCGGAGGTCCGCGAATGAAATCGTTTCTGAACGAATGGAATTTGCTGCTGATGACCGTTTTGATCCTCTACTGGCAGGAAAGCGCGGAGAATCCCCTGGTTTTCTGCTACCGTATGGGAGTACGGCTGACCGCGCGAATGCGCCGGGCCTAACAGCTTCCCGTCAAGCCGCCAAGAGGGCAGAGGTCCTTTGCTGGAAACCATCCGGAATCTTCTTCATACGATTTACGATGTGCAGGGCCTGATCCAGTGGGGCGGAACGTTTCTGGTCTGCGCCATTGTCTTCGTGGAAACCGGCTTTTTCGTGGGCTTCTTTCTTCCCGGCGATTCCTTGCTGGTGACCGCGGGCGTGTTTGCGGCTACCGGCAAGGTGGACCTTTGGACGCTGCTGGTTCCCGCGGCCCTCTGCGCCATCCTCGGCGACCAGATCGGCTACTGGATCGGACGTTCGGCGGGGCAGACGCTCTACCGCCGGGAGAACTCGCTCTTCTTTCGCCGCAGCCACTTGCAGCGCGCCCACGACTTTTATGAAAAGCACGGCGGCAAGACCATCATCCTCGCCCGCTTCATGCCCATTGTCCGCACGTTCTGTCCCCCCGTGGCCGGCGCGGCGGGCATGTCCTACCGGCGCTACCTGATTTACGATATTTTCGGCGGCATCATCTGGACCGGAAGCCTGATCCTGGGCGGCTATGGCCTGGGCCGCTCGGTGCCCAATATCGGCCAGCGCATCCATTACGTCATCGCCGTGGTCGTTTTTCTCTCGATTCTGCCCGGCCTCATCTCTTTTCTGCGCGCCTATCTGCGGGCGCGCGCCGCGGCCAGCGCCTCCGGGAGCGTCTAGCCATTGCCTGCGCCGCGCCCCAGCGCCATTCTCTTCGATATCGGCAGGGTTCTGGTCCGCGTGGACGTCTCCGCCGCGCTGGCGGGCCTCGCGGCGGGCTCCACGATGAATTCCAGGGAGGTCTGGGCGGCCATCGAGAGCCATCCGCGCTGGCACGACTGGCAGGAAGGGCGCCTCTCCGCGCACGAATGGCACCGCCAATTCGGGCAGCGCTTCGGCTCTGGTCTCAATTTCGAGGCTTTCCGCGCCGCCTGGAACAGCGCACTGCTCCCCGAACCGATTCTCCCGGACGCTCTTGTGCAGCAACTGGCCCGCAGCTTCCGTCTGGCGGTTGTTTCCAACACGGATCCCTTGCACGTAGCGCATCTCGAAGCCAATTTCCCCGTCATGGGTCATTTCCCGCTGCGCATCTATTCCTGCGGCGTGGGCGTCTGCAAGCCCAGCCCGCTGATTTACAAGGAAGCGCTGCGGGCTTGCCGCGCGCAGGCCCAGGAAGCTCTTTTCATTGATGACCTTGCCGAGAACGTTGCCGCGGCCGAGCGCCTGGGAATGGCCGGCATCGTCTTTGCGTCCGCCAGCCAACTGGAGAAGGAACTGACGTCGCGCGATCTGCTTTAGGGACTGACTGGAGCGAACAGGCAGCGTCAATTCGCGCAAAACGGGTAAACTTTGCATGTACTAGTATTGCGCCGCACCAAAACCCGTCTCGTTCATCCATTCGAAGTCATTTATTATCAATATCTTATCTGGATGGTGCCTTCTCGCTCCCGTGGCGTCCCATTTGCTCTTCTCTCAATAGGGTGTAGACCTACATTGATGAGGAGGAACAGTCAAATGTTAGAGGAGAACAAAGTGGAAACTGAGCAGAAAAGCGGTTCATCTTGGCAGACACCGGCGATCGTGGTTTTGGGGCTGGTCGCGATCAGCGGTCTGGCATTCGGTTGGAACGCGACCTCGAAACTGTCCGGCACGGAACAAGCCGTGGCCGCACAGGTTCAAGGGATGAAGCAGAGCGTGGACCAGGATGTGGCTGGATTGAAGGACCGTCTGCAGCAGTCGGAAAAGACCAACGCCGAACTGCAGGGCGACCTGAAGGTGGTCACCAAGAAACTGAAATTGACCGAAGGGCAGCTGAAGTCGTCCCACGAGGAGTCCTCGAAGAAGCTGGACGAGACGTCCCAGAAGCTGACGGCGCTGGACAGCTCGGTCAAAAACGATATCAAAGCCACCAATGACAATCTGAAGAGCGTGGACACCCGCGTGGTTGGAGTGCGCACCGATCTGGACGCCACCCGCGAGGATCTGAAACTGGCCCGCAGCGAGATGGGCACTCTGATCGCCCGCAATCACGATGAAATCGATAGTCTGCGCCGCCTGGGCGAACGCGAATACGTCGAGTTCACCATCACCGGGAAGAACAAGTCCCAGCGCGTGGGGAATATCACCGTGGAACTGAAAGGCGCGAATCCCTCCAAGAGTCTCTTCAGCGTGGCTCTGACCGTGGGGGACAAGCGTTTCGAAAAGAAGAACCGCGCGGCCAACGAGCCCCTCTTTTTCTATACCCCGGGAACGCGCTTGCCGCAGGAACTGGTCATCAACAAGGTGGAAAAGGACCAGATCAGCGGCTACGTGAGCATTCCCAAGGCCAATCTCCAGCAGCAGACTCCGGTGGCGAGCAGCAGCTCCAGCTCCGGGCGCTGACAGCGGCATCCTTCCCTCGCCACGCGCATCGTGGCAGGCACAAACGGCGGGCAGAACTTTCTGCCCGCCGTTTCCTATGTACGCCCCCCTTTTCCGTTACAATCAATGTTGCAACAGGGAGCTCTTCTTGAAACAGCCTTCCGTCGTGGTCTATCTGGCGCTCGATGCCTTCCTGCCTCTGGGCGGCAAGCCGGAGCCTGGCCTGGCCAGCCTGCTTGGCGCGCTGGATGAGCGCAGCATCCCGGTGGTGCTGGTCTCCGGGCGTTCGCGCCTGCAATTGGATGATGCGCGGAGGCGGCTGGACCATGCGCATCCGTTTATTGCTGAATCGGGCAGCGCCGTCTTCATCCCCGAGGACTATTTCCATCGCAAAATCGAAGGCGGCCTGCGCATGGGCCGGTTCCTGTGCATGCCCGTGGCCCGGCCGCAGCCGGCCGCGCGCGAGGCTCTCGACGCCCTGTGCGAAGCCGCCGGAATCTCCGTGGTCTCTCTGCGTTCACTCTCCCCGCGGGAACTGGCGCAGAATACCGGGCTGGCCGTGCGCGAGGCCGAGATGGTCCGCCAGGGCGATTTCGAGGAATACTTCTTTTTTGCGGGCGCCAGCGACGAAGACATTGCGCGCTTCCGGCTGGCTGCGGCCGAACGCGGTCTCTCTCTTCATGAAGACGCGCCGCTCTGGGGCCTCTCCGTGGGTGCCGACCTGGCCCGCGCGGTGAAGCAAATCAGCGCCCTCTACGACAAATCCTTTCACGGACACCTGGCGAGCGTGGGTGTGCAAGACAGCGGGGACGAATCAGCCATCGCGGAGATCTGCAAACGCGGGATACGCATTGTGCGCGGGCGGGGCGAGCCGGACGGGGAAGCGATGGAGAGCGGCAGGCTGCGGACGGTACGGGTGCGCACGCTGGATGACTGGGCGCAACTGGCCGATTTATTGAACCGGCGGGAGTGAGGCGCGGGCCGCCGGCCCGGCGGGAGTGCGCGGAAATGCGGAACGGGGAGCTTTGCGGCTCCCCGTTCCTTTTTTATGTCGTCAGTAAAGGACCGCCGAACGGGCAGGTCTTTTGCGACGGCGCGCACCGCAAAAGCGGTGTGTTCAGTTTTGTTGCGGCTCTAAGTCCGGTGGAGTCATGCTCCTTCTCCCGAGCTCAATGAGCTCTATGCCCCTTGTACTCCGGCGCGCCCGCCGCGGCAAGAGAAAAAAGGGACAGGCCGGAAGGAAGCGCCGGGAGCGGTTTAAGTCCCGCAAAATCTATTTGATAAAGAGGACTTCGCGCAATTGGTCGCGGCTGACGAAGGATCGCGCGCGGCGGTAATGCGGGAAAAGATCCTGAATCTCGCGGTTCTGGAAGATGCGCTGAAAGGGCATCGCATCGTTCGCCGGAAGCATCTGCAAGGTCAGCGAATCCACCACGCGATAGCGGCGGAACGTGCCCGGCTTGCGGCTGTGGAAGAGGGCGAAGATAACGCCGCCGGAAGCCAGCATCCCGGAGAGCGCAGCCACCAGGGGGGCGACCATCGCCGGTTCGAGATAATCGAGGCGGTCCCAGAGAAGAATGGCGTCCAGGGAATTCTCCGGATAGGGCAGGGCGCGCTGGAGAAAGCGCTCCGCGCGGCTTTCCGGCGTCTGCTCGGCCGGCGCGAGCGTTCCGCCCACGGCGCTTTCCTGGAGTTTTTCCTCGCCGGAGCGGAACTCCTTCCAGGCGCGCAGCAGGTCGCTTGAATAAGCGCGGAAACCGCGCTCGATGAAAAAACTGGCGGTGGTCTGCGAGGCGGGGCCCATATCGAGCATCGTTCCGTGCGCAAAACCATCGAGACTCCAGAGGAATTCCTTCAGTCCGATGGAATAGCGCGTGACTTCGGCGCACTCCACCGGCACGGGCGTATCGAGGGAAACCGAAGGACCGTAGGTGTGGCCCCATCCGATGGCGCGGGGATGCACGGCTTTGGCCAGGGTTCGTGCGCCAACGATTCCGAGCTTATGCAGGAGGCTCATCGTTGAATCCACTTGTGGAGGGGAGAGTCGCGTCTTTCGGGACGGAAGAGCCCTTCGTCCGCAGCGCGCATTTCCAAAAAATGTGGAAATCCCCTCAACTATTTGAATTTTCGGCTCTTCCTGGCCTCACAGGAAACACCTGTGCGAACGGGAATCACGAACAAGTCGCGCAAACTTTCGATCGGGCTGGGTGTGGCGACTTCGAGGCGTGAAGATAGTACAGCACTTAGGTACTGTAAAGAAGAATGACGAGGGGTAAATCTGGGGGCAGCTCCGGGGAACTACACCAGATGTTGTGGACTTAGCCGGGCTAGTCCTGTCTGGATTCTCTCGCTCGGCGCATCTTTTCGCTCCGCTAATTCCCAAATCGATACAGCCATCCCCACCACTTCCGTGAAAAATCTCTTTCTCCCGCTCCGTTTTTTCCACCATTCTCCGGGATCGAACTCATCGGAGGCGGATGCCGCCACGCGCACGTCCGTGCCCGCCGGAAAAACGCGGCGGAAAATATAGCGCGCGCGGCGCGTGTGATAATTCGAAGTCACCACGATCACGCGCTTCCATCCGCGCCTGGCGGCCAGCGCGGAGAGCAGCCCGGCCTCTTCGATGGTGCTGTCGGAGAGCTGCGGAAAGCGCACAATGGCGTTTTTGGGCACGCCGCGCGCCTTCAAATCCTTTTCCATCAGTTCGGAGATTCCCGCGTAGGGACGCAACTGCCTGCCGCTGGCCACCACCAGCGGCGCCAGGCCGCGCTGAAAGAGTTCCGCAGCGCGCGTGGCGCGCTGCGCCAGGTAATTGTCGTCGCTGAGGAGGATGATGGCATCGGCGCGTTCGAGTGAATCCTCGACGATCCAGGAAGCGCTCATCTGGCGCAGGATGGGAGTGCGCAGGAAATAAAGCAAAGCGCAAAGAAGAACCAGGAAAACAATCACCAGCAGCGTCAGGAGGGCTCCTCCGCGCTGCCGGTTCATGAGCTGGCGTCCAGTCCGCGCAGGTATTCGGCGGCCTTTTCGGGCAACACCGCGTTGACGTAAACCTCCTTGATGCCGTAGGAGAGGCCGCGGGGCTGGACGATGGGCAGAATCTCGATGTGCCAGTGATAATCATCCGCCAGGGTCTTCCAGTACCCGGCCAGCTCGCCCTTGCGGCTGAGGGAGTTGGGCGCGGTGTGGATGACCATGTGGAAGGCCGGGGCGAATTTTTCCAGGCGGCGAAGAGTGCGCCCCAGCAGGGCGGCGAGATTGCGGCGCTTGGAGCCGGGGCGGGGATGTTCGAAGGCGTGATTGTGGCGGCGGTGCAGCACCCAGATTTCGTAGGGCACGCGCGAGGCGTAGGGGCAGAGCGCATAGTATTCGCCCTGCACGTCCACGATGCGCTGGCCGCTCTTTTCCTCCTGGCGCACGATGTCGCAGAAGACGCAGCGATCTTTTTGCTGAAACCACTGGCGGGCCGAGCGCAGCTCATACTTGACGCGGCGCGGCACGAAGGTCGTGGCCGTCAGCTGGGAATGCGCGTGGGGCCACTCTTCGCCGGCCAGCAGTCCCTGATTCTTGAAGACGGTCACGTATTTGAAGCGCGGATCTTTTTTCAGTTCGGCAATGCGCTGCGCGGCCGCCCACAAGACCCGCTCGATCTCCTCGTCGCTGAAGCGGGCCATGGGCCGGTCGTGCTGGGGAGTCTCCACGATGATTTCGTGGGCTCCGGCGCGCGCCATCTTGTCGTAGATTCCCTCGGCCTTGCGGTCCAGGCTGGATTCAGCGTGGTAAATCGGGTCCATGTGCGGGATCACGCGCACCTGCCAGGGGCCCTGCTCCGGCCAGGAAAGCGTGGCGGGCTGCTGGTCGGCCAGGCCGCTGCACAGAGGGCAGACGCCGCCGGGTTCCGCGAGGTTTTCCCGGTAACCGGTAACTACCCAGGATTGCGTGACCGGGTCTCGGCGAATATCCATGCGCGTCTCTTCAGCGGGTATAGCGGGCGGGCGTGGGCCCTTCTTCAAGGCGGTGGCGGTCCCAGATGGCGCCTTCGCGGCCGTAATAGGCCATCTCGAAGTCCTGGGTGAGTTCCAGGCAGTCGGTGGGGCAGGCGTCCTCGCACAGGCCGCAGAACATGCAGCGCGAAGTGTCGTAGGTGAAGTTCGTGAGCACCTTGCGGCGCGTGGCGTCATCGCGCTCCCAGCCCACGACGATCAGATTTTCCGGGCAGGCCAGCGTGCACAGATTGCAGGCGATGCACAGGGTTTCCCCGGTTTCCGGATTCTTGTTCAGGCGCGGCGCCCCGCGGTAGCGCTCGGCCACCATGGGCCGCTCGAGCGGATACTGCTCGGTGACAATATTCTTGGGATGCTGGTAGCGGAAGGTGACGGCAAGGCCCTTGAGGATATCGAGCTGGAAAATCCGGCCGAGGAGCTCTCGCATGAGGGCTAGTTTGTTTCTCCGCCCGGAAATTGTCAAGCAAACGCTTCGGCACTTCGTCCGCGATACCGAAATCTTTTCTTTGCGGCGCGCATGGTATCCTTTTGGCTCGACATGGACGCCGACGTCACATTTCTGAAGGAAGCCCTGGCCGAAGCCCGCGCCGCGGGAGAGGCCGGGGAAGTGCCCATTGGCGCGGTGCTGGTGAAGGAAGGCCAGATCATCGCGCGCGGGGGAAACCGCACCATCCGCGACTGCGACCCCACCGCGCACGCGGAAATCGTGGCTCTGCGCGAAGCGGCCCGCGCCCTGGGCAATCACCGCCTCATGGGAACAACTCTTTACGTCACCCTCGAGCCGTGCAGCATGTGCGCGGGAGCGATGATTCAGGCGCGCGTGGATCGCGTGGTCTACGGCTGCGATGACCCGCGCGGCGGCGCGGTGCGTTCCTGCTTCGCGGTGCTCTCGAACCCCCTGCTCAATCACCAGGTGGAAGCCGTGCCCGGCATTCTGGCCGAAGAGTGCGCCGCCCTGCTGCAATCGTTCTTCGCCGCGCGCCGCTAGCGCTCCCCGTAGCTGAAGCGCAGCCCCGCGCGCGCCAGAATCGGAGGTCCCAGCGTGGCTACGGGCGTCATTCCCACGGTGTAGCGCCGGTTCAGCAGATTTTCCGCCGCCACGAACGCCTGGAAACCTTTCCCGATACGCCGCGAAACCTGCGCATTCAGCGTGAAGTAAGGGTCCATGAAAAGCGTGTTCTGGTCGTCCTCGAATTGACCGCCGCCATAGCGCCCCAGCAGGCTGAAGGCCAATCCGCTGCGGTGGGCGTAGCGCCCCTGCATCATGAATTGCTGGCGAGGCACCTGCGCAACCCACAAGCCCACCAGCGAAGGGTCCGCCGGAAACGAGCGCACGGTGGCCGCGGTGAATTGATAGCCTCCGGTGACTTCCAGCGAAGCGTTGATTCGCGCGGAGGCGTCCAGCTCAAGGCCCAGCGAACGCGTGCGCCCGAGATTCTGTTTCTGCCGCAGGATGACGTTGGGGATGGTCTGCAAGGCCACGGGCAGGGTCACGTTGGCCACGGGATTGACGATTTCGTTCCAGAAAAATGTGCCGCGCAGGTCCAGTCTTTGCCGCAGCGCCGTGGCCATCATTCCGGCCTCGCCGCCGGTGAGCCGCTCGGCGCGCAGCGCGTCGTTGCCGCGGGTCAGGACGTTGCCCACGCGGAAGCTGCGATAGAGTTCGTTCAAGGTGGGCGCGCGGAAGCCGCGGTAGGCGGAGGCGGTGAGCGATACGTTCGAGGACAGCCGGCGCACAATCGAAAGGCGCGGATTCAGCGCGCCCTCGGTGCGCTCCGCGAAGGCAGAGAGCGATGCCGGCCCGGGCGGCGCGAGGGGCAGTCGTACGGACTGCGCGTCATAGTTGCGCCAGTGGTCGTAGCGCAGGGCCGCCGTGAGAATCCACGCGGAGCCCAGACGCACGATGTCTTCGGCGAAGAAGCCGGCCATGCGCTGTTTTCCACCCGCGTTCGAAAGCGCCGAGAGCAGCCCGCCGGAATAAATTTGCTCCTCGGTCACGCCCTGGACCTCTTCGGCCTCCACGCCGGCCACCAGCGTCTGGAACTTTCCCGCAGGGCGGGTCCATTGCAGGCCGCCGCCGATGCGCTGCGCGGGAATGGTCTGCCGGTTGGTGAGCGTCTCGCTCATTCGGTTTGCGGCGATCGAAGAGAAGGCCTGATGATACGTCTGCGCCTGTATATTGACGCGCGCGGAGATGGCGCCCAGACTACCCAGCGATCCGCTGCCGCTCAGGGCGCCCTGGCCCAGCGCCATGTCGTTGGTTTGCAGGGGCGTGCCGTTTTCGCGCGACTCGGTGTAGTACTGTCCGCGCGAAGCGATCCGCCCGCTCTCGCCGATTCGCCGCGCCACGGTGAGGTCCAGCGTGCCGTGCTCGGAGGCCGCCGCGGTATCCACCGCGCCGCGCAGCGCTTCCGGCACCAGGATGTAACCCGAGGTATGAAAAGCGGCTGAAGCCAGCGAGAGATCCCAGCGGCCCGCGCGCGTCCCGGTCCACAGCGAAAAATCGGGAGCGTGCTCGTTGCCGTAGGAGGTTTCCAGAAGCAGGGAAGGGCGCTCGGGAGTGCGCGTGCGGAATTGAATCACGCCGGCCAGCGCGCCGCTGCCGTAGAGATCGGACGCGCCGCTGCGCTGTACTTCGATGCCGGCGATGGATTCGCGCGGCACGCGCCCCCAGAAAATCCATCCGGCGAAGGGGTCGTTGAGCGGCAGACCGTCCACCAGAATCAGCACGCGGCTGGCGGCGCTGGAGCCCAGCCCGCGCAGCGATGCCGATTGCGAGCCGGGATTCGCGGTGCGGCTTCCCGAGCGGCGAAACAGAGCGAAGCCGGGAATCTGCCGCAGCAGATCATCCAGTGTGAGTGCGGCGGTGCCCGCCACGTCATCCGAGTTGAGGACCAAAGCGCTGCCGGGGATGTCTTCGAGCCGCGCCGCGGTGCGCGTGGCGGTCACGGTCACCCGGTTGCGCAGCGTTTCCACCGCCAGCACCAGCGCGAGATGCGCGACCCCGGCGGAGGCGCTCCATTCGCTTTCCGCCGGTAAAAATCCCGGGGCGCTCGCCAGAATTTTTCCGCCGGCCGCGGGGACGGCCTCGAAGAGAAATGCGCCGTCGGATCCGGTCGCGTGCGTTTGCACGAAGGCTCCGGAACGAATCTGCACCCGCGCATCGGCAACCGGCGCTCCGCTCGAATCCCGCACGGTTCCCTCGATGCGGTTCGTCTGCGCAATGCTGCCGGGGGCGGCGGTGAGGAATCCACCGAGAAGAAGCATCCAGAAGAAGATTCTGCCCTTCGGCAGTAGACGGTGAAATTGTACGTGCATGGTTTTCGGGAGCCCCTGGCTGTCAATTTGTGCGCTTGCGGAAAATTATAGGCGAGTTGGGGATAGAAGAACAGGGACGGAGGCGTGCGCGCGCGGTTGCCGAAAATCGAAGCGGTCTGCTACGATTGGAAGCGGAGAGGTGTCTGAGCGGTTGAAAGAACTCGCCTCGAAAGCGAGCGTGGGGGAAACTCCACCGGGGGTTCGAATCCCCCCCTCTCCGCCAGATTTCCGGGGCATAATTTCATCCCATGGCACTCCGCACGATTGAACAGGTCCGCCGGATCTTCCGCGTCATTTCCGGTTTTACGCTGCTGGCCGTCGGCGTGGTCATGCTGGTCACTCCCGGTCCGGGCTGGCTGACGATTTTCGTGGGGCTCGGGCTGCTGGCCGCCGAATTCGTGTGGGCGCGGCGGCTGATGGAACGCATCAAGCGCGAGGGCGGGCGGATGCGCGATGCGGTGCGCCGCGCGCCGCGCGATTCGCGCAGCGGCGGCGCCTCTTAGCTTTTTTCTTATACCTTCCGCTCCGGCCCCCGCCGCCCCGCTGTGTTTCCCCATTCGCCTCCCGCCAAAAAACAGGCTATCCTCGTTTCCATTCCACGGATTGGGGAGGCAAGGCGCATGGACAATTGGCGCGGGAAATGGGCGCTGCTGACGGGAGCGAGCGCGGGCATCGGCACGGCGCTGGCGCGGGAACTGGCGGCCGGGGGAACCAATCTGGTGCTGACGGCGCGGCGGCGCGAGCGCCTCGAAGAACTGGCCGCCAGCCTTGCCACCGGCGGCGTGCGCGTGGAAATTATTGCCGCGGACCTGGCTTCGCCGCAAGCCCCGCGGGCCATTCACGATTTCATCGCCGCAAAAAATATTCCCATCGAACTGCTGATCAACAACGCGGGATTCGGCGGCTACGGCGAACTGCACGAACAGCCCGCCGAACGTCTGCTCGATATGGTGCAGGTCAACTGTGCCGCCGTCGTGCATCTCACGCGCCTGTTCCTCCCGGCGATGGTCGAGCGGCGCAGCGGCGATATCCTGATCCTGGCGTCCACCGCCTCCTTCCAGGCGGTGCCCTATATTTCCACCTACGCCGCGACCAAGGCGTTTGACCTGCTCTTCGCCGAAGGGCTGGCGGAGGAAGTAAAACCCTACGGCATCCGCGTCTGCGCGCTCTGCCCGGGCTCGACCACCTCTGAATTTCACGCCGTGGCCGGGAAGGCCCATCTCGCGGCGGAACGAAAACAGGAAAGCGCGGAGAAGGTGGCGCGCACGGGGCTGCAAGCGCTGGCGGCGGGGAAGAGCTGCGTAATTTCCGGGCTGGGCAATTATCTGGGCGCGCAGAGCCAGCGCCTGGTGCCGCGCCGCATGGTGACAAAAATCGCGGCAAATATGTTTCGTCCGAAAAAATAGCGCGGGGCGTGCATGCGAGAGTGGCTGGAATACGCGGCGGTCTGGACGCTGCTGAAAATCATGGGCGCTCTGCCGCGCAGCGTGGCGCGCGGCGCGGCGGCGGGCGTGGTGCGCCTGCTGCTGGCGTTGCGGCCCAAGCTGCGCCAAACGGCCCTGTTCAATCTGCGTTTAGCCTTTCCCGAATGGAGCGACGGCCAGCGCAAAGCGGTATTGCGCGGCATGGCCCGCAATCTGGGGCGCATGGCGGCGGAATTCGCGCGCACCCCGCGCTGGACCCGCGCGATGATCGAGGACGTCGTGGTCCTCGACGGGCATGAACATTTCCTGGAAGCCCGCGCGCGCGGCCGGGGCGTCCTGATTCTCACCGGGCACATCGGCGGCTGGGAACTTTCCTCGCTGGCCCACGCCGTCTACGGCTATCCGTTGAGCTTCATGGCCCGCCCGCTGGATAATGCCCATGTGGACGCGCTGGTGAATCGTTACCGCGGCCTGGCGGGCAACCGCCCCATTTACAAAAACGAATCCGCGCGCACCATGCTGAAAATCTTGAAGCAGGGCGGCACCATCGGCATTCTTGCCGACCAGAACACCATGCCCGAAGAAGGCATCTTCGTGGATTTCTTCGGCGCCCCGGCGTGCACCACGGCCGGAGTGGCGCGCCTGGCCCTGCATACCGGCGCCGCGGTCGTGCCGGGATATGCAGTGTGGGACGAAGCGCTGGAAAAATACCGCCTGTGCTTCGAGCCGGCGGTGGAGTTGGTCACGGCGGGCGAAGCGGAGAGCGACGTCCGCGAGAACACCCAGCGCTTCGCGCGGGTGCTCGAGCGCATTATCCGGAAATATCCGGAGCAGTGGGTCTGGGTGCACGCGCGCTGGAAGACGCGCCCGGCGGGAGATCCGCCGCTCTATCCGTTTCTGCGGTAACGTTCTTGCACGGCTGCACGGGCGCAAAGGGGGAAGTCATGGCGATAACAGCGGGCGAAATCGCGGAAGCGCTGGGATTCACTTTGGAGGGCGACGCTGGCGTGGTGTTGCGCGGCGTCGCTTCACCGGAGCGGGCCGGACCGCACGACTTAATCTATCTCGACGCGGATAAACACGCCGAACGCGCCGCGCAGTCGCTGGCACATTGCGCCGTCGTTTCCACCGAAGCCGCGCTGCCCGGAAAAACTCTGCTGCGCTGCGCCAACCCCAAGGCCGGCTTCGCCCGCGCCGCCGCTTTGATCGGATGGGAGTCGCCCGTGGCTACGGGCATACACTCGACCGCGATCATCTCCGCCTCCGCGCAAATCAGCCGCGCCGCCGCCGTGGGCCCCTACGCGGTGATCGAGGAAGACGTTTTTCTCGGCGAAGGCGCGCAGGTCGGCGCCCATTGCGTGGTGGGGCGGGGAAGCTGGATCGGCCCCGGCGCGCGCCTGCACCCGCGCGTGACTCTCTATCCCGGCGTGCGCCTGGGCGCGCGCACGCAGGTGCATTCCGGCGCGGTGATTGGCGCGGACGGTTTCGGCTACGCCTATGACGGCGGGCGGCACTGGAAATTTCCGCAGGTGGGGCTGGTGGAGATCGGCGAAGACGCGGAGATCGGCGCCAACACCACGATTGACCGCGGCTCGCTTGGCGATACGCGCATCGGCGATGGCGTGAAGCTGGACAATCTGGTGCATGTGGCGCATAACGTCGAAATAGGCGCGCACACGGTGATTGCCGCGCAGACGGGGATTTCCGGCTCCAGCGTCATCGGGCATCACGTCATGCTCGGCGGACAGGTGGGCATCGGCGAGCAGTGCACCATCGAGGATGGCGCCAGTGCGGGCGGCCAGGCGGGCATCGTCAGCGGCAAGACCATCCACAGTGGCCAAGTTGTCTGGGGCACGCCGGCGCGCTCGCTGGAAAAATTCAAGGAGCAGTACGCTTGGCTTTCGCGCCTGCCCGAACTGGGCCAGCGCGTGCGCCAGATCGAACAGCAGATCGCCAAGCCGTAACCGGGTGCGCGAGGAGCGGCGGGGGCAATGAGCGGGCGGAAATGGCGGATTGTCGTGGTGGGCGGGCATACCCGCAATATTGGCAAGACGCAACTGGTGTGCGACGTGATCGCCGCATTTCCCCAGGCGCAATGGACCGCGGTGAAAATTACCCAGCACGGACACGGCGTCTGCGCCGTGAATGGCGAATCCTGCGATTGCGCGCCCGCCCAGCATTCCGCGGCGCTTGACCGCCAGGCGCACCCCGATGCGCAGACGGATTCCGGCCGCTTTCTGGGCGCCGGCGCGCGCCGCTCCTTCTGGCTGCGCACCAAGCAGGGTTTTCTCCCCGAGGGATTGCCGCTGCTGCGTGCCGCGCTCGAGGAAAGCGCACTGGAAAGCGCTGCGGAACTCGGCCCCGCTTCCTCCGCCCTTCCGCTGAACCTGATCATCGAAAGCAATTCGCTGCTGAAATTCCTCCGTCCCTCGCTCTATCTGGCGGTTCTCGATCCCCGCCAGAGCGACTTCAAGCCCACCGCCCGCCAGGTTTTGGATCGCGCCGACGCCCTCGTGCTGCGCGCGCCGCTTCCGGAGGATTTGCACGGAGGCGGGAGACTCTGGAATGACGTGCCCCTGCGCGTGATCCGGGCCAAATCGTGTTTTCTACAGAAGCAAGGCGATGCGCTGCCGAAAGAGATTCAGGAGATGGTAGAAAGACTGTTGCGGTGGCAGGAAGCCGTTTCTGTCGGGGGTTGAGACGTGGGACAGCAGGACAATTTTGGCGGTTGACCCCCCGGCGATAGACGGCGATAATTAGATAGCAGACGAGGGTCTGCTTGGCGCCTTATGGGTGTGGCGGGGGGGAAGTTATTCATTGAAAAGAAGTTGCTGATGAGGCTGCGCCCGCCGCGACGAATTCGGACGGGAGTGCATCCAAAGGAGTTGAGGGACTGAGTTTGGCTACAGGACTACGAACAGGTATGGATATGCCGCGCTCCGCGCCGCGCATGCAGGCGGCGGGGGAGTGGAGCGCCCGTCTGGCTCAGGCCATCGAGCATGGCGCCAATCACCTGCTTTCCCTGCAAACGCAGGAAGGCTATTGGATGGGCGAGCTCGAAGCCGACACCACACTGGAATCCGACTACATCTACTACCTGCATATTTTGGGCAAGGCCGACCCCGAACGCATCGGCAAGCTGGCCAATTACGTTCGCCAAAGGCAATTGCCCGATGGCGGCTGGAATATTTCCTGCGGAGGCCCGGCGGAACTCAACGCCACGGTGAAAGCCTATTTCGGGCTGAAGCTGGCGGGGGATTCGCCGGATTCGCCGCACATGCTGCGGGCCCGGGATGCGGTGCGCCGCATGGGCGGTCTCGAGCGCACCAACTCCTACGTGCGCTTCAATCTGGCGCTGGTGGGCGCGGTTAGCTGGAATCTGGTGCCTTCGATTCCCCCGGAGCTGATGCTGCTGCCGCAGTGGCTGGGGTTGAACATCTACGAAATGTCCTCTTGGACCCGCGGATTCGTGGTGCCCATGGCCATTCTGGCCACCATGCGCCCGGAGTTCCGCCTGCCCGCGCAGGCCCATGTGGATGAGCTGTTCCTGGATGCCACGCGCACGACGGTCTTGTTCGATTGGAGCCGCCAGATCGTTTCCTGGAAGAATATATTCCTGGCGCTGGACCTGGGCCTGAAGGTCTACGAGCGCTTTCCCTGGAAGCCGCTGCGCAAGAAAGCCCTGCGCGCCGCGCAGGATTGGACCCTGGCGCACTTGGAGCGCAGCGACGGCGTGGCCGCCATCTATCCGGCCATGATGAATTCCATTTTCGTGCTGATGGCCATGGGCTACGGCCCGGACGACCCCAAGACCGCGCGGGAAATCCGCGAATTCGCCAAGCTGGAAATTGAAGAAGGCGACACCATCCGCATGCAGCCTTGCGTCTCTCCCGTCTGGGATACCTGCATTGCCATGGTTTCCCTCGAGGAAGCGGGCCTTCCCGCCGATGATCCCGCGCTGGTGAAGGCCGCCGATTGGATTCTTACCAAGCAGATTCTGGAAGCGGGCGACTGGCAGATTAAAAACAAGGACGCCGAGCCGGGCGGATGGGCCTTTGAATTCCGCAACGACTGGTATCCCGACGTGGACGACACCGCTTTCGTCCTGATGGCCCTGCAGCGCGTGAAATTTCCCGACCCTGAACGCATGGAAAAGGCCGTTCGCCGTGGAGTGCAGTGGCTGCTGAGCATGCAGAACCTGGATGGCGGCTGGGGCGCCTTTGACCGCGACAATAACCGCGAGACCATGAATCACATTCCCTTCGCCGACCACAACGCCATGCTGGACCCCTCGACCGCCGACGTCACCGCCCGCGTCCTCGAGTGCCTGGGCCGCCTGGGCTGGACGGCGGAACATCCCGCGGTGCGCCGCGGCCTGGACTTCCTGAAGAAGGATCAGACCGATGACGGCGCCTGGTTCGGGCGCTGGGGCGTGAACTACGTCTACGGCACCAGCGGCGTCCTTCGCGCACTGGAAAATTTTGTGCTGACCGCCGGCGAGGAATGCCAGCGCGCCCTTTCCTGGCTGCGCTCGGTGCAGAAGCCCGACGGCAGCTTTGGCGAATCGGTGCAGTCCTACGAGAACCCCTCGACCAAGGGGCAGGGCCCCAGCACCGCCTCGCAGACGGCCTGGGGTCTGATCGGCCTGCTGGCCGGATCGGACACCGGAGACCCGGCCATTCAGCGCGCGGTTTCCTACCTGGTGAGCCGGCAGAATTCGGACGGTTCCTGGACCGAAGATGAATTTACCGGCACCGGCTTCCCGTGTGTTTTCTACATGAAGTATCACTTGTACCGAAATTCTTTCCCGCTCTATGCGCTGGCGCGATACCGCAACCAGATGCGCAACAGCACGGACTTCCGGGCGATGATGTTCAATCCCGCCGGCTTCCGCATGCGCAGCGGGTTTCAGGGGGCACGATGAGGTTTCCGTTGAAGATGACCGCGAATCTGACCAAGTACATCGCGGCGAAAAAGATTACCGGGGTAAAGAAATTTCCCCTGGTGATGATGCTCGAGCCTCTGCACTCCTGCAATCTGACCTGCACCGGCTGCGGGCGCATCCGCGAGTACAAGAGCACCATCAATGAAATCATGTCCGTGGAGAAGTGTCTGGCCGCCGCGGACGAATGCGGCGCGCCGATTGTCTCCATCTGCGGCGGCGAACCGCTCATCTATCCCGAAATCGGCCGCCTCACCAAGGAACTGCTCGGCCGCGGCAAGCACATCTACATGTGCACCAACGGCATGTTCATCCGCAAGCGCCTGCACGAGTTCACTCCCAGCTCCAGCTTCTTCTGGAACGTGCACCTCGACGGCATGGAGCGCACCCACGACCTCTGCGTCGAGCGCGACGGCGTCTTCCGCGACGCCATCGAGGGCATCAAGGCCGCCAAGGCCGCCGGCTTCATGGTCTGCTCCAACACCACTGTCTACCGCGAGACCGACCTCAACGAAGTCGCCGAACTCTTCGAGTATCTCCACGGACTGGGCGTGGACGGCTACATGATCTCCCCGGCCTATTCCTACTCCGCCGTGGCCACCCAGGACATCTTCCTGACCCGCGAGGACATCATCAACAAGTTCCGCGACGCCCAGGCCGTCCTGGACAAGTACAACGTCATGATGTCCCCCATCTACTACGAATTCCTGCGCGGCGAACGCCAGCTTGAATGCGTCGCCTGGGGCACGCCCACCTACAATCCCAAGGGCTGGAAAGCGCCCTGCTACCCCATGACCGACGGGCATCACGAAACGTTCAAGGATTTCCTCGAAAAGACCAATTGGGACAGCTACGGCCCTGGCCGCGACCCCCGCTGCAACGATTGCATGATGCACGTGGGCTTCGAGCCTTCCGCCGTGCTCGGCGGCAACGCCAAGTTCGGCGACACCTGGAAGCTGCTTTCCTGGCAACTGGGCGGCAAGCTCGGCGGCGCGCGCGGAAAAGTCCAGCCCGCCGCGAACGGCCCATCCAATGGACCCTCCAGCGGCAATGGCCACGCCGTTAAAACTCCCGTTGCGCCCGCGGCTCAGGAAGAACTGGTCTCCTCCGAAGGACGCTTGCGGGTTCTATGACGACGCTCGTGACGGGCGCTGCGGGCTTTCTCGGAAGCCACATCGCGCGGCTGCTGGTCGAGCGCGGCGATAACGTGCGCGTCCTCCTGCGCCCGTCGAGCAGCAACCGGGCCCTCTGCGATCTTTCCCTCGAATATGTCACCGGCGACCTGCGCGACAAGGATTCGCTCGAACGCGCCTTGCAGGGCGTCGAAAAAGTCTTTCACGTCGCCGCCGACTATCGCCTGTGGGCCCGCCGCTCCAGCGACATCTACCAGTCCAACGTCGAAGGCACCAAAAACATTCTCGAAGCCGCCCGCCGCGCCCGCGTCCGCCAGTTCATCTACACCAGCACCGTCGCCACCATCGCCGTGGACCGCCCCGAACTTCCCAATGAAGCCACCGACGCGCGCCTCGAAGAAATGGTCGGCCACTACAAGCGCTCCAAGTGGATGGCCGAACGCGAAGCCTTGGAAGCCGCCCGCAACGGCCTCCCCCTGATCGTGGTCATGCCCACCACGCCGGTGGGGCCGGGAGACTGGAAGCCCACGCCGACGGGAAAAATTATTCTGGATTTTCTGAACGGAAAAATGCCCGGCTACGTGGACACGGGGCTGAATTTCGTGGGCGTCGAGGATTGCGCCGCCGGCCACCTGCTGATTGCGGAGCAGGGCAAAGCGGGGCAGCGCTACCTGCTGGGCGGAGAAAATCTGACGCTGAAGCAGATGCTCGATATCCTGGAAAAGCTGACCGGCTTGCCAGCGCCCACGCGCCGGTTTTCCCATGGCCTGGCGCTTTTCGCCGCCTACGCGGACACCGCCGTCGCGCGCCTCCTTTGGCGCGAGCCCAACATCCCCATCGAAGGGGTAAAAATCGCCCAGCACAAAATGTTCGTGGACTGTTCCCGCGCGCAGCGTGAATTCGGTTTCCAGCCCGGGCCGGTGGCCGCCGCGCTCGAACGCGCCGTGCGCTGGTATGAAGCCAATGGCTACCTGAAAACGAGCCGCGCGAAAAAGATGCGCCAGGCGCAGGCCGCTTGAATCGGTTCGCGGGATGAACGTTCTGGTCACATTCGCGGTGGAAGCCGAATTCGCCCCGTGGCGCAGGCGGAAAAGCTTGCAGGCGGTAACGGTGGGAGAATTTGAAATTTTGCAAACGCAGATTGGATGCGCGGCGGTGGATTTCGTGGTGACCGGAATGGGAGCGGACAATGCCCGCCGGGGAGCGGAGGCGGCCATGACTCGCACGCATGCTCTGTGCATCGCCGCGGGCTTCGCGGGCGCTCTGCGCGAGAATTACAAAATCGGCGATGTGCTGGCGGCGCGCGCCGTGCAGCAGATGGGGCAGCCCGAAGCGATTGCCTGTTCCCCGAATCTGCAGCGGGCCGCGTGCGAAAATCATGCCCTGGATACAAATCTGTTGTTCACCGCCGACCGGGTGATTCGCACCGCCGCAGAAAAGCGGCAACTGAGCGTGGCGGCCGGCGCGGTGGATATGGAAAGTTTCGCCACGCTTTCCGCGGCCCAGCGGAACCATTTGCCCGCGCTGGCCCTTCGCGTGGTCAGCGACCGCTGCGACGAAGAACTGCCGGTGGATATCTCTACGACGCTGGACGAGCGCGGCCGCGTAAAAATTGCCGCTGTCGCAAAATATGTTGCCTCGCACCCGCTGCAACTCCCCGCTCTGATTCGCCTGGGCCGCCACAGCCGCGCCGCCGCCGAGTCGCTCGCCCAGTTTCTCGAATCCTTTATCCAGGATCTTTCTTCCCGCGAAGAGGGCGGGCCCCCGCGGGAATTGCAGGAGGCCGCCGCGCAATGACCCAAGCAGGCACCATGCTGGATGCCGCCGCCCTGCGCGGACCCGTGCCCAAGGTTATGCGCGCCGGCGTCTATCGCTCCAAGGGCGTCGTGCGCGTCGAGGAAGTCCCCGTCCCCCAAGTCTCCGACGGCGAAGTCCTCATCAAAGTGGCCTGCTGCGGCATCTGCGGCACCGACATCAAAAAAATCTTCCATGCCTACGTCGAACCGCCGCAAATCCTGGGCCACGAAATCGCCGGAACCGTGGTGGCCGTGGGCCGCGGCGTTTCAAAATGGAAACTCGGCGACCGCGTCATGAGTTTTCACCACATTCCCTGCGGCTCCTGCTTCTATTGCCAGAAACGCCTCTTTTCCCAATGCCCGCGCTACAAAACCACCGGACTGACCGGCGGCTTCACCCCCAACGGCGGCGGCTTCGCCGAGTACGTCAAAGCCATGCCCTGGGTGGCGGAGCGGGGCATTGTGCCAATTCCGGACGCAATCAGCTTCGAGCAGGCCACCTTTATCGAGCCTATCAATACCGTCGTCAAAGCAGTGCAAAAGGCCCGTATCGCCCAAGGGGAAACGGTCCTGGTACTAGGTTGCGGCCCGGTCGGCCTGCAACTCATGATGGTCAGCCACCTGCGGGGCGCCATTCTCTACACCAGCGACCCCGTTGCGCAGCGCCGGGAAATGAGTTTAAAATTGGGCGCAAAAGAATCTTTTGACCCAACTAGTGGTAAGCTGGTCTCAGAGATTAAGGCCCGAACCGAAGACCGCGGAGCGGATGCGGTTTTAGTAGCCGTTGCGCATCCCGCGGTGGTCAGCGAAGCGCTGGCGGCGGCTCGGCCTGGGGGTAGGGTATTGCTCTTTGCAGCCAATGATCCGGTAACCCGCATCGAATTCCCCGCGGCCGCCGTGGGCATCGACGAAAAAGAGATCCTGGGCAGCTATAGCGCCGCCGTTGACATCCAACAAGAAGCGGCGGAGATGGTGCTATCCGGGAAACTGCCGCTCATGGAAATTGTCACACACCGCTTCTCTCTGGATAGAATTCAGGAGGGGCTGGAACTGGCGGCCCGCCCCACGGCGGAATCGTTAAAGGTGCTGATTACACACACATGAGCACGACGACACAGCGGAAAGTGGATGCCAAAGGCCTCGAGAAAGTTCTTGCGCCTCCGCAGCCGCACGTCCCGGCCAAGATGACCGCCGCGGTCCTCTATGGCAGCGAGGATCTGCGCGTCGAACAAATCAGCGTCCCCAAGGTTTCCGCCGACGAAGTTCTCCTGCGCGTGCGCATCGCGCTGACCGACGGCACCGATCTGAAAGTATGGAAGCGCGGCTATCACGCGCGCATGATTCAGCCTCCCGCGGTCTTCGGCCACGAAGTCGTCGGCGAAATTGTCCGCGTGGGCCACGATGTGAGCGAACGCTGGACCGTGGGCACGCGCGTCGTCGCCGCCAATTCGGCCCCCTGCCTGCGCTGCTACAACTGCCGCCGCGGCCAGGAAAATCTTTGCGAGGACCTGCTCTTCAATAACGGCGCTTACGCCGAATACATGAAGATTCCCGGGCGCATCGTGCGCGAAAATATGCTCGAGGTTCCCGAGCAGGTGACCGACGAAGACGCCGCCCAGGTCGAACCCCTGGCCTGCGTGCTGCGCGGCATTCACGAAATGGACCCCCGCCCCGGCGACACCATCACCGTCATCGGCTGCGGCTCCATCGGCCTGAAATTCATCCGTATGCTCTCGCGCCGCGGTTTTCGGGTCCTCGCCGTGGCCCGCCGCCCGGCGGCCATTGCCATGGCTCTGCGCATGGGCGCGGCGGCCTGCGTCAATTCCGCCGAAGTCGAAGACACCGTCAAGTCCGTGCGCGAATTGACCGAAGGCCAGCGCGGCGCCGACTGCGTCGTCGAGGCCGCCGGCACCACCCTGACCTGGCGCTGGGCCCTGCAAATGGCCCGCCGCGGCGGCGTGGTTAATCTCTTCAGCGGCCTGCCCGGCGGCACCACCGTGGAGATCGAGCCGGCCGCTATCCACTATTCCGAAATCAAGATCATCTCGCCGTTTCACCATACTCCGCGTTTCATCCGCGAAGCCCTCGAAGCCATCCGCCGCGGCGACGTGCTGGCCCGCGACTTCGTCACCGAAGAAATTCGCCTCGTGGACTTGCCCGAAGCGTTCCGCAAAATGAAGTCGCGCAGCGGAGAAGTCAAACTCGCTGTACGGCCCTGAGGGCGTGTTCGCCATCCTACAGTCAGGCAGGGAGTGACCAACCGCGCGCCCATGCTGCGTCCTGCTGAACTCGAAATCGCGCGCCATGCGCCTCCCGCCGGCTGCACCACCGCCGAAGCCCTTGCCTACACCCGCCGCCTGGCCACCGGCCATTACGAAAATTTCAATGTCGTCTCCTGGTTCCTCCCCCGCGCCCTGCGCCAGCATTTCTACAATGTCTATGCCTATTGCCGCTGGGCCGATGACCTCGGCGACGAAATCCCCGACGCCGCCCGCGCCCTGCAACTCATGGACTGGTGGGAACACGAACTGGACGCCTGCTACGACGGCCGCCCCGCCCATCCCGTCTTCGTGGCCCTGCGCGAAACCATCGCCGCCTGCGATATTCCCAAGCAGCCCTTCGCCGACCTCCTCAAGGCGTTCCGCCAGGATCAGACCGTCAAGCGTTACGCCAACTGGGAAGAAGTGCTGGCCTATTGCCGCTATTCGGCCAACCCCGTCGGCCGCCTGATTCTCTATCTGTGCGGCTACCGCGATGAAGCTCGCCAGCGTCTTTCCGACGCCACCTGCACCGCCCTGCAACTCGCCAATTTCTGGCAGGATGTCTCCCGCGACCTGGAAAAAGGCCGCATCTATATTCCCCTCGACCGCGCCGCCGCCCACGGCCTGAGCGAAGCCGGCATCGTGGCCCGCTCCTTCGATCAGCGCTATGTCGCGTTGATGAAGGAACTTCTCGTTCGCACCCGCGAACTCTTCGCCGAAGGTTTCCCGCTGGCCCGCCAGGTAAACGGCCGCCTCAGCGTGGACCTGGAAATGTTCAGCCGCGGCGGCATGGCCGTGCTCGGCGCCATCGAATCCCTGGGCTACGACACGCTGCACCGCCGCCCGGAAATCAGCCGCCTGCGCCAGGCCAGTCTCCTCGGCCGCACCATCGCCGCCCGCCTCTTTCGCCAGCAGCCGCCCGCCGCCGCGCCGGACTCCGTCGCCGCCTCCTACGCCGAATGCCATCGCGTGGCCCGCGCCGCCCACAGCAATTTCTACTATGCCTTCTACCTGCTGCCGCGCCCCCGGCGCGACGGCCTGGCCGCCCTCTACGCCTTCATGCGCCTGGTGGATGACGCTGCCGACGAAAGCGGCGACCTCATCGCAAAACAGCGTGGCCTGGCCCGCTGGCGCGCATTGCTCGATGCCGCCCTCTCCGGCGAAAATCCCGCCGCCCATCCCGTGCTTTCCGCGCTGGCCGATACCATGCGGCGCTTCTCCATTCCCCCGCGCTATCTGCACGACCTCATCTCCGGCGCGGAGATGGACCTGCGCATCGAGCGCTATCCCACCTTCGAGCGCCTGCGCGAATATTGTTATCGCGTGGCCGGCACCGTCGGACTCACCTGCACGCACGTCTTCGGCTTTCGCGATTCCCGCGCCGTGGACCTCTCCGAAACGCTCGGCCTCGCTTTTCAGCTCACCAACATCATCCGCGACGTGCACGAAGACTATGCGGTTGGGCGCGTCTATCTGCCCGAGGAGGACCTGGCCCGCTTCGCCGTGGCCCCTTCCGATTTCGGCCGCGGGGAAGCCACTCCCGCCATGCGCGAGTTGCTGCGTTTCGAAACCGCCCGCGCCTGGGAATTTTACGAGCAGGGTGCCGGCCTGCTTCCGCTGGTCGAGCCCGAAAGCCGCGGCGCCCTCTGGCTGCTGGCGCGCACCTACAGCGCCCTGCTCGCGCGCATCGAAGCGAGCGATTTTGCGGTGTTCGGAGAACGCGTACGGCTGCCTAAAAGCAGCAAAATTTATTTTGCGGCCATGGCCAAGTTCGGCCGCCTGACGGAAGAGAATGTCCTCGAAAAACACCATCGTGATCGGCGGCGGCCTGGCGGGTCTGGCGGCCAGCGTCGCTCTGGCTGAATCCGGCCACCGCGTCCGCCTCCTGGAAAAGCGCCCGTTTCTCGGCGGCAGAGCCACGTCCTATGTCCTCCCCGACGGCGAGCACGTGGACAATTGCCAGCACGTGACCATGGGCTGCTGCACCAACCTCGAGGATTTTTACCGCCGCGCCGGTTCCGCCAATAAAATCCGTTTCTACGGCCGCATCGAGTTCGTGGACCCGCAGGGCCGCCGCGGCGTCATGCAGTCCTCCTTTCTTCCGCCGCCGTTTCATCTGGCCCTCTCCTTCGCCCGCTTTTCACCGCTCTCCCTGGCCGACCGCCTCTCCATCGGCCGCGCCATGCTGTCCATTATTTTCGGCCGCGGGCGCACCGCGGACATGAACGAACCCGGCGGTATCTCCATGCTCGAATGGCTGCGCCGCCGCGGGCAGACTTCCGGCGCCATCGACCGCTTCTGGCGCGTCGTGCTGGTCAGCGCCCTCGACGAGGAACTCGGCCGCACCGACGCGCGCTACGGCGTCGAAGTCTTCTGGAAAGCCTTTCTGGCCAATCGCACCGGTTATCGCATGGGCGTTCCCGCCGTGCCCCTGGCCGAGCTCTATGACGGCTGCAAAGCCGCCGTCGAGCGCAAGGGCGGGGAAGTGCTCCTGCGCGCTCCCGTGCGCGGTCTGCGCTTCGAGGGCGGCCGCGTCGCCGCTCTGCGCCTCGACGACGGCCGCGAAGAGTTCGCCGACAGCTATGTTCTCGCCGTGCCCCACGCCGCTTTGCCCGCCTTGCTGCCCGCGGAGTTTCTGCAAACCGAACCGTCCCTCGCCGGCATCGCCAATCTCACCGATTCGCCCATCACTGGCGTGCACTTCTGGTTTGACCGCCCGGTGATGACCGCCGAATTCCTGACCGTACTGGACTCCACCACCCAGTGGATCTTCAACAAGACCGCTCTCTACGGCGAAGGTGGCGCGGGCACGAACGGCGGCGGCCAGTACCTGCAGATCGTCATCAGCGCCTCCTACGACCTGTTGGAACGTTCCCGCCAGGAAATTGTGGATCTCATACTGCGCGAAGTCCGCCAGGTCCTGCCCGCCGCGCGCGACGCCGTCCTCGTCAAGTCCACCGTCATCAAGGAGACCGCCGCAACCTTTTCTCCCGCTCCCGGCTGCGACCGCTGGCGCCCCAGGCAGGCCACTTCCGTTCCCGGCCTGTTCCTCGCCGGCGACTGGACCGCCACCGGCTGGCCCGCCACCATGGAAGGCGCGGTGCGCAGCGGTTATCTTGCAGCGGAAGCCGTTTTGCGCGCCGAGGGAGTCGAGGGCGCCAGCGCACGCTTTCTTCAGCCGGATCTGCCCGATGGCGGCGTCTTCGCGCTGTGGAAAGGGAAGAAGCGCCAGTGAGCGCGCAACTAGCGCCTGTCTTCGCTGCTGCACCAAGCGATATGCCGCTCCTGCACGCTCAGCAGTTCGCACTCGGCGTCCAGCGCCGCGTATTCCGCGGCGTGGCTCTGCCGGAAAGCCTCATAGGCTTCGCGGCTCTCCCAGCGGTCCATCGTCAGGTAGAAACCCGGGCGATGCATGTCGCGCAGGAGGCGGGTTTCGAGGTATGCTTGATCTTGGGCAAACAAGCGCGCCCAGCCGCCACCGGGTCCATAGACGGACTCGAATCGATTTTCGGTTCCCGGCTTGACTTCGAACTCCCAGAGGACTAAAAACATAGATGGCAGTTCTCCTTCTCTCGGACGTTTGCATGCCCAGCCGTTATCGCGGGGAAACAGTGAATCGCGCGGGCCGAGTCTAGCAGTTCGATTGCCAGGCAGTCACCCCCAGGTAAATTACCGGATTGGAATGGATTTGTGCAGTCGAGTCCCGCCAGGAGCGGGCATGGTTGGAGGCAAGAGTGGATCGGGACCGGAAATACCGTCATCGCGGCTACAAGGACGCGGAAAATAAAGACAAGGAAAAGAAGTCCGAACGCAGGCCCGAACCGGGCAAACCCCTGCGCCAGGAGCAGTTCGGCCCGCGCACCCCGCGCATGGTCGGCACCGTCACCCGCGGCCGCTGCGCCAATTGCGGCGCCGTGCTGCAGTCCGGCTTCGACCCCGGCGGGCAGTGCCCCCGCTGCCAGTTCGAACTGCACAGCTGCAAACAATGCCGCTTCTTCGATAGCGGCGCGCAGTTTGAATGCACCCAGCAAATCCCCGAACGCGTCAGCCCCAAGGACGCCAAGAACGCCTGCAAGCTCTACGAATTCCGCATGACCGTCGAGAAGGATACCGCCCCGACCTCTTATTCCCAGACCCCCGCGGCGGCTCCAACGAATCATTCTCCCTCGCGGCCCCATGACGCCCGCAGGGCTTTCGATGACCTCTTTAAGAAGTAGGCCGGTTGTGCGAAGATGTATCTTTCATTCCGTGGACTGGCTATTTATACCCGTATTGTCGGCTCATACCCTTACTTTTATCCCTGTTGCCAGCTACGGCGAAATGCCGTTACAGTGAATTGCTTGCGGCTGCCGCCGCTCCTGAGGGATGATCGCGATGCGTTCACGCAAAAAGAATTGGCTTACCGTTCAGCAAACCGCCGCGGAATTGGACTCCACCAGCGCCGAAATCTGCCGCCTGCTGAAGCTCAGGCGCCTCACCGGTAAAAAGCAGAAAGACCCCCGCCGCGCCGGCAAGGCCCAGTGGCTGGTCAATCCCGTCTCCATTGCCGCCGAAAGACGCCGCCACCCCGAGCGCTGGCGCAAAGTCCGCCCCCGCCTCATGCTGTACTGAACCTCTTACCTCTTGCGCGCTTCGCCCTCCGCCGCGTCCCCGGGCGGAAACAGCCGCGGCTCCGCCGGCGGCGACGCCGCGATTGCCTCCAACTGTGGATAGTGCTCGCGCAGCGTTTCGGGCACTTCCACTTTTTCTCCCTTCAGCAGGCTGATCAACTGCAGCGCGTTGACCACCGCCTTGCCCTGAAAATGGTTGTTGGTGATCACGTAGGTTTCCCGCGTCTTCCGCAGCACTTCCCGCGTGCGCTGCGCCCACGGCCCCAGTTCGCCCTCGTCGTAGAGATAGTTGTAGCGCTCGTGCGCCGGCGTGGCCGGGTCCTCGCTGAACCACGTGTCGTACCTCCGCCCATGCAGCCGCACGTACCCCACCGCCGCAGTCGCTTCCGCTCTGGGCCCCAGCGACCGCCCGATCACCGGCTGGTCAATATTGCAAAACCCCGCGCCCGCTCCGCGCAATCGCTCAAACGTCTCCGCCGTCTCCCAGGAGCCGTGCCGCAACTCCACCACCAGCGGATATTCGGGAAACTGCTTGAGCAGCGCCTCCAGATACGCCGTGTTTTCCGCCGTGCGGTGAAAGGAAAAAGGGAACTGCGCGAGCACCGCTCCCAGCCTTCCCGCCTCCCGCAGCACGTCAAATCCCGCGCGCACCGCGCGCACGTCCTCCCGCGTCACTCCCGGCTCGTGCGTGAACTTCTGCCATAGCTTGGCCGTGTAGTGAAACCGCTCATGGCCGGCCACCTGCTCCACCCACAGCCGCGCGTGTTCCGGCCGGATGGGCCGGTAAAACGAAGTGTTGATCTCGATGGTGTCAAAAAACTCCGCCAGATACGCGGCCTCGTGAAACCCCTTCGCTTTCCGCGCCGGATACACGGTGCCCGCCCAGTCCGGATACGACCACCCCGCCGGCCCTACGCGGAGCCGCGCAACTTCTGCAGGCAGTAACGGTCTGATCTTCTCGTCCGGTGTCGTCACAGGGTTCCGCCTTGGCGAGAGTAGGGAATTGCCCGAGGGGTGTCAACGGGATGGCAACATCTTCTTCCGGATGGATTGCCTCTCGCAGCCCCCCTTGCTATGCTGTGCTGGCAATGCGGTACAGAAAGCTCAGCCGCGTAGCATCCTTTCCGCAAGACTTCCCAAACAGGTGTGTCCATGAACATTTCCATCAGCTACAAGCACGTCAAGGCTCACGATCCGGTCGAAGAGGAGGTAAACCGGTACGCCGGTAAGCTGGAAAAATTGCTGAAAAGCTATGCTTCGGATTCTGTTCAAGTCCATGGAGTCTTCGCCAGAAATCCCCACAATTTCGAAAGTTCCTTCTCCCTCAACCTGAAGCTGCCCAGCGGCACCCTGCACGCCACCGGCACAGGTGCCGGCGTGCGCTCCAGTTGCAAGCAGGCCTTCAATGAGCTTGAGGAACAGGTGAAAAAGCACCAGTCCCGCCTCCGCCGCGACCACGAATGGAAGCGCAAGGGCCGCCCCGTTAAGCGCGTCGCCTGAGCCTTCCCCCGGCGGGTGTCGCGGCCCAGCCTTGTCCGCGGCAGCAGTTGACACTTTCCCTCCGTCCCTCTAAAGTCGTCTTCTACCGATGAGTGTGCGAAAAATCCAAATTGGACAGCTCTGGAAGAAGGACGGGACGCCGGATACCTATCTGGTCACTCGCGTTTATAACGAAGCCCTTAGCACGGTGGCCATCCTGCGCAAGAGCGGCGCCGAGCAGGAGCAGCTCACCCGCGTCAAAGTCGAGCGCCGCCCCGACGGCGTGATGCTCCCCGGCTTTTCCCCCGCCGAGGACGACGAAAGCTTTTAGCCGCCCCTCAAATCGACCGCACCGCCATCTCCACCACGTCCTCCACCTGCTGCAGTTCCTTGGTCAGGAACGGCTCGCCATACTTCACCCCGATCATCTGCCCGTAGTGCCGCGCCAACTGGTTCATCTGCTCCTCCAGCCGGTCAATCGCCAGATGCACCTTCGATTTCCGCGCTCCCTTCGCCGGTCGGAATTGCGACCCATACGCCAGAATCGCCCGGTGCCGCTGTTTGTATTCCGCCGTGATGTCCACTACGAAGCTCGGCCGCACCGCCGCATAGGCCGTCGAATACAGGATCTTGAATGGCCGGAACGGCTCACCCGCGATCGGCAACTGCTTCAGCCCCGCCAGGAAGCACGCCTCGTATCCCAGCGTCGAAGCGTGGTAGTGGTCCGGATGCCGCGCCTCCCAGTAGGGCAGAATCACCGTCCGCGGCCGCAATTCGCGCAGCACCTCCGCCAGCCGCAGCTTGTTCTCCCGGCTCGGCTGCACGTTCGAATCCGCCACGCCCAGCGTTCCTCTCCACTTCGCTCCCAGCAGTTTCGCCGCCCGCTGCGCTTCCCGCGCCCGCGTTTCCGGCGTCCCCCGCGTGCCCATCTCTCCCGCCGTCAGGTCCAGCACGCCGGTCTTGTACCCCCGCCGCGCCATCTTGATCATCGTGCCCCCGCACGTCAGTTCCACGTCGTCCGGGTGCGCCGCAATTGCCAGCAAATCCAGTTTCATGAACATCTCCTCTTTTCCCCGCGCCGGGCAAGCTCTTCCACGCTTTTCTCGCGGGCCTCGCATCTTACCCCGTGAATTGTGCTAACTTCTAGAACCATCATGCCATCTCCCGCTCCTTCTCTCCACGGCCGCGTCGCCCTCGTCACCGGCGGCGCACGCCGCCTCGGCCGCGCCGTGGCCCTGGGACTGGCCCGCGAAGGCGCCGACATTGTCCTCCACTACCGCGGCTCGGATGTCGCCGCCCGCTCCACCGCCGCCGAAATCGAAGCCCTGGGCCGCCGCGCCTTTACCTTCTCCGCCGACCTCCGCCAGGTCGCCGAAATCCGCCGCCTCATCGAGGAAACCTCCGCCCGCTTCGCCCGCCTCGACTTCCTTGTCAACAGCGCCGCCGTCTTCTCTCCCGCGCCCCTGGAAACCGCCACCGAAGAGCAGTGGGATACCGCGCTCGACACCAATCTCAAAGCCCAATTTTTCGCCGCGCAAGCCGCTGCTCCCCTCCTGAAAGAATCCCGCGGCGCCATCGTCAATTTCGCTTCCGTCGGCGGACTCCTTCCCTGGGCCAACTATCTCCCCTATTCCGTCTCCAAGGCCGGCGTCATCATGCTCACCCGCTGCCTGGCCCGCTCCCTCGCCCCCGAGGTCCGCGTCAACGCCGTGGCCCCCGGCACCATCACCATGCCCGGCGATCCCATCGAGTGGGAAGCCGATTTCATTCGCCGCGCCCCCCTGGCCCGCACCGGCACGCCCGAAGAAGTCGTCGAGTCCGTCCTTTTCCTCCTCCGCTCCACCTTCATTACCGGCCAGATCCTCGTCCTCGATGGCGGCCGCTCGCTCTAGCCGGTTTCCGCCTAGGCCTCATTCGCCGGTCTTCCCGGCAACGATGACTCCTGTTTTCAATCACTTGCCTCCATCCATCTCCTCCCCGTAACTCTTCCTCCATCGCTGCCATCTTCCAGGGCATGCGAGAAATTCTTTTTCGGTGTATCCTGTTTGTTCAAGGAATTGAACACTCGCCTTTCGCGAGCTCTTCGTTTCCTCGCTGATTTTGACCGCCACACAGGAGCCCGACCAAGGTATGGACGACAGCGCCGTGAAAAACCCCTCTTCGATGGAAGATATTGGCATCCGTGAATGGCTCGAATCTCTCGACTCGGTTCTTCACGATAGCGGCCCCGAAGTCGCCCGCGAAATCCTCGAACGCCTGCGCACTCACGCGCATCTGGCCGGCGTCGAAATCCCCTTCACCGCACGCACCGCCTACGCCAACACCATCCCCGCCCGCCAGCAGCCCCTTTTCCCCGGCGACCAGGAAATCGAGCGCCGCATCAAGAGCCTCATTCGCTGGAACGCCCTGGCCATGGTCGTCCGCGCCAACCGCGTCGAGCACAATATCGGCGGGCACATCTCCACCTACGCTTCCGCCGCCACGCTCTATGAAGTCGGCTTCAACCATTTCTTCCGCGCGCGCACCGACGAATTCGAAGGCGACACCATCTATTTCCAGGGCCACGCCGCTCCGGGCATCTACGCCCGCGCCTTTCTCGAAGGCCGCCTCTCCGTCCAGCAGCTCGAAAATTTCCGCCGCGAACTCAAACCCGGCGGCGGCCTCTCTTCCTACCCGCACCCCTGGCTCATGCCCGATTTCTGGGAATACCCCACGGTCTCCATGGGCTTGGGCCCCATCATGTCCATCTACCAGGCCCGCTTCAGCCGCTACCTCGAAAACCGCGGCCTCAAGCCCGCCACCGACGCCAAAGTCTGGGCCTTCCTCGGCGACGGCGAAACCGACGAGCCGGAAACCTTGGGCGCCATCACCCTGGCCTCCCGCGAAAAACTCGATAACCTCATCTTCGTCGTCAACTGCAACCTCCAGCGCCTGGACGGCCCCGTCCGCGGCAATGGTCAGATCATTCAGGAACTCGAAGCCGCCTTCCGCGGCGCCGGATGGAACGTCATCAAGGTCCTCTGGGGAAGCGATTGGGATCCTCTCTTCGATCTCGACACCGAAGGCCTGCTCGTCCGCCGCATGGGCGAAATCGTGGACGGCGACTACCAGAAGATTTCCATCGAAAGCGGCGCGTACGTCCGCGAACACTTTTTCGGCTCCGACCCGCGCCTGCTCAAAATGGTCGAGCCGCTCCCCGACGAAGCCCTGCGCCGCCTGCGTCTTGGCGGGCACGATCCCCGCAAGGTCTATGCCGCCTACAAGGCCGCCGTGGACCACCGCGGTTCTCCCACCGTCATTCTCGCCCGCACCATCAAGGGCTACGGCCTGGGCGAAAGCGGCGAAGGGAAAAACATCTCTCACCAGCAGAAAAAACTCAACGAGGACGAACTCCGCGAATTCCGCTCGCGCTTTGGCATTCCCCTGAGCGATGACGACGTCGCCGAAGCTCCCTTCTACCGCCCCCCCGACGACAGCCCGGAAATCGAATACTTGCGCAACCGCCGCGCCAGCCTGGGCGGCTATACCCCCAAGCGCACCGTGCGCTCCAAGCCCATCGTCGCCGACCAGGACGAACTCTGGCGCGAATTCGCCGAAGGCAGCGAGGGCCGCGAAGTCTCCACCACCATGGTCTTCGTGCGCATGCTCAATAAACTCCTGCGCGACCCGGAAATCGGCAAGCTCGTCGTTCCCATCGTTCCCGACGAAGCCCGCACCTTCGGCATGGAATCCCTCTTCCGCCAGGTGGGCATCTACTCCAGCGTGGGCCAGCTCTATCAGCCCGTGGATGTCCACACCCTGCTCTATTACAAAGAGGCAAAAGACGGCCAGATTCTCGAAGAGGGCATCACCGAAGCCGGCTCCATGTGCTCCTTCATCGCCGCGGGCACCGCCTACGCCACCCACGGCATCAACGCCATCCCTTTCTTCATCTACTACTCCATGTTCGGCCTGCAGCGCATCAGCGACCTCTTCTGGGCCGCCGCCGACATGCGCACCAAGGGTTTCCTCCTCGGAGGCACCTCCGGCCGCACCACGCTCGCCGGCGAGGGTTTGCAGCACCAGGACGGCAACAGCCACGTCCTCGCTCTGCCCATCCCCACCCTGCGCGCCTATGACCCTGCCTTCGCCTACGAAATCGCCGTCATCCTCCAGGACGGCATCCGCCGCATGTACAAGGAGCGCGAGGACTGCTTCTACTACATCACCGTGATGAACGAGCCCTACCCCATGCCGGCCATGCCCGGCGACGTGCGCGAAGGCATTCTCAAGGGCATGTACCGCTTCCGCGCTTCGGAAAAGAAAACCGCCAAGCTCCGCGCGCAGCTCTTCGGCAGCGGCGCCATCCTCCGCGAAGTTCTAAAAGCTCAGGAAATTCTTGGGGAAAAATTCGGCGTGGCCGCCGACGTCTGGAGCGTCACCAGCTACAAGGCTCTCTACACCGACGGCATCGAGGCCGAACGCTGGAACATGCTGCATCCCGCGGAAAAACCCCGCGTTCCCTACATCACCCAGTGCCTCGCGGACGCTCCCGGCGTGTTCGTCGCCGCCAGCGACTACCTCAAGGTTCTTCCCAGCATGGTCGCCAAATGGGTTCCGCGGCATCTCTCTGCTCTGGGCACCGACGGCTTTGGCCGCAGCGAAGGCCGTTCATCCCTGCGCGATTTCTTCGAAGTGGACGCCAAACACGTCGCCTACGCCGCGCTCGTCGAACTCCAGCACGCCGGCCAGATTGATCTCCCCACCCTGCAAAAAGCCGCCGCCGAACTCGGCATCAATCCCGAAAAACCCAACCCGCTCACCACCTAACGGTCAGCAAACTCGCCACTCTCGCAATTTTTTCCGTAGGGGCCGGGCTTGCCCGGCCCGCGGCCGTCCCGTGCCGTCTGTTTCTGCGCTGACAGTAACGTTCGCATCGCAATATAAATTGGCCCTGGGTAGTGTTTCCACGAGTTACGAATCACAAGTCACGAGTCACTCTGCTCTTACCCGCGATGCAGCCGCACCGACCCATCCCCCGTCCGAATCGTCAGTTGCGGCCCTCCGCCGTTCAGTTTCCCCTGCACGCTCGACTTGCTGATTTCCCCTTCCACCGTCAGCGGAAGGTCCGTGCTGATTCGCCCGTCGCGCGTCTTGGCGTCCAGGTTGGCCTGAAATCCCTCCGGGAACTCCGCATCCACTCTCCCGTCCCCCGTGCTGATGGACCATCCTTCCTTCATCTTGGATCCCGCGCCGATGCGCGCTTCCACGCTTCCGTCTCCTGTCTTGATATTCAGAACGTCGAATCGCCCCTCCACGCTGATGTGCCCGTCTCCGGTCGTCGCATCCAGCGCGCCGTCCACTCCCCGCGCCTCGATATGCCCGTCCCCCGTGCGCAGCCGGATCTCTCCCTGGGCCCCTTGCACGCTGATGTGGCCGTCCCCGGTGCGAATCTCCAGCCGCCCTTGTACCCCTTCCGATTCCACCGATCCGTCTCCCGTTTCCACCGTCAGGTCCGCCGCGCGCGGCATGCGCACCTCGATGCGCAGGACCCGGTTCGTACTGATGCAGAAAACGCAGAACCGGCTGGCCAGATGCGCGTCCAATTCGATGCGCGGCCCGTCCTGCCGCGCGTCAATCTTCAGGTCCTTGCCCAGCTCATAGCCGTGATACTCCACCCGGAATTCGATCTGCTTCGCCTCCCAGGTATACACCCGCACCGCCCCGTCATTGGTGTGAATGCGCACCTGCGGCCTCTCGCTCACCGCATAGCTCTTGGTCCATTCCTCGGCGTGCAGCGCCGGAACCAGCAGCGTCATGCCCAAAGCAATACCCAAAATTGTTGCGCATCCCGCGCTCACCCGCCGCACGGTTGTTTTCAGAAGTAGCATCCTGGAAGACATCGGCATACACCTCGCAGCAGGCATGGTCAGATTCCGCCTGCTAAGCGTAACTACGCAGCCGCCAGGCAAAATGTTCCCTGTCCCCGCCCAGCCCTAAAATAAACTTGTCATTTCGACCCGAGGGGCGGCTGTTTTTGCCGTCCCGCAGCGGAGAAATCTCTCTTCCGCCTACTGCCTCCGCGCCGCCTTCTTGCGGGGGACTGCCCCCGGCTTGGCCCGCAAGGCCCTCAGAAACTCCTCCGCCGGCAGCGTATTGAGCACATCCCGCTTCTCCAGCCAGCCCCGCCGCGCCATGGTCACCCCATAGCGGATATAGGGCAGGTTCTGCGTCGAATGCGCATCCGTCGAGATCACCACCTGCACCCCGCGCTCTTTGCACATGCGCAAATACACGTCCTTCAGGTCCAGCCGGTCCGGGTACGAATTGCACTCCATAGCCACCCCGTGCCGCGCCGCCGCCTCCAGCACCTTCTCCATGTCGTATTCGAACGCCTCCCGGCGCAGCAGCAGCCGCCCCGTGGGATGCGCGATAATCTGCGTATATGGATTTTCAATCGCCGCCAGCATTCGCTCGGTCATCGCCTTCCGCTCCAGATTCATGTAGGAATGAATCGAGCACACCACCACGTCCAGTTGCCCCAGAATCTCCGCGCTGTAGTCGAGCGAACCGTCCTTCAAAATATCCACTTCGGCCCCGGCAAAAATCCGTATGCCCAGCCCGGCCTTGTCCGCCTCGTGCAGCTTGCGAATGTGCGCTTCCATGCGCTTTTCGTCCAGCCCGTTGGCCACGGTCACGGCTTTGCTGTGGTCGGTGATGGCGATATAGGCGTGTCCCAGCTTCCGCGCCGCCGTGGCCATCTCCTCGATCGTGTTCTTCCCGTCGCTGGCCGTCGTGTGCATCTGCAAGTCGCCGCGAATTTCCTCCCTCCGCACCAGTTTGGGCAGCCGGTGTTTTTCCGCCGCCTCAATCTCTCCGCTATTCTCGCGCAGCTCCGGCGGAATGGTGTCCAGCTTCAGCTTGGCGTAAATCTCCTCCTCGCTAATCCCCGCCGCCCGCTTCTCGCCCTTTAGCGTGCTCAGCGCATATTCGTTCAGCGTGTAGCCCATCTCGTTGGCCCGCCCGCGCAGGGCCACGTTGTGCTCCTTCGACCCCGTGAAATAGAGCAGCGCCGCCCCGAAGCTTTCCTTCTCCAGCAGGCGCACGTCCACCTGCATCCCGTCCTCCAGCGTGAAGCTCACCTTGTTTTCCCCGCGCGCCAGCGTCTGCGCAATCCCCGGAAATTTCAAAATATGCTCGGCCAGCGCCTCCACCTTGGCCTTCGTGGTGTGCCCGGCCCCCAGCGTCACCAGCAGATCCAGGTCTCCCACCGTCTCCTTGCCCCTCCGCAGCGACCCCGCCGGCGTCACCGACGCCACCGCCTTGCCCGCCCTCTGAATATGCGCGATAAGCCGCTCCGCCGCGGCTTCCGCCGTATGCACCAGAAACCGCCCCGACGACTTTCGAAACGTGGCCACCGCCTTCAAAATATTCTGCTCGCTCTTCTCCCCAAACCCCGGCGCCGCCCGCAGTTTTCCTTCCCGCGCCAGCGCTTCCACCGCCTCCACCGTCCCCGCGTGAAACGTCTTCCACAGCAGCGCCACCTTCTTCGGCCCCAGCGATTGCAGCGTCAGCACCTGCAAGAGCGTCGCCGGATATTTCTTCAGCAGCGTTTTCCGCAGGCTGTAGTCTCCCGTCTTCACGATCTCTTGCAAATGTTCCGCCAGCCGCTCGCCGATTCCCGGCAGCTCTTTCAGTTTTTCCGGCTCCTGCGCGAGCGCAGCTACCGATTCGGGAAGGGAATCCACCAGTTCCGCGGCCTTCTCGTAGCTGCGGTAGCGCCCGATGAAGGCGCCGTCGATTTCCAGGAGTTGCGCGGTCTCGCGCAGGATGCGGGCGATCTGACGGTTTTCCATGCGCTGATTATAGAGCGATCGCATCCGCCTGCGGTAGGGCTTGCGCGTTGCCGGGGCGCACCACTAGCGCCCCTAAGTCTGGCAAGAGTTTTGGTTGAGTCTGGAAAATCCTGCGGCTATCGCTCAGGCCGATTTGCTGACGTTCGCCGCTTGCGGTCCTTTGGGACCCTGGACGACTTCGAACTCCACCGCGTCGCCTTCCTGCAATGTCCGGTATCCTTCTCCGACAATCGCAGAATAATGGACAAATACATCCGGTCCATCCTCGCGTCCAATAAAACCATACCCTTTCGAATTATTGAACCACTTGATCTTCCCTTGCACTTTGGTGTTCTCCTGTCAGGGACATTGGCATTTGTTCGCACACAAGCGCTGGGGGGGCAATTCGAACAGCCACCACAGAAGTCTCATTGTCGGGGAGTCTACCAGAGTGGAACCCGCAGTCAAGAGTGTAAACAACTGTTTCTGATTGCCAGCTCACCCGTCCGGTCGGACAGGATGGAACCTGTCCGGGCAAACAGGTATGTAAATTCGAACGGACCTGCAATCTTCGTCCGATGGACTGGATCGCGGCGTTTATTCCTCGCCTTCCGCTTTTTTGCGCCAGACGATGGGCCTCAGAATGTAAAAGAGATTGTTGTAGCTGTCGGTCCACAGGCGCAGCTTCGGCGGAACGACGATGGGTTCGGCGCCTTCGGTTGCTTCGAAAAGCGCGGCGAAGCGTTTGCTCTTTGTGAGCAGCACCCAGTCGGAAGTGGAGATATGGTTTTCGTCATCGTCGTCGTTGGAGATGAGCGTCGCGGAAACGCCCGCTTGGCCGGCAATTTGCTTGACGATGGGCGCCAGGTCCAGGTAGGTGTTGGACGTGTGAATGGCCAGGATGCCTTCCGGTTTGAGGTGCCGGAAATAGAGCGCCACGGCCTCGCGCGTCAGCAGATGCACGGGGATGGCGTCGCCGGAAAAAGCGTCCACGGCCAGGACGTCGAACTGCTGCGGCTCTTCGCGTTCAAGCGAGAGCCGGGCGTCGCCGAGGACGACATCCACTTTCGCCGGCGTCTCGCGCAGAAAATAAAACGAATTCCGCGCAATCTCCACCACTTGTGGATTGATTTCGTAGTAGCGCACCGTATCGCCGGCTTTTCCAAAGGCCGCCAGGGTGCCCGTGCCCAGGCCGATCACCCCGAACTTCTTCGGACCGTCGCAACATTTGTTGAGCGCCAGGGCCACCCCGGAATCCGGTCCGTAATAACTGATGGGCAGGAGGCGCTTGGCCGGGTTCATGAACTCCTCGCCGTGATCAATCGTTCCGTGCAGCAGCGTACGGATCACCTCGCCGTCGTCCCGGGTCTCCGTGACGCGCAGCGCGGCGTAGAAATTGCGCACCATGACGATGGAATCTTCCCGCCGGGCGCGAATATTCATCACCAGCACCACGCCCATGGCCACCGCCGCGGCGCTCCAGAAAATCCGCGCCAGCCAGCCTTCGCGCCACAGGGCGAAGAGCGCGAAGAGCGCCATCACCAGCAGGGTCAGCGGAAATTCATACACGTTGCGGAAAATGTACGGCGCCGCCAGCCCCACGAAAATCGCTCCCAGCGCTCCTCCCAGCGATATCGTCAGATAGTAGCGGGTCAATTGGCTGGCCGCGGGCCGCAGGCGGTAAAGCTCGCCGTGGCAGAACAGGCAGCACACGAAGAGTCCGGCGCCGAACAGCGGCACGCTCACTTGCAATTTTTCCGCGATGCTGGGGTCATAGATGGCATAGCCCAGCGCGCCCAGCATCACCGCCAGCAGGCGCACCATCAGCCAGTGCGAATAAAGGCTGCGGCGATTGAACGCCATCGCAAACGTGAGCAGGTACAGCGCCAGCGGCAGCACCCACAGCAGCGGAATGGGCGCCACGTTCTGCGTGAGGTGATTGGTCACCGAAAGCAGCAGCATCGAGCCGCACGCCGATAGCGCCAGCCACAGCAGCCGCGTGCGCAGTTCCGGCGGAGCATCGGCCTCGGTGGCCACGGTGGACGGCGCGGGCGCCTCGGCGCTGCGGCTGATCCAGGCCGCCGCGGCGCAGATACCGACAAACGCCAGATAGAGCCACGACCAGCCGTGCAGTTGCGCATCCGACGCCGTGCGCGGCTCGATCAGAAACGGATAGCTCAGCAGCGCCAGAAACGACGCCAGATTGGATAGCGCGAAAAGATGATACGGCTGCGCGCCGGGCCGCCGCCGCGCGTACCAGCTCTGCACCAGCGGACTCGTGGCGCTCAGCAGCAGGAAGGGCAGCCCGATCGAAGTGGCCAGCAGGGCCAGAATCCGCCAGGCCGGGTCGCTGCCTGGCGCGGGCCTCCAGTGCGCCCCCGGCGCGATGGGCAGCAGCGCCAGGCTCGCCATTAGCAGAATTACGTGCAACAGGGAAAGCCGCCGGGCGGAGAGTCGCCGCGTCGTGAAATCCGCGTAGGCGTATCCCAGCAGCAGCGTGCATTGAAAGAAAACCAGGCAGGTGGCCCACACCGAGGCCGAACCGCCGAACCACGGCAGAATCACCTTGGCCAGCAGTGGCTCGATCAGAAACAGCAGAAACGCGCCAAGAAAAATCACCGCCGCGTAGAGCAGTCCCGTGGCGCAGTTCGAGGATGGGGTTTCGGTGGACATAAGCTCCTGTGGCTCAGGCTCCTGGATGGAATCGCAGATAATACAGGATTCCGGCGATGGATTTACCGTCTTGAATGATTCCTTTGCGAATCATTTTCTGCAGTTCGGTTTTGCGGAAGGCCCGCACTTCGATCTTTTCGTCCTCTTCGGGCTGCGCCGTCCCGGCGGTTAGCCCGCTGGCCAGCAGAACGTGCATGCGCTCGGTAAGGAAGCCGGGCGTGGGGAAAAAACTGAACAGCACGCGCAGACGCTTGGCCCTGTAGCCGGTCTCTTCCAGCAGCTCGCGGCGCCCCGCGGGAAACTGTTTTTCGCCCGGCTCCAGATGCCCCGCGCAAAGCTCCCAGAGATGCTGACCTGTGGCGTAGCGGAACTGCCGCACCAGGACGATGCGCCCATCGGGCAGCACCGGAAGAATGACCACCGAGCCGTGGTGCACGACCACTTCGCGCGTGGCGCGCACGCCGCCGGGCTCGATGATTTCGTCGCGGCGCACATTGTAAGCCCGCCCGCGAAACATGATCTTGCTGCTCAGTACCCGAACTTTTTTCTTTTTTTTCCTTCCCGCACCCGCCGCTCTCCGATTCATGGCTTCTTGCCTTCCCCCGCCGCCCAGATCTTTTCCAGTTCGTAATAATGGTCCGGGAACTGCGGCGTATAGCGCAGGAAGGACGGAATGGGATAGCGTATGCCGCCCTTGTGCGTTCCGGCGAGTCCCTCGACCAGTTCCGCCATCTTCGTGCCGGGCAGCGAGAAAGCCATCTCCGAATCCTCGGTCTGGCCGAAGACGCGGTCGCCGTAGCACGGCAGAATCACCTGATAGTCGCCGGAAAGCATGGTGCGAATGATTTCATCGGAGCAGTCCACGCGCCCGGTGAACGAACTGGTCAGCGCCCCGCCGCGCTTCCACAGCGCTCCGGTGAGCAGGCGCATGACCTGCGCGGCGTTGCCGTAAATGATCAGCGCGTCGGGAACAAACTCCGCGCGCCCCGCGGGAGCCACCAGCAGGTGTTTATATTTGCCGTAGGGCAGTTTTTCCGTGGCGGCTTCGCTGCGCGCCCCGGCTTCCATCGTTTCCACGTACATGCCGCAGGCCAGATGGCCTTCGCTGTAGTGGCTGGTCAGCGGCGAAAATCCGAACGCGGTCTTGGTCAGCGGGCAATTCAGGTCCTCTTCGCCGACGGCGATGGTCCAGCCGGTGCGCCGGGCCATGGCGATGGCCTGGCAGATGGCGACCTGGATGTGCAGGTCGCGGTGCGGACGCTTGGCCTTTTCCGGAACCGTTTCCTGCGGAGTGAGCAGCTTGACCGCCACGGGAAAGGTGGCCGGGCGGATGTGCGTTTCGATTTCGCGCGTGAATGTCTTGGTGTCCATGATGCCTCCGGGAAAAGAAAAACCATGATACCCGGAAAGCGAGCAATGGGCACGCCGCGCGACTCCGCGCGCGACTCCGCGCGATTGCCAGCGGGCGCCGCCTGCGCCTATACTGCGAATGCAGCCATGCCCATCAACACCCTCATTGTGGACGACGAAAAACCCGCGCGGGAGGAACTCGCCTTCCTGCTGAAAAGTTTTCCGGACGTGAACCTGATCGGGCAGGGCAAGAACGGCGTCGAGGCCGTGGCCCTGATCAAGGAGCATTCTCCCGATTTGGTTTTTCTCGATGTGCAGATGCCGGGCCTCGACGGTTTCGGCGTGCTGAAAAAGCTGGTCGAGCGCAAAATGAAAGTTCCCCACGTGGTTTTCGCCACGGCCTTTGATCATTACGCGGTGCAGGCGTTCGAAGTCAACGCGGTGGACTACGTCCTGAAGCCGTTTGATAAGGCGCGCATCGCTCGCGCCATCCAGAAGGCCCGGCGGGAGATCGAATCGCAGACCAGCACCACGGAGCGGCTGGAGATGCTGGTGAACCAGTTGGGCGGCGCGGCCAAGCCGGCGCAGCCCGTGAAGATCCTGGTGAAATCGCAGCAGCGCCTGCTGCTGGTGGATTCCGAGGATTTGATCTTCGCGAGCATCGAGGACGGCCTGATCACCGTGATTGCGCGCGAGTCCGAGGGCACCTCGAATTACCGCACGCTGGAAGAACTGAATGATGCGCTCGATTCCGAAGCCTTCTGGCGGCCGCACCGCTCCTTCCTGGTGAATATTCACCACATCAAGGAAGTCGTGCCGTGGTTCAAATCCAGCTACATGATCAAGATGAGCGACAAGAAGCACACGGAAATTCCGGTGAGCCGCGCGCAGACCAAACGGCTGCGCGAACTCTTCAAACTCTAACCGGACAGGGAAAACTCCAAGCAACGCGGTCATCCTGAGGCGAACCGACGAGGTTCGCCGAAGGAGCTCAACTGAAAGTATAGGTAGTACGTTCAGGTGAGATTCTTCGTCCCGGTAAAAACCGCCGGGACTCAGAATGACAGCGTTCTCTCTTTTAACAGTTTGCCATGATGCGGCAATCCGCCGGGCTTCGGCCGGACCTGTGCTACACAGAACCAAGCAGGACGTGTTAGCATCAATCGTGTATTTCTTGCCCTGCGTTTTGCAGGGGCAAGGTGAGTGGATTGAAGGCGCACAGCCAGGAATGGCTGTGCCACCCCCGACACGATGGATTTCTCGCTCAAAGACCACCAAAAACTGATTCGTGAGACTGTCCGCCAATTCATGGAAACGGAGATGCGCCCGGTGGTCAAGGAAAACGACCGCCTGGAGCGCTATCCCGAGGCGCACATCCGCAAGCTCGGAGAGATGGGCTGCTGCGGCATGCTCGTTCCGGAAGAGTGGGGCGGAGCGGGGATGGACACGGTTTCCTATGTGCTCATGCTGGAAGAGGTGGGCCGCGTGGACGCTTCCACGGCGGTGGCGCTGAGCGTGACGAATTCCGCGGTGAATCTGCCGATACTGGCGTTCGCCACCCCGGCGCAGAAGAAAAAATATCTGACGCGCCTCGCTTCCGGTGAAATCATTGGAGCTTTTTCTTTGACCGAAGCGCAGGCCGGTTCGGACGCCGCCGCGATTCAGGCCACGGCCTTGCGCGATGGCAACGTTTACAAATTGAACGGAACGAAGACCTGGGTGACCAGCGGAGGCCAGGCCGGGCTGTACCTGATTTTTGCCAAGACCGATGCGCGGGCGGGCGGGAAGGGAATCTCCGCGTTTCTGGTCGAGCCGGGTTTTCCCGGTTTTCGCGTGGGGCGTCACGAAGAAAAGATGGGCCAGCGGGCCTCCCCGGCGACTGAAATACTTCTCAACGACTGTGTTGTGCCGGCGGAAAATTTGCTCGGAGAAGAAGGACAGGGCTTGAAAATCGCTCTCAGCGCGCTGGACAATGGCCGCGTGGGAGTTGGCGCGGTCTCCGTGGGCATCGCGCAGGGCGCGCTGGAAGAGTCCGTGAAGCACGCCAAACAGCGCCGCGCCTTTGGAAAATCCATCGGAGAATTTCAGGCCATCCAGTGGATGCTGGCGGACATGCAGACGGAGATCGAAGCGGCGCGCGGGCTGGTGCACTACGCCGCCTGGCTCAAGGATTCCGGCGGGCGCATGGGTTCGCAGGCCAGCCGGGCCAAGCTCTACGCCAGCGAAATGGTCAACCGCGTGGTGTATAAAGCGGTGCAGGTGCATGGCAGCATCGGCTATTCGCGGGAGATGGACGTCGAGCGCATGTACCGCGACGCGCGGGTGGTATCCATTTATGAGGGCACCAGCGAAATCCAGCGCATCATTATTGCCCGCGACCTGCTGGAGAAGGCCGGGGAGCGGGGCAGGGGGTAGGGAGGAGCTCGGTTCCAAAATGGGAAGAGATGGGGTACACCCCGGTTGTTTTCGTAAGAGTGGCAAATACAGGACTTGCAGGGGAGGAAGTTTGTAAGAGTGGCAAATACAGGGGTTACGAAGTGGCTTTTTGCAGGAAAGGGTGGCGAAAGAAGTTCTCATTTTGCGACTGCCCGGGAGAGAATACTGAAATGCCGGGCCGGCCTGTGACTGCAACGGTATGATAACACAGTAGTTATCGTTGGTCAAGGGGATTTTGGCGGGGCGCAGATTAAAATGGCGGCGGATGGATAGAAGGATGGGAGCGGCGAGTGGCGACTGACGGAACGAAGAAGAAACGAGTGCTGAGCGGGATGCGGCCGACGGGCAGGCTGCACATTGGGCATTACTTTGGGGCGCTGGAGAATTGGGTGCGCCTGCAGAATGATGTTTCCTACGACTGCTTCTATTTTGTGGCCGATTGGCATGCGCTGACCACGGACTACGCCGACCCTTCGGGCGTGGCCCAGAACACGATTGAGATTGCCACGGACTGGCTGGCGGCGGGGCTGGACCCGGAAAAGGCTGTGCTGTTTGTGCAGTCGCAGGTGCCGGAGCATGCGGAATTGCATTTGCTGCTTTCGATGGTGACGCCGCTGGGGTGGCTGGAGCGGGTGCCGACGTATAAGGAGCAGCTGGACAATATTCAGGACAAGGATCTGCATACGTACGGATTTCTGGGCTATCCCACACTGCAAACCGCCGATATCGTGATTTATGGTACGCCTGACGTGCCGCTGGTGGTGCCGGTGGGCGAGGACCAGGTCGCGCATGTGGAGTTGAGCCGGGAAATTGTGCGGCGATTTAACTTTTATTATGGATTTGAAATTGATCATGATCTCTGCGCTGAGGGCAATGAAGAATTTCTTGGCTATGTAAAAGCAAAGCTTTCAGTTCAGCCTCAGAAATCGAGTGCAATTCATAGAGGTTTTGGGATACCTGAGTTATTCTTCATTGAACCAATAGCCCGAAAACGTGCCCTCGAGGTTGGTTTGTCAAATTTTATTCAGGAGATGGGGTCCGCTGCGAAGTTTTTTGTCTGCCGGGATGTGCTGTGTGAGCCGGAGCATAAGCTGACGAAGACACCAAGGATACCGGGGCTGGATGGACGCAAGATGTCGAAGAGTTACGGGAATGCGATTACGCTCAGCGAGAGCGACGCGGACATCCGGGCGAAGACGAAGGTGATGGTGACGGACCCGGCGCGGAAGCGGCGGACGGACCCGGGCGATCCGGAGAAGTGTCCGGCTTATGATTGGCACAAACTGTTTTCGAGCAAGGAGACGTTGGAGTGGGCGGCGGCGGGTTGCCGGACGGCGGGGATTGGGTGCATCGAGTGCAAGGCCAAGATGGCGGACAACCTAATTAAATGGATCGAACCGGTGCGAGAGCGGCGCGTAAAATGGGAGAATGACCGCAAGGGCGTCCTGGAAATTCTCGACGCAGGCTCCACGAATGCGCGTAAAGTAGCGAAGAGAACAATGGAGCGGGTTAGAGAGGCGGTTTTTCACTGGGGGGATAAGCGCCGCGAGATTGGGGTCGGTGAGGAGAAGCCACAAACGGGCTATCTGCTAGATGCGAAGCGGAAGATCGATATTGAAGGCTAATGGAAGGGCATTTACGAATGGCATCGCCTTATAAAATACAGATTGCGATGTATGAGGGGCCGCTGGATTTGCTGCTGGATTTGATCAAGAAGCAGGAGATCAATATCCACGACATTCCCATTGCCAAGATTACGGCGCAGTATTTGGAATACATTCACAAGCTGGAAGAGCTGAACGTGGATGTGTCGGCTGACTTTGTGTACATGGCGGCGACTTTGATTTACATCAAGTCGAAGATGCTGCTGCCGCCGGACCCGCTGGCTTCGCCGGAAGAAATGGCCGGGGACCCGCGGGCGGAACTGGTGCAGCGGCTGGTGGAGCACGAGAAGTTCAAGAACGCGGCGCAACTGCTGTATCAGAAGCAGCAGATCGAAGAGCACGTGTGGTCCAAGCCGGACAAGTCGCTTTACAACGACGAAGGGACGGAAGGCGACCTGGTGGTTTCGCTGGTGGACCTGGTGAAGGTGTTTCAGCAGGTGCTGGAGCGGCGGCGGGAAGTTTCGCGGATTGAATTGAAGCACGACCAGTTCACCGTGGCGCAGATGGTGGCGCAATTGCGCGCGCGGATTTTGGCCAACGACGTGCCGGAAGTGAACTTGATTGAATTTTTCGAGGCTTGTCCTTCGCGGCACGCCATGATCGTGGCGTTTCTGGCGGTGCTGGAGATGGTCAAGCTGCAAGCGGTGATATTGGCGCAGGACAAGCAGTTCGGCTCGATCGTGGTGCGGCGGCACAAGATGTTCGAGGCGGCTTTCGATGAAAAAGGCGAAATCCAGCAGATTGACGGGGAGTATCGCTAGGACCGGGACGGAGCCCGCAGCGGAAAACACATGACCAACGAAGAACGCAAGGCGGCATTGGAAGCGATGATTTACGCGGCGGACGATCCGGCCACGCTCGATCAACTGAGCGCGGCGCTGGGCGAGGAGAAGGCCGCGGTGCAGGCGTCGCTCGATGAGTTGATGGCGAGTTCGGCGAGCGAAGAGCGCGGCATCGAGATTCGCGCGGTGGCCGGCGGGTACAAGCTCTACACCAAGGCGCAGCACCATGACGTGGTGCGGCGGTTCATCAAGAGTTTGCGGCCGCCGCTGCGGCTGAGCATGCCGGCGCTGGAAACGCTGGCGGTGATCGCGTATAAGCAGCCGGCGACGGCGCCGGAGATTCAGGAAATTCGCGGGGTAAACACTTCGGGCGTGCTGAATACGCTGCTGGAAAAGAAGCTGATCACCACGGCGGGGCGCAAGGAAGTGATGGGGCGGCCGATTTTGTACAAGACCAGCAAAGAATTTCTGATGCGCTTCGGGCTGAGCGATTTGGAAGAGCTGCCCAGCCTGAAGGAGTTCGAGGCGCTGGCGCGCGAAGCCATGGGCGGGGACGAGGGGATCGTGGCGGAGGCCGCGGCGGCGGAGAAGCCGGCCGGGGCTGTTGCGGAAGCCGGAACGCAGAGTTCGGAGAGCGGAACGGAGAAGGCGGAAGGCGGCGAAGAGCCGAACGCGGCGGCCGCGGGACAGTAACATATTGCGCCGCGAGAATTTGTGCTCAGATTCCGCGGCAGAGAACCGGAGAAGATACGGACAGTCGCGAAGATTGTCCGCCACACCATGGAAGAACGATTGCAAAAACTGATTGCCCGCGCGGGAATTTCCTCGCGGAGGCACGCCGAAGAGCTGATCCTCAGCGGACAGGTGCGCGTGAACGGCAAGGTGGTGACCGAACTGGGTACCAAAGCCGATCCGGCGAAGGACCGCATCGAAGCGGCGGGGCGGCTGGTCGTCGCGGAAGAGCGCAAGGTGTATCTGCTGCTGCACAAGCCGCCGCAGATTGTTTCCACGATGGCCGATCCCGAGGGACGGCCGACGCTGCGGCACTATTTGCGGGGATTGCCGGAGCGGGTGTATCCGGTGGGGCGGCTGGAGTTCGACGCGTCGGGGCTGGTGTTTCTGACCAACGACGGGGATCTGGCGGCGGAAATGCTCCGGCTATGGAGCCATCTGCCGCAGACGTATTACATCAAGGTGAAGGGGCGGCTCAGCGAGATGCAGGTGAAGCAGATTGCCGCGGAGACCAGCGCGCTGCTGAAGCCCATCCGCCAGCCGGGAGCGACGCGGGGGCACACCGCGAATTTCTGGTACGAAGTGACGCTGCGGGATTCGCGGCGGGACCGCCTGCGGCGCGCATTACTGATTCAACAACATCCGGCGGAGAAGCTGAAGCGCGTGGCCCTCGGGCCGCTTACTCTGGAAGGGGTGCCGCTGGGACGCTATCGTTCGCTGACGCCGACGGAAGTGGACCGCTTGCAGCGGGCCTTGAAGGCCGGGGCCGTGGTGAAACCGCCGAAGAAGAAAAGACCGCGCAAGGAAAGCAAAGCGCACAAGGAAACCGTGATCGTCGCATGAGCCCATTCCTCGAAGAGCGCATACCGGAATACATTCGCGGGATACCCGCGTATGTTCCGGGCAAGCCCGTCGAGGAAGTGGAACGCGAGCTGAAGATTCACGCCATCAAACTGGCCTCCAATGAAAATCCGCTGGGCCCTTCGCCGCGGGCGCTGGAAGCGGCGCGGGGCGCGCTGTCCCGCGCGAACCGTTATCCCGACGGGGGAAGCCAGGTTTTGCGGGAAGCGCTGGCGGCGCGGCACGGCGTTTCTTCCGGGGAGATTTTCATCGGGCTGGGTTCGAGTGAAATCATCGACCTGGCGGCGCGCGCGCTGTTGCGGCCGGGTTTGGCCGGGGTTACGTCTCACGGCACGTTCGCGCTGTATCCCATTGCCATCCGCGCGAGCGGGGCCACGCTGGTGGAAATTCCGCAGCGCAATTACGCTTTTGATCTTCCCGCGATGGCGGCGGCCATCCGCGCAGAGACGCGGGTGATTTATCTGGCCAATCCCAATAATCCCACGGGGACGGCCTTCGGCGCGGCGGAACTGGATGCATTTCTGGCGTGCGTTCCGCAGGACGTGCTGGTGGTTTTGGACGAAGCCTATATCGAGTACGCCGAACGGATGGATTTTCCGCGTTCGCTCGATCTTTTCCGCGAGCGGAATAATCTGGTGATTTTGCGGACGTTTTCGAAGGTGTACGGGCTGGCCGGTCTGCGCATCGGTTACGGAATCGCGCGCGCAGGGCTGGTTCACGAATGGAACAAGCTGCGCACGCCATTCAACACGTCGGGAGTGGCCCAGGCGGCTGCGCTGGCGGCGCTCGACGACGCCGAACACGTGCGCCGCTCGGTGGAGATCACCCGCGCGGGACGCGGACAATTGATTGCGGGGCTGGGGCGGATGGGGCTGCATCCTGTGAGTTCGGAAACGAATTTCGTTTTCGTGGAATTGGGCCCGCACGCCAGGCAGGTCGCCAGAGAACTGCTGCAGCATGGAGTGATTGTGCGCCCGCTGGGCTGGACGGGTTTTCCGGAAGCGATTCGAATTTCCGTCGGCGCCCCGGAAGAAAACGATTTGTTCCTGGCGGCCATGGGACAGGTCTGGCCCGCGCATGCCGCGGTGCGGCAGAGTTAATCCACGGAGATTGTTTTACCGACCATGACCATTCTGATTCCCGAAGGAATGAAATCCTCGCCGGACCCGCTGCTGGACATTCTGAAAGAGAGCAAGAGCATTGCCGTGGTGGGGATTTCCACGAATCCGCTGCGGGCGAGCAACGAGATTGCGCAGTATCTGCTGGAGGCGGGCTATGGCGTGGCCGGAGTGAATCCGGGCGAGACGGAGGTGCTGGGGCGTCCGTGCTATGCGCGCGTGGAGGATATTCCGGATGCGGTGGACATCGTGGACATTTTTCGAAAGTCCGAGGATGTGCCGCCGGTGGTGGAAAGCGCCATCCGCAAGGGCGCGAAAGTGATTTGGATGCAGCAGGGAATCGAGAACCAGGAAGCGGCGGAGAAGGCGCTGGCCGCGGGGATGATCGTGGTGATGGATTCGTGCATTCTGGTGGAGCACCGGCGGCGCTTGCGGGAGCTTGCCCGGTAAACACTTTTTTTAGCGCCGCGGCAGCGGGTAAATGACGAGGTTGTGCTTGCCGGGGGGCACCACGCCGAGGAATCGTCCGTCGGGCGAAATCTGAAAATCGCGGAACAGCAGGCCGTGCAGAACGGGGTGGAATTCCACTTCGGTGACGGGAATCGTGTCGTCTTCTTCGGAATCCTTGTCCTTGCGGGGAGGGACGGGAGCGAGCGGAGGCAGGTCAATCCAGACGAGTTCTGCGGATTTGTTTTCGGCGGAGCGGCGCAACAGAATGTGTTTTTCGCCGGGGGCCCATTGATATTTGCCGAGGCCGATGCGCACGCGGGCGGCGCGGTTGGGTGCGGCGAGATCGCGGATTTCGAGGACTTCGCGGTCGATGTAATAGGCGATTTTTGTGCCGCTGGGAGAAAGAGTCAGGCCACTTGCGTAATTGCCCAGGGTGGCCAGCTCGGTATCCGTTTCCTGATTCAAATCGAAGCGCTGCAGGCGGGGAGGACCGCTGAGGTTGCGGTCGCGCTCGACGGCGAAGACCAGATTGTGGACGGGGTCAAAGCAGGCGTCCACGAAGGTGCGGCCGTTGAAGAGGGCGGCGTGGCGTGATTTAGCGGGGGCGTCCGGGCCGGCGCCGGGATGGGCGCTGAGGATGGAAAAGAGCAGGCGGGGTTTCAGGGTTTCGCTGAGGTAGAGCACGGTTTGCCCGCCGTCCATCCAGCCGCCGCCGGTGGCATCGGTCACCTGAAATTCCGGGCTGGGGGCCTTGAGTTCCTTTCCATCGCTTTCGAGCATGAGCAGAAGCATCTGGTCGTGCGGGCGGTCATCGCCATCGAGGGCGCGGGTGGTGAAGAGTTCGGCGAGAATGCGGCGGCCGTCGGGGGACCAGCGGAAGGAGTCCACGCTATAGCTGAAGGCGCCTTCGCCGAGGATGAATTTTTCGCTGTTAAGGAGGTGGCGGCGCTTTCCGCCGGGGTCTTCGGCCCAGATGTCGTCGCGCTCCATGACGTAGTGCTTGGATTTAAAGACGTGGCGCACGGCGAAGGCGATGTGGCCCTGGGGTCCGAAGGAGAATGCGGTGATTTCCTCGTTGATGGTGCGCACGGGGGCGTCTTGGGCGCGCGCCGGAGGCGCGACGCAGAGGACCGCCAGGAACAGCGCGGCGGCGGAGATCCAAGCGAGGCCCGGCGCCGTGCGGCGGGAAAAAAGTTTGGAATTCATCCTGCCGAGTGAGATGCGCGTGGTCACTTAGCCGCTGCCCTCTGAGCTTTAATTTTTCGAATTTCCTCGAAGCGCTGGCGGAGGCGCTGTTCGAAACCCTGGTCGGTGGGCTGGTAATAGCTGCGGCCCTGGAGATTGCCGGGGAGGCAGGTCATGGCGGTGACTTTTTCCGGGTCATTGTGGGCGTACTCGTAGCCCTTGCCGTAGCCCAGATTGCTCATCAGGCCGGTGGGGGCGTTGCGCAGATGCAGCGGGACGGGGTCGGCTTCGGTTTTGCCGACGTCTTCCTTCACCGCGCCGTAGGCGGTATAGAGAGCGTTGGATTTGGGAGCGAGAGAAAGGTACACGGCGGCCTGGGCCAGCGCCAGGTAGCCCTCGGGCGCGCCGATGAAGTCGAAGGCTTCCTTGGCGGCCATCGTCACTGCGAGAGCGCCGGGTTCGGCCAGGCCGATGTCCTCGCTGGCCATGCGCACCATGCGGCGGGCGAGGAAGAGCGGATCCTCGCCGGATTCGAGCATGCGCGCGAGCCAGTAGAGAGCGGCGTCGGGATCGGAATTGCGCACGGATTTGTGCAGGGCGGAGATGAGGTTGTAGTGCTCCTCGCCGGCCTTGTCGTAGCGCAGCATTTTGCGCTGCAGAATCTCGCCCAGGCGTTCGGAGGTGAGCGCGCGGCGGCCGGAGGCGCCGGGGGCGGTGCTGCGGACGGCGAGTTCGAGGGTGTTGTAGGCGGAGCGGGCGTCGCCATTGGCGAAGGAGGCGATGCGGTAGAGAACCTCTTCGCCGGCGTCCACGTTATCGTTGGCCAGGCCGCGTTCGTTGTCGGCGAGGGCGCGGCGGAGAAGTTCGGCAATCTGCGGGGTGGAGAGCGGCGCGAGGACGTAAACCTTGGTGCGCGAAAGCAGCGGAGCGATGACCTCGAAGGAGGGATTTTCGGTGGTGGCGCCGATGAAGAGAATGTGCCCGGCCTCGACGTAGGGAAGAAAAGCGTCCTGCTGGGCCTTGTTGAAACGGTGCACCTCGTCCACGAAGACGGTGGTGCGGCGGCCGCCGCGGGAGGCGCGCTCGGCTTCGGCCATCACTTCCTTGATTTCCTTGATGCCGGCGAGGACGGCGCTGAAGGAAACGAATTCGGCTTTGGTGAGGCGGGCGACGAGGCGGGCGAGAGTGGTTTTGCCGCAGCCGGGCGGCCCCCAGAGGATCATGGAGCCGAGTTCGTCATGTTCGATCTGCACGCGCAGGGGTTTTCCGGGGCCGAGGAGATTTTCCTGGCCGGTCATTTCATCGAGCGTGCGCGGGCGCATGCGCTCGGCCAGGGGCTGAAGAGCCGCGGGCGTTTCCGCGGCTCCGTCCGGGAATGGGGAGAAGAGGCTCACGGGGTCAGCAGGTTCCTCTGGCGCGCGGCTTCATAGAAGAGCACGGCCGCGGCGGCGGCGGCGTTGAGCGATTCGCTGGTGGTGGCCATGGGGATGCGCACGCGGGCGTCGGCGCTGCGCTCGGCCTCTTCGGGGAGGCCGGCGCCCTCGTTGCCCACGAGCAAGGCCACGGGCTCACGCCAGTCCACTTCCCAGGGGAGCAGGGGTTGCGCGGCGGGATTTTTTTCCTGGGCTTCGCCCAGTTCGCGGACGCTGGAAGCCAGCGTGCGCACGCCGCCGATGCGCAACTGCGCCAGCAGAATGGAGAGGGACATGCCCGCGAGAATGGGCAGGTGCAGGGCCGCGCCGGCGGAGGCGCGCAGGGCTTTGGGACCGAAGGGATTGGCGGTGCCGCTTTGGCCGGAGGCGCAGGTGGCCACGCCGGTGGCGCCGAAAGCCGCGGCGGTGCGCACGATGGTGCCGACGTTGCCGGGGTCCTGCACGCCCACGAGGATGACGAGGAGAGGCGTGACGCCGGTGAGGACGTTGGTGGTGGGGGAGACGGCGCGGGAAGAGGGATGCAGCAGGTCGTTTAATTCCGCGGCGCGCGGCTGGACCAGCGCGGCCACGCCCTGGGGATGTTCGGTGTCGGCAATGCCTTCAAAGAGCCGGTCGGTGGTGCGCAGGACGGGAAAGGCCATCTCCGCGCGGTTGACGAAGGGGGCCAGGCGCGGGCGATGGCGCTCGCCGGATTCGCTGAAGAGCACGGCTTCGATGCGGCAGCCGGAGCCGAGGGCTTCCTCGACCAGGCGCACGCCTTCCACGCCGCAGCAGCCGGAGGGAGTGGGAACGCCGCCGCGCAGGGCCAGGCGGAACTCCTTGAGCCAGCGATTGTCGCGACTGGTGATGGGGGCGGTCTCACCGCCGGAGCGGGCAGCCGCACGGGGAGATCTTGGCCCTGGATCCGAAGAAGCCATGCAGCGAGCGTAGCAAAGCCCGGCCCCATCGGCAAAGTCCGGCGCGGGCGCGCGGGCAAGCCTGTCGTTGCGCCGGCTCCGCCGCTTATGGTAGCGTCCCGAATGTCCCGAGCAGCACGGGGGCGCTGTGGGAATCGCCCGGGAGTTTCCCCGGAAGGCCGGCCACTTGTCCGCAGAACTATTGTCCATTAACGCGCAGGAGCCGGATGCGGAAGCGATCCGCTACGCGGCGGATTTTCTGGCGCGCGGCTGCGTCATCGGGATACCCACGGACACGCTGTATGGACTGGCGGCGGACCCCTTCAATCTGGCCGCGGTCGAGGAGATCTACCGGGTGAAGGGGCGGCCGGAGACGCGGGCGCTGCCCATTCTGGTGAACTCGCTGGAACAGGCCATGACACTTTCGCGGGAATTGCCGCAGGGATTTCTGCGGCTGGCGGGGACGTTCTGGCCGGGAGGGCTGACGCTGATTGTGGAGGCTTCGCACCGGCTGCCGCTGAAGGTGACCGCGAACACAGGGAAAATTGCGCTGCGCTGGCCGGCAAACGCCATCGTGACGCGGCTGATCGAGGAGTTTGAGAATCCCATCACGGGCACCAGCGCGAACATATCGGGGTTTGCGGCGTGTTCGAACGCCCAGCAGGTGGTGAAGCAACTGGGGGAGCGGCTGCCGCTGATTATCGACGGGGGCGAAAGCGGGGCGGCGCTGCCTTCGACGATTGTGGAGCTGCACGGGGAGATCTGGAAGATTGTGCGCGAAGGGGCTATTGCGGTGGGGGAGATCGAGCGGATACTGGGGGAGGCGGGATAGCAGGTGGTTGATTGCTGAAAGACCGAGAGAAAAGCAGATTCCTCGTCGCCTGCGGCTCCTCGGAATGACATGCATGGGATTTTTAGCAACCTGTTAAGGCGCGGGTTTTACGGTGGCCAGGAAGTCATAATCCCCGGTGGGCGAAAATTCCAGGCCTTCGAGGCCGCGGCGATGCACGCTGACCACGTCGGTGAACCAGAGGGGCAGGTAGGGCAGGTCTTCGGCGAGAATGGCCTGGGCCTGCGCGCAGAGGGCTTTGCGTTTTTCGGTGTTCATCTCCGTGCGAATTCGCGCGGTTAAATCATCTAGGAGAGGATTGCGGTAATGGCCGCGGTTGGCGCCGTCGGGAGGGGTGCGCGCGGAGGAGAAAACATACTCGAAGAAGTCGGGGTCGTTATTGGCGCCGACCCAGCGCAAGAGATTGAGCTGGAAATTTCCGCGGGTGGCGTCGGAGAGCAGCGTGGCGAATTCGAGCGGGCGGACTTCGAGATCCACTCCGGCCTTGCGCCACTGTTCCTGCAAGGCGGCGCCGATGAGGCGGGACTGTTCCTCGGTCGAAGTCTTTAGCGTCAAATGAAAGCGCATGCCGCTGGACTGGCGGGGATAGCCGGCGGCGTCGAGGAGTTTTTCGGCGCGGGGGAGGTCCAGCGAATAGGTGGCTACGTCCGCGCTGTAGGCCCAGTGGCTGGGCGGAAGAACGCCGGTGGCGATGCGGGCCTGGCCGTGCAGCAGATAGCGAATGAGGGATTGGCGGTCGCTGGCGAAGGCCAGGGCCTGGCGGACTTCGCGTTTGGCGAGGATGGGGTCCTGCAGATTCATTCCCAGGTAGACGAAATTTGTTCCGGGCCGATCGGTGACTTCGAGATGCGGCTGGCGGGCCATGACTGGGATGAGATCGGGGGAAAGGGAACTGATCTCGATGTCGGCGGCGCCTTTGCGGAGTTCGAGGGCGCGGACGACGGCGTCGGGAACGATGCGGAAGCGGGCGCGGGAGATGACGGGCGCGCCGCGGAAATAATTGGCGTTGCGCTCGAGGACGACTTCGTCGTCCTGCGCCTGGCTGACGAAGCGGAACGGTCCCGATCCGACGGGGTGCTGGGCCATTTCGGCACCGGCTCCCGCGGGGACCATGCCCACGGCGGGGCGGGCCAGATTCCAGAGGAAGGAGGCGTAGGGTTCCGTCAGATGGAAAATCACCGTGGCGTCGTCGGGCGCGTCAATGGAAGCGAGCATGCGGAAGGCGCCGCGCTTGGGGGAGCGGTTGGCGGGGTTGAGGATGAAATCGAAGGTGGCTTTGACGTCGGCGGCGGTGAGTTTTTTGCCGTCGTGAAAAAAGACGCCGTGGCGGAGATGAAAGACGTAAGTGAGGGGATCGCGGATTTCCCAGCGTTCGGCGAGATCGCCGCGGAGGTTCATGCGCTCGTCGCGTTCGAGGAGACTGGAGAAAATCAGGCCGTCGATTCTTTGCGATTGCGTGTCGGTGGCGAAGCGCGGGTCGAGATTCAAAGGGCTGGATTCGATGAGCAGCGTCAGCGAGGAGGGGTCATTCGGCGCGGGGCGCGAGCAGGCGGCTGAAAGCAGAGTCAGGAAAAAAGTGACGGCGAAGAGAGAAAAAAAACCGGCGGCGCGGCGGGTGCGGTGTTCAGCGCGGCGGGGCATGGCAGATCTTTCCGAGAATGGCGGGGGCGCTTGCGCCGGTGGCCGAGGGCAGGTTGCCGGGGCGGCGGTGCCAGGTCTCATAGGCCAGCAGGGCGAAGGCGTAGGCTTCCTTGGCTTCCACGGGAACGCCCAGTTGCGTGGAGTGCAGGAGTTCGATCCGGGGCAGCGCGGCGGAGATTTGCGCGAGGATGAGGGGATTTTTTGCGCCGCCGCCGGAAACGATGAGCTGATCGATTTTTGTTTTGGGGAGGACGAAGCGGCAGAGAGCGTCGACGATGGAGAGTGCGGTGAAGATGGTGGCGGCGCGGATGAGGTCGTGCGGCTGGGCTTTGTGGCGGCGTCCCAGAGCCAGGACGTTTTTTACGTATTCGCGGCCGTAATATTCGCGGCCGGTGCTTTTGGGCGGAGGAATGCGCAGGAAGGGATCGCGCATAAGTTCGTCGAGGAGAGCGGGGAGGCTGCGGCCGCGCAGTGCCAGGCGGGCGTCGCGATCGTAGCGCAGGCGGCCGCGGGTGAAGTGAGAGGTGAGCGCGTCGATGAGCATGTTGGCGGGGCCGGTGTCGAAGGCGGTGACTTGCGCGGGGCGGCAATTTTTAGGGAGAACGGTGATGTTGGCGATGCCGCCGAGATTGAGGGCGGCGCGGTTGAGATGCACGTGGCGGAAGAGGAGATAGTCGGCGTAGGGAACGAGGGGAGCGCCCTGGCCGCCGAGGGCCAGGTCGGCGGGGCGGAAATCGCAGACGGTGGCGATGCCGGTGCGGGCGGCGAGGATGGAGCCGTCGCCGAGTTGCAGGGTGGAGGCGGTGGGCTGGCCGAAATATTTCGTGGGGCTCGGCTGATGAAAAATGGTTTGGCCGTGATTGCCGATGAGGGCGACGCGTTTGGGGGAGACGCCAAATTTGCGGCAGGCGGTGAGCGCGGCTTGCGCGTAGCACGCGCCGAGGCGCGCGTGCAACTGGCTCAGCTCGCCTGCGGTGAGCTTTCCGCCTTCGGCCACGCGCAGAATTTCGGCGCGCAGGGCGGCGGGGAAGGACACGCTGGTATGGGCGACGAGGTCGGACTGAAGGCGCGGGGGAGCGCCGGCGATGCGCGCGAGGGCCACGTCCATGCCGTCGGCGGAGGTGCCGGACATGATGCCGAGGACGAGCATGGACGCGGGCCTGGTCATTGGATTTGTTTTTTCAGCTCGGCGAGAAGATTGAGCGCGTCGAGCGGCTTGAGTTGGTCGAGGTCGGCTTTGCGCAGAGCATCAATTACGGCGCGGTCGAGCGCGGTGAAGAGGACGCCCTGGCCGTTGTGGTTGCCGTTGGTTTCGGCGGCGCCGGGAGTGAGCTTTTCGGAGAGCTGGTGCTCGCTCTGCTCATGCTTGCGCAGAACTTCGCGGGCGCGTTCGATGACGCTGCGGGGAAGCCCGGCGAGGCGGGCGACTTCGATGCCGTAGCTTTTATTGGCGCAGCCGGGTTCGACGCGGCGGAGAAAAATAATTTCATTGGGGGTTTCCTTCACGGAGACGTGGACGTTCTGGACGCCGGGGAGCAGTTCGGCGAGTTCGGTGAGTTCGTGGTAGTGCGTGGCAAAGAGCGTGCGCGCGCGGGTGTGCTTGTGCAGGTGCTCGACGACGGCCCAGGCGATGGAGAGGCCGTCGAAGGTGGCCGTGCCGCGGCCCACTTCGTCCAGCAGGACGAGGCTGGCGGGCGTGGCGTCGTTGAGGATGGCGGCGACCTCGCTCATTTCCACGAGAAACGTGGAGCGGCCGCGCGCGAGATTATCCGAAGCGCCGATGCGCGTGAAGACGCGGTCGGTGAGGGGCAGCCGGGCTTCGCGCGCGGGGACGAACGAGCCCATCTGGGCCATGATGACGATGAGCGCGGCCTGGCGGAGATAGGTGGACTTGCCGCCCATGTTGGGGCCGGTGATGAGCAGGATCTGCTGCTGGCCGGGCTCGAAGCACAGGTCGTTGGGCACGAAGCGTTCGCCGCGCTGGCGCAGCAGTTCTTCGATCACCGGATGGCGCCCTCCGGCGATGAGCAGCTCGCCGCGGTCGTTGAACTCGGGGCGGTTGTAGCCGCGGTCGGCGGCGAGCTTGGCGAAATTCGAAAGGACGTCCAACTCGGCCACGGCGGCGGCGGTGCGGCGCAGGCGCGGGGCCTCGGCGGCGACCGCCAGGCGGATTTCGCCGAAGAGCTGGCGCTCGATTTCCAGGATGCGCTCGTCGGCGGCGAGAATTTTGCGCTCGTACTCCTTGAGTTCCGGGGAGGTGAAACGCTCGGCGTTGACGAGGGTCTGCTTGCGTTCGAAATTATCGGGCGCGAGATGCAGATTGGGCTTGGAGATTTCGATGTAGTAGCCGAAGACCTGGTTGAAACGGATTTTCAGGGAAGCGATTCCGGTGCGCTTGCGTTCGCGCTCTTCCATGGCGGCGATGATCTGCTTGCTGTGCTGGCTCAGGCTGCGGTATTCGTCCAGTTCCTTGTGGTAACCCGCGCGGATCACGCCGGGGTCGGCGGCTTGCGCGGGAGGGTCGTCGGCGATGGCGCGTTCCAGGCGCTCGCGGACGTCGCTCAGGTGGTCGATGGCGGCGTGCAGGTCGCGCAGGCGTCCGGAGCCGGCGGCGGCGTGCGGCTCGAGGAATTTGCGCAGCATGGGAAGGTGCGAGAGGGATTTGCGGAGGGCGACCAATTCGCGCGGCGTGGCGATGCCCAGGGTGATGCGTCCGGTGAGGCGTTCGAGATCGAGGATGCTTTGCAGTTCGCGGCGCAGTTCGTCGCGCAGGACCGTCTGCTGGGCCAGGCGGGCCACGGCGTCGAGGCGCGCTTCGATCTCGGCGCGGTCCAGGCGCGGACGAAGAATCCAGGAGCGCAGCAGGCGCGCGCCCATTCCCGTTACGGTTTCATCGAGCGTGGCCAGCAGCGTGGCCGGGCCGCCGCGGGCGCCCTCTTCGGGAAAGACGGGAGCCAGCAATTCGAGATTGCGCACGGAGACGGGGTCGAGGGCCAGGGCGTCCTGCTGCTCGTAGTAACGGATGCGGTCGAGATGGGCGAGGGTTTCGCGGGCGGCGCCGTCCTCCTTCTGCGCGGAATTTTCGCGGAGGTAGTGCACGATGGCGCCGGCGGCGGCCGAGGCGTGCGGGTGGGGGTCGAGGCCGAAGGCGGTGAGTTCGGCGATGCCGAACTGCTCGCGCAGGAGGCGTTCGGCATAGTCGCGCTGAAAGACCCATTCCTCGATGCGCGTTTCCACGCCGCCGACGCCATCGAGCAGGGAAGAACGCGCGGTTTCGAAAAGCTGTCCGTGGCGGGCCAGGAGCGTTTCGCGCGGGCGGAGGATTTGCAGTTCCTCGCGGGCCGCTTCCTCGGCGCGCTCGCCGGAAAACTCGGTGCATTGAAACTCGCCGGTGGAAACGTCCACCCAGGCGATGCCCACGCTGGCGCCTTGCGCGATGGCCGCCAGGAAATTATTCTCGCGCGCATCCAGGACGGAGGATTCGGTGGCCGTGCCAGGGGTGATCACGCGGACGACTTCGCGGCGGACGAGTTTTTTCCCCGGGCCGGGCAGCTCCATTTGCTCGCAAATGGCCACTTTGTATCCGGCGCGGATGAGCCGGGCGATATAGTTTTCCGCGGCGTGGTAGGGGACGCCGCACATGGGGACGGACTGGCCGCGCTCCTTGTTGCGCGCGGTGAGGGTGATTTGCAGTTCGCGCGCGGCGGTGATGGCGTCCTCGAAAAAGAGTTCGTAGAAATCGCCCAGGCGGAAAAAGAGCAGAGCGTGCGGATAGCGCGCCTTGATGGCGTGGTACTGCTGCATCAGCGGGGTGGTGGCTTCGCTCATCGCTGGTCCGGCCTGCCGGGAGGAATTTTCACTTGGCAATTCCCATCTGCGTCAGCAGAAACGCATAGTCGAAGGCGATTTCGCGCAGATAGTCGTAACGCCCCGAAGCGCCGCCGTGCCCGGCCTTCATGTTGGTTTTCAGAAGCAGCGGATTGTCATCGGTCTTGAGGGTGCGCAGGCGGGCCACGTATTTGGCCGGTTCCCAGTACATGACCTGGCTGTCGTGCAGCGAAGTTTTTACCAGCATCGTGGGATAGGCCTTGCGCTCGAGATTGGTGTAGGGGCAGTAGGTCTTCATGTACTCGTAGTCATCGTGGAGCTGCGGATTGCCCCATTCCTCGTATTCGCCGACGGTCAGGGGCAGGGAAGCGTCCAGCATGGTGTTGAGGACGTCCACGAAGGGCACATGGCTGATGACGATGCGGAAGAGATCGGGGCGCAGATTGGCCACCGCGCCCATCAGCAGGCCGCCGGCGCTTCCGCCCTCGATCACCAGGCGCTGCGGGGAAGTGTAGCGGCGGGAGACGAGCGTTTCGGCGGCGGCGATGAAATCGGTGAAGGTGTTGCGCTTGTGGCGCATGCGCCCGCCGTCGTGCCAGGGCTTGCCGAGTTCGGCGCCGCCGCGCACGTGGGCCACGGCGAAGATGGCGCCGCGGTCGAGCAGGCTCAAGCGGTTGGAGCTGAAGGTCACGGGCATGGAAATTCCGTAGGAGCCGTAACCATAGAGAAGCAGGACGGCGGAGCCGTCGCGGGGAGTGTCCCGGCGGTAGACCAGGGAAACGGGGACCTGGGTGTCGTCGGGCGCGGTGGCATGAATTCTCTCGCTGGCATACTGCGCGCGGTCGTAGCCGCCCAGCACGGGCTGCTGCTTGCGCAGGATGCGCTCGCCGGTGCGCACGTTGAGGTCGAAGACGGAGCGCGGGGTGACGAAGGATTCGTAGCCGTAGCGCACGGTGTCGGTGGAGAATTCGGGATTGGCGCCGAGCGCGGCGCTGTAGGCCGGTTCATCGAAGGCCATGCGCCGCGAGGCCTTCAGCAAATCTTTTTCGCCCGCGGTGAGATCCACGATGCGCAGATAGGGCAGCCCGCCTTCGCGCTCGCAGAGGACCATGTGTTTTTCGAAAGCGTCCGCGCCGGCCAGCATGACTTCGCCGCGATGGGGGACGACTTCGCGCCAGTTTTCCGGGCCGGGCTGGCCCACGGGAGCGGCCACCAGGCGGAAATTGCGCCCGCCGGAATTGGTGCGGATGTAAAAGATGCCGTCGTGGTGCTCGGCGTAGTATTCGTGATCTTCCTCACGCTCGGCGATGCGGGTGAATTCTTCCAGGGGCTGGTTCGCCGCGAGGTAGCGCACTTCGCTGGCGGTGTGGCTGGCGGAAGTGAGCAGCAGATAGGCCATGCTGCGGGTGCGCTCGATGCCCACGTGGAAGCGCTCGTCCCGTTCCTCGTAGATGAGTTCATCGGCTTTGCCCGCGCTGAGCGCGTGGCGGTAGAGACGGTAGGAGCGCTTGGTCTCCTCATCTTCGATCGTGTAGAAGAGCGTCCGGTTGTCAGCGGCCCAGGCGGCGGAAGTGACCCGCTCGACGCTGAGCGGGAGGATCTGCGCGTTCAGCAGGTTCTTGATGTGCAGGGTGTACTGGCGGAAACCGGTGGTGTCGGTGGTGAAGGCCAGCGAGCGGTTGTCGTCGCTCATCTCCGCGGCGCCCAGGGCGAAGAAGCCGTGGCCCGCGGCCATTTCGTTCAGTTCCAGCAGAATTTCTTCGCTGCTGCCTTCGGCGTCCGTGCGGCGGCAATGGATGGCGTACTGTTTTCCTTCCTCGGTGCGCGTGTAATAGAGATAGCCGCGCAGGCGGTAGGGCACGGAGAGGTCGGTCTGCTGAATGCGCCCGAGCATCTCCTGGTAGAGAGTTTCAGCGAATGGCGCCGCGGGTTTCATCAGCGCGTCGGCGTAGGCGTTTTCCGCTTCGAGATAGGCGATGACTTCCGGGTCTTCTTTCTTGCGCAGCCAAGCGTAGTCGTCAATCCGGCGGTCGCCGTGGATGACGTGTTCCACCGGATGGCGCCGGGCAGCGGGCGGCTGCGGCCGGTCGGGGCGGGGAGAATTGTCTGGCGTGGTCATGGGTTGGGTCCTGGAGCGGCGGCCGCTCGCGGCCTGCGCCGCTCCTGCAAAAAACTCCCTGCGCCCGTATACTAGCGGAAGTCCGCGGCGCTCGCCAGTTGAGCCGGGGGTGGAAAGTGTGACATTATCCCCGGGATGTCAGGGGTCTAACTCGAAGAGATGGAGGTGAACATGAATGTACCAGAAAGCAGCAGTTATGGTCTGTTGAAAAAGGCTCTCCATCAGAAAATGGCCGAGAGGCTTGCTTTGACTACGCAACTGCGCCAGTACGATAAGGAAATCGTAGTGATGCGGAAATTGCTCAATGGAGGAGACAATTCCCCTTTGTCTGACATCAACGAGGAGAAGGAGAAGACAAATTGGCAGATGGCGGAGGCCGTTCTGGATCGAGGGAAGGAACCGCTGCATACCAATGTTATCGCCGACGGGATGGAGAAGCAGTTCAACACGTATGTGAATAAGAAATCCCTTTCTCAAATGCTGCATCACAAGGCAAGCGAGAAGAAGATTTTCTTTCGCGTCAAGGGAGCCAAAAATACCTACGGTCTCTTGAAGTGGCAGCAATAGCGTCCGGCGGCGTCCTCCCCAGCGGTGTTCCAGGCAAGCGCTGCGGCGATGGCTTGGAGTCAAGTGCACATGGCCCGCGAAACCGAGATCAAGCTGCGCATTGCGGAGCGCAAGAGTTTCGAAAAGGCGCTGCGCAAGCTGCGCGCGCGGCCTTTGCATGGGCGCGCTTCCTTGCGCGTCAGCGAAACAAATATTGTTTTTGATACGCCCGGCCAGGAGCTTTCCGGCAAGGGGCAGCTTCTGCGCATCAGGACCGAATGCGCGGTGAATCGGGCGCGGGGCAAGCGCGCCGCCGCGCCCAGGCGCGTGCAGCTGACGTTCAAGGCTCCGGTGGAATCACCCGATGGCGCTGTGGCGCGGCATAAGGTGCGCGAAGAGACCGAGTTGGAGTTATCGAGCGCCGATTCCTTTTCCAGGATACTGGAGGCTCTTGGGCTGCGGCCCTTTTTTCGCTATGAAAAAATTCGCAGCACGTATGTGTTGCCGGCGGCTGCGCGATGGGCGCGGGGGCTGCTGATTGAATTGGATGAGACGCCCATCGGCGATTTCGTGGAGTTGGAAGGTTCTCCGGCGGCGATTGACCGTGCCGCGAAGCTGCTGGGTTTTTCTCCGGCGCAGCATATCCTGGCGAACTACGGACAGCTCTACCGCGAGGACTGCCAGCGGCGGGGGATCGAGCCGGGAGACATGGTTTTCGCGCGGCGCCGCTGAACTTTTTTGGAATTTTTGGAAAAATTGATGATTCTTGTCTTGACAATGCCGCGCACGCGGCTTATCACTAGGAAGAAGGCGGATTATTCTCGAATGAGCGCAGCAAGCGATCTGGACCCTGGCCCTAGCGGCCCCCACGGGGGGTTGCGGGGGAGGACTGGCCGAGCGGGGAAACGGACCCGGAAGTTCGCAAGACGGGGTCTGGCTGCCCAGAGGGAAGCTCAGGGAGGAACGATTCGCGGCTGACGGTAAGTTCATGTAAATAGGGAACTTGTCCGCAGCCACCCGGTTCGGGGCTGCGGCATTTTTTTTTGCCCTGGCGACACGGTCAATATTTCTGCGGCGGCTATTGGCGGCCATCGCTGCGGAGGAAAGGAAGCGGTTTCAGGGGACACCTGTTATGTTGCACGTCACCGATCTGATGGGCGCGGAAACCTATGACGCACACGGCAATTTCGTGGGCCGGGTGCGGGAATTTTTCATTGAGCCCGCCGAATCCGCCAATCGCATCTCCCATCTGCTGCTTTCGCGCGGGAAATTTCAGCCGCTGGTGGCGCGCCATGACCAGATCGGATCGGTTGCGCAGGGAAACGTGCGGCTCAACTGCGGGGAGCGCGCCCTGGAGGTCTACCAGCCCAACGAGGGCTGGCTGGCGGTGCGCAAGGACCTGCTGGACCAGCAGATCATAGACACCAGCGGGCGCAAGGTGGTGCGCGTCAACGACGTGGACCTGGCCGAGCAGCGGGTCAACGGCCATGTGGAATTGCGCATTCTGCAGGTGGACGTGGGGCTGCCGGGGGCCATCCGGAGGCTGCTGCAGGGCGTGGCTTCTCCGGCGCTGCTGCGGAAACTGGTGGCCAAGACGCTGCCCAAGACGATTCGCTGGGAATTCGTGAACCTGATCGAGCCGGATCCGCTGCGCCGCGTCAAGCTGCGCATTACCCACGAGCGCCTCGAGGATATTCACCCCGCCGACCTTGCGGACATCATGGAGCATCTCTCCGCCGCGGAGCGCCAGTCCATCATCGCCTCGCTGGACGAAGAGACCGCCGCGGAGGTTCTGGGCGAACTGGACGCCCGGCTGACTTCGCAGATCGTGGAAAAACTGGATCCCGAAAAGGCCGCGGACATTCTGGAAGAGATGGCCCCGGACGCCGCCGCGGACCTCCTGGGCGACCTTCCGCAGGAGACTTCCGACGAACTGCTCGAGGGGATGCCCAACCAGGAGGCCGCCGAGGTGCGCGGGCTGCTGCAGTTCGATCCTTCGACGGCGGGGGGCATGATGAATCCGGCGTTCCCCTTCGTGGGGGAAAACAGCACGCGCGAGGAGGTGCTGGAATGGATGCGCAAGCAGGACATCAACTTCGATCAGATGGATTCCCTGGCGCTGCTGGATAGCGGGGCGCATTTTGCGGGCGTGGCTCCGGTGGCCCGGCTGTTCCTGGCCGAGCCGCAGCAGACCATGAAGGAGTTGCGGCCAGATCTGCGGGTGAGCGTGAAAGCGGATGCGGAAGAAAAGGAAGTCTTCGAGCTTTTCGACAAGTACAATCTGCGGACGCTGACGGTGGTGGACGACAACAATTCGCCGATCGGGGTCATCACCGTGGACGACGTGGTCTCCCGGCTGCTTAAATAGCCGCGCGCATTCAAGGAACGCAACAGAGAGGGAAAGGGAACTTCTGGCATGGAAGCGGAAGGGGCGAAGATTGCCAAACAGGGAACGGACTGGCGTTCGCGCGTCGCGGGCGCTGCGCGCACGCTGCGCGCCAGCCGCAAGCGTATCGCGCTGTTCCTGGCCGTTGTGGGGCCGGGGCTGATCGTCGCCAACGTGGATAACGACGCCGGGGGCATCTACGTGTATTCGCAGTCCGGCGCGCAGTTCGGCTATTCCGTGCTGTGGTCCATCATCCCCATGACCGTGGCGCTGTATGTTTCGCTGGAGATGTGTTCGCGGATGGGGGCGGTGACCGGCAAGGGGCTCTCCGACCTGATCCGCGAGGAGTTCGGCTTGCGCGTGACGTTCTTCGTGATGGCCGCGGTGCTGATCGTCAATCTGGGCAATGTGCTGGCGGAATTCGCGGGCGTGGCCTCGGCCATGGAAGTTTTCGGGGTGAGCAAATACGTTTCCGTGCCGCTGGCGGCCTTGGCCGTGTGGATTCTGGTGCTGCGCGGCTCGGCCAAGAGCGTGGAGAAAATATTTCTCGCGGTCTGCACCGTCTATTTTGCCTATGTCATCTCGGCCATACTGGCCAAGCCGGACTGGCTCATCGCCGTTCTGCATCTGGTTCCGCCGCATCTGCTGAAGTGGATTCCCAGCGTCAGGCCCTTCGTCGAGGCTCCGCCGCTCTCCACCAGCTATCTGCTGATCCTGGCGGCGCTGGTGGGGACGACCATCGCGCCGTGGCAGCATTTTTACTTGCAGGCGGCGGTGGTGGAAAAGCGCGTGGGGCCGCGGCAGTATGCGCATACGCGCAAGGACGTTCTGGTGGGCAGCATCAGCTGCATGGTCATCGTGTTTTTCATCATCGTGTGCACCGCCGCCACGCTTTACCAGCACGGGCATCGCGATATTCCGGACGCTAAATCGGCGGCGCTGGCTCTCGAGCCGCTGGCCGGCAAGTTCGCCAAGGCGCTCTTCGCCCTGGGGCTGCTCAACGCTTCGCTCTTTGCCGCTTCCATCCTGCCCTTGTCCACGTCGTATGTGATCTGCGAAGCCATGGGTTTCGAATCGGGCATTGACCGCAAGTGGAGCGAGGCCAAGATCTTTTATTCGCTCTACACCGCGCTCATCGTGCTCGGCGCACTGCTCATCCTGATTCCCGGCGCTCCGCTGATTCGCATCGCCGTTCTTTCCCAGGTGGCCAACGGCTTTCTGCTCCCGCTGGTGCTGGTCTTTATCCTGCTGCTGGTGAACCGCCGCGACCTCATGGGCGAGGAAATCAACAGCCGGGGGTTCAATTGGGTGGCCTGGGGCACCACCGTGGCCATGATTCTGCTCACCCTGATCCTGGTCTATACCGCCATCCACGACCCGGCTTCGGCGGGCATCGCGGTCGGCTAGTGGCGCTTAACCCAAAGGGATGCAGGGCGGGATTGCGCGGGCGGCAAGGGCTGTGGTAACTTTGCGCCATAAAGGAGATTTGCGGAAACAGCCCCGTGACCCCGTCGAAAAAAAACGCGCTGCTGCAGGTGGCCGCTCCCAATCTGCTGGCTTCCATTACCGCCGAAGAGCGGCGCTTTCTGGAGGCGCTCGACCTGGCGCGCCTGCCCCGGCACCTGGCCATCATCATGGACGGCAACGGGCGCTGGGCGCGCCGCCGGCATCTGCCGCGCGTGGCCGGGCACAGTTCCGGGGTGCAGTCCGCGCGGATGGCCATTGAAACCTGCGCGCGGCTGAAGCTGGAAGCGCTGACGCTCTACGCCTTCTCCGTGGAAAACTGGCGCCGGCCGAAAACGGAAGTGGATTTCCTGATGAGGCTGCTGCGCGAATATCTGGGCAGGGAACTGCCCTCGCTGCACAAGAACAATATCCGCCTGCGCATCCTGGGCCGCATGGACGAGCTGCCCGCGGGCGTGCGCGACGACCTGGCCCAGGGCATGGAACTCACCGCGAAAAATACCGGCATGACCCTGGCGCTGGCGCTCAACTATGGAGGCCGCGCGGAGATTCTGGACGCCTTCAACCGCCTGCTGGCCTCGCCGCGCAACGGCCACGGCCCGTCCGCTCCGGTCACCGAAGAGGAACTGGCCGCGCAGCTCTACACCGGCGGGCTTCCCGATCCCGACCTGCTCATCCGTACCAGCGGGGAGATGCGCGTGAGCAATTTCCTGCTGTGGCAGATCGCCTACGCGGAAATCTATTTCACGGATACGCTGTGGCCGGATTTCAACCGCGCCCGCCTCCTTGAAGCGCTGGTGGAATTCCAGAAGCGCGAGCGGCGCTACGGCGGCATCCGCGAAAACGATGCGCAAGAGCTTTCCAAGCCGGCGCGCGCCGCCGGCCGGTAGCGCCCCGCCGTCCCGCTCCATTTCCCGCGTGATTTTCTTCTCCGCTTGTGTTTCGATGGGTGGGACGCTCTCGCAAAGGATTTCCGTTCAATGACCTGGAAACGAGTTCTCACCGCCGCGCTGCTCATTCCTATCGTCGTGGGAGTGGTTCTGCGCGGCTCGACTTCCGCCGTGGCCGTAGCCATCGCCTTGGTCATACTGCTATCGCTATTTGAATATTTCGCCCTGGGCGAGGCCATCGGCCACCGCGCTTATCGCTTCTGGACGGCCACCTGCGCGCTGCTGATCGTTTTCCTGCAATGGCTGGCTTCGGCCGCGTCCTCCTGGGCGCTTCCTGGCGGCGTGATGTTGCATCGCGCGCCGGGACGTTCTTTCCTCGGTTTGCTGTCCGTGCAGGACGCATTTTTTGTGTTTGTCCTGGGCATTGCCGCCATCACGCTTTTTACCCGCCGCCCCCTTGTCGAGGGTCTTCCGGCGGCGGGCATCAGCGCCAGCGGACTTCTCCTCGTCGCTTACCCCTTCAGCTTTGCCGTGCGGCTGCACGGCGTTCCCTCCGCAGGCCCCTTGCTTTTGCTCTTCGCGCTGGTGGTGGTGTGGGTGGGAGATACGCTGGCCTACTTCGTCGGCCGAGCCATCGGGCGCTATAAATTAGCGCCGCTGCTCAGCCCCAAGAAAACCTGGGAAGGGGCCATCGCCAGCCTGGCCGGCGCGTTTCTCGTGGCGCTGCTCTTCTCCCGCTGGATCCATCTCGCTCCGGTGCATCTCTACGGGATGGCCGCCGCGGGCAACGTCGCCGGACAGGTCGGCGACCTGCTGGAATCGGCCTACAAGCGCAGCGCCGGCATCAAGGACTCCGGCAGCATTCTTCCCGGCCATGGCGGAATGCTGGACCGCATTGACGCGCTTATCCTCGCCGTTCCCGTTGTCTGGTATTATTGGATTTTAGTGGCTTCTCCCGCTTCCTAGAGTCCGCATCTGGCTCGGTGGCCGGAGGGAGCGGGGAACCGATTCGTGAAACAACTTTCCATACTGGGTTCGACCGGCTCGATTGGCCGGCAGTCTCTCGAAGTGGTCGAGTCGCTGCCGGAGCGCTTCCGCGTGGTGGCGCTGGCCGCGGGAGGGAACGTCGAGGAGCTGGCCGGGCAGATTGCGCGGCATAAGCCCGAACTGGTCTCCGTGGGCGATTCCGCGCGCGGCGATGAACTGGCCGCGCTGCTGCGTTCGCGGGGCGTGCCTCTTCCGGCCATCCATCACGGGCGTGAAGGCATGCGCGCCGTGGGCACGCACCCCGCCGCGGAGATCGTGATTTCCGCCGCCGTCGGTGTGGTGGGATTGGAAGCCACCTACGAAGCGGTGCGCCTGGGTAAACTGGTGGCGCTTTCGAATAAGGAAGTCCTGGTTGCCGCGGGCGAGCTGGTGATGGCCGCGGCGCAGAAGGCCGGGCGCGAACTTCTTCCCGTGGACAGCGAGCACAACGCCATTCACCAGTGCCTGCGCGGCGGCGTCCGCGGAGAAGTGCGCCGCCTGGTCCTCACGGCCTCGGGCGGGCCTTTCCGCAAGACGGCGTTGCGCGAACTGGCTGCCGTCACGCCGGAGCAGGCCCTCAATCATCCCAAATGGAAAATGGGCAATCGCATCACCATCGATTCCGCCACCATGATGAACAAAGGCTTCGAGGTGATCGAAGCGCGCTGGCTCTTCGGCATGCAGCCCGGGCAGATTGACGTGGTCATTCACCCGCAGTCCACGATTCACTCGATGGTGGAATTCGTGGATGGTTCAGTTCTGGCACAACTTGGCCCCACGGATATGCGCATGCCCATCCAATATGCGCTAACCTATCCGGAGAGGGTCGCATCCAATCAAGTGGCCCTCGATTGGACGCGCATGAAGCGCCTGGATTTCGAGCGCGCCTCCACCCGGCGCTTTCCCTGCCTGCGTCTGGCGCGGGAGGCCATGAAGAAGGGCGGCGCTCTGCCCTGCGCTCTGAACGCCGCGGACGAAGTCGCCGTGGCCGCTTTCCTGGGCGGGCGTTTGCCGTTCCTGGGAATATCGGAATTGATCGAGCGCGTGCTGGGGCGCACCCCGCGCGTGCGTTTTGCTACGATGGAAGATGTTCTGGCCGCCGACGCCGAAGCCCGGCGCATGGCCCGCGAAGAAGTCGAGCGCATGCCGGCCGCTGCCGCGGCGCGCTGAATCCGATTTTTGGATCCGTTGGAGAAGGGAAGATTGACTCGATGAGCATTGTTTTAGGCATGTTTCTGGTTCTCGGCGTTCTGATCCTCGTGCATGAATGGGGACACTACATCATGGCCCGCCTGTTTGGCGTGCGCGTGGAGGTCTTCTCCATCGGCTTTGGTCCGCGCCTGTTCGGCTGGAAGAGCGGCGACACCGATTTCCGCGTCAGCGCACTGCCCCTGGGCGGATTCGTGCGCATGGCCGGACAGGACATGTTCGAGGCGGATTCCGGCGAGCAGATCGTCCCCACGGGCAAGCCCGACGAGCTGATGAGCAAGCCGCGCTGGCAGCGCGCGCTGATTTCCTTCGGGGGACCCATCGTCAATCTCCTGTTCCCCATTCTCCTGCTCTTCGTCTATTTCGTGGCCGTCGGCCAGCCCTATTCGAAATCGCTGGACCACCCCGTCCAGGTGGTTGCCTTGCCCGCGGCCTCCTCCCCGGATGCGCAGCCGCTGCGCGTGGGCGACAAACTCATTTCCCTGGATGGGGCGGCCAATCCGACCTGGGATGACGCCCTGACCGCTCTGAATCATGCGGCTCCCGGCAGCACGCTGCGGATGGAAGTCGAAAATTCCGGCGTTTCCCGTTCCGTTTCTTATTCCGTGAAAGACGCGGACGTCTACACGAACATCTATGGCTATCACCCCGACCCGGTGGTTTTGGGCGAGGTGCCTCCGGCCCGGCCGGCCTTCCGCGCCGGATTGAGCGCCGGCGATAAAATCACCGCTCTGAATGGCCAGCCCATCATTGCCTGGCAGCAGTTAGTGGATAAAGTGCGCGCCTCGAAGGGCCAGAAATTGACCATCGACTTCGACCGTGCCGGAAAGCCGATGCAGGTCGAGGTCACTCCCGATCAGGGCTCCAGCGAAAGCGGCGAAACCGTATGGATGGTGGGAATCCAGCCGAAGGAAAGGGAAGAGGAAATCGCTTTTCGCCGCGTGGGACTGGGAGTGGCTGCCGCCGACGCCGCCCGGTTTACCTACCGCGGTTCTCAGCAGGTTCTTGGCGTGGTCACCAAGCTCTTTACTGGACGCATTTCCGTCAGCCAGTTGCAGGGCGTGGTGGGCATCGCGCGGCTCTCCGGCCAGGCCGTGCGCCAGGGCGTATTTCCCCTGGTCATGCTGATGGTCACCATCAGCATCAATCTGGGCATCCTCAACCTTCTGCCCATCCCCATTCTCGACGGCGGCCATATCCTGCTGCTCTCGATCGAGGGGCTGCGCCGCCGCGACCTGAGCCTGGCGTTCAAGGAGCGTTTCGTGCAGGTCGGCTTCGTCTTCCTGGTGGTCCTTTTCGCCATCGTCATGTACCATGACGTCGCGCGGATTCATCTGGGCCGCTAAGAGCCGCCGCGGGAACCGCCCGCGTTTTTCGGAGCAGAGCATGGCCGTCCATCCCGCTCACCGCGCGTCCACCGGTGAGCGCATCAATTCGCCGGAAACCACCGCCAAGCTCGAACAGGCGCTGCAAACGCGCGGCATTCGCCTCACGCGCCAGCGCCGCGTCATCGTGCAGGTCATGGACAACGCCGAACGGCATCTGGACGCCGGGGCCATCCTCGAACGCGCGCAGAAGATCGATCCCGGCGTGCACCGCGTCACCGTCTACCGCACGCTCGACCTGCTGAAAAAACACGGCCTCATTGACGAGCTGGACCTGCTGCATCTCCGCGGCGACCAGCACTACTACGAATCCCACGGTCCGCGCGACCATATCCACGTCGCCTGCCTGCGCTGCGGCAAGGTCCGCGAATTCGAATCGCGCCTCTACGAACAGCTCAAGCAGCAGATCGAGAGCGACTTCCACATGCAGGTGACCATCTCGCGCACCGAAGTCGGCGGCTACTGCGCCGACTGCCTCAAGCACCGCAAGGGCTGACCCGCATCCCTATTCTTTATTCCATCCCAGGCTGATCCCCGCCGAATTCTGGTGCATGCCCAGGCTGGCGTTGCCGCCGCCCGCTCCCGGCGGGATGGAATTCACACCCGTTACGGTTCCGGTGAACGCATGCAGGTAGAAGAAATTAATCTCCCGCCCACCGTGCAGTCGCACCGTCGCTCCCGCCGTCACGTGGTTCTGGACCACGCCCGGGGCCAGCACATTGAAAAATGTTTCCGTCGCGGCGAAGGGCTGCCCCGAGTGGTTGGTTCCCGCGCGCAGCGTCAGCGAAGAGTTCACCCGGTAGCTTCCTCCCAGTTTGTAGGCGGTGATATCCCGCCAGCCGAAGCCGGGGCCGTTGTCCGCGCCCAGCAGCGCCTGATTCGCCCCGGAATTGGCGATGGATTTGACCTGTCCGTAGAGGATGCGCTCGGCATCGAAGGCCAGCGTGGCCCGGGAACGAATCTTGAGCGCCACGCCGCCGGCGAAATTCGCGGGAATGTCGAATCCCCCCTGCTCGGCGAAGAGGCCGCGGTAGCGGTTGAATTTCCCCATGTGCGTGCGGCTCTGATAAGTCGCGCCCAGGCTCAGCGACCGGCTGACCGCTCCGATCCAGCCCACGCGCACGCCCGCTCCGAACGCGGAATCGGTGCCGCGGTTGGTGACGTTTGCCGGGTCAATGGTATATGCGGCGGAAGCGAAGTTTTGCAAACCTTCCAGTTGAAAGCGCTGGTAAGCCAGATTCAGCGAAATGCCGAAGACGTTGCGCTTGCGGAGCTTGAAGGCCAGCGTGGGGGCCACGAAGAGCTGTTCCAGGTTCACTCCCGCCCGCCCGCTCCCGAACAGGGGAATCCCGCCGAAATACGTGGTATTCATCCCTCCGTTGCCGAATACCGAGACGCCCAGCGAAAAGCGCGAGCGCACGCGGCGGTTATAGCCAAATTCCGGAATGAGAAAATTCTTTCGCCCGCTGCCATCGTAATCGCCGTTGACGTTGGGATAGCCCGGCGGAAGTTGGTTGCCGGAAATGGTGGCGCTGCGAATGGGGCGGAAAAAGCTGACGCCCAAATCGATGCGGTCACCCGCGAAAAACATTCCCGCGGGATTGCTGGCCGCGGCCAGGCTGTCTCCCCCGATGGCCACTCCCGCTCCTCCCTGGCCCTGCTGCTTCACGCCATAGCCGGTGGCAAAATAGCCATCCGTCGCGGACCCCGGCCGGGCGGCGAGCATCGTCAGAACAACGGCGAGCAGGGAACGGAAGATTCTGGTTTTCATGGTAAATCTCTCCTCGATAAGATTTTTTTCTCGTGCTTTGGAATGGACTTCTCCGCTTCGGCGGAGGCTCGGGGAAACAACGGGGCGCGGAGATGAAAACTTCGCTGCAACTCCGCGTTTTCCGCGGCATGCGCCGCGGCGCGAACACTTCTAATTGGAGGGGGGAGAAATTCAGCGCAGCCGGGAGCAGCCCCGATCGGAATATTTCGAAAAAGCCCGGGGGTTCAGGCCGCGCGGAACGTGCTAGCGGCTACAACAGGAATAGAGTGCGAGGACCGTGGCGAATTGGGTGTAATCAATCATTGGCAGCGTCCATTTCTAACACTTGCGCGGGGAACAGGCCAATCAAAGTTTTTGCTGCATGGCATCGGCCGTGCCGATGCTTTCAGTTTGCTCTATGTGAAAATAATCTGCGCGCCGGCCGACTTCTCGTAAAACTCTCCCACGGTGATGATGTCGTCCACCAGCGGGCTGAAATCCTCTTTGCCGAGATGAAACATGTCCACCGAGGCCTTGCAGGCGAAAATCGCGCCGCCCGCATCGTGGAACATCTGCAAGAATTCCCCCACCGGCGGAATATCCAGGCGCTTCATCTCGCGCTTCATCATCGCCGTGGCGAAGGCGGACATTCCCGGCAACGCCCCCAGCAGCGTGGGCATGTGCATCGCCGGATTGCCCACCGTGGCCACTTTCAGATGGTCCAGGCGCTTCCGGATGATCGCGTCCATGCCGAAAAAGGTGAAAAACAGCGAAGCCTCGATCCCTTCCATGCGCGCCCCGTTGGCCATGATCAGCCCCGGATAGACGCCTTCGAGCGAGCCCTTGGAGACGATCACCGACACGCGCTCGATCGGCTGCCTGATTTTCTCTTCCGACATGAGGTCCCTTTCGCTTCCCAAACGGCTAAATGCACGCCTTGGGCTTCGGCAAACCGGCGATCTTGGCCGCTTTTTTACCGGGGCCGCCCGGAAACAGGGCGTAGAGTTCCTTGGTGTCCACGTTGCTTTCCATGGAGATCCGCCGCACCGACGGCGGCGCGCCTTCCTGCTTGTACACCCGGCGCACATAGTTCAGCACCGTCCAATGCTTCACCGTCAGCGCGGGGATTCCTTCCTTGACGGCAAGGGCGTGGGCCATGTCTTCGGTCCAATCCGCCGGATTGGCCAGGTGCCCGTTGTTATCCAGGTTCAGCGTCTTGCCCATGATTTCTATCGTTGCCAATGCTTCCTCCGTGCCGTAATTCGTGCTATCGAGCGATTCTTCAGACTAACATCGCCGCGCAAAAGCCTTCGATGAAAGATTTCGATGTGAACAATCGGTCACTGAAATGGACGCGCTTCCCGCGGAAGCCTCAGCGCGCCCGCGCCGCCCGCAGCTTTTTCAACTGTGCGAAGAAACGCGCGGCCTGCCTGATGTCCCGCGCAATCTGCTCCTTCAACTCCGCGGGCCCGGCGAATTTCTTCTCCGCCCGCAGACGCTTCCAGAAGCGAATCTTCATGCGCTCCGGGCGAATCTCTTCGGTCACGCCGAGCAGGTGCGTCTCCACGCTCAGCCCCGTGCCGTTAAACGTGGGCCGCGTCCCGATGTTGGTCACCGCGTCATAGCTTGCGCTTCCCAGCTTCATCTGCGTGATGTAGACGCCCGCCGCGGGCAGCAACTCCTGCTCGGGGGCCAGGTTGAGCGTTGGAAACGTGAATTTTCTCCCCGTTCCCGTTCCGCTCACCACCGGCCCGGTTAGCACGAACGGCCTCCCCAGCAACCGCGCGGCGTGGCTCACGTTCCCGGCGGCGATTTCGCGGCGAATCACGGTGCTGGAAACGATCTCCCCGCGAAAACTCACCGGGGGCACGATGATCACTTCAAATCCCAGCCGCGCGCCCATCTCCCGCAGCAGCTTCACGTCGCCGGCCTGCTTGTGACCGAAGCGGAAATTCTCCCCCACCAGCACGGCGCGCGCGCGCAGTCCCCGCGCCAGAATTTCTTCCGCAAAACTTTGCGGCGTCACCTTGGACAATTCCATGGTGAAGGGCAGCACCACCGCCGCTTCCAGTCCGCCCGCCTCGAACCACACCAGCCGCTGTTCGTTGGTGGAAAGCCGCGCCGGCGCCGCCTCCGGCCGCAGGATTTTCAGCGGTGGGGGCTCGAACGTCAGCACCGTGGCCACGTCGCCCGTCTCTTTGGCCCGCGCCACCACGCCGCGCAGAATGGCCTGATGCCCCAGATGGATGCCGTCGAAATTGCCGATGGCCAGAATGCTGCGCCGCTCCGCGCCTCCATAGCGCGCGGCCCATTCCTGCGCCGATGAAAAAACCGCCAGTTTCATTCCGCGCTCACCTCGAAGCTCAGGCCGTCATGCGCCAGTTGCACGTGCGGAAACCCCATCTTGCGCAGGCGCTCGTTGGTTTCTTCATGAGGCAGGTCATGGGCGATGTGCGTGAACCACGCCCGCCTGGGCTTCAGCTCCTGCACCAGCGCCAGGGCCTGCTCGACCGTCTGGTGCATGGGGTGGGGAATGTCCCGCAGCGCGTCCAGAATCAGGTCATCCAGCCCGCCCAGCAGCGCGCGCGACGCCGCGGGCACTTCGCTGAAGTCGGTCAGGTAAGCGGCCTGGCCGAAGCGGTAGCCCAGCACTTCCATTCCGCCGTGGAGAACCGGCACCGGCGTGATCACCGTGTCCAGCAGCTCGAACGGCCCCTGCACCCGCTGCAGCGACACTTGCGGCACCGTGCTCAGCGTCGGGCCGTCATCGAATACATAGGCGAACACTCGGCGGATCACCCGGAACGTTTCTTCCGAGCCGTACACCGGCAGCGCTTCCTTCTGCCGGATATTGAAAGGGCGGATATCGTCGAATCCCAGGATATGGTCGGCGTGGCCGTGCGTCAGCACAACGGCGTCCAGCCGCTGCAAGTCCACGCGTAGCGCCTGCTGGCGGAAGTCTGGCGTGGTGTCCACCACCACGTTGCGGCCTCCCCGTGAGAGCAGCACCGAGGGGCGCAGGCGGTTATCCCGCGCGTCGGTCGAACGGCACACCCGGCAGGCGCAGCCCAGCGAAGGCACCCCCATGGATGTGCCGGAGCCGAGAAAGGTGAGCCGCAGGGGTTGGGGTGTCATCGGCGATTCAAATTGGTGCGTATCCGGGAGCCTTCAGGAATCCATCGGAAGCCCGCCGCTTTACCCGCGGCCCTTGGCTTTGGCTTGCGCCGCCTGCATGGCCTGGGTAATTTCCAGGAAGGTCATCTTCAGCTTCCCCAGCAGGTCCAGCAGCATGCTGTCTTCTTCCGGCGCCAGGTTGCCAAGGGTCTTCTCGCGCAGAGCGTCCAGCATGTCAATCAGGTCGCGCGCCGCGTCCGGGTCCAGCATGGGCTGGCCGGTGCGCGGGTCGGTATAGGCTCCCAGAACCATGGCTGCGTTGCTCCCCAGCATGCGCACCAGATTCTCGAAGGCGGGCAGCGCCTTGGGCGTCTCCTTGGCAGGGACCGCGGCTTTCACCTCGGCGGCCGGGGCCGGCGGCGCTGCGGCGGCACGGGCCGCTTCGCGCTCCTCCTGCTCCACGAACTCCTTGCGCACCTCGCCCTCGGCCGTAAAGGGCCGGCGGTCTATGACGCGAAATGTCTCTTCCGGTTTGTGCTCTGACAAGTGAATTTCCTCGGTGTCTTCGTAATTCTTTATCAGTTTATCATTGCCCTTCGCGTTTGTGTAGCGCGCCCTGCCGTGCGCCGGCCGCAGCCTCGCTTTTGCACGCCTATCCTCCCGGCGCTTGTCAAAACCGCCCACTCCCCGTAAAGTGGAACATCTGTTTCACTTTACGGGAGACCCATGAAGAAGCGCCACTCCAGACCGGCCCCCCGAAAGCGCGCCGCTCGACGCGCGTCCAGGCCGGCCCCTGCCAAGCCGCGTAAATCGCCCGCCGCCGCTCCCGGCCAGTGGTTCGAGAAGCTCGTGGCCCTGCAAGCCCGTCTGCGCGCTCCCGGCGGCTGCCCCTGGGACCGCGAGCAGACCCACTCCTCCCTGCGCACCTATCTCATCGAAGAGGCCTACGAGGTTCTCGATGCGCTGGAGAGTGGCGACGACGCCAAATTTGCCGGAGAGCTCGGCGACCTCCTCCTCCAGGTCGTCTTCCATTCCCAGATTGCTCGGGAAGAAGGCCGCTTCTCCTCCGCCGATGTCATCCGTATGGTCCACGACAAAATGGTCCGCCGCCACCCCCACGTCTTCGGGGAAGTGAAGGCCGGCAGCTCTGGGGAAGTCCTGCGCAACTGGGAACAGATCAAGGCCGAAGAGCGCCAAGAGCAGCGCAAGAAGCAGCGCGCCGCTTCCGGCGGGGAAGAACACCCCGCGCTGCCTCCCTCGCTCCTCGACGGCGTTCCCCAGAACGCTCCCGCCGCCCTGGAAGCTTTCCAACTGACCCGCCGCGCCGCGCGCATCGGCTTCGACTGGGAAAACGCCGAGGGCATCCTGGAAAAATGGCAGGAAGAGGCCGCCGAACTGCATCACGCCCGCGAGGCCGGCCATCCCGCGCAAATCGAGGAAGAAGTCGGCGACCTGCTTTTCGTGGCTGTCAATCTGGCCCGCTTCCTGCACGTGGACCCGGAAATCGCCCTGAAGAAAGCCAACCGCAAATTCTCTTTGCGCTTCCGCGTCATGGAGAAACTTGCCACCGCGCGGGGCTCCTCGCTGGCCCATGCCTCCCGCGAAGACCTCGAACGCCTCTGGGACGCCGCAAAACTGGCCGAACGCTCCGCTGCACGCGCCGCTTCGTCCGGGAAGGGAAGCCGTTGAACGCCATGAGCGAAGAGATCCGCATCCGCCGCTGCGAATCGCTCGAGGAGTTCCGCCTCTGCCTGCGATTGCAGCGCGAAATCTGGGGCGAAGACGACCTGGAGGTCGAGCCGGTCACCATGTTCGTCGTGGCCGCGCACATCGGGGGACAGGTCTTGGGCGCCTTCGACGGCTCCCAGATGATCGGCTACACCCTCGCTCTTCCTGGCATCCGCAACGGCCAGCCCTTTCTTCATTCGCACATGACCGGCGTTTCCGATGGGTATCGCGACCGTGGTGTTGGCCGTTCCCTCAAGCTCTTTCAGCGCGAAGAGGCCCTGGGCCGCGGCATCCGCCTGATCGAATGGACCTTCGACCCGCTGGAACTGCGCAACGCCCATTTCAATCTCAATCGCCTCGGCGCCATCTGCCGTAACTATCTCCCCAATCTCTATGGCGTCACCACCAGCCCGCTGCACCGCAATCTTCCCACCGACCGCCTCGTCGCCGAATGGCATCTCGATTCTCCGCGTGTCATCGCCATCCTCGCGGGCGCCGTCCCCGAGCCCGACAATGCCCCGGCCACCATCTCGTTTCCCGCAGCCCTCGAAGAATGGAAGAAGAACAATCCCGAAGAACTGGCCCGCCAGCAGGCCCGCGCCCGCTCCGAATTCGAATCCTGGTTCGCCCGCGGCTATGCGGCCATCGCCACGCGCGCCACGCCCGCCGGCGGCGGCTATCTCCTGGCGCCCTGGAGCGATTTTTAATATGCACGCTTTTTATCTGGAAAGGACTGCGAACTGGAAATGAAGATCCGCGAAATCACCCTTCGTGAAGTACCCATGCCGCTGGTGGCCCCTTTCGAAACCAGCATGGGCGTCAGCACCCATCGCCGCATCATGCTCCTCGAAGCCGACGTGGACGGCGTCATCGGCTGGGGCGAATGCGTCGCCGGCGAAGACCCCTCCTACAGCCCGGAAACCGTGGAGACCGCCTGGCACATCCTGCGCGACTTCCTCTGGCCGCTCTTGAAGGGCAGGGAATTCGCTTCCGCCTCGGAAATCTGGGACCTGCTCTCCTGGGTGCGCGGCCACGAAATGGCCAAGGGCGCCCTCGAAGCCGCCGTCTGGGACGCCGAAGCAAAACTCAAAGGCCTTCCGCTGTCCAAACTTCTCGGTGGCGTCCGCGACGAAATCCCCTGCGGCGTCTCTATCGGCATCAAGAGCTCCCTCGACGAACTCGCCGCCGCCGTGCAAAAGGAATTGGCTGCCGGCTACCAGCGCATCAAAATCAAGATCAAGCCGGGCAAGGAGCTGCCTCAGGTCCAGCGCCTGCGCCAGGATTTTCCCAAGATCCGCCTCATGGTCGACGCCAACTCCGCCTATCGCCTCGAGGACGCTCACCTCCTCAAGCAGCTCGACGCCTTTCACCTCATGATGATCGAGCAGCCCCTTGGCTGGGACGACCTCTACGCCCACGTGCAGCTCCAGAAAGAGCTGCAAACGCCCATCTGCCTCGACGAATGCATCCACACCGTCGAGCAGGCCCACGCCGCTCTGGCTCTCGGCGCCTGCAAGATCATCAACATCAAGCTCGGCCGCGTCGGCGGCTTCACCGTCGCCAAGCGCATCCACGATCTCTGCCAGAAATACGGCGTTCCCGTCTGGTGCGGCGGCATGCTCGAATCCGGCATCGGCCGCGCCCACAATATCGCCCTTTCCACGCTTCCCAATTTCACGCTTCCCGGCGACGTCTCCGCCAGCGCCCGTTATTGGGCCGAAGACATCATCGAACCCGAGGTCACCGTCTCCGCGCAGGGCACGATTCGCGTTCCCACCAGCCCCGGTATCGGCTACGCCCCGCGCCTCAAGCGCATCGAAAAGCTCACCGTGCGCAAGGAAAGACTCGTCTGACCCCATGAACGCTTCGGGCTCCCATTCTTCCATTTCACCTGCGCCGGCAGCCCAGTCTCCGCTCTCCACGCCCGCCGGAGCCGCGCCCCGCCGCGCCTGGCTGATTCTGGCCATCGCCTTCATCGTGGCCATCTGGGCCGTCAATTTCATCGTTGCCAAAATCGGCTTGCGACATTTCTCGCCGCCCGCCCTCGGCTCCTTCCGCGTCTTTTTCGCCGGACTGGCCATGCTTCCCGCCTATTTCTTCTGCCTGCGCCTTCCCGCCTTTGCCGAAGCCGCCGCCGCCCGCCGCAAAGGTTTTTCCGCGCGCGACCTCTGGACTTTCGCCTATCTCGGTTTTTTCGGCGCCGCCGTCAACCCCTTCTGCTTCTCCGCCTCGCTCCATTACACTTCCGTGGCCCACGCTTCGGTCATCGTCGCCATGGGACCCATCTATATTCTCGTCCTTGCCGTCCTCCTGGGCCTCGAAACCTGGACCTGGCGCAGTGCCGCCGGAATGGCCATCGCCCTCGCCGGCGTGGCCGTCATGGCCGGAAAGAGCGGGATGTCCACGCACTCGCCCACCCTCCACGGCGATCTTCTGGCCCTCTGCGGCTCCCTGGGCTTCTCCCTGTACGCCGTCCTCGGCAAGCGCGTCGCCGGCAAATACGACGCCCTCACCATGACCGCCTTCAATCAGTTCTTCGGCTCCCTCATCATTCTCCCCCTGGCCCTCTACGAAGCCCGTCAGGTCGGTCCCGCCGCCCACTGGCGCGCCATTCCCGCACAGTCCTGGGTCGCCGTCGCCTACATGGCCGTCCTGGCTTCCTGCGCCGCCTATGTCCTCTATTTCTGGGTGCTGCGCTATATGCCCGCCTCGCAGGTCAGCGCCTTCACCTACCTCCTCCCCGTAACCGCCACCCTCCTCGGCTTCCTCTGGCTCGGTGAATCCCTCACCCCGGCCAGCATCGCCGGCGCCGCCATCGTCCTCGCCGGCGTCTACGCCGTCGAATCCGCGCGCGCTCCGGCTTCCTGACGCCTTTCTGCTTGCGCTATTCAACTTTCAACTGTTCGCTGATAACGCTTATCTCCCGCCCCGCCGCACCGCTTAATTTCCAGAATCTGTTGTATGATTCCCCCGCATGCAACGGATCGTTTCGCCTCACCCGATCCATTCATCGGAGGCCGTAATGTATTTCCCTCGCCGCTTCGCCGCTCTTGCATTGCTTCTCGTCTTCGCGATTCCCCCCGCCGGAGCCCAGGCTCCCGCGAATCCCTCCGCCGCCGGCTCCGCTGCCATCCAGCAGGTCATCACCGATTTCGATGAAAGTTTCACCCGCCACGACGCCCACGCCATTGCCATGACCTTCGTCGAAGACGGCGATCTGACCAACATGTACGGCGTTCTCACCCACGGCCGCAAAGCCATCGAAGATCGATTTACGACTCTCTTCGCCGGCATTCTCCGATCCGCCCGCCGTAGCGACACGCTTCGCAGCATTCGTTTTTTCACCCCGCAGATCGCCTTCCTCGACGCCGACACCCTCATCACCGGCGCCAAATCCGCCGACGGCTCCGACATCCCCCCACGCAAAGGACTGCTCATCGCCGTCCTCACCAAACAAGACGGCCGCTGGCTCATCTCCAGTTTCCATGAAGCCGAATTCCCGTCCCGCCCCGCACCCGTCCCGCCCCCCGCCGCCAAACGCGAATAGCCCGATGGTCCAGGCCTCTGCGTGCGCAGTGGCGCCGGATCCCGCGAAGGGAAGAAGGCGCCTGTGTTATTTTCAAGGTCAAAGAGGAAATCCCGGTGAATAAGCCGTTGCTCCATTTCCAAGCCATTCCCCGCGCCGCCGCGGTCCTGGCCGGCGCGCTGCTCATGACCTGGCTAGCGCTCTACAACCGTTATCCGCTGCTCTACCCGGATTCGATGTCCTATATGGAAGATGGCCCGCTGGTCGCGCGGGCCCTGTTCCTGCATCAATTCTCGATCGACTATGGCGGACGCTCGTTCCTCTATTGCCTGGGCATTCTGCCCTTCCACTGGAACGTCACTCCCTGGCCCATTGTGGCGCTCAATGCTCTTCTCGCCGCCTATGTCATCTGGCTGGTCGTGCGCTCCCTCTCGCCGCGGCAGGCCATTGCCCGTTATTTCGCTCTCCTTCTGCCGCTCATCGCCTTCACCAGCCTGCCCTGGTTTGTCAGCCTGATCATGCCGGACATTCTCGGTCCCGTGCTGTATCTCTCCATCTATCTGCTCATCTTTGCCAGGAAAAACCTCTCCCGCGCCGAGCATCGCATCTTGCTCCTCATCTCCTGGTGGGCGGTGGCCTCCCACATCACCCACCTGATCTTGGCTGCCGGCTTCTGCTTTCTCTTTCTTCTCCTTCAGGTCTTTCGCCGCTCCCTGCGCTGCTGGTTCGCGGGCATCGCCCAAGTCGCCCTCATCGTCGTGTTTGCCGCCGCCGCCCATCTCGCCCTGCACACCTACCTGTACGGCCAGCCCTCGTTGAACGGTGAACGCCCGCCCTTTCTCATGGCCCGCGTCCTGGTCGACGGCCCCGGCCGCTCCTATCTCCTGCACCATTGCGCCGACAAAAAATTCGTCCTCTGCAACTATCTTTCCAAGATTCCCAATGACTCCAACGACTTCCTCTGGAATGCCGATGGCGTCTGGCAGAGCGCTTCGGACGATACACAAGAACTTCTGCGCCAGGAGGAGATGCCCTTCGTTCTGGCTACCCTGCGGGCCTATCCGCGCGAACAGCTTTCCGCCTCGGCCGCCAATTTCCGGGAGCAGTTAATCACCTTCGGCCTGGAGGACTACTTCCCCAATCAGTGGGTCTCCGACGTCTTCGAGCGGGTCCTGCCTGGCGCCCGGCCTCACTATCTGCAAACGCGCCAGGCGCGCCGCGCTCTCCCGGATGAATTCTCCTCGACGGCGCAAGAATGGATGGTCCTGGCCTCGCTCGCGATTATGGCCATCCTGACCCCCTTACTTTGGCGCCGCCGCAGTCCGCAACTCCTCGGTCTCGCCTCCGTCATTCTTTTCATGCTCGTCGCCAATGCCCTGGTCACCGGCGTCCTCTCCGATGTTCTCGACCGTTACCAGTCCCGCGTCATCTGGCTCCTCCCCCTCCTCGCCGGACTCTTCCTGCTGGAATGGCTCGATCACCGCTTCCGTCCAGTTGGCCAGCCCGAGCCGCAACGGCATGATGCGCTCTCCGCCAGCCCCCGATTGACCCCCGCCGGAGCCCGTGATAGTTTGCACACTGGCTCGCTTCCTACTCATCAGGAGGGTCATCCCGTGTCCAATGCTCCCTTTCTAATTCGTTTCCGCGCGTTGCTCCCGGTTCTCGCCGCCGCCGGCTTGTTCCTAGCTCACGCTCCTGTCGCCCGCTCCCAGGCCCCGCCCGCCCCCATTCCCTCGCCGGCCATGCGCGTTTCCGTCCGTCTCGTCCTCGTTGACGCGCTGGTCACCGACAAGGAAGGAAACGTCGTCAAAGGCCTCGGCCCCCAGGATTTCTCCGTCCTGGAAGATGGCAAAGTCCAGAACGTCACCAACGTTTCTTTCGAGCAGCCCGCCCTCCTGGCGCGCGAGGTGCGCTCTCAGCGCGCCGCTCTCCCTCCCAACGTCACCACCAATCGCCCCGCTTTCCGCATGCCCTCCGGCCAGGTCATTGTCGTGCTCCTCGATTCCCTCAACACTCGCACCAAGGACCAGTCCTACGCCCGCCTGGAACTCTTGAAATATCTCGGCACGCAGGTGCAGCCCGGCCAGCAGATTGCCGTCTACACACTGGGAAACTCCCTGCGCCTCCTCCAGGATTTTACGGACAACCCCGCCCTGCTCAAGGCCGCCGTCGAGAGCTTTCAGCCCAACGTTTCCGTCCAGATGATGATTTCCGATCTCGATGCCAGAATGCCGCGCACTTCCGGCGCTCAGCCGGAATCAAAAGGCGTTCAGATCCGGGATATGGCGGTCCCTCTGCAGCGGATGCAGGATTTTCTCAATGAGCAGATCAATCTGATCACCGATGCCCGCGTGGGCACCACGCTCACAGCCTTTCGCTGGATTGCCCAGTCCGTCGCCGGTCTTCCCGGCAGGAAAAACCTCATCTGGGTTTCCGGTTCCTTCCCGCTGGCTACCTATTCGCGCATCATCAAATACAGCGCGGACGGCAGCGCCGCCAACGACCCCAGCTATGTTCGCGCCGAGCACGAATACGAGGACATGATCCGCGAAACCAGCTCCGTCCTCAATGACGCGCAGATGGCCGTCTATCCCGTGGACGCCCGCGGCCTCATTGGCCAACTCCTGGGCGGAGCCGAGGAGACGGGGCTTACCCTCGGCGGTACGCTGAAAACCGGATCCGAATACGGCCAGGATTTGCAAATGGCCAGCAGCGGCCTTCAGGAAACCCAGGCCACCATGCAACAGTTCGCCGGGGATACGGGCGGCAAGGTCTTTCTAAACCGTAACGATTTGGACCATGCCGTAGCCCTCAGCATGCAGGATGGCGCCGCCTACTATCTGCTGGCCTTCTCTCCCACCAGCAAAGTGGACGGCAAATTTCACAAGATCGAGGTCAAGGTGAACCGTCCGGGGGTCTCCGTCCGTTCCCGCCGCGGCTTTTATGCACTTCCCACGTCCGATGACCCCAAGTATGCACGGGTTCGCGATGGGGAAGTCCGCATGGCCATGCAGGCCGCCGCGCCGGTTGCCACCGGCGTGATCTTCGACGCGCGCGTCCAGCCTCCCGCACCCGCCGCCAAAATGAAGGTCCCCGTCGATTTCCTCGTGGACCCCTCCACGCTCTACGTCGAGGATGCCGGCGGCGGTTCCAAGCGCCTGGCCATCGAATTCCACGCCGTGGCCTACCAGCAGGACGGAAAAGTCGCCGGGCAGCGCGATGTCGCCACGAAGGCCACTCTCAAAGCTGCCGATTTCGCCTCCATCCAGCAGCAGGGCCTTCTCTACCATCTTGATCTCGAACTTCCTCCTGGCCTCTACAAACTTCGCCTCGGCGTCGTTGACCAGCACAGCGGCTTCATCGGCACTGCCGATTTCCCCCTGCAACTCGACGCCCCCAAATAGGCGCCTATCCCACACCTCAGGAGGCTCTCCCCTTGTCCAACACTCCACTTCGCAAAGGCGGTCCCGCAGCGCGCATCGCCGTCCTTCCCGGCGACGGCATCGGCAGGGAAGTCACTCCCGAATCCATCAAAGTCCTCCGCGCCGCGGTTAAGCGCCCCATGGAGTTCGTGGACCTCGACTGGGGCGCCGAAAAATTCCTCCGCGAAGGCGTTTCCCTCCCCACCGGCGCCGTCGAAACGCTCCGCAACGACTTCGACGCCATCCTTTTCGGTGCGCTGGGCGATCCCCGCGTGCCCTCCAACCAGCACGCCGCCGACATTCTCCTCGGCCTGCGCTTCAAGCTGGACCTCTACGTCAACGCCCGCCCCGTCGAGCTTCTCCATGACCGCCTCACCCCGCTCAGCGGCCGCACCGAGCGCGACATCCGCATCATGGTCTTCCGCGAAAACACCGAAGGCCTCTACGTCGGCGTCGGTGGCATCTTCAAAAAGGGCACCCCCGACGAAATCGCCCTCCAGGAGGATCTCAACACCCGCAAGGGCGTCGAGCGCATCATCCGCCACGCCTTCGCCTATGCCCGCCAGCACCACCTCAAGCGCCTGTGCATGAGCGACAAGTCCAACGCCATGACCTTCGCCCACGACCTCTGGCAGCGCGTCTTCAAGGAAGTCCGCCAGGAATACTCGGACGTCGACTCCCGCCACCTCTACATTGACACCCTGGCCATGGAGATCGTCCGCGACCCCAGCCAGTTCGACGTCATTGTCACCTGCAACCTCTTCGGCGATATCATCAGCGACTTGGGCGCCCAGCTCGCCGGCGGCCTTGGTCTCGCCCCTTCCGGCAATATCCATCCCGGCGCCACTTCGCTCTTCGAGCCGGTCCACGGCTCCGCCCCCAACATCGCCGGGAAGGGCATCGCTAATCCCCTCGGCTCCATCCTTACTTCCGGCATGCTGCTCGATTTCCTCGGCTGGTCGCAGGAAGCCGCCCGGCTGAAAGAAGCCGTCCGCGCAGCGCTGCGCGAAAACAAAGTGACCCCGGATTTGGGTGGAAATCTTAAAACGACAGAGGTGGGCGATTGGCTGGCGGAACAGGTTTTAAAAAGCAAGTAAGTCTTGTTGTGTTAATGGGTTGCAGTAATACTTAAAGTTCTACTTTAACTTTATATTTTTCGTTTCTCTCTGCGACCTCAGCGTCTCTGCGTTGATTCTTTCTCTTTCCTATCTCCTGCGGCTCCCAATCGCCAGCGCCATCCCCGCCAGGAACCCGCCTACATGCGCCCACCAGGCCACGCCGCCACCGGCGCGCATTCCCATCGAGCTCATCCCCTCCAGAAATTGCAGGATGAACCACCAGCCCAAAACAAGCACCGCCGGAAGCGGCACCAGGATAACAAAAACCAGCGTCAAGACCCGCGAACGGGGGAAGAGCACAAGATAGGCGCCCATCACCCCGGAAATCGCCCCGCTGGCCCCCAGCGCCGGCAGCGCCGAATGCAGATTCATAATAATGTGCACCAGTCCGGCTGTAATTCCGCACACAAAATAGAACAGCAGATAGCGGAAGTGGCCCAGCGCATCCTCGATGTTGTCCCCAAACACCCACAGGAAGAGCATGTTGCCCGCGAGATGCAGCAGGCCGCCGTGGAGGAACATGCTGGTCACCAGGGGCAGCAGGGCGGTGCGCCAATTTCCGTGGCCGGCGAGCAGCGCCGGAATGCGGCTGGGGACTTCGGAAAAAGAGAGAAGGAAAGCTTTCGAAAGATGCGGCGGAAGGGTGAGCTGATAGACGAAGACGGCGACATTGGCGGCGATCAGAAGGACGGTAATGAAGGGAAGGGTTCGGCGGGGATTGAGGTCCTTGAGGGGGATGATCATTGCCGGGACTGTGTCGCTCGTGGCATGTTTTGCAAGCATACCAGAAAGGGCCGGATTTCGAATCAAGAGTCGGAAGGGTGTCCTATAATAATTGCCGGCCAGGCGCCTGGTTAACAGAATGCATGCGCGATTCGCGGGAGCGGATTGGCGCTGCTTTTTTTAGCAGTGGAGGCGAATATTTTCGGTTTGCTGCCGTCTTTTTCGCTCTTTTCCGCAACGAACGATTGCGCGCCCGGCAAGCCTGTGGTAAGAAACAAGTTCTGGTTTTTTGGCGAGTTGCGAGCGGCTCCGCCGGGAGGCGGGAGTCGGCGTGCCGACAGTCTTACTATGCCTGCCCAGGACACGGAAGCGATCATTCTCAAGACATTTCCGCTGGGCGAAGCCGACCGGCTGGTGAGTTTTCTTTCCCGCTCGTCGGGCCGCATGCGGGGTGTGGCCGCGGGCGCGCGGAAGCTGAAGAACCGCTACGGCTCCACGCTGGAACTGCTCGCCCATGTGCAGATGGAGTACATCGAGCGGGAGACGCGCGACCTGGTGCGCATTCAGCAGTGCGACCTGCTGGATTCGTTTCATGCGGCGCAGAGCGAGTATTCCCTGGCGACCGGACTGGCGCTGGTGAGCGAAATTGTGGAGATTCTTCTGCCGGAGCGCGAGCCCGCCGAAGCGATGTTCCGGCTGGTTCTGCTGACCGCGCGGGAGATCGAGCGGCGTAAGGATTGGCGCCTACCGGCCGGGTACTTTGTTTTCTGGGCGGTGAAACTGGCCGGATGGCTGCCTCCCCTGGACCGCTGCGGGAAGTGCGGAGCGAAGTTTGGCTCCGGGGACGGGTATCATGCTTCGTGGAGTCCCGGGCTGCTCTGCCGGGACTGCCGCCACCCGGGAATGCGGGCGATATCGCTTCCGGCGCGGGAGCTGGCTCCGCTCTTTGCCAGGATAGGACTGGAAAAGTTGTCCGAAACGGATGCGCCAGGCGGACTTGTGGGAGAATTACGGGATGCCTGCCTGGACTGGATTGAGCATCACACGGAACGAAAACTGATAACCCGGAATTTACTGGAGACGGCGTGAAAGCGAAAGTAAAAGCGGAAGCGAAGAAAAAAGGGCTGGCGTTTCAGGACTTGATTCTGAAGTTGTCGGAATTCTGGATGAAGCGGGGCTGCGTTCTGCAGCAGCCCTACGACGTGGAAGTTGGCGCGGGGACCATGCACCCGGAGACGTTTCTGCGGGTGCTGGGCCCGGCGCCCTACCGGGTGGCGTATGTGCAACCGAGCCGTCGGCCCGCCGACGGCCGCTACGGGGAGAATCCCAATCGTCTCTATAAGCACACGCAGTTTCAGGTAATTCTCAAGCCGTCGCCGCGCGAGGTGCAGGATTTCTATCTGCAAAGCCTCGAAGCCATCGGCATTCGCCTGGCCGAGCACGATATCCGTTTCGAAGAGGACAACTGGGAATCGCCCACGCTGGGCGCCTGGGGCATTGGCTGGCAGGTGCTGCTCGACGGGCTGGAAATCACCCAGTTCACTTACTTTCAGCAGTGCGGCGGGATGGACCTGGACCCCATTTCCGTGGAACTAACCTACGGACTGGAACGCATCGCGGCTTTTCTGCAGGGGGTCGAGAGCGTGTATGACCTGCGCTGGTCGGAGGACGTTACCTACGGGCAGATACGCTTGAAGGAAGAGCAGCAATTTTCCTCCTACAGCTTCGATCGCAGCGACGCCGGGGCAATTCGCGCGGATTTCGAGATTCAGGAGAAGGAGGCGCGGAGGCTGCTGGAAGGCTTTGATCTGCTGCGCGGGCCGGAGCGGGAGCGCTATCCACTGCTGGCGGTGTATGACCTGTGCCTGAAATGTTCGCACTTGTTCAACCTGATGGATGCGCGGGGGGTTATTTCCACGACGGAGCGAGCGGCGCTGATGGCGCGGGTGCGCACGCTGGCCTGCCGCACGGCGCAGTCGTATGTGGCGCAGATGTCGCCGGAAGCCGCGGAAGAGGTGCGGGCATGAAGGCACCTCTGAAGAAGGTTTCCTTACGGCGCAGCGAACTTCTTTTTGAGATTGGCTGCGAAGAGATTCCGGCGGGGCTGCTGCCCAAGGCGCAGGCGGAACTGCGCAGCGTGCTGGAAAAATATCTGGTGGCGGAAAATCTGGCCGAGGGCGCGGAAGTGGTTACGTTCGCGGCGCCGCGGCGGCTGGTGGCGCAGGTGCGGGAGATTCGCCTGCGGCAACTGGACGTGGTGAAAGAGGTTCTGGGGCCGCCGAAGTCGGTGGCCTATGACTCTGTCGGCGCGCCGACACGGGCGGCGGCCAGCTTCGCCGACAAGCAGGGAATCGCGCTGGACAAGATCCAGTTTGTCTCGACACCCAAGGGCGAGTACCTGGCCGTCACGCAGGTGATCCCCGGAAGAACCACGGAAAGGATATTGGCGGAGATGCTTCCGCGGGTGATTCAGGACCTGACCTGGCCGCGCTCGATGACTTGGGCGGGGCTATCCGATGCGCGCTTCATCCGGCCCGTCCGCTGGATCGTGGCGGTGCTGGACGGCAAGCCGGTGCGTTTTTCCTACGGCGACGTGGCCAGCGGAGACCGCACGCGGGGACACCGCTTTTTGGGCAAGCCCAGTATTCCGGTGAAGAATTTCCGCGAATACGAGGCCAAGCTGAAGGCTAACGGGGTCATCGTGCGGCCGGAACTGCGCCGGGCCAAGATCGAAAAGGAGCTGGCGGCGCTGGGGGAGAAGTCCGGACTGAAGCGGCACGCGGACGCGGGATTGCTGGACATGGTGACCTACCTGAACGAATTTCCGTCGGTGATTCAGGGGCAGTTTGATCCCGCGTTTTTGGACCTGCCCGATGAGATTCTGATCACGGTGATGCGCGGTCACCAGAAATATTTTGCCGTGGAAAAGCGCGGAGGAGATCTGGCGCCGTATTTTCTGGCGGTGATCAACCTGGACCGCGACCCCAAGGGACTGGTGCGGGCGGGGCACGAGCGCGTGTTGCGGGCGCGCTTTGCGGATGCGCAGTTTTTCTGGAAGACGGATCAGAAATGTCGGCTCGCCGACTATCTCCCCAAGCTCGATCGGGTGACGTACGAATCCCGGCTGGGGAGTTATCGCGATAAGGTCGAGCGGGTGCGGGCGATTGCGCGCTGGATTGCCGGCCAGTGGTTTAATCTGGGGCTGGCGCAGGCGCATGTGCCGGCTGCGGATCGCGCCGCGGAACTGGCCAAATGCGATCTGGCCACCGAAATGGTCCGTGAATTCACTGAATTGCAAGGAGTTGTGGGCGGGCTGTATGCGCGGGCGCAGGGTGAATCGCCGGATGTGGCCGATGCGGTTTACGATCACTATCTCCCGGCCAGTCTGGAAGACGCCATTCCGCGCAACTTGACCGGCTGCGCGGTTTCCCTGGCGGACAAACTGGACAGCGTGGCGGGCTGCTTCGCCGTGGGCATCATTCCCACGGGGTCGAGCGACCCTTACGCGCTGCGGCGGGCCGCGCAGGGCATCGTGAAAATCATTTTGGAGCGCAACGTGCCGCTCTCGCTTTCGCTGGCTCTGGGCGCGGCGATCAAGGCGTTGCAGGAGCATGCGCCGAAGATCGCCGTACCCGCGGCGAAGGAAGCGCAGATTCTGGAATTCATTCAGGAGCGCGCGCGGTTCGTCTTCCGCGAAAAATTGGGCTTCGCCTATGACGAAGTGAACGCCGTGTTCCGCGCGGGGAGCGATAATCTGGTGGATGCGCGGCAGCGGCTGGCAGCGCTGCGGGCCATCCGCAAATCGAAGAACTTCGAGCCCTTGACGGTCTCCTTCAAGCGCATCCGCAAAATCCTGGAAAAGGCTCCGGCGGCGGAGAAGGGGCATGCGGTGAACGAGGAGTTTTTGAAGCTGGATGCCGAGCGGGACTTGCATGCGGCCATGCGCGAGGCGGCTCGCCAGGTGCAGGAGTGCAAGCGCGGAGGAAAATACCGCGAGGCGCTGGAAGTGATCGCGGACCTGCGCAATGCCGTGGACCGTTTCTTCGTGGACGTGATGGTGATGGCCGAAGAAGAGTCCGTGCGGAGAAACCGGCTGGCGCTGCTGGGGCAGTTGCTGGCGGAATTTACAACCATCGCGGACTTTTCGGAGATGGGCGGAGAAGAAGCGCGCTAGTTTAAAACTTAAAGTATTACTTTAAGTTTTAGTTTTTTGTTTTCAAGTGAGTAGGGATTGAAAATTCAAACCAGGTGAGGCGCATCGTGAAAAACTGGGTCTATTCCTTCGGTAAGGGCAAAGCGGAAGGCGGCGGGGATTCCAAGGAGATACTGGGAGGCAAGGGCGCGGGATTGGCGGCGATGACGCGCATCGGCTTGCCGGTGCCGGCGGGATTCACCATTTCCACGGAAACCTGCGACTATTTTTATAAGCACGGCAAAAAATACCCCGGAGAGCTGCGCGGGCAGGTGCAGAAGGCGCTGGCGCGGCTGGAGAAGGTGACCGGGAAGAAACTGGGCGACCCCAAAAGCCCGCTGCTGGTGAGCGTGCGGTCCGGCTCGGCGCGGTCGATGCCGGGCATGATGGAGACGATTCTCAACCTGGGGCTGAATGAACGTTCCGTGGCCGGGCTGGTGGCCGCAACGGGCAACGAGCGCTTCGCCTATGACGCTTACCGGCGCTTCGTGCAGATGTATTCGACGGTGGTGGTGGGGCTGTCCAAGGAACACTTGGAAGAAAAACTGCGGGCCATGAAAACCCGCCAGAAGGTGAAGGAAGACACGGAGGTGAGCGCGGCGGGATGGAAGGACCTGATCGCGGAGTACAAGGCTTATTTCCAGAGCAAGACGGGCCATGCATTTCCGGACGACCCCAAGGAGCAGTTGTGGGGAGCAATCGGGGCGGTGATCGGTTCGTGGATGGCGGAGAAGGCGGTGACCTACCGGCGCGTCGAGAAGATCACCGGGCTGCTGGGGACGGCGGTGAACGTGGTGCAGATGGTCTTCGGCAACACCGGGGACAATTCGGGAACGGGGGTGTGCTTCACGCGGGATCCGTCCACGGGAGAAAAGGTCTTCTACGGCGATTACCTGGTGAACGCGCAAGGCGAGGACGTGGTGGCGGGAATTCGCACGCCGATGCATTTGAGCGAAATGGCCACGCGTATGCCCAAGGTCTATAAGCAACTGGACAAAGTGCGCCAGACGCTCGAGCGGCATTACCGCGACATGCAGGATATGGAGTTTACCGTCGAGGACGGCACGCTCTATATGCTGCAAACGCGCACGGGCAAGCGCACGCCGGCGGCGGCCTTCAGCATCGCCGTGGACATGGCCAACGAGAAACTGATCACCAAGGAAGAGGCGGTGCAGCGCATTCAGTCCGCGGACATCGAGCGGCTGTTCTATCCGGTGATCAGCGCGAAGACGGGCAAGGACGGCATGGCGGTGAAGCCCATCGCGCAGGGCATCAACGCGGTGCCGGGAGCGGCCGTGGGCAAGGTGGTTTTCACGGCGCAGGAGGCCGAAGAGTGGGTGGCGCGCGGGGAGAAAGTGATTCTGGTGCGGCGCGAAACCAGCCCCGAGGACGTGGGCGGCATGGCCGTGGCGCAGGGCATTCTGACGGCCACGGGAGGAAAGACGTCGCACGCGGCGGTAGTGGCGCGGGGATGGGGCAAGTGCTGCATCGTGGGCTGCGAGACTCTGGACGTGGACGCGGCGGCGAAGGTGATGCGCGCGGGGAAAGAGACGGTGCGCGAGGGCGATTGGATTACGCTCGACGGCGGCGAAGGAGTGGTCTACCTGGGGCAATTGCCGCTGGGCAATCCGACCATGCCGAAGGCCTACGCCACGCTGATGAAATGGGCCGATGAGATCCGCCGGCTGCGGGTGCGCACCAATGCGGATACGCCGCAGGACGCGCGCAAGGCGCGGGAAATGGGCGCCGAAGGCATCGGGCTGTGCCGCACCGAGCACATGTTTTTTACGGACTTCGAGCAGCCGGAGAAGAGCCATGAGCGGCAACGGGCCATCCAGGAAATGATCCTGGCGGAAAACCGCGAGGACCGCGAAAAGGCGCTGGGCAAGCTGCTGCCGTTTCAGCGGCGGGACTTTATCGGGATCTTCAAGGCCATGGACGGTTTCCCCGTAACCATTCGTCTGCTGGACCCCCCGCTGCACGAGTTTCTGCCGCACGAAGCGGGCAAGCAGGAGGAGTTGGCGAAGGAGCTGGGCATTAGCGCGGAAAAGGTGGCCCGGCGCGTCGAGCAGTTGCACGAAGCCAATCCCATGCTGGGGCACCGGGGATGCCGTCTGGCGATCACCTACCCGGAAATCCTGGAGATGCAGGTGCGGGCCATCATCGAGGCGGCCATCGAATGCCAGAAGGAGAAAGTTAAAGTATTACCTGAGATTATGCATCCGCTGACGCTGGACGAAAAAGAGATGCGGATACTGGAGGAAGGCACGCGACGGGTGGCCGGCGAGATTCTGCAGAAGGCCGGAGTGAAGCTGCCCTACCTGGTGGGGACCATGATCGAACTGCCGCGGGCGGCGCTGCTGGCCGGGAAGATCGCCCGTGTGGCGGAATTCTTCTCCTTCGGGACCAATGACCTGACGCAGACGACCATGGGACTCTCGCGGGACGATGCCGGGCGATTCCTGCCGGATTACGTGGACGAGAAGAAGGCCGGGGTGTTCCGCGAAGACCCCTTCCAGTCGCTGGATGTCGAGGGCGTGGGGATGCTGATGGAGTGGGCGGTGAAGCAGGGACGGACCACGCGACCCAAGCTGAAGGTGGGGATCTGCGGGGAGCATGGTGGGGACGCGGAGAGCGTGAAGTTCTGCCATAAGCTGGGATTGGACTACGTGAGCGCATCGCCGTTCCGAGTGCCGATTGCAAGACTGGCGGCGGCGCAGGCGGTTATTGAGGAGAAACAGGGGAAGAAAAAGAAGAAAGGCTAAGAAAGTAATGATAGTACCATAACCAGTAATGCTTGTCTGGCTTTGCTATTCATAGCAAGACATAACACTTGGACAGGCATATGGGGGATGGAAACGTGTTTCGGACGACGCTAGCCTTCTTTTTGCTATGTTCTTCTGTTTTCGCGGCGCCAGCCGTTCCCGCGGGCGTGGAATTTCGCGGCCTGGTGGCCGATGAGGCGGGCGCTCCGGTGGCGGGAGCGGAGGTTACGCTGGTGGCCAGCGTCCCGGCCCCTGCGGGAACCGAGGCGCAGCCCGCGCCAGCCGTTTTGACCGATGAGAAGGGGCATTTTACGTTTTCCGCGCTGGCTCCCGGCGCGTACCTCCTGACCATACGCAAGCAGGGATTTTTCGCGCTGGAGAATCAGTCCGTGCTGGTGAGCGCGGGCGCGAATAGCGAAGACACCTACACGCTGACGCACGAGAAGGAAGTGCACGAGCAGGTGGAGGTGAGCACGGAGCTGACGCGCATCGAACCGGAGGACACCACGCAGCGCAGCACGGTGCAGGCGCGGGAAATCCAGGATGTTCCGGTTCCCACCAATTATTCCCTCAGCGAAAGTCTGGCCATCATGCCGGACGTGGTGCGGGACAACTCCGGGGCCATGCACGTGGCCGGGGCCAGGCAGGGCGAAGTCTTGTATTTGCTGGACGGATTTGAGATCAGCGACCCGGTGACCGGAGCGATGAACGTACAGTTCAACGTGGACGCGACGACCGGGGTGGAAGTGCAGTCCGGGCGGGTGGGCAGCGGAAACGCGCATGCCGGGGCGGGCATGCTCAGCGTGGATACGGTATCGGGAGATGACAACTGGCGCGTGCGGCTGTCCGCGTTCGTGCCGGGGGCGGAGACGGAAGGAGGATTGCGGCTGGGGAATTGGACGCCGCAATTTCAGTTTTCCGGCCCCATCGTGCGCGGCAAGCTCTGGTTTTCCGATGCCGTCAGCGTGCAGCGGGTGATCTCCATCGTGAAGGTGCCCGTGCCGGGACCGGATATGTCCACGTTGTGGGGCGGGCAGGACCTGCTGCGGCTGCAATGGAATCTGACGCCGCGGCATACGCTGGCCGGGAGCTATCTCTACAACCGGGACAGCGCGGAATATGCGGGCTTGGATGCGATCCATCCCTATTCGACCACGCTCAGCCCCACGCACGAGCGCTCCTTCGCCACGTTGAAGGACCAGATCTGGATTCATTCCGCGCTGATCGAACTGGGGATTGCCGCCGACAGCGGGGTCATGAGCCAGAGGCCCGAGGGCGCGGCGCCATACATCCAGCTGCCCACGGGGGCCAGCGGAAATTATTACGAGCAACTTCGGCAGCGCGGGCGGCGCGTGCAGGCCATGGGCAGCGTGACCTTCGCGGCGCTGCAGTGGCACGGGCGGCATGATCTGGCCGCGGGATTCAGCGCGCAGGAAGTGGCGCTCTCGCAGAGCACGCAGCGGGGCAGCATTCAGGATGTGCGCGCGGACGGGACGCTGGCGCGGCTGACCACCTTTACGGGAAATCCCTCGTTCCATCTGAGCGATACGCTGCCGGGCGTCTATGCGCAGGACACTTGGGTGGCCTCCGACCATCTGGTGGTGCAAGCGGGCGTGCGCAGGGACTGGGACCGCATTCTGCAGAGTTCGCTGGTGGCGCCGCATGTGGCGGTGAACATCATGCCGTTTAAGGGGGACGACACGAAGATTTCCCTGGGCTGGAACGTCACGGCCACGCCCATGACGCTGGCCTTTGCGGGAAGGGCCAACGATCAGGCGCAGGTGGATACCTACTACGATGCGACCGGACTGAACGTGATTTCCGGTCCGGTGACGAGCAAGTTTGTCATCCCCGGAGGCGGATTCCGGCAGCCGCATTTTGAAGCCACCAGCATCAGCTGGCAGCAGAAGATCGGCGCCAATACGGCGGTGACCATCGACCTGCTGGCGCGGGAAGGGTATGACCAGCTGCACTACGAGCCGCAGGGAGTGGGCGGCCCGCTGCAGACGTTTGTCTTGCTGAACGACCGGCGCGACCGCTACCGCGCGGCCACGGTGTCAATGCGCCACACGTTTACAAAGAAGGCGGAAATCTTCGGGAGCTACGCGAGGTCGCGGGCCAGTTCGAGCGAGGTGATGGATCCCGCGCTGGGTTCCTTGCTTTACGCTCCGCTGCAATCCGGGCCGGTTTCCTGGGATACGCCGAACCGCTTCACCAGCTGGGGGTGGACGCAGACGAACATTTGGGGGCTGTTCCTGAGCTATTCGGTGGAATACCGCACGGGCTATCCCTTCAGCAGCGTGGACCAGTACCATCAGATGTTCGGGACGCCGAACGTGCTGCGCTATCCCGATTACGCGACGGTGAACATCGGATTCGAAAAGTACCTCAACTTCCTGAACCGCCGGTGGGCCTTCCGGGTCACGGTGGCCAACATCCTGGGCCGGGACAATTTCGATGTGGTCAGCAATAACGCCTCGGCCGCCGATTACCTGACGTTTATGGGCGGGCATGGGCGCACCCTGTGGGGCCGCCTGCGGCTGGTGGGCAAGAAGTAGAATCGGCGCCGAAGCCGGACTGATTTCCTTCCGCGGATGATGTAGACTGCCCGGGCGAACCAGAGAGGTCTGTCCGATTGAACTTGGCTGCGGAACGGGAACCGGAAAGCGCCGTCGAAAAGGGGATTGCGCGCAAGGTGCGGCGCCGGCTCCTGCCGTTTCTATTTCTCCTTTACATCGTAGCCTTCCTCGACCGCATCAACATCGGCTTTGCCGCGCTGACCATGAACCGCGAGCTGGGAATCACCGGCAGGCAGTTCGGGCTGATCGCCGGCGCCTTTTTTCTGGGCTATTGCCTGTTTGAAGTGCCTAGCAACCTGCTGCTGCACCGCATCGGCGCGCGGGTATGGATCGCGCGCATTCTGCTCAGCTGGGGCGTGGTGGCGGCGCTCAGCGGATTTGCCCGCGGCGTGACGCATCTCTACGCGCTGCGATTTTTGCTGGGCGTGGCCGAAGCCGGATTTTTCCCGGGGATTATTCTCTATCTCACCTACTGGTTCAGCCAGCGCGAGCAGGCGCGCACGCTGGCGCTGTTCCTGACCGGCGCGCCGCTGACCTCCATCCTGGGCGCGCCGCTTTCCGGGTGGATTCTGGATCATGCGCACGGGCTGGGGATGAGCAGCTGGCGCTGGCTGCTGATTCTGGAAGGGTTTCCGGCCATTGTTTGCGGCGTGCTGGCGTATTTTCTGCTGCCCAACCGGCCTGAAGAGGCGCGCTTTCTCTCGGCGGAGGAAAAGCAGCTGCTGGTGGAAAGGTTGCGGGGAGAAGAAAAGCGCAAACGCGAGAAAAACCCTGTTTCCGCGTTGCAGGCGCTGGGCAGCGGGCGCGTCTGGCATCTGGCGGCGACGTATCTGGCGCTGATGACGGGATTTTATTCGATGAGCTTCTGGATGCCGCAGACGGTGAAGGCACTTTCGTCGCACTACTCGAACACCACGGTGGGGCTGCTGGTGATGATTCCGCACCTGGTTGGACTGGTGGCCATGTTCACGGTGTCGTGGAGTTCGGACCGGCGCATGGAGCGCAAGTGGCACACGGCGCTGCCGGTAATGGCCGGGGCAACGGGCTTGCTATTGCTGGGGAGCGCGCCGGGTTCGGCGGTGGTGAATGTGGTGTTGCTGGCGCTGGTGCTGGCGGGAATTTACAGTTTTCTGGGGCCCTTCTGGTCGCTGCCCAGCGAATTTCTCAGCGGCTTTTCCGCCGCTTCGGGCATCGCCTTCATCAATTCCGTGGGCAATCTGGGCGGGGTGGCCGGGCCGTGGGCCATCGGCGCGGTCAGCCAGACGCACTATGGAGTCTACGGAGGATATGCGCTGGTGGGCGTGGCGCTGACGGCGGGAGCGGCGCTGGTGTTGCTGCTGCCCAGGAAATAAAAACTCCTCAAGTGGGCATTTTCAAATAGAAATACATCCCCACAAAAAAGAAAATCAGATCGGGAGACCATCCGGCCATCAGCGGCGGAAGCTGGCCGACGCCGCCCATGGCTTCGAGCAGGCGGGAGACGGCGATATAGACGATTCCGATGACGATGCCCAGGGCCACGCCGCCGACCGCGCCGCGCGTGCCCACGAGGATGCCGAAGGGGATCGCCAGGAGGATGCTGACAGGAACGATGAGGGGATAGGCCAGTTTCTTGTGCCATTGCACGGTGAGGGCGGAGACGTCGAAGCCGGCCTGGCGGAGTTCCTCGATGTAGGAACCCAGCTCGCCGATGTTCATCTGGAAGGCCTGGCGCACTTCGCGGTTGAAGTAGCTGGGCGGCTCGGAAAGTTCGGCCAGGGAGAGATGATCGAAAGGCTGGTAGCGGGTGACGCTGCCGGCGGAGAATTCGCGCAGCCAGCCGGAGTCGAGGTCCCACTGCTTGCGAGGCTCGTCCCAGCGGGCGCGGGAGGCGTAGACGCGGCGGCGGACCTGAAAGGTGGCGGGTTCGAGTTCGAGAACGGTGAGGCCGCCGAAGACGGCGCGGGCGGGATCGAAGACCTCGTAATTGTAGATTTTGGAATTTTCTCCAAAGATCCATTGCTGGCGGGGATGGAAAAACGTTTGCGGCGGGCGGCCCTTGATCTGGTTGTGCAGGGCGTCCTGGCGCTGGCTGGCGTAGGGGAGATAGCTCTGGTCGAGGGCCAGCATGGTGGCGGCGAGGGCCAGGCCGGCGAGGAGCAAGGGTAGGGAGAGGCGGTAGAGGCTGATGCCGCTGGCCTTGCAGGCCACCAGTTCGTTGTTCTTGGACATGACGCCGAGAGTGACCAGCAGGGCCACCAGGGCGCCCAGGGGCGTGATCTGGTAGAAAAGATAGGGAGTGAGGAAGCGGAAATAGTTGACGACGACGAGGAAGGGTACGCGGTGGCGGCCGATATCGTCGAGCAGTTCGAAGAAGGTGAAGGCCTCGAAGAGGAAGAGAAATCCGGTCATGAGCAGGGCGAAATGGGAGAGGAACTGGCGGAGAAGATAGAGATCCATCAACTGCGGGAAGATCGCGCCGGTGGGAGCGGTGGCTTCGCGCTGCGCAGAGGAGCCGTTGGCGGCGCGGGCCCGGGCTTTGCGGCGGGCGCGCATCCTGTTGCGCAGGACGCGCAGTCGCTGGGAGAATTTGGCCAGGGAGCGGGAGAAGGAGCTTTCCCCGCGGTACTGCTCCATGCGCGGAAGCAGGAAGATGCCGAGGAGGCCCAGGGAGAGATTCGCGGACCAGATCCCCAGAGAGGGCGGCAGAATTCCTCGGCGGGCCAGGCCGGCGCCGAGAATGAAAACGACGTAATAACCGGCAATCAGAAGAACCGTGAGGAGAAAGCCGACGGCGCGGCCGCCGCGGCGCGGGCGGGCGCCCAAGGGCACGGCCACCAGGGCAAAGACCAGGCAGGCGGCGGGGAAGGCCAGGCGGCGGTGAAATTCGATGCGCGCTTCGCGCCAGTCCGGCCGCTGGCGGGAGAGCAGTACGGCGGCGGGGAGTTCGCCCAATGTGGGCGGGCGCGGGGTGGCCGGGGCCATGCGCGAGACTTCCAGAGGCCAGTCGCTGTCGCCGAAGGCGGTGAGGGAATAGTGGTCCGGCTGGGAGCGGCTGACTTCATGGGTGGTGCCGCTGCGCAGGTGCAGCTCCAGCTTGCCGCCCTTGTGGTCGGCAATTACAATCGCTTCTTCGGCCAGAGTGAGTTGCGCCGCGTTCTCCCCACCCGTCTCGGCGAGAAAGACGCCGCTCCATTGCAGGCCGCTGGGGGAGACATCGTTGAGGTAGAAGACCATGCGGGGGAAGCGCTCGTCAAAGACGCGCGGCTGAACCTGAAAGGAGGCCTGGCTGGCGGCCAGGCTGAGTTCGGTGGTGCGAAAGACGCGCAGGGCGTTGGGCCCGGCCCACAAGGTCATGGCCAGGGTGAGCAGCATGCCGGCGGCGGCCAGAGCGCCCACGGGCAGGAGCATGCGCCGGCGGCCAATGCCCAGGGCGGTCATGGCGATGAGTTCGCTGTCGGCGGACATGCGGCCCAGGCCCAGGAGCACTCCGGTGAGCACGGCCATGGGCAGGGTGAAGGTGAGCACGGCGGGGAAAGAGCAAAGCAGCAGGAGCAGGACTTCGGAGGAGGAGCCGCTGTGGCGGACGAGCAGCTCCATCATCTGCACGAGCTTGGGAACGAAGAAAACAAAGGAAAAGACAATCAGACCGAGCAGGGAATGGCGCAGGGTCTCTCGGACAATGTAGCGGTCCAGAATTCGCATGACGAGGCAGCACAGTGTAACACGTTAAGAGTAAACTTCTGAGAGAATGACAGGAGCGATGAAGCCGATCCATCTGGTTTTGTTGTGGCACATGCACCAGCCGCAGTACCGCGACCCGGAGAGCGGGGCCTACCTGCTTCCCTGGACGCGCCTGCACGCGCTCAAGGACTATTGGGGCATGGCCGAACTGCTGCGGGAATTTCCCGGCGTGCATGTCACCTTCAACATGGTGCCCTCGCTGTGCATGCAGCTGGAGGAATACGCCTCGGGCAAATTCCGCGAGCCGTGGTTCGATCTGACCTGCCGTCCGGCGGAATCGCTGAGCGGGGAGGACAAGCGGGAAATTCTGGAGCGGGCTTTTCAGCTCAATCACGAACGGCTGATGGCGCGCTGGCCGCGTTTCGTGGAACTCCACGAATGGTCGCGCACCGGCCGGGGCGAGCAGGCCCTGGTTACGTTTTCGCCGCGCGAATGGCGTGACCTGCAAGTGTTATCCCAACTGGCCTGGATGGACGAATACTGGCTGGCCAAGGACCCGGTGATCTCCCGGCTGGCGGATAAGGGCAAGGAGTTCACCGAGCAGGACAAGCAGGAGTTGCGCACCAAGCAATTGGAGTTGCTGCGACTGGTCCTTCCGGCGTATCGCGCGGTGGGGCTGAGCGGGCAGGCCGAGCTGACCACCACGCCCTTCTACCACCCCATCCTGCCGCTGCTCTGCGATTCGGATATCGCGCGCGTGGCCAATACGGCCACGCCGCTTCCGCGCCGGGCCTACCGCCGGCCCGAGGACGCCCGCGAACAGTTGCGCCGGGCCATCGCCTCGCACGAGCGGCACTTCGGGGCCAAGCCCGCGGGGCTGTGGCCTTCGGAAGGGTCGGTTTCCGAGCAAGCCCTGGCCATTGCCGCGGAGGAAGGCTTTCGCTGGTTCGGCACGGACGAAGGAGTGTTGGGGCGGACGCTCAATACGGGATTCTTCCGCGATTCGGCGGGAGTGCCCGCGAACGCGGAGAAGCTTTACCAGCCGTGGCGATTCACGCCCGGCGGGCGGCCCATCGTGGGACTTTTCCGCGACCATCACCTCTCCGACCTGATCGGCTTCGTCTACAGCAACATGGATGGCAAGGATGCCGCGGCGGAACTGCACGGGCGGCTGCGCCACCTGGGCGAAACGGTAAAGAGCGAGCGGCCGCTCACCGTATGCCTGTTTCTCGACGGAGAAAATGCCTGGGAATATTTTCCGGGGAACGGCCGCGAATTCCTGCGCGAGTTCTACGGGCGCATCGAAGGGGATGGCGATATTCGCGCGCTGACCGGATCGGAAGCCATCGCCGCCAGCGGGGAACTTTCCATCTCGCCCGTGATTTTCCCGGGCTCGTGGATCAACGCGAATTTTGACGTATGGATCGGCCACGCGGAGGACGTCAACGCCTGGGAACTGCTGGGCGAGGCGCGGGAGGCCTATGAGCGGGCCGTGGATGCGCGGCAGCGGGAAATGCCCGGAGCGCCGACGGAGACGGGGATCGCGCAGGCCTATGAATCGCTGCTGGCCGCGGAGGGAAGCGACTGGTGCTGGTGGTTCGGCCCGGAACACAGCACCGCCAACGACGCGGAATTCGATGCGCTCTTCCGCAAGCATCTGACCGCCGTTTACCTGGCGCTGGGACGCACCGCGCCGGAGGAACTGGCCAAGCCCATCAAGCGCCAGCCGGAACATGCCGTGCAGTTGGCGCCCGCCGGATTTCTGCGGGTCAGGGTGGACGGGCGGGAGACTTCCTATTTCGAATGGCTGGGCGCGGGGCTGTTTTCCCCGGAGCGGCGCGGCGGAGCCATGCACGGGCGCACGTATTATCTGCATGAATTGCATTTCGGATTCAGCGAGGAGGAGATGTTCGTGCGGGTGGATGCGTTTCGTTTGGCGCTGGAGCAGCTCGATGACCCGGAATTTCGCATTACCATTCGCGGCGCGGAAGAAGTGACCCTGGTGGTGCGGCTGCTGCGCGGGCGTTTGCAGGAATTCGCCGTGGAGAAGGACCGCGTGTGCCTGCTCAATCCCCGGAGGGTGGCCACGGCGGCCTTCGAGCGCATCCTGGAGGTTTCCGTGCGCAAGGAACTCTTTAACCTGGCGGGGCAGACGCGGCTGGCGCTGGGCGTGGCCCTGTGGCACGGCGGGCTGCCCGTGGATGTGCTGCCGGCGGAGGGTTCGCTGGAGATTGCGCTGGGGGAAGATAATTCGGCCTGGGACGGGGAAGGTTAACAGTCGGCAGTTGTGAGTTCTCAGTTGTCCGTATTCCGTAAAAACAAGAAATAACCGCCGGCTCGCCTCATCTTACTTTCCACTGCCAACTGTCGACTCTTAACTGACAACTGATTACTGATAACTGACTACTTCTCAAAACAGCTTGACCGCAATCTCCCTCGGCCGTCCTCCTGCCGGAATAATGGTCAGCAGGCTATTGGTGCGCACGCGGATGACGGCGAGGTCGTCCGAGCCTTCGTTAGCGGCGAGGAGCAAGGTTTCGCCGGGGTCGAAGCGGCAGACGGATGGATTCTCGCCGGCCTGCACGGGGAGGCTCACGCGGCGGTTGTAGATGTCCACCGGGGTGATGCGTCCGGCGGCGGAGTCGGAAACATAGAGGAGGGAGGCGTCGGCGCTGAGGATGCCGCGCGTGGGGGCCGAACCAAGAAGCACGTAATCGCCGACCTCGTGCGTCCAGGTGTTGATGGCTTCGAGGCCGTGGGCTTCGGGCGAAATGACGTAGAGTTCGCCGCCGTCCGGCTTGAGAATCATGTCCGCGGGCTTGCCGGCCAGTTGCAGATTGGAAAGCAGCACGCGCTGGCGCAGATCCACGAGGGAGAGCAGGCGGTTTTCGCGGCTCATGACCAAGGCCAGGGAACTGTCCGGCAAAATGGCCACGGCGGCGGGATGCGGGGTGACGGGAATCGTGGCCAGCAGGGCAAGGGACTGGGCGTCGTGGATGCCGAGGGTGCTGGAGCGGCGATTGAGCACCAGCAGCGTCTTTCCGTCGGGGGCCGGGCGGACCAGGACGGGTTCGCCGGTGACGCGCGCGCGGGCGATGACCTGGCGCGTGGCGCAGTCAATGACGAGGAGAGCTTCGCCGCCGGCGGCCGAGACGTAGGCGCGCTCGCCGCCGGCGGAAAAAACCACGGCGTAGGGGGAAGCGCCGACGGGAATGCGCGCGGCGATTTGATTGGTCCTGGCATCGAGGATCCAGACGTAGCCGCCCGCTGTGCTCACGCCCCAGATTTCCGCGCGCGTGGGATGCTCGACCATGCCGGAAATCTGCGGGCCAACCGCCACGCGGGTTTCCACGCGCAGGCGCACCAGATCCATTACGGTGACGCTGCCATCGTCGGTGGAGACGTAGGCGTTCAGGCGCAGGCCGGGGCGAAGAAAGGAGGGGCGGTGCTCGCGCAGGAGCACCACGAAGCCCGCGACGAGCAGGACGGTGAGGAGGAAATAGACGCGGAAGTGATTATGGCGCTTCATAGAGAATGTAAATTGTCGCATGAGGCGGGAGGCCAGGGCAAAAGAGATGCGGAAGGGTCGGTAAGGGTTGCCCTCGCGGCGTGTTGACGGTGGAGCACGCCAGAGAGAGATTTTTGTGAACGCGAACGCCCGTGGAGGCATCATAGAAACACGTGCACGCAAATCTTTCGAGGTGACCTTTGAGAATAAGCGAGCGGATGTATAGCACAGGACTGCGCATTGGCAAGGCGGGCGTCGCGGCGCTCCTGCTGGCGGGTTTGGCGGGGAACGCGGCGGCGGCGCCAGGGCAGGTGCTGAAGGGATCGAGAGTGCAAATGCGGCGGCCGGCGACCCTGAACGTGGTGACGCCGGAGATGGAAGCCCGGTTCGCGGCGCTGGAATCGAAGCTGGCGCCTTCGGCAAAAACCTGGGTGGAGCAGCAGGGCCGCGCGGAGATGCGCAAGCCCGCGGTGGATTACACGGGACTGGAAGCGGCGATTCATGCCCGTTTCGCGTCCTGCCCGGGAACTGCGGCGACCCGGCAGGTTCCGGCTCCGGGCGCGGGTTCCACGCCGGGCACGGCAATGGTTTCCAAGCCGCCGCAATTCTGTCTGAGCCAGACTGGATATTATGATGTGGTTTTCCTGGTGCTGGTGCAGGCCGTGCACACCGAGCAGAGCGACATTGACCGCATGACGGCCGACCTGAAAGCGGAAACCGAAAAACAGAAGAAGGATCTGCTGGGGTTCATCAGCAAGGCGGAAAGCCTTGTATCCCCACGCACCGCGAGGAGAAGGCCAGGTCAGGGTGCGGAGCCCTGCACCGTGGATGGCTGCCGCATGGTCCGCGACCTGGCGCAGCAGATCATGAAGATGACCGCGATGAGCAAGCATCCGCTGCTCTACAGCCTGCCCAGTCCCATCACCTACGCGCAGGCCGAGCAGTTGATTGGGAAAATGAAGCAGGATGTGCCGGGCATAGACGACCTGACCGACACGCAGCTTGCGGAGTTGCACAAGGCCGAGGATCGCCAGCCGAAGTTCGGGCGCTTGCTGGGAGACATCTTCCATCAAGTGACGGACACGACGGGCGCGGAAGTGCAGAGCCTGAAGTAAAGAGTTAACAAACGAAAATAGCCGGGCGTTGCGTTCCTTGCGGATTTGCGAGGGGCGCGGTGCCCGGGTTTATTTTTCGGAGATGGCGGGGAGAGAAGTGAAAAAGGGGTCGAGGGAGCGAGATGGAGAAGTGGAAATCGTGCCGTACTCGCGCAAAAATCAGGTTAATTGAGCGCGTACCGCAGACCTAGACGGGAGTGGCCGCAAATTCGCGGATATCGACTTCGACGCCCGCGCGCAGAGCTTCGCTCGCGGATTGCAGGAGTCTCCTGGTTACTTCGGCGCTGACATAAGCTTCGCCGCAGTTGTCGCAGATTTGCGCGGGCACTTTGCGGACCACCAGGGCCGCACCGTCCTTCTCCAGCGTAACGGTGGTATGGCCTTCGCGAGTTTCGCCTAGTTTGCAAACAACGCACTTCATGGCTTCCTCTTTTCGAAGCCAGGCCCCCATTGGCCGGGGTCCGGCTCGTACACGGTGATTACGATTATATGGCATGCTCCGCCGCCGCAACGACAACATGAATGGGGCGGCCTTCCACCCAACCCAACAGCAAACGGCTGGGATAGGGCCGGTCTTGCGGGTAATCCTCGATTACTTTTCCGGCGGAGATTACGTGCTGCACTTGCTCATCGCGTATGGCGCGCTCGGCCATGCGGCGCAGCGCGTGAACGCGGTAGACGAGAGGCAGACCGGATGCAGGCACGGAAGATCACCTTAAGGCCTACGATCGAAGTTCGGCGGAATTCTATCCGAGCGTTCTCTTTAATGCCAGCGGGTATTCATCAAAGAAAAGCACTCGCCCAGGAATAGCGGCGCGGTCAATTGACCGTGCGCCGCAGCACCGCGGCGATTTGCCGCACTTCCTCGGCCAACTGCACGAATTCACCCGGCAGAATGGACTGGATGCCGTCAGAGAGAGCCTGGCTGGGGTCGTGGTGCACTTCGATCATCAGTCCGTCGGCGCCGGTGGCCACGGCGGCGCGGGAGAGCGGGAGGACGTTGCGGCGCAGTCCGGTGCCGTGGCTGGGGTCGGCGAGGATGGGCAGGTGGCTGCGCTGTTTGACGGCGGGGATGATGCTGAGGTCGAGGGTGTTGCGGGAATGGTCGGCAAAGGTGCGCACGCCGCGTTCGCAGAGCATCACCTGGTAGTTGCCCTCGGAGAGGATGTATTCGGCGGCCATGAGGAATTCATCGAGCGTGGCGGACATGCCGCGCTTGAGCATCACCGGCTTGCGGGCCCGGCCGGCGCGCTTCAGGAGCGAAAAATTCTGCATGTTGCGCGCGCCGATCTGGATGACGTCGGCGTATTTTTCCACCAGGTCGAGGCTTTCGTTATCAATGGCTTCGGTGATGATGGCCATGCCGAAGCGTTCGCGGACCTTGGCGAGGATTTTCAGGCCGGCTTCGCCGTGTCCCTGAAAACTGTAAGGGGAAGTGCGCGGCTTGAAGGCGCCGCCGCGGAAAAGTTTTACCCCGGCTTTAGCGAGGGGTTCGGCGACGGCCATGATCTGCTCTTCGCTTTCCACGGCGCAGGGGCCGGCGATGAGCGCAATATTGTCTCCGCCGATGATCAGGTCGCCCGCGGGCGCGGAAATGCGCAGAATCGTGTCTTCGGACTTGGCGTCGCGGCTGACGAGTTTATAGGGTTTGCTGACGGGGATGCACTGGACGACGCCGGGAAGGGTTTCGAGCACGGCCAGGTCCACCGCGCCCTTGTTGCCGGTGATGCCGATGGCCGTGCGCAGGGAGCCGGGAATGGGATGGGCCTTCAGGCCGAGGCTCTCGATGCGCGCGCAGACGTTGCGGACCTGCTCCTCGGTGGCGTGCGATTGCATGACGATCAGCATGGAAAACAGTCCCCCGCGAAAATTTTAGTGTAGCACAGGCCGCGCGCCGGGCCGGAACGGGCGGCGGCACGCGCCTTGCCTGCGGCGGCGGGGGCCGCTAAGATGAACTGCTGTGGCCATGCCGGGAAAGAAATCCGATAAGAAGGGCGAAAAGAAGGCCGAGAAGCGCAACGAGGAGACGCTCGTCGCGCAGAACCGCGCGGCTTCCTATAACTATCACATTCTGGAGAAATTCGAGGCGGGGATGGTGCTGCACGGGACGGAAGTGAAGGCCCTGCGTGAAGGGAAGGCCAACATCCGCGACGCCTACGTCGAAGTGAAGGGCCGCGGAGCGTGGCTGCGCAACGCGCACATCGCGCAGTACCTGCCCGGGGGGCCGTGGAATCACGAGCCGCTGGGTTCGCGCAAGCTCCTGCTGCACAAGCGCGAGATCGAAAAGCTGGCGGGCAAGACGCAGAGCAAGGGCTTGACCATCATTCCCCTGAAAATATTCTTTCGCAACGGCATCGCCAAATGCGAAATCGCCCTGGCCAAGGGCAAAAAAGATTACGACCGGCGGCAGGATTCGAAGGACAAGGAAAGCCGCAAGGAAATGAACGAAGCGATGCACCAAGCCCGGAGGAGATAAAAGAAAGATGAAAATCATACTGGAAGCGAAAGCGTTTGCGGAGACCGAAGCGGGAGCGCTGGTGAGCTGGGTGTTCGAGGAGAGCGACCCGGTGCAGGGGCGCATCGCGGAGCTGGATGCGAAGACCGGAGGGCTGCTGGGCAAACTGGCCAAGAGCGGCGAGCTGACCGGGAAGACGCTGGAGATGACCCTGGTGCACGCTCCCGCGGGCATCAAGGCGGAGCGGCTGCTGCTGGTGGGCGCGGGAAAGCGCGAGGCCTACGGGCCGGCGCAACTGCGCAAGGTGGCCGGGGCGGCGCTGCGCTACCTGAAGGCGCGCGGGGTGAAGCAGATCGCTCTGCTCGTGCGCGAGGGCGAGGCCACGGCGGAAGCGGCGCAGGCCGCGGCCGAGGGCCTGGTCTTTTCCAATTTCGAATCGGACAAATACAAAACCGAAAAGAAAAACGGCAAGGAAGTGGACGCGGTGCTGCTGGCCGGATGGGACGGCGAGAGCCGCGCGGCGGGAGAAAATGGTCTGCTGCGCGGGCTGATCATCGGCGAGGCGCAGAATTTCACGCGCGAGCTGGTGAACGAGCCTTCCAATAAGCTGACCCCGCGCGCGCTCGCGGAGCGCGCCACGGCCATGGCCAAAGAGGCCGGGCTGGCCTGCGAAATTCTGGACGAAAAGAAAATCGCCGAACTGAAAATGGGCGCGCTGCTCAGCGTGGCTCAGGGCGGACCCGAGCCGCCGCGCATGATTGTGCTGACGTATACGCCGGCGAACGCCAAACCGGGCGGGCCGGTGCTGGGGCTGGTGGGCAAGGCGGTGACCTTCGACACGGGCGGAATTTCCATCAAGCCCGCCGACGGAATGGAAAAGATGAAGTACGACATGGCCGGCGGGGCCACCATGCTGGGCGTAATGCGCGCACTGGCGGCGCTGAAGCCGGGCGTGAAGGTCATCTGCGTGGTGCCCGCGACGGAGAATATGCCCGGCGGAACGGCGCAGAAGCCCGGAGATATACAGACGGCCATGTCCGGCAAGACGATTGAAGTGCTCAACACCGACGCCGAGGGCCGCCTGATCCTGGCCGACGGCGTAACCTACGCCAAGCAGTTGGGTGCGACGCATCTGGTGGACGCAGCGACGCTGACCGGTGCCATCGTGGTGGCGCTGGCCAGCGTGAACGTGGGCGTCTTCGGCATCAACCAGGAGTTCACGGACAAGCTGCTGGCGAGCGCCAAGGCCTGCGGCGAAAAAATGTGGCCCATGCCCATGGACGAGGAGTACCGCGATTTCATCAAGGGCACGATGGCGGACATTCAGAACATCGGCAGCGGCAAGGGCGGCGGAGCCATCACCGGCGCGATGTTCATCCGGGAATTCGTGGGCGATACGCCGTGGGTGCACCTGGACATCGCCGGGACGGCGTGGCTGGATGAAGCGAAACCGTGGGCGGCCAAGGGGGCGAGCGCGGTGGCGCTGAGGACGCTGGTGGATTTGGCGGGGAAGCTGTAGCGGCAGGTTTTCCTGAGGAGGCCGGTGGGAGTGAACAGTGCACAGTTTTCAGTATTCAGTAAAACCGGCCTGAGGATCACGCGATCTTGCTTCCGACTGAAAACTGAGTACTGAAAACTGACTACTAAAAACGGGGCACTGAAAACGCGGAGATTACATTTTGTCCGGGGCTTCCATGCCCAGCAGGGAGAGCGCGCGGACCAGTTGGGCTTCGACGCGCTCGGTGATTTGCAGGAGGAAGGAGCGCTTCTGCGCGTCTTCCTCCGAAAGAATGTGATGCTTGTGGTAGAAGTTGTTGAAGGACTGGGCCAGTTGGAAAGCGTATTTGGCGACGAAGGCGGGCTCCTGCGCGCCGATGGCCGTGTCCACCGCGCTGTCCAGCGAACCGGTGAGCAGCAGCAGTTCCCACAAGCCCTGGCCCTCCGCGCCTGAAAACATTCCCAGCAAAAAATCTTTTCCAAGTTGCGCGGCTGCGCCGGAGGCGGCTTCCGCGCCTTTGCGGCGGATGCCGCGGATGCGCACCACCGCGTACTGGCAATACGGCCCGGTTTCGCCCTCGAAGCTGAGGGCGTCCTCGAAATCGAAGGCGATGGTGGCGGTGCGCGTGAATTTCAGCAGGAAGAAGCGGATGGCGCTGACGGCGATGGCGTGCGCGGTCGAGCGCTGCTCGGCGGCGGGCATGAGCGGGTGGCGCTGCTGCACTTCCGCGAGCGTGGCCGCTTCCAGGCGGTCGAGCAGGTCGTCGGCCTTGACGCCCAGTCCCTTGCGCCCGCTGACTTCGACGTACGGTTTCCTGGCGTCTTCGGGCGAAAGCTCGTAGCCCATTTCGCGGGCGCAGCGCGGGGAGAGCGCCACGATTTCATAGGAAAAATGAATCGAGCGGTCGGCTTCGGAGTTGTGCCCGAGCGCGCGCAGTCCGGCGGTGACCACCTGCTGGAGATAGGCCTGGCGCGCGTCAATCACGTTATAGACAAGCTCGGCGCCGCCGAAGGCCGGCGGATGGGTGTCGCCGGCGGAGCTGGTGGTGATCCAGATGATTTCGCCGCTGGGCGAAGGGTAAGCGGCGTAATGAAAATCCCTGCCCAGCAGGCCGAATTTCCAGAGCTGGTAAGCGATGTCCTTGCCCACGTAGGTGACCGTGCCGTTCGAGCGCACGATGACCTTGGCCTGCGCGTCGGCGTCTTCGGCGGCGGGATCGCTCGCGGCATGCGTCGCTGCGGGAGTCGCGCCTTCACCCTGCGTCCAGGGCATAACCCAGCAGCCCGCGTTTTTCCCGCTGGAGGCGAGATGGATGGCTCCGGTTTCCTTGAGCTTGACGAAAGCGGCGTCCCAGAATTTCAGCCGCAGAATTTCGCTTTCGCGCGGGAGCAGGTCGTAGCGAATGTCCAGACGGGCCATGGTGCGAAGATGGCAGCCAACCACGGCGTCGGCCACGGTTTCGGCGACTTCGGCGGCCTCCCCGAGGCCCTCCTCGATGCGCTGCATGGTTTCGCCGCGCAGGGCCAGGCGGGTCTTGTCCTCTTCGTAGAACTGCGTGACTTTGGCGTAGAGGTCCCAGCAGTAGTAGTCGAAGCGCGGCTCCTGACTGAGCGCGCGAATGTTCGGCGCGGTGCGCTTTTCGATGTGCAGAAAGCCCACCACGACATCGGCGACCTGCACGCCGGTGTTGTCAATGTAGTTCTGCGTTTCCACGCGGCGGCCGGAATGGCGCAGCAGACGCACGAAAGTGTCCCCGAGAATGGCGTTGCGCAGATGTCCGATGTGCGCGGCCTTATTGGGATTGATGTTGGTGTGCTCGACGATGATTTTTCCACCGCGCGGCGGCGGGGGTTCGGCGGCTGATTCCGAGCCGACGCCGTCCCAGAAGATGGCGCGGTCGAAAAATGCGTTGAGATATCCCGCGCCGGCGACTTCGAGGCGGGCGATGCCGGGGATGGCCGCGACGCTGGTGGCGATTTCCTGGGCGATATGCCGGGGGGCGCGCTTCAGGCGCTTGGCCAGGTCGAAGCAGAAGGGAGAAGCCAGTTCGCCCATCTCGATCTTGGGCGGTTTTTCGAGAGAAATTTCGACGGTGAGATTGTAGGTCTCCACGACGTGGCGGGTGAGCGCTTCGCGCAGTCGATGGGCAAGAATCAGATACACAGGGCCTCGGTTCCGGGACAAATCGTGCTGGAGTCAATTCAGTATAGGGGAAGAAGCGGAAAAGGGTCAAAGCGCACGTGGGACAGCTATCCTGCCGTCTTTCAGAAAGGAATCATCTGTTCGAAATCAACGTCCGGCGGACGACGCATTGAGTGCCGGCGCGGCGGGGAGGATTTCCACGGGAAGTCCGGTGCGCCGCAGCGCCTCGATTAGGCCGGGGCCGATTGCGGTGGAAGCGGAAGCGGCCGATGTTGCCGCGGTGATGCGCAGGACCACATGCCCCTTGCGCGCGGCGGCGGCCAGCAGGGAATTGATTCGCTCGGCGGGCAGGGCCGGGTGGGCATCATGAGCGCCGACGTTGCGCACGTGGGCGGAGACCGGGACGAGGTCCAGCAGTTCGCTGGAGACGGGATGGTCGTGCAGGACGACTTCAGCGCGGCGCAAGAGACCCAGCGCGTCCGCGCCCAGCGGCACGAGGCCTGCGGCGGGGGCTTCGAGGAGATAGATTTTTCCGGGCAAGGCCGGATTGCGTGCGGACATGGCGCCTCCCTCAAATGCGCTCGACGCGGAGCCGGGGTGCGGGCGGCGCGCCCGAAGCGTACTAAGTGCCGTGATAAGAACAAGGCTAGCATGCGCGGGAGAAAGCGGATGCGGCGAAATTTCGATTGAATGAATCGGTTTTGGGAATCAAGAGCGCCGGGCGGAGGCTTTCCGGCCGGCGAGGCGGAAGGAGGGGCTGTTTCAAATGGGACAAGTAGCGGGTATCGAGTTGGGAACATTAGAAGGATCACTGATTGTCAATCACTGTCCGCGGAGAGTTAATCATACTGTAAGAGAGATTCACGCGAGAGGCCGCATGATTCCGTTGGATGTCCCAGCTCCGGCAGTCCCGATTCCCGCGCAGGCCCAGCAGATTCGCGCTGTCATGAGGCAGGTCGAGCGGCGGCAATGGGGGATGTGGTCCACGGCGGTGCTGGTGACCTTGCTGTTGACGCTGGGCATTGCCTCGTTTGCGTTTCCCGGGCTGATTTCGGAGGCCGAGGCCTCCTTTAACTTGAGCTTGGCGATGCGCGGGCTGGTGGGACTGGTCCTGATTTTCAACGTGTATACCATTTACCAGCAATTGCAGATTCACCGCATCCAGCGCGACCTCGGCGATCAGGTGGAAGCGCTGGGAAAAATGGAAGTGCGCACCGAAGAGGTCTACAAGCTGGCCGTGCTGGATCCGCTGACCGGGCTGAACAACCGGCGCTCGGGCGAACACCGTCTGGCGGAAGAGATTGCCCGCGCCCAGCGCCACGGCCGCCCGCTGACCGTCCTGCTCCTGGACTTGAACGGGCTGAAGCAGCTCAATGACAAATATGGCCACGCCGCCGGCGACGAAATGATCCGGCAGTTCGCCACTCGGCTCAATAAGGCCGTGCGCGGCTCCGATTTAGCCGTGCGCATAGGCGGGGACGAATTCATGGTCTTGCTGCCGGAGTGCAAGCTTGAAGAAGTGCGCCACGTGCTGAGCCGGCTGAGCGGCCTGAACGTCGATTGCGGCAGGGAATCGGTGGCGCTTTCGTTTTCCGCGGGATGGACAAATTATCTCCCCGGGGAATCCGCCGAGGAGTTCCTCAAGCGCGCCGATGAGGCGCTCTACGCCAACAAGCGCGCCCGCCAGGAACAGGAAAAAATTCCCGTCGCGGTCCGATAGCTCGCCACCCGCCCGCCGCTTTGTTTTCCGCCCTTGAAAAACTGGATGAAGTGCAGAGGCGCGTTCATTTGACACCCCTGCGTGGCGCCGATAGTATCGAGACGGCGAGTTCAATCGGGCCGCGCGCGGGCCGCGGCCGCAAAACCGTCGAGCGGCGTAAGTCCATGAAACTGGCATACTTCGATTGCTTTTCGGGAATCAGCGGGGACATGGTGTTGGGCGCCCTGGTGGACGCGGGCTGCCCGCTCGTGCGCCTGCGCGATGAACTCGCCGGCCTGCGCCTGGCCGGATGGGAACTCGCCGCGGAAAAAGTCTGGAAGAACGGCATGTCCGCCACGTGGGTGCGCGTCAAAGCCGAAGACCAGCGGAAGCACCGCTCGCTCAGCGCCATCCTGGAGATGATTGAAACCTCCGGCCTGGCGCAGCCCGTGCGCGAGCGCGCCGCGGCGATTTTCCGGCGGCTGGGCGAGGCGGAGGCCAAGGTGCACGATGCGCCGCTTGAGAAGATTCATTTCCACGAAGTGGGCGCGGTGGATTCGATCGTGGACATCGTGGGGGCCAGCATCGGCTTTGCCGCGCTGGGCATCGAGCGCTTCGCCTGCTCCCCGCTGAATACGGGCAGCGGCACGGTGAAGACCGCGCACGGCCTGCTGCCGGTTCCCGCGCCGGCCACGGCGGAACTGCTGCGCGGCGCGCCCACGTATTCAAACGGAGTGGAGCGCGAACTGGTGACGCCCACCGGCGCGGCCATCGTGGCCACGCTCTGCGCGGAGTTTGGCGCGCAGCCGCGCATGAAGACCGCGGCCATCGGCTACGGCGCGGGCACGGCGGACCTGCCGGGGCAGCCCAACGTCCTGCGCCTGCTCATCGGCGAAGCGCCGGGCGCGGAAGCGGCTGTGGGCATGGTCGAGGAGATCGCGGTGATCGAGGCCAATCTCGACGACATGAACCCGCAGATTTACGGCTATGTGCTGGAAAAAGCGCTGGCCGCCGGCGCTCTGGACGTTTACACCACGCCGGTGCAGATGAAGAAGAACCGCCCGGGCACGCTGCTGACCGTGCTGTGCCGCCCGGAGAGCGTGGACGCGATGATGAAGCTGGTCTTCGCGGAGACCACCACGCTGGGCGCGCGCACCTACCGCGCCGAGCGGCGCTTTCTCCCGCGCGAGTGGGTCAGCGTGGAGACGGAATTTGGCGGAGTGCGCATCAAGGTCTCGCGGGCCAACGGAAGAATTCTGCACGTGGCCCCGGAGTACGAAGACTGCCGCAAGCTGGCCGCCGAGCGCGACGTGCCCCTGCAGCGGGTGATTGCCGATGCGCTGCGGGCCTACGAAGCGGGCGAAAAACGGCGGCAGTAGCCGAAAGGGAAGTCGAAGAGAGCAGATGGCTGAGACGAAACCAAAATATTATCTGACCACGCCGATCTACTACGTGAACGCCCGGCCGCACCTGGGGCACACCTATACGACGCTGGCGGCGGACGTCATCGCGCGCTACAAGCAGATGCGCGGCTACGATGTCACGCTGCTGAGCGGCACGGATGAGCATGGGCAGAAGGTCGAGCGCTCGGCCCGAAAGGAAGGCATCTCCCCGATTGATTTCGTGGACCGCGTGGCCGGCGAGTACTACGCGCTGTGGAAGGAGCTGGGCTTCCGCGTGGACCGCTTCATCCGCACCACGGAGACTCGCCACGCCCACTCCGTGCAGCATCTCTTCAAGGAAATCGAGAAAAACGATTTCATCTACAAGGGGCATTACGAAGGCAATTACTGCGTTCACGACGAACTCTACGTGGATGACGCCACGCCCGGCGCGCTTTGCCCCGATTGCCAGCGCCCCACGGAGATGGTCAAGGAAGAAAATTATTACTTCAAGCTCTCGGAGTTCGAAAAGCCGCTGCTGAACTATTACCGCGAGCATCCCGAATTCATCGAGCCGGAATCGCGGCGCAACGAGGTCATCTCCTTCGTCAGCGGCGGCTTGCGCGACCTTTCCATCAGCCGCACCACGCTTAAATGGGGCATTCCCTGGCCCGGCGACGAAAAGCACGTCTTCTACGTCTGGTCGGACGCGCTGACCAACTACATCACCGCGGCGGGCTATCCGCAGAAAAAAGACGAGTTCGAACGCCTGTGGCCCGCCGACCTGCATCTGGTGGGCAAGGAGATCATCCGCTTCCACGCGGTGTACTGGCCCGCGTTTCTGATGGCCGCCGGCCTGCCCCTGCCCAGGAAAATCTTCGCGCACGGCCACCTGCTTTTTCAGGAAGAAAAAATGTCCAAGTCGCGCGGCAATATCCAGTCGGCGCAGCCCATCGCCCGCGTCCTGGGCGTTGACGCCCTGCGCCATTTTCTGATGCGCGAAGTGGTCTTTGGCCAGGACGGCAATTTCAGCCGCGAGTCCCTGATCGCCCGCTACAACAGCGACCTGGCCAACGGCCTGGGCAATCTGGCCAGCCGCACCGCCGCCATGATCGCCAAGAATTGCAACGGCTGCGTGCCTAAGCCCGGCGAGGAACTGGACGGCGAGAAATCGCTGGCGGCCGCGGCGCGCGCGGCCATCGCCGAATCCCAGAAGCAGTACGACGCCTTCAATTTTTCCCGTGCGCTCGAATCCATCTGGGCGCTGATCGCCGCGGCGGACAAATATCTCACCACCGAGCAGCCCTGGGCACGCGGCGATTCCCCCGCCGACCGCGCGCGCCGCGACACCGCTCTCTGGCATGCCGCCGAGGCGCTCCGCGTGGTCAGCCTGCTGGCTCATCCGGTTCTCCCGGAGAGCACCGCAAAAATCTGGAAGCTGCTGGGGCAGACCGGCGGCATCGGAACACAGGATTTGGACGCGCTGCGCTGGGGACAATTGCAGCCCGGCACGCGTCTGGGTAAATCGGAGGCGCTCTTCCCGCGCGTCGAAAAAGCGGAAGCCATGGAAAGGATCGAAGCAATGGAAAACGAACTGCAGAAACCGGCGGCAGCGCCGGCGGCGGCCACACCCGCACCCGCGGCAACTCCGGCAGCGGCGGCGGGCGCGGAGAAGATCGCCATCGAGGATTTCGCCAAGGTCGAGATGCGCGTGGGCCTGGTGAAGACCGCCGAGCGCATCCCCGGCGCGGACAAACTCCTCAAGCTGACCGTGGACATCGGCACGGAAGTGCGCCAGATCTGCGCGGGCATCGCCCAGTTCTACGAACCGGAAGCGCTGGTGGGCCGCAAAGTCGTCGTGGTCGTGAATTTGGCTCCGCGCAAACTCCGCGGCGTGGAATCCAACGGCATGATCGTGGCCGCTTCGGTGGGACCGGAAGGCCGCCCGGTGCTCGCCGGATTCCACGAGGACGTGGAAGTGGGAGCGCGCCTGAAGTAGTCCGCGGGCCGCGCCGCGCGGCCGCTGGAATTTCAATGGAACAGCCCCTGGAACTGCATTTTGAATTGATCGATTCGCACGCGCACATTGATTTCCCGCAGTTCGAAGAGGACCGCGCGGCCATGCTGGAGCGCGCCCGCGCCGCGGGCGTCTCCACGCTGCTGGCCGTGGGCACCGGGCCAGGCCCGGAAAAACTCGACGCGGCCATCCCCTACGCCGAAGCGCACGATTGGATCTACACCAGCGTGGGCATTCATCCGCACGAGGCCAAGGACGTCACGGGGAAACATCTGGACCAACTTGCCGCGCTCGCCCGCCATCCCAAAGTTGTCGCCTGGGGCGAGATCGGCCTCGACTATCACTACGACCATTCCCCGCGCGAGATTCAGCGCCGCGTCTTCAGCCAGCAGATGGAGCTGGCCCGCGCCGCCAGGCTCCCCATCATCATCCACTGCCGCGAAGCCTGGGCGGATTGCCTCGCTGCGCTCGAAGCGGAATGGGGCGCCTCCGGTTTGGGCGGCATTCTCCACTGCTTCGGGGGCACGCCCGAGGAAGCCCGCCGCGGCTTGGACCTTGGTTTCTTCCTTTCCTTCGCCGGCAACGTGACCTATCCCAAGGCGCAGAACCTCCGCGACGCCGCCAAGGACGCTCCGCTCGACCGCCTGCTGATCGAAACCGACTCTCCCTACCTCGCCCCCGTCCCGCACCGCGGCAGGCGCAACGAGCCGGCCTACGTTGCCGAGGTAGCGCGCATGGTTGCGAGTGTGAGAAACTTGCCATTCGAAGAGATTGCCGTGGCTACGGCGCAAAACTTCCGCCGGCTTTTCCGGTTAGAGAAAATAACGGCGGCGCGCCCGGCTAGCGACTGAAGAAGATCGGAGTAAGAGAACGAGGTGAATGCCATCAGGCTGCTTGCGGCAAAAGAGATTTTCGATCTCGTGCGGGACGACCTGGCCCTGGTGGAGCAGGAGTTGGCGCGCGAGAGCGCCACGGCCTTCGCCCCGGTTTCCGAGATCAGCGGCTACCTGCTGGGCGGCGGCGGCAAGCGCCTGCGCCCGGCGCTGATGCTGCTGGCGGCGGGCTATGCGGGCTATCGCGGACGCGGCACGATCCGCCTGGCCGCGGTCGTGGAAATGATCCACACGGCCACGCTGGTGCACGACGACGTGATTGACGGCGCGGACACCCGCCGCGGCCGCCCCTCCACCAACGCCAAATGGGGCAATCACCGCAGCGTCCTTGCCGGCGACTGGCTCTACATGCAGGCCTTCCAGATGGCCCTGGGCGAACGCAATTTCCGCATCCTGGATATCCTGATTGACCTCACCCAGAAAATGGTCGAGGGCGAACTCCTGCAACTGGCCCGCATCGGCCACAGCAACGTCACCGAAAAAGACGCCCTGGAAATGGCCGCGTACAAAACCGCCTGCCTCTTCAGCGGCTGCGCCCGCCTCGGCGCCGTTCTGGGCGGCGTGAGCGAAGCCGAGGAGCAGCGCCTGGCCGAATACGGCCACTGCTCGGGAATGGCCTTTCAACTGGTGGACGACCTGCTGGACTTCACCGCCTCGACGGAGCAGCTGGGCAAGCCCGTCCTGAGCGATTTGAAGGAAGGCAAAGTCACCTTGCCGCTGATCTACGCCATGGAAAACGGAAATCGCGAAGCCCGCGAACTAGTCGAAAAAGTTCTCCTCGAAAAGGAGTTTCTCACCGTACGCCCGGAAAAAATCGCCGCCCTGGTGCGCGATTCCGGCGCCCTCGACCGCGCCCGCAAACTCGCCCATGACTACGCCCGGCGCGCCAAGGACTGCCTCGATGGCAGCGACACCGAGCACGGCCGCGCCCTGCGCTCCGTTCCGGACTTCATCCTCGAACGCGAGAATTAGCTGCTTGAGGAATAGTTTATTAGAGGCAGTCATCCTGAGGCCCCGATGATTTTTGTCGGGGCCGAAGGATCTCAACTGTAAATATTTGCAACGAACTCAGTTGGGATTCTTCGTCCATCCTCATCGGATGGACTCAAAATGACAGATCCTCTGTTTTTCGCAGCCGATTCGGGAGAACCCGCAAGGCTCCATGCTCCCCTTCAAGCTCATCTATCATCCCCGCTACGACCTCAATCTCGGCGCCCACGTTTTCCCCTCGCAAAAATTCCGCCTGATCGCCGAAGCGCTCCTCCGCGAAAAGCTTGCCGCTCCCGAAGATTTTCTCTCCCCCCAGCCGGCCACCGATGAAGATATTCTCCGCGCGCACACCGCCGACTGGGTCGAAAAGCTGCGCGACGGCTCGCTGACCCGCTCCGAAGAAATGCGCCTGGAGATTCCCTATTCGCCGGAAATGGTCGAGGCCGCCAGGCTCGCCGCCGGCGGCTCCATCCTCGCCGGGGAGCGCGCCCTCGCCGACGGCTTCGGCGCGAATCTTTCCGGCGGCTTCCACCACGCCTATCCCGGCCACGGCGAGGGCTTCTGCGCCGTCCATGACGTCGCCGTGGCCATCCGCAGGCTGCAAGCGGACGGGCGCATCCGCAAAGCCATGGTCGTGGACACCGACGTGCACCACGGCAACGGCACAGCCGCCATCTTCACCGGTGACCCCACCGTCTTCACCCTTTCCATTCACCAGCTCAATAACTATCCCGCGCACAAGCCGCCCTCCAGCCTCGACCTGCACATGCCGGACGGCGCAACCGACGACGCGTATCTGGCGGCGCTCGCTCCCGCCGTGCGCCAATCCCTCGACTCCTTCCGCCCGGAGATCGTCTTCTACGTCGGCGGCGCCGATCCCTACCGCGAAGACCAGTTAGGCGGCCTCGCTCTCAGCATGGAGGGCCTGCGCGAGCGCGACCGCATGGTCTTCGAAGAGGCGCGGAAACGGGGCGTGCCGGTGGCGACCACCCTCGCGGGCGGCTACGCCCGTCGCGTCGAGGACACCGTGCGCATCCACATCAACACGATTCTCGCTGCGCGCGAAGTAGCCGCTGCATTTCCCGCTGGCGCCGCGGCAGGGAATTAACCCGCATTTCTCACATGACTCACGCTGTAGGGGCGGAGCTTGCTCCGCCCGCTTCGCCATCGGCACGATTGCCTGTTCAGCAGCAATCGTCGCAGTGCAGACTTCATCTCCTGCCGGAAAATCTCTCCGAACTTCTGTAGCCGCCCTCTTCAGCGGGCGGGCTTTTCACCCCGCCCGCACAGTCTTACTCCTCCTCGCGAGAAATGCGGGTTAAGCACGCCGAGTCTGGAGCCATCCGCACAAAAAAAGCCGGGGCGGGGTAAGTAAATCCCCGTCCCGGCAGCCGATTTTCGTCGTGGAAAATCCAGCCTAAAACATGTTCCAGAGGAACTGGTTGTACACCTCATGGTGGTACTGCACCTCGGGCGCCTTCACGAACGTCCCCAGCTGGCGCGGGCAGCGGTCCGCCGATGCCTGCTTCAGGTCCCCGTAACGCCCCTTCACGTCCGCTCCCAGCAGCTTCGTGGTCCACGCCGAGCCGCGGAAGTTTTCGAGCGCCGTGTACACGTTGTCGGGCAGGTAGCGCTCCGCCTGGCGCAGATTTTTGATCTTGGCGGTTTCTCCCTCGAGGCCGGCCCTGAAAATGGAGTACATCACCATGTACGGGTTGGCGTCCGGTCCCACCGAGCGCACTTCCACGCGCGCGCTCTTTTCGTTGCCGATGGGGATGCGCACCATCGAACCGCGGTCCACCGCCGACGCCTTGATCTGGTTGGGCGCCTCGAAGTGCGGGTCCAGCCGCCGGTAGGCGTTCACGCTGGCGTTGAGCAGCAGGCAGATGTCGTTGGCATGCGTGAGCACGCGGTCCACCAGCGACCAGGCCATCTTGCTCAGCTTTTCCTCCCCCTTGGGGTCCCAGAACAGATTCTTCCCATTGCGGTCGCTGACCGATATGTTCGTGTGCATCCCGTTGCCGTTCACTCCCACCACCGGCTTGGGCAGGAAGCAGGCCGTCAGGCCCATGCGCGTGGCCACCTGCCGGCAGATCAGCTTGTAGAGCTGAATCTGGTCCGCCGCGGCCACCACTTCGCCGTAACCGTAGTTGATCTCGAACTGCGACGGCGCCACTTCCGGGTGGTCCTTCTCGTTCTGGAAGCCCATGGCGCGCTGCACTTCGGCACAGGTGTCGATAAAGGTGCGCAGGGGGTCGCCGGGCAGGGAATGGTAGTAGCCGCCGGTGTTGACGTATTCGAACTTTCCGGTTTCGTAGTAGGTGCGCTCGGCGTTTTCACCCTTGAAGAGGAAGCCTTCGATCTCGTTGGCCGCGTTCAGCGTGTACCCTTCCTTCTTGTGCAGCTCCGCTGCGTACCCCTTCAGCACCCCGCGGATATCCGCCGAATACGGCGAGCCGTCCTTGTCGATCACTTCGCCGAAGACCAGCACCTTGCCCGAGCCGAACACGTCCGCCGGCGCCCAGTAGAACGCCGACCAGTCCATGGCCAGCCGCAGGTCGCTTTCCCGCTGTGCCGTGAAGCCGCGGATGGACGACCCGTCAAACGTCAGGTTGTCCCAGCTCTTCACCAGGAATTTCTTGTCGTAGTCCAGCATGTGCAGCCGGCCTTCCAGGTCGCTGAAGAGCACCGTCACCGCCTTGATGCGCTTCTCGTCGGTCAGATACTTCAGCCGCTCTTCCTGGATCTTGTGTTCGGCCACGCGCTTGCGCCGCTGCTCCTTGGCGTGCAGGTTCATCTCCTCCAGTTCGTCGTAAGGGATGGCCAGAAAATTACGCAGTTCGTTCGACATGGTTCTCCTCAAAGTGAAAGGTTTCGAAAATCCAGAATGTGCCGTGGGAAGAGTGAAAAAGTCTCATCGGGAGGTGAGAGTACCCCCGGAATGGCGCTGCGGTCAAATCGAAAAAGTTGATTGCAGAAATGAAGGCGAAGGGGCGCTGACTGAACCCCGATGCTTGAGCGCTGAGCCCCGCCCCTTTAATCGTAATACTCATTCCCCAGATGGGTGATCAAATTCTCGCCCATCATCCAGCGCAGCGTGTTCTTCAGCTTCATGGACTGAATAAACAGATCGTGCTCCGGATACAATCCCGGCGCGGTCATCGGCGATTTGAAAAAGAAACTCAGCCACTCCTGGATCCCCTTCATCCCCGCGCGCTGCGCCAAATCCATAAATAGCACCAAATCCAGCACAATCGGCGCCGCCAGAATCGAATCGCGGCACAGGAAATCCACCTTGATCTGCATGGGATAGCCCAGCCAGCCGAATATATCTATATTGTCCCAGCCCTCTTTGTTGTCCCCGCGCGGCGGATAATAGTTGATGCTCACCTTGTGGTGAATTTTTCCGTACAGCTGCGGATACATCTTCGGCTGCAAAATATATTCCAGCACGCCCAGCTTGGACTCTTCCTTGGTCTTGAACGACCCGGGATCGTCCAGCACTTCGCCGTCGCGGTTGCCCAGAATGTTCGTCGAATACCATCCGGCCATGCCCAGCATGCGCGCCTTGAATCCCGGCGCCAGTATCGTCTTTATCAGCGTCTGCCCGGTCTTGAAATCCTTGCCGCAGATGGGCACGCCGTGCTCGATGGCCAGCTGCTGAATCGCGGGAATGTCCACGGTCAGGTTGGGCGCGCCGTTGGCGAAGCCCACCCCGCTGGTCACCGCCGCCCAGGCATACAGCATCGAAGGCGCGATGGAAGCGTGATTGGACTTCATGGCCTCGACAAGTTTTTCCGGCGTCGAGTGCACCTCGTGCGGCGTCAGAAAAATCTCCGTCGAGCCGCACCAGATGATCATCAGCCGCGAGCAGCGGTTCTTCTTCTTGAACTCGGCGATGTCCGCCTTGATCTGCAGCGCCAGTTCGTATTTGTTCTTGCCCTTCTTGACGTGCGTGCCATCCAGCTTTTTCACGTATTCGCGGTCGAAGGCGGCCTTCATGGGCTTGATCTTCGAGAGAAACGGCTTCACCAGCGCCAGATGCTCCGGCCCCAGCACGCCGGCCTTGGCCGCGGCCACGTAGGCGTTGTCGGGAATGGGGTCCCAGCCGCCGAAAACGAGATTGGAAATTTTTTCCAGAGGAACGAAATCGCGAATCAGCGGCGTGCAATTGTCCGTGCGCTTGCCCAGACGAATCGTGCCCATCTGCGTTACCGAGCCGATCGCCTGCGCCTTGCCCCGGCGAATCAGCTCGACGCCGGCCATGAACGTCGTTCCCACGGCGCCCATGCCGACAAGCAGAATTCCCAATCTTCCCTTGGGCGGAGCGATTTTTCCAGGCTTATCCATGGGCATCCTCTGGGTACGGGAGTTAAAAGCAAGAGCAGGCGCAAACGAGCCAGCGGCTGTTCCCTGAACAGAAGGTTAATGATGAGCGAACCGCGAAAGATTTGCAAATAAAACAGAGACGGAGAGTGCCCCGGGGTAGCGCCCGGATTATTGGTGGGAAAGTGCACGCCATTGACCTGCTGCCGCCCCGCTTGTATTATCCGCGAGGCCCGAGTTCAATCCTGCCGGAGAGGTTTATCATGCCGAAGACAAGATTCATTATTGCGAACTACCTCGTAGTGGCTGCGCTAGCCGTACTGCTGGCCGTTCCCGCCCTGCTGCGCGCGCAGCAACCGCCCAGCCCTCCCGACGTTTTCGGGCAGCTCAAGTTTCGCTATATCGGCCCGGAAGGGAACCGCGCCACGTCGGTCGCCGGAGTGCCGGGGAACCCCAATATCTGGTACGTGGGCGCGGCCTCCGGCGGCATTTTCAAGAGCACGGACGGCGGAATTCACTGGGACCCCATTTTTGACTCGGAGCCAGTGGCCTCCATCGGTTCGCTGGCGGTGGCCCCGAGCGATCCCAATATCGTCTGGGCGGGAACCGGCGAATCCTTCATCCGCAGCCACATCTCCGTGGGGCAGGGAATTTACAAATCCACCGACGCCGGCAAAACCTGGTCGCTGATGGGCCTTGAGAAAACCGGCCGCATCGGCCGCGTCGAAATCGACCCGCGCAATCCCGACGTCGTGCTGGCTTGCGCCCTCGGCCACGCCTACGGGCCGCAGCCCGAGCGCGGCGTCTTCCGTACCACCGATGGAGGAAAGACCTGGGACCGCGTGCTCTTCGTCGACGAAAATACCGGCTGCTCCGATCTCGGCATGGACCCCAACAATCCGCGCATCCTTTTTGCCGGCTTGTGGCAGATCGAGATTCACACCTGGGGCCGCACCAGCGGCGGGCCGGGCAGCGGCCTGTTCAAATCCACCGATGGCGGCCTCACCTGGAAGCGCCTCGAGGGACATGGCCTGCCGCAGTCTCCAGTGGGCAGAATTGCCGTGCGCGTGGCCAAGAAAGATTCCAACCGCGTCTACGCCGAAATCGAAACCGGCGACGGCGTTCCTCAGCCCAACAGTCCCGGGCAACTCGGCCAGCTCTGGCGCTCCGACGACGGCGGCGAGAACTGGCAGATGGTCAATTCCGACCGCCAGCTCCGCGGCCGCACCCACTACTACACGCGCGAGGAAATTGCTCCGGACAACGAAAACGAAGTGTTTTTCTTCTCCGCGGCATTTTCGCGCACGCTCGATGGAGGCCGCACCCTCACCAAAATGCCCTCCGACCCCGGCGGCGACAATCACGAGATGTGGATCGATCCCCTCAACGGGGATCGCATGGCCGTGGTCAACGACGGCGGCGTGAATATTTCCGTCAATCGCGGCAATTCCTGGAACCATGTCAGCCTGCCCATCGCCCAGATGTATCACGTCACCGTGGACGACCAGATCCCCTACTTCGTCTACGGCAACCGCCAGGACGGCTCCTCCTACCGCGGTCCCAGCAACAGCCTGCAGTTCGGCGGCTACGCCGGCAACAGCATTCCGCGCGGCGCATGGCACCCGGTGGCCGGAGGCGAGAGCGGTTTCGCCGTCCCCGATCCCGTGGACAACAACATCATCTGGTCCACCGGCACCGGTTCCGGCAGCATCGGCGGCACGGTCACCCGCTTCGACGAACGCACCCACCAGGACCGCGAAGTCGAGGTGTGGCCTGATTATGTAGCCGGCGCGCCCGCCGCCGAAGTGAAGTACCGTTTCAACTGGGAATTTCCCATCGCCATTTCTCCCCACGACCACAACAAGGTTTACGTGGGCAGCCAGTTTGTGCACGTCACCACCGACGGCGGCAATAGCTGGCAGGTCATCAGTCCCGACCTGACCCGCAACGACAAATCTCGCCAGCAGATTTCCGGCGGACTCACTCCCGACAACATCGGCGTCGAATACGCCGGCGTGATTTTCGCCCTGACCGAGTCGTCCAAGGAAGCGGGCCTGCTCTGGGCGGGCACCAACGACGGTCAGGTGCAACTCACCCGCGACGGCGGCAAGACCTGGACCAACGTCACCAAGAATCTTCCCAACTTCCCCGAGTGGGGCACGGTGAGCAACATCGAAGCCTCCCGCTTCGACGCCGGCACGGCCTACCTCACCGTGGACGGCCATCAGGTCAATTTCCGCGACCCTTATGTCTACAAGACCGCGGACTACGGAAAATCCTGGACGCTGATCACCAGCGGAATTCCCCACAATATGCTCAGCTATGCCCACTGCGTCCGCGAAGATCCCGTCCGCAAGGGACTCCTCTATCTCGGCACCGAAGGCGGTCTCTACGTCTCTTTCGACGACGGCAAGAACTGGCGCCCCCTGCAATCCGGCCTGCCCCACGCGCCGGTCTACTGGCTGACCGTTCAGGAACGCTTCCACGATCTGGCCGTGGCCACCTACGGACGCGGCTTCTGGATTCTCGACGACATTACCCCGCTCGAGCAGTTCACCCCCGAGATCGACGCGGCCAAGGCGCACCTGTTTGCCCTGCGCGACGCCTATCGCTTCAAGGACGTGGCCCAGCCGGCTGCGGTTGATTACGACCCCACCACGGGAAAGAATCCCCCCTACGGCGCGTCCATCAATTTCCATCTCAAGTCCAATTTGGGCGAAAAAGAGGTCGCCCGCCTGAGCATCGCCGACGCCGCCGGGAAAAAAGTCCGCGAGATCGAATGCCACGCGCCCAAACCCGGCGCCAGCAAGCCCAAAGAGCCCGTCGTGGATGAGGAATATGCGGAAGTTGAGCCGCCGCCTTGCGAAGTCAAGGAAGGCATCAACCGCGTCTGGTGGGACTTGCGCAGCGAACGCAGCGCGCAAATTCGCCTGCGCACCACGCCCCTTTTCGCCCCGGATGTTCCTTTTGGCCCGGAGGGATGGCGCAAAGCTCCGGCCCTAACCCGCCTGTCCGTGTTAGTACTTCCCGGAACCTACACCGTCACGCTCTCCGTGGGCGATCAAAAATTCACCCAGAAGCTCACCGTACTGAAAGACCCGCATACCGCCGGCTCCGAGAGCGACATTCAGTCGCAGTCGCGCCTGCAAGCCTCTCTCTACGACGAGATGAACTCCGAATCGGCCACCGTCAACCAGATCGAATCCCTGCGCGTTCAGCTCGCTGCCCTGGGCAAGGAATTGGGCGACGCCGAATCCGCCAAACCCCTCCGCAAATCCGCGGACGACCTCGGCGATAAACTCGCCGCTATCGAAGGCGCCTTGCTACAGCTCAAACTCACCGGCCGCGGCCAGGACGATTGCCGCTGGACGCCCATGCTGCTGCAGAAGGTCTACTACCTCTTCAGCCAGCTCGATGCCAGCGCCGATTTCCCGCCCACCACGCAGCAAACCGCCGTGCAGGAGGAACTCAAGCAGTGGGGAAGCAAAGCGTCGCAGGACTTCCAGCAGTTTGTGGAGAAAGACCTGGCGGCCTTCAACGCCATGCTCCGCGAACACAACATCGGGAACATATATCTCAAGACCCCCTGACGCATCAAATGGGTCATTCCGACCGGAGGGACGGCGTTTTTTGCCGTCCCGGAGTGGAGGAACCGCTGTCCCATCGCTCATGCTTTTATGAGCGATGAATCTCTCTTCGGCTTCGGAGTTCAGGACTAACAAACTTCTGAAAACGTGAAACCTGTCATTCTGAGTCCCGGTGTTTTTTGCCGGGACGAAGAATCTCAACGTTATGTGCCGACAGCACCTTTAGTTGCGATTCTTCGTCGCACCACGCTGCTTTACCTTAAAAAATCTGGCAATCGAGTTCGTCCTCTGCCGATCAGGGCGATTCCTCCCCCGCCAGAATCTCCCCCGGCTTGATCCGCCCGGTGGCCAGATTGGCAATCAGCGCCGAGTTCGCTGCAAGAAAATCGTAATTGCCCAGCTCCCGCGGCAGCGCCCAGACAATCTGTTCGAACGCGCGCGCCTCAATCTCGCTTTCCGCGATGGCGGCGGCGAAGAAAATAATCTCCAGCGGCTCCGGCAGCGTGGCGTAAGTGTGTTGCACGCGGCAGATTTCCCGGCACCGCCGCAGCGTCGCCCCGAGTTCCTCCTGTAACTCTCGCGCCAGCGCCGCCTCCGGTTGCTCCCCCTCGCGCACCTTCCCGCCCGGAAACTCCCACTTCAGCGCCGAACTGTCCGTCTTGCGCCGCTGCCCGATTAGCAGCCGCCGGTCCTCCCGCTCGATCACCGCTGCCACCACCAGCATCAGCCGCGTCCCTTCCGCGTGGGCGCGCCGTGGAGAATTCGAAAGAGCTGCCGCGCGCCTTCCAGCAGCGGAGGCCCCGGCGTATTCAGTAATTCGTCGGAAATTACGTGCACGCGCTGGTCGCGAATCGCCGGAACATTTTTCCATGCGCCGACGCCATAGGCTGTTTCCGGCTTGGCTTTTTCTCCGGTAGCTGCCCACGCCAGCACGATCACCTCCGGCTGCGCCGCGGCCACCTGCTCGTCCATTACCCGCTGGCCCGCCGGGACCACCATTTCCCCTCCGGCAATCTTCACCAGTTCCGCCACCCAGTGCGGCGAGCTGATCCGCGGATTCGACCAGCACTCGCAATACACCCGCGGCCGCCGCTTGCCGCGCGCGGATTTCTTCGCCAGCGCCGCAAATCCCCGCTCCATTTTCCCGGCGATTTTCTCCGCCGGCGCTGTCCGGTCCACAATCCGCCCCAGCAGACGAATGTCCGCAAAAATCTCCGCCAGCGAACGCGGATTCATGCCCAGAAACGGTATCGGGTTTTCCAGCAGCTTGCCCACCGTCTCCGTCTTATAGGGCATCGAACCCACCACCAGCGTCGGCGCGAGCGCCATGATTTCCGCCGGATCCACCGCCCAGCAGTCGCCCACTTCCGGCAGCCCGCCCACCGGCGCGACTTCCTTGCACCAGCGCGTCACTCCCACCAGCGATTTCCGCGCCCCGATGGCCCACAGAATCGATGTCACGCTGGGCGCCAGCGAGACAATCCGCAAACTTCCGCCCGGTTTTGTTTTTGTCATGGCTGCGAACCAGTTTAGAATGTCTAGAGTAACGCCGCAATCCGCCGGGCTGGAGTTCGGCGGTTGCCCCGAATGTATTGCGTTGATCGCCAACCGGAGGTTTTTTCTCATGCGTATCCGTATACTGCTCGTGGTTCTTTCCCTGATCACCGTTTCCAATCCCGGCTTGGCCGCTGCCCAGCAGGCCCCGCCCTCTGCGCCGAAGACGATCCACTTTGAAGGCACTCTCGAAAATGTGAAATACGTCTACGGAGTAGCGCCGCCCGTGGCCCGCGTGCGCCCCGGCGACACCATTGACGCCACCACCTTGGATGCCTTCGGCAACGCCATCCAGAAGCCCGGTGACACTCTCGCTCTGGTCAAGGGCGATAATCCGCTCACCGGGCCCTTCTTCATCGAAGGCGCCGAGCCGGGCGACACTCTCGTCGTCCACATCCTGGAATTGCAACTCACCAGCAAGCAGGGAATTGGCGCCACGGTTCCTCTCTTTGGCGCGCTCAATGCCACCAGCTACACCGCCATGCTCCATCCGCCGCTGCCCGAGCGCGTCTGGTTTTATCCGCTCGATCCAGTTTCCAATACCGCCACGTTCCAGGCCCTCGATTCGAAATTCACCACCAAAATTCCCCTGCGTCCTTTCCTCGGCTGCATCGGCGTGGCCCCCGCCGGCGGCGAAGCCCGCAGCTCGATCGTCCCCGCCGAATTCGGCGGCAATATGGACGCTCCGGAAGCTTCCGCGGGAAACACGCTCTATCTGCCGGTAAACGTTTCCGGCGCTCTGCTGTATGTGGGCGACGGCCACGCGGCCATGGGCGACGGCGAAATTGCCGGAACGGCCATCGAAGTTCCCCTGCGCGTGAAGCTGCGCGTGGAAGTGCGCAAGGGCAAAACCATCGCCTGGCCCCGTTTCGAAAACGACCGCGAAATCATGACCACCGGAATCTACCGGCCGCTCGACGACGCCGTGCGCATCGCCTTCACCGAACTGGTCGGCTGGATTCACGCCGACTACGGCCTTTCCAACCAGGACGCCTACGAACTGCTTTCGAAAACAGCCAAAGTCCGTCTCGCCGAAATGGTCGATCCCAACTACGTCATCGTCGCCTCCATCGAGAAAAAATATCTCCCCGCGAAGAAGTCCACCGCGCCCTGAAAATAATGATCAGCGAACGGCGCATTGCCATTTTTCGAAAGCGTTGCCATACTTTGCGCGATGCATAGCCACGCCGTTCTCGACCATTTCAAGAATCCGCGCAACGCCGGAGAATTGTCCGGCGCGACCGCCACGGTGGAAGCGGGCAATCCCGTCTGCGGCGACGTGCTGCGCCTGGCCGCGCGCGTCGAAGCGGGGCGCTTCGCCGAAGTGCGATTCCTCTGCCGCGGCTGTACCGCGGCGATTGCCTGCGGCTCGCTGCTGACCGAGCGCATCAGCGGACGCGCGGTGAGCGAATGCCGGAGCATCACCGCGGAGGAGATTTCCGCGGCGCTGGGCGGCTTGCCCGCCACGACTCTGCATGCCGCGCAACTGGCCGCCGACGCGCTGGCCGCGCTGCTGGCGGAAATCAAGTAAATCGAAACAATCAACCACCGAGCTTTTCGAAAGCCTTCGGATCGTTCAAATTCAGAATCACTCCTTCTTCAATGGTGGGAACTTCCAAAATTTCATTCTTGTGCGCCCAGACGACCGCGCGCGCGCCCAGATTCAGCGGCGCATCGAGAAGTTCCGGATAGAGCGCAGCGGAAAAAATCAGCGGATGGCCGCGGCGGCCGTTGTGCACGGGCAAGGCAATCGCGGGCCTCTCGGAATAAAACGCGGCAATCAGTTTCGAAATCAGATCGGCGCTCACGAGGGGATGATCCACGGGGCAGAGCAGCATCCCGTCGGTTTTTCCAGCGGGCAAAGTGCGCAGCGCTGCGTGGATGGAGGAGAGCTGGCCCTTTTCCCAATCGGGATTGATGACCACTTCGTCGGGATCGAGATGGATGCTGCGGGTGATGATTTCGGCGTGGGGGCCTAGGACGACGCGGCGGCAGCCGATTTTTGGATGTTGGGTGACGTCGAGAAGGTGCTGGAGAAAGGGGCGGCCCTGCCAGGGCAGCAGGGCTTTGGGCGAGCCCATGCGGCGGGATTCACCACCGGAAAGAATGACGGCCGCGAGCATGGAGAAAAACCTCTCAGAGGGCGCCGGCGGTTTTGGAATCGAGCGCCATTTTTTTGTGTTTGGCTCCGGCGGCGTTGCGGCGCACGGCGATGAGTTCGGCGGTGATGCTGATGGCGATTTCCTCGGGGGAGAGGGCGCCGATATCGAGGCCCATGGGGGCGAAGACGCGTTCGAACTCCTGGGGGCGGTAACCTTCTTTTTCAAGGGCCTGATAGACGGAGAGGACCTTGCGTTTGCTGCCGATCATGCCGATGTAGCGGGCGTCGGTGCGCACGGCCCAGGCCAGGCAGCGCATGTCGTCCTTGTGGCCGCGGGTGACGATGACGATATAACTGCCGGGGCCGGGTTTGAGTTGGGCGAAAGCGTCTTCGTAGCTGGTGAAGAGTTCGCCGGCCATGGGGAAGCGCTGCGCGTTGGCGAACTGTTCGCGGTCGTCAATGACGCCGATGGCGAAACCGGCGGCCGAAGCGGACTTGGCGACGGCGATGGAGACGTGGCCGCCGCCGAAGAGATAGAGGACGGGTTGGGGGAGAATGGGTTCCACGAAGACCTCCAGCGTGCCGCCGCAGATGAGACCGCTGTCGTAATTGGCATCATGGTTGAGGTTAAAAACCATTTTGCGGGGAGCTTCTTTTTGCATGACTTCGCGCGCGGCGGCCCACACGTCGGCTTCGACGCAGCCGCCGCCGATGGTTCCGGAGATGGAGCCGTCCTCGCGGACGAGCATGCGCGAACTTTCATAGCTGGGGATGGAGCCGTTGGTGTGAACGATGGTGGCCAGGGCGGCGCGGCGGCCTTCCTTGCGGAGTTTGACGATTTCTTCGAAGAGGTCCATGGATGCCTAAACACCAGCCTACGGCGGGGCGTTTGCGGTGTCAACGCGAGTTCGTTGGTGTATTCTTTGGGCCTATGAAAATCATACTGACGGAAACGGAAGCGCGGGTGCTGGGGGCGCTGGTGGAGAAGGAGATCACCACGCCGGAATATTATCCGCTTTCGCTGAACGCGCTGGTGAATGCCTGCAACCAGAAATCGAACCGCGAGCCGGTGATGAGCCTGGACGAGCAGGCGGTGCGGGAGGCGCTGGCGAGTTTGAAGGAGCAGGGGCTGAGCGGGCTGGGGACGACGGCGGACAGCCGGGTGGCCAAGTACGAGCACCGGCTGGCGGAAGTGTTCAATTTTACGAGGCCGGAGACGGCGATCCTGTGCGAATTGCTGCTGCGGGGGCCGCAGACTCCCGGGGAGCTGCGCAGCCGGGCGGAGCGCATGCACCGGTTTGACGATTTGAGCGTGGTGCAGTCCACGCTGCACAAGCTGATGGAGCGGGAGCCGGCGCTGGTGAAGGTTTTGCCACGGCAGCCGGGGAGGAAAGAGGCGCGATACGCGCATCTGCTGGCGGGGGATGTGGTGGTGGAGGAGACGGTTGAGGAGGCGCGGCCGGAAGCGGCCCGGGGCGGGGACGATGGCGGGCGGGTGGGCCGGTTGGAGGAGCGGGTGGCGGGGTTGGAGGGGGAGATTGCGGAGATGAAGAGGCAGTTGGTGGATCTCCGGAAGCAGTCTGAATAGGGAGATTTCCACAGGGTGGGAGCCCCTCCCCCCCGGTATTTTTGTATCTGCTGATTCTGAAGGGGTTACGGGTGTGTTTATTCGTAAGTGCAGATGGTAAAGGGTTTATAAGGCTTGTATTTTCAGCAGATACGAGATGGCCTGCAACAGATTGAAAAGAGGGTGGTTGGGGGAGATTTTCCTGGACTGTAAGTCGTTTGGATTCAGCAGTTACGGGCAGGGTCTGGAAGTGCTGATTCTGGAGGAGTTGCGGGAGGGGGATTTCGGAAGTGTGGATTCCAAAGAGTTTACAGGTGAGGCGGGGCGGGCTGGCGGTGGTGTGGCGGTTGTTCACGAGGTATTGTATATAAAAAGTAAACTGTGGTCAAGGGATTTTATCGGGGCAAAGACGAAAACCGAAATGGGAAACTCGGAATTCGGAGGGGCGGAAAGGTCAGGCTGGGGTGGTGGGGTGGGGGATGGATTGAATGGAGCGGGTGGGCTGGAGTTCGCCTTGGAATGGGGCCACCAGGGAGAAGAAAGAAAAAACCGCACCCGGCCTGTCAGGGGTTATGCAAGATCGGAGGGCTTGAGCTTGCGGCGTGCGCCGTGGCGGAGGTGAAGGATTTCAACCAGTTTCTGCCGCTCGAGGACGCGGAAGATTACACGGTAGAGATGAGGTTTGCGGCCGTAGAGCAGGTGCCTCAGATGGTGGCGCTTGCGGGTCACGGGGCAGCGGTTGGGATGCTTTTCCAGGCTGAGAATGGCTTGTTTGAGACCGCGATACCATTCGAGGGCCGCGTTGGAATGCTCGGCGTTAATTTTTGCGTACAGGCCGACAAGGTCGCGCTCGGCGCGGGACGTGATGTTAACGAGGTAGGCCATGCCTGGATTCGAATTCAGCGAAAAACTTTCTCGCGGGCCGAGTCCTGGCTTTCTTGGCATCCTCCAACCCCTGGCGGATGCCTTCGTCGGCATCGGCACCGGCAGCAAGGTCGAGCAAGCGCTGATAGGCTTCGGCGTCCTGCACGATGGCCGCGGCCTTGCCCTTCACGGTGAGGACGACGGGGCGCTTGCTCTTGCGAAGCTGCTTCATGAAATCGCCGGAACGGCGGCGGAAAGTGGTCAGCGAGTGAATGTCCTTGGTAATGTCCAGCATGGGCGTGCTCCTATCACAGCACCTTTTTAGATGCTATTCAGGATACTCTGTTTGCGTGGCCTGTACAGCAGGAAATGATTGGACTGGAGTGGCTCTGCGGACTGGGGGATGGGGAGAGGGGCACCCCGGCATTATTAAGTTCCTGAGCCGAAGCCACCCGCCGCTCGAAAATCGAAATTGGAAACTGGAAATTCGGAGGGGCGGAGGGGTAAGGCAGGAGCGGCGGAATGGGAAGGGGAATGGAGGGCGAGACGGTCAGGATTTGATCGCCATTGGGCAGTGGTTAAAGATAAAGACCTTCACCACGAACGTAAGAAAGTTTCTGCCTTCACCACTCTGGAATCAGGAAGTGCTTCCATGCGTTGCGGGGGTTGGGATGCCTCTTGGGACGCCTGCGCTCTTAGCGGGATTGCAAGGCTATCCTCGAAGGAGTAGGATTCCGTCAGCGAACAAAAGGGGAAAATCGCATTGCTTGTTGATAGCATAGATTTCTTTCGGCTAGATGCCAACCGCAAGATCGACCCCGAAAGACGTTCTGACTTCGGGCAATACATGACGCCGCCCGCAACGGCGATGCTCATGGCTTCCATGTTCGAGGCGAGTCAAAAAGATCTGACCTTGCTTGATGCGGGCGCCGGGGTCGGATCGCTGACTGCGGCGTTTGTGAACGAGGTTTGCAACCGAAAGAACAAGCCTCAGTCAATCCATGCGACGGCCTACGAAATAGATTCGAGGCTCTGTGAGTACCTCGGCAGCACTCTGGATCAATGCAAACAGACATGCGAATCATCGGGAATCGCCTTTGCTTACAACATAGTACAAAACGATTTTATTAATGAGGGGGCGGGATACCTTCGAAACGAAATGTTTTTACCCGTGCGGCGCTTCAATTGCGTCATCATGAATCCTCCGTACAGGAAGATTAACAGCGATTCCATGGAGCGCATGGCGCTGCGAGCGATTGGCGTCGAGACGTCCAATCTCTACACGGGCTTTCTATCGGTTGCTCTAAGGATGCTTGCGCCCGCACACTTTGCTAATAGCGCAAAGGGATGCAGTATTCTCATCTTGCCGCCGATTAGGGCCGCTACCCGCCGTTTACATTGAAATCGCGCCTGAATATGGGCCGAGGAAGCGATCTCCGTTAAAGTGGATCAGGTGATCGGGTTCATCCGCTACCCAGACCACTGTCTCCCATGAGATTTGTGGCAAGAATGTGCGCATCGCCTCTCTGCTATGGAAGGCGGTGATAAAGACAAGCTCCGCTTTACAACCCTTGAAAAGGTCAGTTAGTTCCTTGCGGCGCTTGCCGTCCACTGGTTCGACGCTCACCAATGCTTCAAAGAGCAGCAACCAGTTCTTCGTAGCGCTGTGGACGATGAGATCGGGAATCTTGTTAGCATTGTCCAAATAAACGCCAAGCATTGCCAACTTCTCGTTTTCCAGATGGACAAACCTGCTCTCTGCATCCGCAACGCACATCAATGCGCCCCCCGGAACGAACCGCGGGCAGAATTGTTCGACAATCGCCTTAATTAGAACAAACCATTTTGCCCGTGGAGCAATGAACAACGAGCCGTCCGGCGACCGGATTACGAATTGGGCGAGCCACTCGTCTGTGAGACCGAGGCTATTGGCTAGTCGGCGGATTGACAGTTTTGTGAAGCTGTTGTCGAGAGCACTTGTTCCTGATGATTTCTTCTTGGGGTGGTGGGGTGTCATTAGGGCATTATCCTGAATTGGGATAACCTGTCAAGCCGACTAGAATCCCGAAATGCCTAAATCTGCGTTCAGCCGCGAGTACCGCGCCCTTTGCCGCCTTTTGCGCGAGTGCCGATTGGACCTGGGGCTAACACAAGCAGACCTCTCTCAACAACTAGGACGACCTCAGAGCTTTGTGAGTAAATACGAGGTGGGTGAGCGCAGGCTTGATGTGGTTGAACTCTCACGGGTTTGTCACAGTCTTGGGTTGACGCTGGGCGAGTTTGTGAACCGATTTGAAAAATGTCTTGGTCGTAACAAGAAACTAAGGATCCAAAAAGCGGGAGAACGGAGCAATAAATGAATGCTCCCCTACGGACCCAAAAGAGTGGCAGTGCAACCGCTAGAAAGGCTGCGCATATGCTCGTGGCGAAGAACATCGGTTACATCATACCCACGTCTCGCCAGAAGAAGAATCTCGTGGTCGCTTTTGCCAAACGGAACATGATTGTTTATGGCAAGGCTTTCGATGTCCTCCATCTCGAAGCTCCGGTTAACTTGGATTTGCTCGAAGAAGTAGAATCGCATATCGACGACATTGTTCTCTGCGAGATCAAATCAACCAATCAGAAATTCGAGAGCGACTTCCGAGGTTACTTCTTTGCGCTGACAGCGGCCGAGGTGCTCGTCTCTCAAAGTCTGAGGCAGCAATTCCGTTTTGTTTTTGTCAACACCATCACTGGCGCTCATCTCGAACTTCCGTTGAACAAGATTTTCGCCAAGGCTCGCGGAATCTACCCAACGTGGAGCATTTCATTCTGAACCTCTGTGCCGGACGCCCTGTTATAGCGCAACGAAAGTATTATTCATGAGGGTGCCTGCGACACGCCGAACGAAGGCGCTCATGCGCGCCGTTACGAGCCACGGTCCGGTGAACCCCAAGAGGATGAGCGAATTGAAAAGATTATTTGGGAACTGCAAGGCTGGGCTGGTATTCGTAACTGCTTTTATGGACAGGAAATCGATGCTGAAATACCTCGACGAGATTTCTTGGGAGACTGAGGTGTGGGTCGCTGAATCTCCCACCCATCTTATCCATTTCAACGGCGAACGATTCCTCGGCCCGTACCCAGAGCCAAAGGAATGAGCTGAGAGTTTTCTTGTTCGGCCTGGCGAATTCAATGAAAACACCTGCGATTCTAACAAACCCCAATTGAATACCGCACTTTACGTTTTGCCTGAATCCTCACCCTTTAACAAATTCAAGTCCAAAGAATGAGCCAAATGTTTTTATCGAGATAGAGGATGGAATCGTTGGGCCGCGACCGGGAGGGCGCGCAGGTTTTCGGCGTAACCGCGGGCCTGTTCCTTGGCGTCGTAGGGGTCGAGGTCGGGTCGTTTGGCTTCGAGGACGCAGAGAGGGCCTTTGCCGCCGGAGAGGACGTAATCGGCGCGGCCGCTTTTGCCGTCGAGTTCGAAACGGACGCGACGGCCGTCGAGGAGATCCCAGCCGCTATCTCTGAGGGCCTGGTCGATCAGGACACGGGAAAATGCTTCCGGTTGGGTCGGCAAGCTGGCGCCTCGATTGGGAATGCGCGAGTTGGAGCGGTTCGGACTGGATGATGATCTTGCAGAGTTGATGGGTTGTTAAGGAAAGCGATGGGCATTGTTGGCATGGGAGGGATGGTGTGGGAGAAATTAGAAGTAAGAAAGCAGAAGGCAGAAATAAAGAAGGGAAAGAGTTAAACGCGGAGGCGCAGAAGCTGTGAAAAAACCCATTTGCCAATGTTTTTGAGGGTTTTTCGGGTGACACAAAATGTATGCCGCTGCCCGAATAATCGCTCGTAGGGCTTGTAATTGGCAAGACGTTTTGCGGGCGTTTTCGAGTGCGGGTTATTTCACAGCTTCGCAGAGGGCGCGGAGGAAGAGACTGTGGGATTGGGGTGGGGAGTGCGAGCGCCGCTTGCGGATGCGCCGGAGAAAAGATTGTGTGATTCCGGGAGAAGTGTGGGAAACTGCGGCGCCGGAGGGGTGTGCTGGGGTCCGGCGAAGGATTGAAGAGAAGAGCCGGGTTGGGGACAAAGAGCCGGGCTCCCGACCGAGTCGAGATAAATTCCGCCCGGCCTCTACAGAATCATGGCGGGGAAAAAGGGGGGAAGCGTGAAGATCTGGTATTTGTACGCGATGACGACGGTGATGCTGTGGGGAGTGTGGGGAGTGTTCAGCAAGCTGGCATCGCCGCATGCGAAGCCGAGGCAGGCGCTGCTGTTTCAGGCGGTGGGAGTGATGGCGTTCGCGGTGGTGGTGCTGGCGTTGGAGAAGTTTAAGGTTACGGCGACGGTGCCAGGGTTTGGGTGGTCGTTTTTGGCGGGATTTTTCACGTTCATGGGGTTTTTGGCGTTTTTTGCGGCGCTCGAGCACGGGAAGGCGTCGACCGTGGTGACGCTATCGGCGCTATATCCGGTGGTGACGATTGTGCTGAGCATGGTGTTTTTGCGGGAGAAGCTGACGGTGCGGCAGATGGCGGGGATAGCGCTGGCGCTGGTGGCGAGCGTGCTTTTGGCGGAGTGAGGGTGGGAGGGGGAGAAATCAGAAGTTAGAAAGCAGAAGGCAGAAATGAAGAAGAGAAAGAGTTGAACGCAGAGGCGCGGAGAAAGGATGGAGAGGGCGGCGGCGAAGATTATTGCTTATTTGCAGGCGCATTACGCGCCGGAGACGCGGAAGCAGCAGGGCAGGCGGAAAAATCGTAAGCACAAAGGGAACTAGGGAAACTGTCCCGGGCCATGGGGGCAGGTGGGAGAGGCCTGCCCGTTTATTGGACTTTGCGCCAGTACCGGAGAGGAGGGGGGGAGTGTAGGCTAAGTGGGTGGTAACTGGAGGGAATCATGAGCGAATTTACGAATTGGTTGCAGGGGAATTGGTACGAGGCGGGGAGTTTGCTGGCGCAATTTGCGATTCTGGGGGCGATTGTGTGGTTTGCGCGGAAGGCGGTGAATGCGATGTGGGCGATCTGGATCTTGCAGGCGCAGGGGGCGGGGAACACGCGGACGGGGATGGATGACGTGAGCGTGGGGCAAGCCAGCGTGGCGCGAGCGGGACGGGCGGCGTATGCGGCGCCGCGGAAGAGGGTGAGCGTGTTCGCGGCGGTGATGGCGGCGCTGCGGGGGGTGCAGAGGTGGTTGAAGGAGCCGGTGAGAGGCGGGAGGCAGAGGACGGTGTTGCAGGCTTAGGGGGAAACAGCAAGACCGTTAGAATTCCATTCCCGTATTGCAAAAGGCTATCGTTGAGATCCTTCGGCCCCGATAAAAAACATCGGGGCCTCAGGATGACAACCAAGTTAAATTTTATAGAAATTGGCAGGGGCGCGGGATGCGCCCCTTTTTTATTGGGACGTCCAACGCTTATGAGGGATTCATCGCTCATAAAAAGCATGAGCGATGGGGCAGCGGTTCCTCCACTCGGGGACGGCAAAAAGCGCCGTCCCTCCGGTCGGAATGACAAAATTGTTTCGGGGCATTAGGGGCGGAATTGGGCGATGGTGGTGTTGTAGGCGCGGGTGGCGATTTCGTCGAGGGGGCGGGTGCGCAGTTCCTTGTTGAGGACTTCGATGCCGACGGGGCCGCGGTAGCCGGCTTTCCAGCAGGCGTCGAGGAAGCCGCGGATATCGAATTCGCCGTCGCCGCAGAGGAGGCGGTGGTTGATGGTGTCTTCGAGGAGGCTCCAGGGGCACTGAAAAGTGCCGTCGTTGATTTCGACGGCGAAGAAATATTCCATGGGGAAGCTGGCGATCTGGTCGTAGGGGATGCCCATTTTGGCCATGTGCCACATATCGAAGATGACGCCGCCGTTTTTGGCGCCGGCGCCCTTGAGCATGGTGAGGGTGTCGGGGAGGTTGTCAATCATGGCGAAGGGCATGAGTTCATAGACGACGCGGACGCCGCGCTCGGCGGCGTCCTTGCAGAGGGCGGCGAAGGATTCGATGACCTTGGGCATGGGAGTGGTTTTGTGTTCGAAATCGCCGACTTTGAGATGGCGTGCGCCGAGGGCTTCGTAGACGTCGAAGAGTTTTTTCTTGCGGATATCGGACTGGCGCTTTTCTTCGCCGTCGCGGAACCAATCGGCAAGGAATTCGATTTCGATGTACTTCATGCCGTTGGCGTCGAGGATTTTTTTCATTTCCGGCAGGGTCCATTTGGTGAGGATCATGTCCAGGTCGGAATGCCAGAAACCGATGCCCTGGAAGCCGACGCGGGCGCAGGCTTCGACGCGGTCCTTGAAGTCGAAGAGGCTGTGCTCGGGACCGGTGTGGGGAGTGGCGCCGCCGGCGAGGGTCCAGTAGGTGGCGATGAGTTCGACGGTTGCGGGGTTCCAGGTCATGGCGTTTTCTCCGTTGGTGGCGCAGGGATCAGGGCTGCAAATGCTTGAGTTCGACGGTGAGCAAGCGAACTTCGGCCGTGCCGATATTTTCGACGGAGTGAGGGGGCAGGGGGCCGATCCATTCGATGAAGGGAGTGGGCTGCGGGGGAGGGGCCTGGCGGGAGTCGAAGAGGATTTTGCCTTCGCCATCGCGGCGGATGAAGGCGCTGGTGGATTGGACGTAGATGACGCTGGGCCAGCGGTGGGTATGGACGGGGACGAATTCGCCGGGCTGGATGGTGACTTGGAGATAGCGGACGTGATCGTTTTCGAAAAGTTTTTTGTGGAAGGCGGGGGCGGCGACGAGGGCGTCGAGGGAATCGGGCCAGGGCCAGGATGAGGCTGCGGGAGAGTTGGTGTCCATTGTGGCAGCGCTCCTGGGGATAACTTGCCAAGACAACTGGCGGGAGACAGTTATACCAATTCGCGGGGCGGTAGGGGAAGAATTTCCGGGCGGGGGTGGGCGATATTCGTACGGAGGAAAAAGAAAGAGTTAAACGCAGAGACGCAGAGGGCGCAGAGAAAAGAGGAAGAAAAGGAAGAGGAACGCCATTCGGGAGAATGGCGTTCCCGGGGGTTAGCCGCCGGCGATGGAGGGGACGAGCATCACGCGGTCGCCGTCTTTAACGGAGCAGGATTCGCCGCCCTGGAAGCGGATGTCTTCTTCGTTGAGATAGACGTTGAGAAACTGGCGTATCTGGCCTTTATCGTCGCGGATGTGGCGGGCGAGGCCGGGATATTTTGTGGTGAGCTGGTCGAGAATGGCGGCGACGGTGGCCGGGGTTGCGGCGAAGGTGGCGGCGTTGTCGGTGAAGCGGCGAAAGGCAGTGGGAATTTCAACGGTGACGGGCATGGGACTTTTCCTGGGCTCCTTTATTTTGTGGCGGCTGCGGAGAGCCGGCCTTCCAGATAGGCTTCGAAAGCGTCGAGACGCGGGGGGATGGGCTCGGAAGCGGGGAATTCGCCGGCGAGGGCGTCGGTGGTCTTGAGGCCGTTGCCGGTGATGCAGAGGACGGTCGAGCCGCCGGGAGTGATGCGGCCCTGGCGGACGAGCTTTTCGGCGACGGCGGTGGTGACGCCGCCGGCGGTTTCGGTGAAGACACCTTCGAATTCGGCGAGTTTGCGCATGCCGGCGACGATTTCGGGGTCGGAGACGTCCTCGGCCCAGCCGCCGCTCGTGCGCATGACGTTCATGGCGTAGGGGCCGTCGGCGGGATTGCCGATGGCCAGAGAGCGGGCGATGGTGTTGGGCTTTTGCGGCTCGAAGCGGTCGAGTTCACGCTTGACGGCGGTGGAGATGGGGGAGCAGCCGGTGGCTTGCGCGCCGAAGAAGCGGACGGGTTTGGGTTCGACCCAGCCGAGTTCGCTGAGTTCCCGGAAGGCTTTGGAGATTTTGGTGATGAGGGAGCCGCCGGCCATGGGAACGACGACGTTGTCGGGAAGGCGCCAGCCGAGCTGTTCGGCGATTTCGTAGCCGACGGTCTTGGAGCCTTCGGAGTAGTAGGGGCGGAGGTTGACGTTGACGAGGCCCCAGTGGAATTTATCGGCGATTTGCGCGCAGAGGCGGTTGACGTGGTCGTAGTTGCCGGCGATGCGGGCGACTTTGGCGCCGTAGATCTGCGTGGCCATGACCTTGGCGGCTTCGAGGTCGGCAGGGATGAAGATCCAGGCGGCCAGGCCGGAGCGGATGGCTTGGGCGGCGACGGCATTGGCGAGGTTGCCGGTGGAGGAGCAGCCGACGGTTTCGAAACCGAAGCGCTTGGCGGCGGTGAGGGCGACGGCGACGACGCGGTCCTTGAAGGAGAGAGAGGGGAAGCAGACGGCGTCGTTTTTGATGTGGAGTTCGCCGAGGCCCCAGGATTTGGCGAGGCGCGGAGCGGAGACGAGGGGAGTGCCGCCGACGGGCAGAGAGGGAATCTGGTCCTGGGAAACGGGGAGAAGTTCGGCGTAGCGCCAGATGGTAGGGGGGCGCGAGGAGAGCCGATCGCGGCGGAGGGAGGCGCGAATGGCGGCGTAGTCGTAGGTGATTTCCAGGGGAGAGAAACAGTCTTCGCAGAAGGAACGGGGAGCGTTGCCCCACAATTTACCGCATTCGCGGCATTTCAATTCGAACAGTTCGGGCATCGGAAAACTCCAAAAAAGCATGGGCGCAAGGACCGCGCCGATGCGGTTGTGAAATCACGCGGATTTAGACAGAGGGCAGCGCGGAGGGGAAACAAAAAAGCCTCCGTGCCTAAAGAGTGCTCGGAGGTCTTAGAAAATCTTCCAAGAATCTCAACAGCTCTTTAGCAGTTTTTTACGTGGAGCAAGTTGCCCTAAATCGCCACGTGTGGCTCAGCTACGAGCCACGTACAGTTTGTGGGAAGCGGTAGCGCGGTGTCAAGAGGGAAGAAGGGAAGTGTGGCGAAAAAAGAGAGAGCCAAGAGCAAATGCAGAGGCGGAAATCCGAATTTGAGGGACGAAGAGCGGGCGGCGGATAACGAAATGGGGGGAAGGCGCGTCCAAAAGAGAGCGGGTAGGAAATGGCGTGCGGTACCTGTCTTTCCGGACAGTTTCCGTATACGAACGTTAGGGGCAAGGCGTCGGCCGCGGAGCGGCCGCGATGCTATACTTTTCTGGGGCGAAGGTCCAAGGAGAACGAGCGATGGGCGAGCAGGTGAGGGAATTGGTGGTCTGGGCGCGGCGGAGGAAATTGCTGGCGAGCGTGTTCGTGACGCTGACGCTGGCGACGGGAATCCTGATCGGGACGCTGATCTCGGGCCACGCGTCGGCCATGCGCGTAATGGGATTTGCCGGAGGAGCCACGCCCCTGGCCCTGCCGGAGCCTGCGCAGATGTCCACGTCGTTCGCCGGGGTGGTGAACAAAGTGGAGCCGGCGGTGGTGAATATCTCGACGACGCAGATCATGGACCGCAGGCGGAGCCAGAAGAGGCGGCCGGCGCCCGACCAGCAGCAAGGGGACCCCTTTCAGGATTTCTTTGACCGGTTTTTCGACGGCGGACAGCAAGGGCAGGACGGTCCCGCGGCGGAGCGGAGCCTGGGTTCGGGCGTGATCGTGGACAAACGCGGATACATTTTGACCAACAATCACGTGGTGGAGCAGGCCACGAAGATTCAGGTGCAACTGAACGACGATACCACGCGGTACACGGCCAAGGTGGTGGGAGTGGACGAGGAGACGGACCTGGCGGTGATCAAGATTGATGCCGGGAAAGACCTGCCGACGGCGCGGCTGGGAAATTCGGACGGGGTGCAGGTGGGGGATTGGGTGCTGGCGATCGGCAGCCCGTTCGGGTTGCAGGCGACGGTGACGGCGGGGATCATCAGCGCGAAGGGGCGGCCGGGAATGGGGCGGCAGTTTCAGCGGTTTTTGCAGACGGACGCGGCGATCAATCCGGGGAATTCGGGAGGGCCGCTGATCAATCTGGCCGGGGAGGTGATCGGGATCAACACGGCGATCATGACCGGCGGGCGGGGCTATGAAGGAGTGGGATTCGCGCTGCCGTCGACGACGGCGCTGATGGTGTACAACCAGATTGCGACAAAGGGACGGGTGACGCGGGGGTCGATCGGGGTGAGTTTCACCGAAGAGCGCGGAACGAACCCGATCACGCTGAAGGCGCTGGGAGCGCAGCACGGGGTGGTGATTGAGGATGTGGCGCCGGGAAGCCCGGCGGAAAAGGCGGGATTGAAGGCCGGGGACGTGATCGTCAGCGTGAACGGGAAGGCGGTGAAGACGGGGAACGACCTGGTGAATCCGATCGCGGAAGCGGCGATTGGGGAGAAGGTGAAATTGGGGTATGTGCGGGACCGTGAGCAGAAGGAGACCGTGGCGACGGTAGAGGACCGGGTGAGGGTGTTTCCAGCGCGGGCGGGACGAGGGGGAGAACAGCCGGAGGAAAACGCACCGGCGGAGTTCGGGCTGCGGGTGGAAGAGTTCACGCCGGCGCGGGCCAGCCGTGCGGGGATCGAGTTCAGCAAGGGAGTGCTGGTGACCAGCGTGGAGCCGGCGAGCTTTGCGGAGGACATCGGATTCGTGCCGGGCGACGTGATCACGGAAGTGAATCGCGCGGGAGTGGATGACGTGGCGAGTTACCGGAAAGCGATGGGGAAACTGAAAGCGGGAGAGAATGTGGTGTTCAAGGTGATGCGCCGGGTGGATGGCGGGAGGCTGGCGACGGTGTTCCTGCCCGGGGTGGTGCCGGCGGATAATCAGCAATAAAGTAAAGGGGAATCCTGGCCGCGGAGAAGGAAGCGGGCGGCGGGAGAAAAAGGACTATGCGAAGAGGATCGGCCGTTTATTGGTTGGTGGCAGTGCTGATGGCGGCGCTGGTATTGCCGGGCGTGGTGGAGGGGGCATCGGCGCAGGGAGGGAAGAAGGCGCCGGTAAGCCGCAAGGCTACTGTAAGGAAGAGCGCCGCGAAGAGATCGAAAGGGCGTGCGCGCCATGAGCGGCGGGTGCGCGGGCAGAGAGCGCCGGAAGCCGGGCGGATTATGGAGATACAGCAGGCGCTGGCAAAGAGCGGAGCCTATAGCGGAAAGCCCAGCGGGAAATGGGATGCGGCGACGGTCCAGGCGATGAAGAAATTTCAGGGAGAGCAGGGGCTGAATCCGACGGGCAAGATGGAAGCGAGGAGTTTGCAGAAGCTGGGGCTGGGATCGGAGATCGCGGGACTGGCGGCGCCGATTCCGATGGCGGGCGGGCCGGCGGGGGACGCGGAGAGCAGCCGGAATCCGTATTGAGTTGCAGAGCAGGGCGCGAGGTGCCGTTCACCGCACAGGTGGAGGGCGCGCTGATTCCAAAAGAAGCAAATCCTTAGCATAATCTAAGCGTAAGAGCAGGATGGGGGTGGCTGTGTGCCTGCCACCCGGCCGGGGACACTTGCGGGCGGCCAAGGTATAGAAAATAAAAACGAGGTATGCACTTATGAGAAAGAAGCTGATGGTTATTGCGATGTGCCTGGCGGCGGTTCTGGGAGCGGCGCGGCTGGTGCGCGGGCAGTCGAATCAGGAAGGGAGGATCATCGCTCTGGAGAACGCGTGGGAGCAGGCGGAATCGAAGGCGGACACCAAGGCGCTGCAGCAGATGCTGGCGCAAACGTTTGTGTACACGGATGAAGATGGAAACTTCATGGACAAGGGGAAGTACCTGGCCAGCCTGAAGAAAACCACGAACGATTCCACGCAGCAAGGCAACCGTTCGCTGACGGTATTTTTTTACGGAGACACGGCGGTGGTGGCGGGGCTATACAAGGAAAGAGGAATGAAGAATTCGAAGGCGTTCGTGAAAATGGGGCGATTCACGGATACCTGGGTGAACATCAACGGGAGCTGGCAGTGCGTGGCCAGCCAGTTGACGATCGTGAAAAAGCAGGCGGGCGGGGGAAATCACGGGGCGCAGTGACGGAAGTCACAGACGGATGTGCGGGCTTGCCGTTAGCTGGTGGAAGCCGCCGGGAGCGGCCCAGCCGGGACATGGAAGAGAACCAGACATTTGAGGCGGGGGCGCGGAGGGGTATAATCCGCGCGGGAGAAGAAATGCGCGCGCCCTACGGCTTGCCCATCATCGAGAACTGCCTGAACTGCCCGCACCGGGAAGAGCGGCTGTTCTGCAATTTGCCGCCGCCGGCGCTGCAGCGGCTATCCGAAATCACATCGGCATCCTCGTATCCGCGAGGAGCCACGTTGTTCGTGGAAGGGCAGGAGCCGCGGGGAGTGTTTATCGTGTGCAGCGGGAGGGTGAAGCTTTCGACGTCTTCGCCGGAGGGCAAGACGCTGATCCTGAGGTTCGCCAGTCCGGGAGACGTGCTGGGGCTGGCGGCGAGCGTTTCCGGAAAGCCGTATCAGGCGACGGCGGACCTGCTGGAGGCGTGCCAGATCAATTTCATCGGGCGGGCGGATTTTTTGCAGTTTTTGGCGCAGTTTGGAGAGGTGGCGCTGCGGGTGGCGCAGCAGATCAGCGAGAATTACCATCTGGCGCTGGCGGAGATGCGGACCATCGGGCTCTCGCATTCGGCGGGAGAGAAGCTGGCGCGGTTTCTGCTGGAACTGGCGGCGGAGCAGGACGGGAAGGGCAAAGGGGATGTGCGGCTGAAGCTGACGCTGACGCATGAAGAGATCGCGCAGGTGATCGGGGCGTCGCGGGAGACGGTGTCGCGGCTGTTCGCGGACTTCAAGAAGAAGCAGTTGCTGCAGGTGAAGGGATCCACGGTCATCCTGAAGAACAAGGCTGGGCTCAAGAACATAATGGTCGCGTAGGGCAGGCGGAAGTTTTTTGCATTTTCGCGCAGGAATTTGACGAGGCGCGGAAGGCTCTGTTAAATTTTTGTTTCCGCGAGGTACGCCCCCCGTCCGACCCCGCACCGAATCAAGAGACAGACGAGGCATTCGAGGAGGAAGCATGTCCAGCACAGTTGCGCCCAAGGCGTACCGGAATTTCATCAACGGGGAGTGGGTGGAGGCGCGCGGGGGAAAAGCGTACGAGAACCGCAATCCGGCGAATACGGAGGAGTTGATCGGGATGTTTCCCGTCTCCGGGGCGGAGGACGTGGAGGCGGCGGTGTACGCCGCGAAAGAGGCGTACAAGACGTGGAGGCTGACGCCGGCGCCGAAGAGGGCGGAGATCCTGTTTCGCGCGGCGGAGCTGCTGGTGCAGAGGAAAGAGCAATACTCGAAGGATATGACGCGGGAGATGGGCAAGGTGCTGGCGGAGACGCGCGGGGACGTGCAGGAAGCCATTGATATGACGTATTACATGGCGGGGGAGGGGAGGCGGCTGTTTGGGCAGACGACGCCTTCGGAGCTGCCGAACAAGTTTGCGATGAGCGTGCGGCAACCGGTTGGCGTGTGCGGAATGATCACGCCGTGGAATTTTCCGATGGCCATACCATCGTGGAAGATGATGCCGGCGCTGGTGAGCGGAAACACGGTGGTGCTGAAGCCGGGGGAGGATACGCCGCTGTCGTCGTACAACCTGGTGCAGGCGCTGACGGAGGCGGGCTTGCCGCGGGGCGTGGTGAACCTGGTGAGCGGAGACGGGCCGGGGGCGGGAGCGCCACTGGTGAAGCACCGGGACGTGCCGGTGATCAGCTTTACGGGGTCGTGCGGAACGGGACGGGAGATTGCGGTGGCGTGCGCGCCGGAGTTCAAGCACTACAGCCTGGAGATGGGCGGGAAGAACATCATTATCGTGATGGACGACGCCAACCTGGATTTGGCGGTGGATGGGGCTACCTGGGGCGGGTTTGGGACGACGGGGCAGAGGTGCACGGCGGCGAGCCGCGTGGCGGTGCACCGGGCGGTGTACAAAGAGTTCGTGGAGCGGTTTGTGGAGCGGGCGCGGGCGCTGCGCGTGGGGGACGGGCTGGATTCGGCGGTGGATATGGGGCCGCTGATCAATGAGGGGCAGTTGAAGACGGTGATGAACTACGTGGAGATCGGGAAGAACGAAGGGGCGCGGTTGGCGGCGGGAGGAAGCCGGCTGACGGAAGGGAAGTTTGCGAAGGGATGGTTCCACGAGCCGACGATTTTCGCGGACTGCACGCCGAAGATGAGGATCGCACAGGAGGAAATCTTCGGGCCGGTGGTGTCGGTGATGCCGATAAGCAGCCTGGAGGAGGCGCTGGAGGTGGCCAACGGAGTGGTTTACGGGCTCTCGGCGTCGATTTATACGCGGAACGTGAACCGGGCGTTCACGGCGGCGCGGGATTTGTACACGGGAATCGTATACGTGAATGCGCCGACGATTGGGGCGGAGACGCACCTGCCGTTCGGGGGAACGAAGCAGACGGGGAACGGGCACCGCGAGGCGGCCATTGCGGCGATCGATTTCTTCACGGAATGGAAGACGATCTATATCGATTATTCGGACCGCCTGCAGAGGGCGCAGATCGACAACGCGTAAGGAGAGGCGGGTGTTGGCGAATGGGAATGGCGCGTTGACGCGAGGGAAACGGCTCACTAAAATGAAATTAGCGTTCGAGGAAGAGCGCTGTCATGCGCAACCCAGTCCTACAAGAGCGGCGGCACCGGCAGATCCTGGCGGACCTGGTGCGGACGTACATCGAGACGGGCGAGCCGGTCTCCTCGAGGGCGATCTCGCGGCGGCTTGAAGAGGAACTGAGCGCGGCGACCATCCGCAACGTAATGGCCGATCTGGAGGATGCGGGGCTGCTGTACCAGCCGCACACGTCGGCGGGACGCGTGCCGACGGCGACGGCTTACCGGTTTTTTGCGCAAGAGATTGCGCTGCAGGCGACGATTAGCCTGGAGGACCGCGAATGGATTCAGCAGGAATTCGCGGGGGCCTCCACGACAACGGAAATTACGGAGCGTGCGGGGCACGTGCTGGCGCAGGTGTCCAAGGGGCTGGGGATCGTGATCGCGCCGCCGATCGCGCGAGCGGTGCTGGAGCATGCGCGGATGTGGCTGCTGCCGGACGGGCGCGTGGTGGTGGTGCTAATCTCGCCGGGCGGAGTGACGCGGGACAAGGTGCTGCGGCCGCAGAGGCGCTTCACGCAGGCGGAGCTGGACGCGACATCGGAATTTTTGAACCGGGAATATTCGGGATGGACGCTGGATGCGATTCGCGGGGATTTGCTGCAGAAGCTGGCGAGCGAGCGGGAGAGATACGACTCGCTGGCGGGGAGCGCGCTGGCGCTATGCGACCCGGTGATGCGAGGCGAGGAACTGACGCGGCAGGTGCACGTGGAGGGCGCGGCGCAAATCATCGGTTCGCCTGAATTCACCGACCAGATGCAGATCCGGGAATTGCTTTCGGCCATTGAGGAAAAGCACCGGCTGATCAGCGTGCTGAATGCGTGCATTGATACGCCGGAACCGGTGCACGTGCAGATCGGGATCAAGGAGATTTCGGTGGGGGGAGAGAACCTGGCGCTGATCGGGGCGGCGTACACGCACCATGACGAGGTGCAGGGGACCCTGGGAGTGCTGGGGCCGACGCGGATGCACTATGAGAGAGCGGTGACGGCGGTGGCGTACGTGGCGCGGCTGTTCAGCGAGGCCTTGACGAAGATTTGAGCTTGCGGCGAGCGAGAGGATTGAACTTGAGGGAGAAGAAGACGAGCATGAGCGAGAATAGCGGCGGAGGTGATGCGCTGGAGCAGAGCGCGGAGGCCCGCGCGGAAGCGGCGGATACTCTGCGGATCGATGCGGACGTGAATAAACTGGCGGGAGACCTGGAAGAGTTGCGGCAGATGCTGGTGCGGCGGCAGGCGGATTTCGATAATTACCGCAAGAGGATCGAGAAGGAACGGACGGAGGACGGGAAGCGGGCGACGTCGCGGGTGATCGAGGCGCTGATTCCGATTCTGGATGGATTCGAACAGGCGCTGGCGGCGCATAAGGAGCCGAGCTACGAGGCGTACCGAAAAGGGTTCGAGCTGATCTACAAGCAGATGATGGAGAACCTGGGGAAGCTGGGACTGGAAAGGCTGGACCCGGCCGGGGGAAAGTTCGATCCGCATTTTCACCAGGCGGTGGACCGGGCGGAGAGCAACGAGGCGGAGGATGGAACGGTGCTGCAAGTCTTTCAGCCGGGATACGTGTTTCATGGGCGGGTGCTGAGGCCGGCGCTGGTGCGCGTGGCGGTGGGGCGGGATGGGGCGGCGAATTAAGGGAAGCGGAGAAACCGGCGGGAATTCATGACCAGGAAAGTGCAGAGAGATTTTTACGAAGTGCTGGGAGTGGCGCGCGCGGCGAGCGCCGACGAGATCAAGGGCGCCTACCGCAAGGCGGCGCTGAAATGGCATCCCGACCGGCATCCCGAAGACAAGCACGAGGCGGAAGTGCGCTTCCGCGAGGCCACCGAAGCGTATGCGGTACTGAGCGATGCGCAGAAGCGCGGGGTGTATGACCGCTACGGGCACGCGGGACTTTCCGGAGCCGGGGGGACGGAGGATTTCAGCGGGTCCATCTTTCAGGGATTTGAGGATGTATTTGGAGATTTGTTTGGCGGAGGGGATTTTTTTTCGTCCGGGAGGCGCGGGCGCAGCCGGGTGCAGCGCGGGGCGGACCTGCGCTACGACATGGCGCTGAGCTTTGAAGAGGCGGCCAGCGGAGTATCCACGAAGATCAAGGTGCCGCGGCAGGAATTCTGCGAAGTGTGCAACGGAACGGGAGCGAAGGCCGGGACGGGCGTGGCGGCCTGCCAGACTTGCGGAGGGCGCGGGCAGGTGGTGACGCAGCAGGCCATGTTCATGATTTCGCGGACGTGTCCGGCGTGCCGGGGAGCGGGGCAAATCATCAAGGAAAAATGCCCGGACTGCCGCGGACAGGGACGGGTGGAAAAAGAGCGGACCATCGAGCTGCGGATTCCGCCGGGAGTGGACACGGGAACGCGGCTGCGGGTGAGCGGCGAGGGCGAACCGGGACCGAATGGCGGCCCGGCGGGCGATCTGTACGTGGTGCTGGAAGTGAAGGACCACCGGTTTTTTGAGCGGCGCGGGGCGGATTTGTATTGCACGCTGCCCATCAGCCTGGCGCAGGCGGCGCTGGGAACGGAGTTGATGACGCCGGGGCTGGCGGGGGAAGAGAAGCTGAAGATTCCCGAAGGGACGCAGAGCGGGACGATTTTTCGGATGAAGGGGAAGGGATTGCCGGACCCGCACGGAGGGGGCAAGGGAGATCTTTACTTTCATGTGCGGGTGGTGACGCCGACGAAGATGAGCAAGGAACAGAGGAAGTTGCTGGAGCAGATGCGGGAGATGATGAAGGTGGAGAACGCGCCGGCGGAGAGGGATTCGGCGATGTTCGACAAGATGAAGGATATTTTGGGATAGAGGAAGTTATCAGTTGTCAGTAGACAGTTTTTAGCGGGCAGTTGAAAGTAAGGCAACGCGAGTTAGGTGTTTGGTTTTACTGAAAACTGAAGACTGATAACTGATAACTTTTATCAGTAAGCCGTTCAGTTCAGGTATTCCGCGGGATAAGCACAAATGGCTAGATGGCGCTGAATAGTTGGAGGCCGGGGTGTGGGTCGGTTGAGATCCTTCGCTTCGCTCAGGATGACAGCGTGTATGTGCAATAGCGGTGGTACAATTCGGGCCGTGCGCAGACGATTTTTTGTGGAGCAATTTGAAGAGGGCCGGTGCGTGGTGGAGGGGGAGACGGCGCATCACCTGGGGCGGGTGCTGCGGGCGCAGCCGGGGCAGCGGTATGAGCTGAGCGACGGGCGGCGGGTGTGGCTGGGGCGGGTGGTGAACGCGGGGCGGGAGAGCGTGGAGTTTGCGCTGGAGGAAGAGCTGCCCGCGGTGGAGCCGGCGCTGCGGCTGACACTGCTGCTGGCGGTGGTGAAGTTTGACGCGTTCGAATGGGCGCTGGAGAAGGCCACGGAACTGGGCGCGGAGGCGATTGTGCCGCTGGCGGCGGGGCGCAGCGAAAAGGGGCTCTTGCAGGCGGTGGAAAAGCGCGCGGAGCGCTGGCGCAGGATTCTGCTGGAAGGAGCGCAGCAGTCGAGAAGGCTGCGGCCGCCGCGGCTGGAGGCGCTGAGCAAGCCGCAGGCGGCGTTTGCGGGTGCGCGGGAAGGATTGCGGCTGCTGCTTTCGGAGAGGGCGGAAGCGCCGATGCTGAAGAGCGTGATTGGCAAGGCGGCGCGGACGCGGGAGGCGGCATTCGCGGTGGGGCCGGAGGGTGGCTGGACGGAAGAAGAATTTCTGGCGGCGGGGAAGGCGGGATTTGCCGAGGTGTCGCTGGGGAAAATGATTTTGCGGACGGAGACGGCGGTGACGGCGGGACTGGCGGCGCTGAACTATGCGCTTGGAGAAGAGTAGCGGGTGAAGTAGGATGTCGCGCATGTCACGAACCCTTTTTTGTTTTCTGGCAAGTTTGATTGCGAGCGCCGGTTTGTGGGCGCAAGACCGTCCGCTGCGCACGGTGGACGCGGAGACCGTGCCCGCGGGAATGCTGCGGGCGGAAGTGGGGATGGATTTTCTGCACAACATTGATTTTCCGCTTTCCGGGCTGTCCGGTGATTTGACCTCGGCGGGAGTCATCAATTTTCGAATGGGAGTGGGGCGCCTGGCGGAGGTGCAGATCGAGGGCGCGATCCAGGATTTTCTGGATATTCACGCGCAGGGAATCTCCTACATCACGCCCTTGCAGTTGAGCGGGGCGAATTCCACGCATGACACGGGGGACTATTCGCTTTCGGTGAAGCTGCGGGTGTTAAGAGAGAAGGGAAAAAGACCGGGAGTGGCGCTGAAAACCGGGTTTACGATGCCCAATACGAACGAGAGGAAGGGCATCGGGAACAATACCCTGGCGGCGCACGCCATTTTGGCCGTGGGCAAGCAGTGGAAGGGCGTGAAACTATTCGGGAACGCGGGGCTGGAAATGATCGATGCGCCGAACGCGCTGCATGCGCAGAATGACGTGCTGCGCTACGGCGGGGCATTTGTGATTCCCGCGGGACGAAGAGTGGAGATTGTGGCCGAGGCGGCGGGAAGATATTCGCCGAGGGCGATCACGACGAGCCTGGTGGGAACGGAAAGCCGGGGAGAGGCGCGGATGGGAGTGCGGATCGCGGCGGGGGGATTCACCTGGGACGTGGCGGGAATTGCCGGGCTATGCCGGGACGACCCGGGGACCGGGATAACATTCGGAGTGCGGAAAGAGCTGCGGATTTTTCATTTGGGCGGGGAGAAATAGGCGGGAGCAAGGCGGGAGGCGGGGCGCAAGTTGTGGCGCAAGACGCCGCGGACGTGTTATAAATTAAAGGATAGCGAGCGCATGCAGAATACAGACGAGAAGGAAATGTCCGCCTCACCGGCCACCCCAGAGCCGGCGGAAAACTCTTCCCCGGCGGTTTTTCATCATGAAGTGAGGGCGTGGACGCGGGACCTGCTGCTGGCGATCGGTCTGGCGCTGGCCGTGGTCGTTTACCTGTACCAGCCGGTGAAGGTGGAAGGAACGAGCATGGCGCCGCTGCTCTCCGACCAGGAGCGGATTTTCATCAACAAGTTTGTGTACCGCTTCGAGCCCATCGAGCGCGGCGACGTGGTGGTCTTCTGGTATCCGCTGGACCGTTCCAAATCTTTCATCAAGAGGGTGATTGCGCTGCCCGGAGAGAGCGTGGAGATTCGCGACGGGCGGCTCTCGGTGAACGGGGTGGAGATGCGCGAGCCGTACGTGCCGCCGCAGTATGAAGATTTGAGCGATTACGGCCCGGTGCGCGTGCCCGCGGGAAACTATTTTGTGATGGGGGACCACCGAATCAGCTCGAACGATTCGCGGGTATTCGGTCCAGTGCCCAGCCAGTTTATCTATGGGCGAGCGGCGTTCGCGTACTGGCCATTCGACCATTTTGGAACGCTTTCGAAGACGAATGCGCAGGACAAATGATTTTCGCAGGAGGCACCACTGACCGAAGTTCTGCACCGACCCGCAATCCTTGCGCTGGAAGACGGGCGCGTCTTTAACGGCCGCGCCGCGGGGGCGATGACGCGCCGCGGCGGCGAAGTCGTTTTCAATACCAGCCTGACCGGCTATCAGGAAGTATTCACCGACCCCAGTTATACGGGACAGATGGTCTGTCTTACCTACCCACACATTGGAAATACGGGAACGAACCTGAACGATGAGGAGTCCCCCAAGCCGCACATCGAATCGCTGATCGTGCGCGAGTTTTCGCAGCTGACCTCGAATTACCGGAGCGAGGAAAGCGCGCAACTGTATCTGAACCGGCACGGGATTCCGGTGATCTGGGACATTGATACGCGGGCGCTGGTGCTGCACATCCGCAAGATGGGGGCTTTGCGCGGGATCGTGGCCACGGACGGGACTTCGGCGGAACAGTGCATCGCGGAGGCGCGGGCGCTGCCGAGCATGGCGGGGCAGGAACTGGCGTCGCGGGTGAGCTGCAAGAAGGCGTATGAGTGGAATCGGGGGTCCATCGAGCTGGCGCTGCCGCCGGTATTGCCGGGGAAGAAGGAAGAGGCGGAGGATCGGCGGTTGCGCGTGGTGGCTTACGATTTCGGGATCAAGCAGAATATTTTGCGGATGCTGGTGGACAACCGCTGCGATGTGCAGGTGGTTCCGGCGCCGACCTCGGCGAAGGATGTGCTGGGGCTGAAGCCGGACGGGGTGTTTCTTTCGAACGGGCCGGGGGACCCCGAACCGGCGCAGTATGCGGTGGAAAATATCCGTGCGCTTTTGGGGCGCGTGCCGATCTTCGGGATCTGCCTGGGGCACCAGTTGTGCGGGCTGGCGCTGGGCGGAAAGACGTTCAAGCTGAAGTTCGGGCATCACGGGTCGAATCATCCGGTGAAGAATCTGCTGACGGAGAAGGTGGAAATCACGGCGCAGAATCACGGGTTCTGCGTGGACCCGGATTCGCTGCCGGCGAAGGACGCGGAGATCACGCACGTCAACCTGAACGACGGGACGAACGAAGGGATGCGGCACCGCACGATGCCGCTGTTCAGCGTGCAGTACCACCCGGAAGCGTCGCCGGGGCCGCACGATTCGCACTATCTGTTCGGGCAGTTCACGAAATTGATGAAGGAATTCAAATAGCCGGAGAGATCGCTCCGGCCGGGAAGCGCTGAAAACAAGAATGCCCAAACGGACAGACATCAAGAAAATCCTGATTATCGGCTCGGGGCCCATCATCATCGGGCAGGCGTGCGAATTCGATTATTCGGGGGCGCAGGCGTGCAAGGCGCTGCGCGCGGAAGGGTACGAGGTGGTGCTGGTGAATTCGAATCCGGCGACCATCATGACCGATCCGGAGATGGCTAACCGGACGTACATTGAGCCGCTGACCAAGGAATATATCGAGGGGATCATCGCGATAGAGAAGCCGGACGCGATTCTGCCGACGGTGGGCGGGCAGACGGCGCTGAACCTGGCGGTGGAGCTGGCGGAGAGCGGGATCCTGGAAAAGTACAAGGTGGAGATGATCGGCGCGTCGCTGCGGGCGATCAAGGTGGCGGAAGACCGGCTGTGGTTCAAGGACGCGTGCCGGCGGCTGGGGCTGGACGTTCCGGCGTCGGCGCTGGTGAACAATGCGCAGGACGCGCTGCGGCTGTGCGACCAGCTGGGATTTCCGCTGGTGATCCGGCCGTCGTTCACGCTGGGCGGGACGGGCGGATCGATCGCCTACAACAAGGAAGAGTTCGCGGAAGCGATTGTGCAGGCGCTGGATTTGAGCCCGGTGCACGAGGCGCTGGTGGAAGAGTCCGTGCTGGGATGGAAGGAATACGAGCTGGAGGTCATGCGGGACTTCCGGGACAACTTCGTGGTGATCTGCACGATCGAGAATTTCGATCCGATGGGCGTGCACACGGGGGATTCCATCACGGTGGCGCCGGCGCAGACGCTGACGGACAAGGAATACCAGCGGATGCGGGACGCGGCGGGGGCCATCATCCGGGAAGTGGGAGTGGAAACGGGCGGGTCGAACATACAGTTTGCGATTGATCCGGTGAGCGGGCGGATGATCGTGATCGAGATGAATCCGCGGGTATCGCGGAGTTCGGCGCTGGCCAGCAAGGCCACGGGATTTCCGATCGCCAAGATCGCGGCGCGGCTGGCGGTGGGCATGACGCTGGACGAGATTTCCAACGACATCACCAAAAAGACGCCGGCGTGTTTCGAGCCGACGATCGACTACGTGGTGGTGAAGATTCCGAAGTTTCAGTTTGAAAAGTTTCCGGGAGCGGATTCGGCGCTGGGGACGCAGATGAAGTCGGTGGGCGAAGTGATGGCCATCGGGCGGACGTTCAAAGAGGCGCTGCAAAAGGGGATCCGTTCGCTGGAGCCGAGTTCGCCGTGGAGGGCGCCGGCGGAGACTCCGGATTCGCTGCTGCGGGAAAAGCTGGCGACGCCGCGGCCGGACCGGATTCACTGGCTGCTGGTGGCGCTGGAACGGGGCTTGCAAGCGAGCGAAGTGTGCGAGCTGACCAAGATCGATCCGTGGTTCATCGGGCAATTGGAAGAGATCGTGGCCATGAACCGGCGGGTGGCGTCGGTGACGGTGGAAACGGCGTCGAAGGATCTGCTGCGGGAAGCGAAGCGGCACGGGATGAGCGACGAGCAGCTGGCACAGATCTGGAAGACGGCGGCCTCGGCGGTGCGGCTGCAGCGGGCGCGGTGGGGAGTGGCGCCGGTATTCAAGCGGGTGGACACGTGCGCGGCGGAGTTCGAGTCCTACACGCCGTACCTGTATTCGACGTACGAGGACGAGGACGAATCGGAGCCGCAGGCGCGGGCCAAGGTAATGATCCTGGGAAGCGGGCCGAACCGCATCGGGCAGGGAATCGAGTTCGATTACTGCTGCTGCCACGCGTCGTTTGCGCTGCGCGAAGACGGCTACGAGACGATCATGGTGAATTGCAACCCGGAGACGGTCTCGACGGACTATGACACCTCCGACCGGCTGTATTTCGAGCCGCTGACGCTCGAGGATGTGCTGGCCATTGTGGAGCGGGAAAAGCCGCAGGGAGTGATCGTGCAGTACGGCGGGCAGACGCCGCTGAACCTGGCGATGGAATTGAAGCGCAACGGAGTGCCGATCGTGGGCACGGCGCCGGAATCGATTGATCTGGCGGAGGACCGGCGGAGATTCGGGCGGCTGCTGGAAGAGTTGGGCATACCGCAGCCGAGGAACGGGACGGCGCTGGTGCCGGAGGAAGCGGCGCGGGTGGCGGCGGAGATTGGGCTGCCGGTGCTGGTGCGGCCGAGCTACGTGCTGGGCGGGCGGGCGATGGTGATCGCTTACGACGTGAACACGGTGCAGGAATACGTGGCGCAGGCGGCGCTGATGGGCACGGCCAAGCCGGTGCTGATTGACCAGTTTTTGGAAGAAGCGACGGAAGTGGACGTGGACGCGCTTTCGGACGGGACGGACGTGGTGATCGGCGGAATCATGGAGCACATCGAGGAGGCGGGGATTCACTCGGGGGATTCCTCGTGCGTGCTGCCGCCGGTGAGCCTGGCGCCGGCGATCCTGGATACGATCCGGGGCTACACGCAGAGACTGGCCAAGGCGCTGAAGGTCGTGGGGCTGATGAACGTGCAGTATGCGATTCAGCGGGAGACGGTGTATGTGCTGGAAGTGAATCCGCGGGCGTCGCGCACGGTGCCGTACGTGAGCAAGGCCACGGGAGTGCCGCTGGCGAAGGTGGCGGCGCGGCTGATGATGGGCAAGAAGCTGGCGGAGATGAACTTGCCGCTGGTGACGCACAACGGGGTGAGCGAAATCGCGGTGCATGACTTTTATGCGGTGAAGTCGCCGGTGTTTCCGTTCAACAAATTCCGCGGGGTGGATACGATTCTGGGGCCGGAGATGCGCTCGACCGGGGAAGTGATGGGGACGTCGAAGAGTTTCGGACTGGCATTCGCCAAGGCGCAACTGGCCGCGGGGCAGAAGCTGCCGCGGAATGGAACGGTGTTCCTCAGCGTGAACGACCGGGACAAGCGGCAGGTGGGGCCGCTGGGCAAGGACCTGGCGGCGCTGGGATTCCGTCTGATGGCCACGCGCGGGACGGCGGCGGCGCTGCAGGAGGCGGGGATCGAAGCGGAAGCGGTGTTCAAGGTGAACGAAGGGCGGCCGAACATCGTGGACCTGATCAAGACCGGGAAAATCAACCTGGTGATCAACACCCCGCTGGGCCGGGAATCGTTTTACGACGAGAAATCGATTCGGCGGGCGGCGATCCGCTACAACATTCCGTGCATCACCACGCTTTCGGCGGCGCATGCGGCCACGCGGGGAATCGGGGCGATGCACGAGCAGGGGATTGAGGTGGCGGCATTGCAGGACCTGCACCGCGCGGGAGCGCGTGCGCGGAAGGAAAAGGGCGCTGGGGAGTGAGCATGGGGCTGGATTTCAGCGGAATTTTTCCGGCGCTGACCACGCCGTTCGGCGCGGACGGCGGAGTGGCGCTGTTGGATTTGAAGCATAACGTCGGCTTGTATAACAAAACGGGGCTGGCGGGCTATGTGGCGATTGGCTCGACGGGCGAATCGGTGCTGCTGGAAGAGGCCGAGCGCGAGGCGATTCTGGCGGCGGTGAAAGAGGCCGCTGCACCGGGGAAAATATTGATCGCCGGGACGGGAGCGGAGTCCACGGCGGGAACAATTCGCTGGACGCGCCGGGCCGCGGAGCTGGGCTATCAGGCGGCGCTAGTGAAAACGCCCTATTACTATAAGCCGTTGTACAAGGCGGAAGTGCTGGCGGCGCATTTCCGGCGCGTGGCGGACGCTTCGCCGATTCCCGTGCTGCTGTATTCGGTGCCGCAATTTACGGGCGTGGCGCTGGAGGCCGGGGAAGTCGCGGCGCTGGCGGCGCATCCGAATATCGTGGGGCTGAAGGAAAGTTCGGGAAACGTGCAGCGGGTGGGAGAGATTATCGCGGCGGCGCCGGCGGCGTTTCAGGTGCTGGTGGGATCGGCTTCGACGCTGAATGTGTCACTGGTGACGGGTGCGCGGGGCGGGATATTGGCGCTGGCGTGCGTGCTGCCGGAACTTTGCGTGGAGCTTTACCGGCTGGAGCGGGGCGGATCGGCGGAAGGCGCGCGGCGGCTGCAGGAAGCGCTGCTGCCGGCGTCGCGGGTGATTGTAGGCGTGAATGGACCGGCGGGAGTGAAGTGCGCGATGGAGTCGCGCGGATACCGCGGCGGGCCGCCACGGCTGCCGCTGCAGCCGCTGACGGAAGCGGCGCGGCAGGAGATCGGGAAGATACTGGCGGCGCTCCCGGGGGTCGAAGCGGCGCGAGCCTGACGAGCGGCTGGCGGGCCGCCCGGGGCCGGCTGTGAAACGAACGGATTGCCGTGACGGCGCGGCGCGGCTATCATCTAAAGGTTCATGCGCTGTCAATCCATCGCCTACGGCCGCCTGCCGCACCCCTCCAAGCTGTTTCTCCATTACATGGAAGAATTTTCCCGAGTGAACGGATTCTATGCGCATGCGCCGAAGTTTGCCGCGGTGAAGCGCGTGGCCGGGAAGCGCGCGTTTCCCGAGGAAAGAAGGCGCTCCGTGGCCGCGATTCTGCGCGAACAAAATCGCGCGCTGGGCTGCGGCGCGGCCACGGAGCGCAGCCTGGAGCGGCTGGAGAAGGGCGCGGTGGCCATCGTCACCGGGCAACAGGTGGGACTTTTTTCCGGGCCGGCATACGCAGTGTACAAGGCGCTGACGGCGGTGGCCGTGGCGGAAGAGTTGACGCGCGCCGGCGTGGACGCTGTGCCGGTTTTCTGGATGGCCACGGAAGACCATGATTTTGAAGAGGTGCGCCAGGCGCAGTGGTGGAGCAACGGAGGACTGGAAACATTTGCGCTGCCCGCGGCTGCGAAGGAAGGGGTTCCGGCGGGGAGCGTTGCGCTCGGCGGCGAGATTGCGGAGATGGTGCGGCAAGCCGCGGATGCGCTAGAGGGTTCGGACTCGGGGCGGATTGGGGAAATTCTGAAGAGCAGTTATGCGCCGGGGGAAACCTGCGGGAGCGCGTTCGGGAAATTGTACGCGCGGCTGTTCGAGGGAGAAGGTCTGATCCTGCTGGACCCGCTGGACGGGCGGTTGCACAAAATTGCGGCGCCGGTTTTCCGGCAGGCAGTTGCCGAAAGCGGGATTCTGCGGGAGAAGCTGCTGGAGCGGGGAAAGAAACTGGAGCAGGCGGGATATGCGGCGCAGGTGAAGGTGACCGGGCGGAGCACGCTGCTGTTTGCACTGGAAGGCGGAGTGCGCCGGGCCGTTACGGAAAGCGGCGGCGGATTTCAGGCGGGGGAGAAGAGTTGGACGCGCGAGGAGTTTTTGCGCGTGGCCGAGACCGGCGCGGAAGGGCTGAGCGCCAACGCGCTGCTGCGGCCGGTGATGCAGGATTTTCTGCTGCCCACGGCGGCGTATGTCGCCGGGCCGGGCGAGATTGCCTATTACGCGCAGGCGGAGGTGGTGTACCGGCAGATTCTGGGATGGATGCCGGTGGTCCTGCCGCGGGCGGATTTTACCGTGGTGGATGGGAAGGCGGAAAAGCTGCTGAAGAAGTATGGATTGAAGGTGGAGGAGATTTGGGAAGGCCGGGAAAAAATCCGGCGGAAAATGGAAGCGCAGAAAATTCCGGCGGCGCTGGGTGCGCGGATGGAGGAAGGTGCGCGGGAAGCGCAGCGGGCGCTGGAGAGATTGCGGGGGCCGCTGGGCAAGCTGGACGCGACGCTGCTGGGTGCGCTGGAGCGGGCGGAAAAATCATCGGCGTATCACTACGCAAAACTGAATAACATAGCCGGAAGGGCGCGGGCGCTGCGCGAAGGAGTGATTGCGGGGCACGAGGAGTATCTCTGCGCGCTGCTGTTTCCGCGGAAGGGCATGCAGTCGCGCGAGTTGTGCCTGCTGCCGCTGCTGGCGCTGTGGGGGCCGGAAGCGCTGCAAGCGTTGAAGAAGCACGCGGGGAGCAAAGGACTGGGCGCGCATCAGGTGATTTACCGCGGCTGAAGCGGAGAATCCCTGATTCGCCTGCGATGCATTAAGTGGCAGGCGCACGCAGCGAACCGGGACTGTTCGAGTGTGATAGAGTTTTTTGTGTCCATGAAACTAGGCGTTTACATCCAGGTTCCGTTCTGCCAGACCAAATGCACCTACTGTAATTTTCACACGGGTGTGGTGGCCCGGGAGCGCTACGGGCCGTACGTGGCGGCGGTGGAGCGGGAGATCCGCGAGCACCGGAAACTGTACCGGGAAGCGGGCATCGCTCTGCCGGAGACGTTCGCCGATGCCGTGGTGGACACGATTTATCTGGGCGGAGGCACGCCGAGCCTGCTGGACCCGGAAGACCTGGCCAGGCTGCTCGACGGAGTCAGAGAAACATTTCCCTGCGCATTGCGCGAAGTGACGCTGGAAGCCGATCCGGAAACGGTGGACGAAGAGAAGGCGCGGGGATGGTTTCAGGCGGGAATCGGCCGCATCAGCTTCGGGTTGCAGTCGTTTTCCGACCGCGAGCTTTCCGCGGTGGGTCGCATGCACCGCCGCGAGGACATCGAGCGGGCGCTGCCGCTGCTGCGCGGAGCGGGCATCAGCAATATCAGTTTCGACCTGATTGCCGGACTGCCGCACCAGACGGCGGAAAGCTGGGGAGCGACCGTGGGAGAAGTGCTGGCCATGGGGCCGGAGCATATTTCCATTTACATGCTGGAAGTGGACGAAGGAAGCCGGCTGGGGCGGGAGATTCTGAACAAGGGCGGGCGCTACGGGGCAGGCAGCGTGCCGGGCGATGACGACGTGGCCAATTTCTACGACTTTGCGCGGGGCGCGCTGGGCGCCGCCGGGTATCATCACTACGAAATTTCCAATTGGGCGATTCCCGGAAAAGAATCGGTCCACAATCTGAAATACTGGCGCCGCGAGGCGTATCTGGGGTTTGGCGCGGGAGCGCATTCGTTTTCCGGCGCGCAGCGGTGGGCCAATGAGCACGATGCGGCGAAATACGCCGAAGCGCTGGCGGCCGGGCGGATTCCCTGCGAAGGGCTGGAAGAGTTGAGCGCCGGGCAGGCGCTCGATGAGGAACTGTTTCTGGGACTGCGGCAACTGGATGGAATTGATATTGAAAAGATCGAGCGGGATTACGGGGTGCAGTTGAGCGGGCGGTTGGAAAGTCTGGAGCGGAATGGATTGGTCGAGCGGACGGGAGCGATGGTGCGGCTCTCGCCGGAGCGGCTGAGCATATCGAACGAAGTGTTCGTGGAGCTTCTGCGCTGAGCGCAGGGCGGATGCGGGACGAAGAAGGCGCATCCGGAAAATCTATTTAGAATCCAGGAGAAAGGCGGAACGAAGTGACCCCATCAGAGGCGCACATGGAAATGAAGGGCGGCATGTCCGCAAATCCCCCGGAAGCGGTTGTGGACCTGCGCAGCGACACGATCACGCGGCCGACCGCGGAGATGCGAAGGGCGATGTCCGCGGTGGAAGTGGGCGACGACGTTTACGGAGAAGACCCGACGGTGAACCGCCTGGAGGAGCGCGCGGCGGAGATTTTCGGGAAAGAGGCCGCGCTGTTCGTGCCCACGGGCTGCATGGGGAACCTGATCGCGATTAAAATCTGGACGCATCACGGGGACGAGGTGATCTGCGAGGAGCGCAGCCACGTGAATCTTTACGAGCTGGCGTCCATGTCCGCGATTGCCGGGTGCATGCCGCGGGTGGCGCGCGGGGAGGACGGGATTCTCAGCTGGGCGGCGATTGAAGCGGTGATCCGTCCGAAGATTTACTATGATTCGCAGTCGGCGCTGCTGTGCCTGGAAAACACCAGCAACATGACCGGGGGGATCGTTTATCCGACGAAGGTTGTGGAGGAGTTGTGCGGCCGGGCGCACGAGGCGGGGCTGAAGGTGCATCTGGACGGGGCGCGGATCTTTAACGCGGCGGTGGCGTTGGGAGAAAGCGTGGCGCAGATGGCCCGGCGGGTGGACTCGGTGATGTTTTGCCTGTCCAAGGGGCTGGGAGCGCCGGTGGGTTCGATGCTGGCCGGTTCGCGGGCGTTTATCGAGAAGGCGCGGGTTTACCGAAAGATGTTCGGCGGAGGAATGCGCCAGGCGGGAATTCTGGCCGCGGCGGGGCTGATCGCCATCGAGAAATCGCCGCTGCGGCTGCACGAGGACCACGCCAACGCGAAACTGCTGGCGCAGGGAATCGCGGCGATTCCGCGGCTGGAACTGGACCCGGCCAAGGTGCGCACGAATATCATTATTTTCGGCTGTGCGAAGACGGGGATGACGGCGGTGGAGTTCTGCGAGGCGCTGAAGGCGCAGGGAGTATGGGCGCAGGACACTGCGCAGTATTCGGTAAGGCTGGTGACGCATTGCGACGTGGACCGGGCGGGCTGCGAGCGGGCGCTGGGCGTGCTGCGCAAGGTTGCGGGAGCCTGACGAAGGACCTGGGGAAGCACCGATTTTCTTTCCAATGCGGCGGGGTGGCGAGGTATGGTATAAAATATGCTTTGGATGAGTATAATCAAAAGCATATAGGACGATACGCCCATGGAATTCACATTTTCCGAAGAGCAGCAGCAGTTGCGACGCAGCGTCCGCGAATTCGCCGAGGGGGAAATCGCGCCGCACGTGATGGAGTGGGACGAGGCCTCGCATTTTCCCGCCGAGATCCTGCCCAAGCTGGGGGAGATGGGGCTGCTGGGGGTGATCTTTCCCGAGCAGTACGGCGGGGCGGGGCTGGGCTACATCGAATACGCGCTGGCCATCGAGGAGCTTTCGCGGGTGGACGGGTCGGTGGGGCTGACCGTGGCCGCGCATAATTCCCTGTGCAGCAATCACATTTATAAATTCGGCAGCGAAGCGCAGAAGAAAAAATACCTGGCGCCGCTGGCGCAGGGGAAAATGGTGGGGGCGTGGTCGCTGACCGAGCCGGAAGCGGGGTCGGATGCCGGGGGGACGCGGACCACGGCGGTGCGCCAGGGAACGGATTGGGTGCTGAACGGCGCGAAGACGTTCACGACCAACGGGCACTACGCGGGCGTGTGCGTGGCCATGGCGGTGACGGACAAGGCCAGGGAGTCGCACGGGATTTCCGCGTTTCTGGTGGAAAAGGGCACGCCGGGATTCAAGCCGGGGAAGAAGGAAAACAAGCTGGGGATGCGCGCGAGCGACACCTCCGAGGTGATTTTCAGCGATTGCCGGGTGCCGGCGGAAAATCTGCTGGGGGAAGAAGGAAAGGGATTCATCAACAGCCTGCAGATTCTGGACGGCGGGCGAATTTCGATTGCGGCGCTGGCGCTGGGGATGGCGCAGGGTGCGCTGGACGCGGCGCTGAAGTACGCTAAGCAGAGGAAACAGTTCGGCAAGGCCATCAGCGAATTTCAGGCCATTCAGTTTAAATTGGCGGACATGGCCACGCAGGTGGAGGCGGCGCGGCTGCTGGTGTACCAGGCGGCGTGGCTGGCGGACCAGAAGAGCGTGCGCTTTACGGCGGAATCGAGCATGGCCAAGCTGTTTGCCAGCGAAGTGGCGGTGCGCGTGGCCAACGAGTGCGTGCAGATCCACGGCGGCTACGGATTCATCAAGGATTACCCGGCGGAGAAGTTTTACCGCGACGTGAAGCTATGCACCATCGGGGAAGGCACCAGCGAAATCCAGAAGTTAGTCATTGCCCGCGGGCTCCTGAAAACGAAATAATAGGACATGCGCCTGACGAAGCGAGTTGGCCGGCGGGAGGGGTATGCCCCTGACTGCTGACACGGTGGAAAAATGGGCGGAGCAGGTGCGCCAGGGCGATGTGCGCTCGGTCTCGCGCGCCATCACCGCGATTGAAAATCACGAGCCGGAAGCGGAAGAGCTGCTGCGGCTGCTCTTTCCGGCAACGGGCGGGGCGTATCTCACCGGAGTGACGGGCGCGCCGGGGACGGGCAAGAGCACGCTGGTGGACCGGCTGAGCGCGCATTACCGCAAAAGGAACGAGCAGGTGGGCGTGATCGCGGTGGACCCCACGAGTCCGTTCACCGGCGGGGCGATTCTGGGCGACCGCATTCGCATGCAGGGGCACGCCGGGGACAGCGGCGTGTTTATCCGCTCGATGGCCACGCGCGGATTTCTGGGCGGGCTGGCGCGGGCCACGGCGGAAGTAGCGCTGCTGATGGACGCCGCGGGGAAAAGGCAGATCCTGATCGAGACGGTGGGCGTGGGCCAGGATGAAGTGGACATCGTGCGGCTGGCCGATTGCGTTCTGGTGCTGATGGTGCCGGGGATGGGCGACGACATCCAGAACATGAAGGCCGGGCTGATGGAGATCGGGGATATTTTTGTGCTGAACAAGGCCGACCGCGAGGGCGCGGACCGCCTGGAGGAGCAGTTGCTGGCAATGCTGACGCTGGTGATGCCGCGGGACGGCTGGCAGCCGCTGGTGGTGCGCACGGTGGCTTCGGAGAGCAAGGGAATTGCGGAACTGGCCGCGGAGATCGCGCGATTCCGGAATCACTTCGAATCCAGCCATGAGCGCAACCGCAAGCGCGCGGCGCACTGGAAATTGCGGCTGACGGAAATGCTGGGGTCGCGGCTGCTGGAGCGGGCCCTGCGCGGAGCGGGAGGCGAAGCGCGGCTGGAAGAGCTGGCGCGGGAAGTGGCCGAGCGCAAGACGGACCCGTTTGCCGCGGTGAACGAAATTCTCGCGAAGAGCGGTTTTTCGAAGTGAGGGCGAAATGAAACTGGGCGAAATCGATGTGCGGCTCTTGAGCATGGGGCCGTTTTATCTGGACGGGGGCTCGCTGTTCGGCTCGCTGCCCAAGCCGGCATGGGAGAGGAAAGTGACGGCGGACGCGCGCAATCGCGTGCGCCTGGCGATGAACGCGCTGCTGGTGCGCGCCGGAGGAAAGACGATTCTGGTGGACGCGGGCGCCGGAGGGCAGAGCGACGCGAAGATGCGCGAGATTTTTGGGTTGGAGGAGATCGATCCGCTGCCGGGACTGCTGGCGCGGGAAGGCGTGCGTCCGGAAGAGGTGGACGTGGTGATCAACACGCACCTGCATTTTGACCATGCGGGAGGCAACACGCGGCTGGAAAACGGCCGCAGGGTCCCCAGCTTTCCGCGCGCGCGATATTACGTGCAGCGGGCGGAGCTGGCCAACGCCATGAAGCCCAGCGAGCGCGACCGGGCCAGCTACGTGGGCACGGCGTTCACGCCGATCACGGAAGCGGGGCAATGGGAGCTGCTCGACGGAGAGGGCGAAATTCTGCCGGGGATCTCGGTGGTGATGATTCCGGGGCATAACCTGACGATCCAGGCGGTGAAGATTTGCGGAGGAGGGAAGACGGTATTCAGCTTCGCGGATCTTTTTCCCACGCGGCATCATCTTCCGCCGGCATGGATTGCGGCGGTGGACCTGTACCCGATGACCACGCTGGAAACGAAGAAGAAGTATCTGCCGCTGATGGTGCGCGAGGAGTGGATCGCGATTTTCGGGCACGACCCGGAGATGCCCGCGGCTACCTTCCGCGAACGGGATGGCAAGATTGAGGCGCAGGCGGTGGAGCTGGGGCGGTAGAATTCAGGAGAGGGCCACGATGGCGGCAAAGAAGAAAAGCGGGAAGAAGGCGGCGGGAGCGGCGGCGGAGATCGGCATCATCGGCGGCAGCGGGCTGTACTCGATGGCCGGGCTGAGCGAGACGCGCGAGGTGCGCGTGAAGACGCCGTTCGGCGAGCCGTCGGACGCGATTGTGCTGGGACAACTGGAAGGGAAGCGCGTGGCGTTCCTGGCGCGGCACGGGCGGGGGCACCGCATCCTGCCGGGCGAAATTAATTTCCGGGCGAATATTTACGCGATGAAGTCGCTGGGCGTAACGCGAATTATTTCCGTGAGCGCGGTGGGCTCGCTGCAGGAAGAGCTGAAGCCGCTGGATTTCATGATTCCGGACCAGTTCGTGGACCGCACCAAGGGGCGGGTATCCACTTTTTTTGGAGGCGGCCTGGTGGCGCACATCAGCTTCGACAAGCCCGTGTGCGGGCAGCTTTCGGGCGTGGTGGCAGGGGCCTGCGAGGGAGCGGGAGTGAAGGCGCACCGCGGCGGGACGTACCTCTGCATGGAGGGGCCGCAATTTTCGACGCTGGCGGAGGCCCATTTTCACCGCAAGATGGGTTTTCAGATCATCGGCATGACCAACGTGACGGAAGCCAAGCTGGCGCGCGAGGCGGAGATTTGCTACGCCACGGCGGCCATGATCACGGATTACGACTGCTGGCATCCGGAGCATGAGTCGGTGACGCTGGCGCAGATCATCGAGAATTTGAACAAGAACGCGGAGAACGCGCAGCGGGTGATTCGCGCGGCGGTGCGCGCGATGCCCGGAGAGCGCGCGTGCAAGTGCGGTTCGGCGCTGAAATATGCCATGGTCACCGACCCCAAAGTGATTCCGGCGGCTACGCGGAAGCGCCTGAAACTGATTATCGGAAAATATATTTCCTAGGAGAAGCCCGTGTCCCTGCTCGTGGTAGGTTCGGTGGCGTTTGATGCATTGGAAAGTCCGTACGGCAAGGTGGACCGCGCGCTGGGCGGGGCGGCCACGTATTTCGCGGTGGCCGCCAGTTTCTTTACGCACGTGAATCTCGTCGGCATCGTGGGCGACGATTTCACGGAGAAGGATGCCCATATCTTCCGCGGGCGCACGATCGATCTGGAGGGCCTGGAGCGCGCGGCCGGGAAAACGTTTTTCTGGGCGGGGCGCTATTCGGAGAATTTGAATGAGCGCGTCACGCTCACCACCGAGCTGAACGTATTCGCGGATTTCAAGCCGCGCCTGCCGGAGAAATACCGGGGCGCCGAACACGTTTTCCTGGCCAATATCGCACCGGAACTGCAACGCTCCGTGCTGCAGCAGGTGAGGAAGCGGCCGAAGCTGGCGGCCATGGATACCATGAACTACTGGATCTCCGGGAGCAACGCGGAGTTGCGCGAGACGCTGCGCCACGTGGACATCCTGATGATCAACGATTCGGAGACGCGCGAGCTTTCCAGCGAACACAATCTGCTGCGCGCGGCAAAACATATTTTCAAGATGGGCCCCTCGACGCTGGTGGTGAAGCGCGGGGAGCACGGGGCCATGCTGGTGGACAAGTCCGGGGTGTTCTGCGTTCCGGCGTTTCCGCTGGAGGAGCCGCACGATCCCACCGGAGCAGGGGACTGCTTCGCCGGCGGTTTCATGGGTTATCTGGCGGGCGTGGGGAAACACAATGACGCGGCGCTGCGGCGCGCGATGATCTACGGTTCGGTGCTGGGCAGCTTTGCCGTCGAGCGCTTCGGCCTCGACCGTTTGCGCACGCTGAAGAGGGCGGAAATCAACGCGCGCGCCCGGCACTTTCTGAAGCTGACCAGCTTCAAGCTGTAAGGAATTTGCCATCCGGTCCGGCCGGGTCCGGGCAGGGAAGTTCGCGGCGGGGGCGGAGGGAATTCTGGAGGCATGCTGACAACCGGCACCATCCTGCTGCGCTTGACGCTGGCGGCCCTGCTGGGCGCGGCGATCGGCGTGGAACGCGACCTGCACAAGCGCCCCGCGGGGATTCGCACCAGCGCGTTCGTCTGCCTGGCTTCGGCGCTATTCACGATTCTTTCGGTGGAAGTCGCGCACCGCTTTGGCGATCCCTCGACGACGCGAATCGTTTCCAATCTGGTGCAGGGCATAGGATTTCTCGGCGCGGGCGCCATTCTGCGGGAGAACGGCGGAATCACCGGTCTGACCACGGCGGCCACGATATTTGTGGAAGCGGCGATCGGCATGGCCGCGGGCGCGGGATTCTATGCCGTGGCCGGTTTCTCCGCCGGATTGGTTCTCTTTGGACTGGTGGTCATGGCCTGGGTGGCGCGGCGATTGAATTTGAAGGTGCGCGTCATGGTCTTCCGCTTTACGACCAGCCATGCCGAAAGCGTTGCCACGGAATTGCAGCAATTTCTCGCGGAGATCAAGGTGCCCTTGCGGCATTTCCGGGTTTCCATGGAGGGAGCATCTTCCGTGGTGGAGTTGGAGGCGGAAGTCACGCATCGCCAGCAGCAGGCCATTCTGGAACGAGTGAACCGCCCCGGCATTGTGAGCGAAGTGATGACCACCGCGAGCCGCCAGGAATGAGCGCCCAACCTCCGCACGATTCCCTGAATCCCTTGCGCGCAACTCCCCGCAAGCCGCGGGCGCTGCGCGCCGGGTCGCGCGTGGCGCTGGTTGCTCCCGCGTCTCCGGCCGAACCGCGAAAAATCGAAGCGGGCATTGCCGAGTTGCAGCGCCTGGGATTTTCCGTGCTGCCCTGGGCGGGAAACGCCTCCGACGGTTATTTTGCCTCCGGCGCAGCGGAGCGCCGCAAAGAGCTCCTCGATGCGCTGGAGAATTCGGGCGCGGACGCGCTCGTCGCACTGCGCGGCGGCTACGGCTCGAACTATCTTCTGGACACGCGGGATGAGCCGGCGCTGGCCGCGCCCAAGGCGCTGATCGGCTACAGCGACCTGACCACGCTGCAACTGTTTCTCTGGCAGCGCATGGGCTGGGTGACGTTCTACGGACCGATGGTGGCCGCGGGGTTCGACGCGGGCGCGGGAAAGCCCGGCGGCTACGATGAAAACTCTTTTCGCCGCGCCACTGGGCAGACCGAAGGCGGATGGACGCTCGATTTGCAGGGCGAATGCCTGGAAGAGGGCGAGGTAACGGGTTTGTTGCTGGGAGGATGCCTGACGCTGCTGGAAGCGACGGTGGGAACGCCCTGGCAGGTGAATCTGGGCGGGGCCATCGTGGTGCTGGAAGATCGCGCGATGAAGCCATATCAGGTGGACCGCGTACTCATGCATTTGATTCAGGCGGGAGTTTTCGCGGGAGTGGCGGGATTTGTGCTGGGCGATTTTCCGGAATGTCCGGCGCCGGTTGCGGGAAGCCCAGCGGTGCGGGATGTCTGCGCGCGGATTCTTGCCGGCAATGGGCTGCCGGTGGTTTACGGCGCTCCGGTGGGCCATACGGAGCGGCCGATGCTGACGCTGCCGCTGGGAGTCGAGGCGCGGCTGGTTGCGCAGGGCGGCGGGTCGTTGGAGATTCTCGAGCCGGCGGTAGTCTAAAGGACGTGGGATGCTGGGCACATTGAAACCAGGACAACGAATTCACCTGCTGGGAATCGGCGGGTCGGCCATGGCGCCGGTGGCGGGCATGCTGCGCGAAGCGGGATTTCGCGTGAGCGGGTCGGATACGGGCGTTTACCCGCCGGCTTCGACGCTGCTGGACACGCTGGGAATATCGTATTTCCCGTCGTTTGTCGCCGCGCAGCTCGATCCGGCTCCGGACCTGGTGGTCGTCGGCAACGTGATCGCGCGGGGCAATTCGGAACTGGAAGAGGTGCTGGACCGCAAGATTCCGTACTGCTCGATGGCGCAGATCATCGAGAGTGTGTTTTTGCCGGGAAAACATTCCGTGGTGATCAGCGGCACGCACGGGAAGACCAGCACCACGGCCATGCTGGCGTGGATATTCGAGCAGGCCGGGAAGCGCCCGAATTTTCTGGTGGGCGGCGTGGCCGAGAATTTCGGAAAAAGCTACGGACTGGGCGGCGGGGAGGAGTTCATCATCGAGGGCGACGAGTATGAGACGGCGTTCTTCGACCGCGGCCCGAAATTTTTCCATTATCATCCGGATTCGCTGGTGCTCACCTCGGTCGAGTTCGACCATGCCGACATTTATGCCGACTTCGCCGCCTACGAGCTGGCTTTTCGCCGCCTGGTGAATTTGGTGCCGCGCGGCGGGCGGCTGGTCTATTGGGGAGACGCGGAGGAGTCCGGCCCGGCCATGGCGCGCGTGGTGCAAAAAGCGTTTTGCGCGGCGGAGCGCTACGGATTTTGCGAAGGCAACGACTGGCTGGCGGGCGACCTGGCGGCGGAGAGCGGCGGGACGCGTTTTCGCGCAGCCTGTCAAGGGCGGGAGTTCGGAGAGTTTTTTCTGGCGGCCAGCGGCCGGCACAACGTATTGAATGCCCTGGCAGCCATCGCCGTGGCGCACGCGAGAGGAATTTCGCCGGAAACGATTGGCCGCGCGCTGGCGAGCTTTCGCAGCGTGCGCCGCCGCATGGACGTGAAGGGCGAAGCCGGCGGCGTGCTGGTGGTGGACGATTTCGCGCATCACCCGACGGCCGTGCGCGCCACGATCGAGGCGGTGCGTTCGCGCTGGCCGGGGCGGCGGCTGTGGGCTTTTCTGGAGCCGCGCTCGAATTCCATGCGCCGCAGAATTTTCGAGGAGGCTCTGCCGCAGGCGCTGGCGCTGGCGGATCGCGTGGTGTTGGGCGGAGTTTTTCGGGCGCAGCAGCTTGGCGAGGAGGAGCGGCTTTCCCCGGAGGGAGTGGCGGAAAGCGTTCGGAAGCTTGGCCGGGACGCGCGGTTTATTCCCGAGACGCAGGCCATCGTGGAACTCGCTGCCGCCGAAGCGCAGCCGGGAGATATTCTGCTGGTGATGTCCAACGGCAGCTTTGACGGGCTTTGCGATAAGTTGGTGAAGCGCCTCGGCGACTCTGCTCAGGGAAAAGCGGAGGGCGCTCGCCAGTGATTCGACCTGCTTTGGCCCTGCGCGCGGGATTTTTGCTGATCCTTGCGGTCTGTCTTGTTCCGCCGCAAGCTTCCGCAACGATTCAATACAGGATTTCGCTGGAACACCCCGAAAAGCATGTCTTCGCCGTGGAGATGCGCATTCCCGGCGTCACCGGGGGCGTGACCGTGCAATTGCCCGCTTGGAACGCGCTCTACATGGTGCGCGATTTCAGCAGCCATCTGCGGCAGGTGTCGGCGCATGCGGACGGGAAAATTGCGCCGGTGGAAAAGCTGGACAAACAGACCTGGCGCATCAGCGGCAGCGGAACGATTACGATTCGCTACGAGACATACTGGGACGAGCCGGGACCGTTTGCCACGCAACTGAACTCGGAGCACGCGTTTATCAACACGGCGATGATTCTGCTCTACGTGCCGGAGCGGCGCGGGGAGGATGTGCGCCTGGAATTGCGCCAGATTCCCAGCGGGTGGCGAGCGACCTCGGCGTTGCTGCCAACGACGGGCGCAGGCAAAGAAGCGGCCGCGGCGGCGATGAGCGCGGCAAATTACGATGCGCTGGCGGACGCCCCGATGGAAGCGGGACGGTTCGAGGAGTTTACTTTGCCCGGAGTTACTCCCCCGGTCCGCGTGGTGATTCATTCGGAGAACTGGGACCGGGCGCAGTTAACCGAATCGTTGCGGCGCATTTGCAATTATGAAATGGAATTGATGCGGGACCGCCCGTTCGCCGAGTACACCTTTCTTCTGCATATTGGCAAAGCGGCCGGAGGCGCGGGAGGCGGCATGGAGCACGCCAACTCGACGGCGATTTCCGTTTCGGACATGGATTACGTGAACGGGGTTTCCGCGCATGAGTTTTTTCATCTTTGGAATGTGAAGCGTATCCGTCCGGCTTCTCTTGAGCCGGTGGACTACACGCGGGAGCAATATTCGCGCGCGCTGTGGTTCGCCGAGGGAGTGACGAGCACGTATAGCGCCTATACGCAGGTGCGCAGCGGATTGTGGAGCAAGGAGCAGTTCTACGCCGACCTCGCGGGGCAGATTGGCGAACTGGAAGGGCGTCCGGCGAATGCCTGGCAGAGCGCGGAGGAGTCCAGCCTGGATGCCTGGCTGGAAAAATATTCTCTGTACAACGAAGGTGATAAGAGCGTTTCGTATTACACCAAGGGGCAGGTGCTGGGCCTTCTGCTGGATATTTCGATCCGCGACCGCACCGGGAACGCCGAAAGCCTCGATGACGTGCTGCGGCGCATGAACGAGGAATTCGCGCGAAAAGGGCGGACGTATCAGGACAGCGCGGATGTGCGGCGCATGGCGGAAAGCGTGGCCGGCGGATCGTTCGAGGAATTCTTCCGGCGCTACGTTGCGGCGGCGGAGCCTCTGCCTTATCGGAAGATACTGGGGCTGGCCGGACTGGAACTCCGTCAGGAGGAAAGCCTGCGCGCTTCGCTCGGCTTTCAGTTGGCGCGCGATTCCGCGGCGGGGTATCGCGTGAGCGGTTCGGTTTCGGATGCGGCGGTGGCCGCGGGGCTTCGCCCCGGGGACATGATTCTGGAATGGGACGGCGGGCAAGTGCCGCGGCGCATGGAGCACTGGCTGCGCAGCCGCAAGCCCGGAGAAAAACTTCGCCTGCGCCTGCGGCGGGAGGATGCCGAGTTGTCCATTGAATTTCCGCTGGGCGAAGAGCGGGAGATGGCCTGGCAGGTGAAGGAAGCGCACGGCGCGGGAGAGAAAGCCAAGCGGATTCGCGACGGCCTGCTGCACGGATGGACCCAGCCGGGAGTCGCGGGAGCGGCAACTCCGCGGTAGAATGGCGCCATACTCCATGAACAATTTTCCGCTCTTGTCTGATCCACGATGATTCGAACCTTCATTCTCACGCTGTTCCTGACGGTCTACATACTATTGGTGGGACCGCCCTTGCTCGTCTATACGCTGCTGGCGGGCGATTCCTCATTGCTCTACCGCTTGGCGCTGGGCGGCGTGTTCTTTGGCGCGCGCCTGGTGGGAGCGCGCATACGCGTCGAAGGCTTGGAAAATATTCCGCCGGGGCCGTGCCTTTTTGCGGCGAATCACACCAGTTCGGCGGACGCCCCGGCGGTGGTGGGAGCGATTCCGCGGCAGGTGGCCATCTTGCTGAAGGAGTCCCTGTTCCGCTGGCCGATCATAGGGCAGGCCTTCCGTCTGGCGAAGTTTGTTCCGGTACGGCGCACGGACCGCGATTCGGCGATGGCCAGCATCGAGCGCGGCGCGCAGGGCCTGCGCGCGGGAACCTCGTTCCTGATCTATCCGGAAGGGACGCGCAGCCCGGATGGGCGCTTGCAGGCGTTCAAGAAGGGCGCGGTGGTGCTGGCCATCAAGGCGGGCGTGCCGATCGTGCCGGTGGCCTGCGCGGGAGCGCACAAGGTGATGGCCAAACGCTCGATGGTGATCCGTCCCGGGGAAATTGTGGTGCGCTTTTGTCCGCCGATTGAAACGGCCGGCTATACCGTCGAGCGCCGCGATGAATTGAACGAGGTGCTGCGGGCGGCGCTGGCGGCGGGATTGCCGCCGGAGCAGCGTCCGCTCGATTCGGCGGCCGCGGCGGAATCGGCGGGAAATGATTCGCTCACCTGAAAAAAAACCTCGCTCCTCAGCGCGGGTCCAGGCGGCGAATGTGCTCTTCGAGTTGGCGAACGCGTTTGTGCAGTTCGGGCAGGCGGTTGAGCGCGGCCATGGTCTTCAACCACTGCTTGTTTTCCATCGCGGGATAGCCGGAATAGACGGCCTTTTCCGGAATATCGGCGTGCACTCCGCTCTTGGCGGTGACCACGGCGCCGTCGCCGATGCGCAGATGCCCCGCGGTGCCCACGTTGCCCGCCAGAATGCAGTCGTTGCCCACGATGGTTGAGCCGGCCAGGCCGGCCTGTCCACATAGCAGCGTATTGTTCCCAAGGCGCGAGGCGTGGCCCACAACGACCAGGTCATCGAGCTTACTGCCGCGCCCGATGCGCGTCTCGCCTACCGTGGCGCGGTCCACGCAGGAGTTGGCCTGCACTTCGACGTCGTCTTCCAGGACGGCCGGACCGGACTGTAGCATCTTGTGCCAGGCGCCGCCGGGCTGCCGGGCATAGCCGAAGCCGTCGGCGCCAATGACCGCGCCGTTTTGCAGGATGACGCGGTCGCCGAGGAGGCAGTGCTCGCGGACAACGGTATGCGAATGGGCGAAGAAATCGTCGCCGATGCGCGCTCCGCGGTAGATGGTGACGAAACTGTGCAGGACGGCGTTTTTGCCGAGGACCACGTCTTCGTCCACGAAGCAGTAGGGTCCAATGTGCGCGCCCGCGGCGATGCTTGCGCCCGGGGAGACGACCGCCGTGGGATGCACACCGGGGGCATAGCGCGGCGGGTGATAGAACAGCTCGATGGCCCGCGCAAAGGCCAGGTACGGATTGGCGATGCGCAGGACGGGCAGGGGAGCCAGGCCGGGCTGGCGCTCGATGGCCACTTTCTCCTCGGCCAGCACCGCCGAAGCGCGCGTGGTGCGCAGCAGCGGCTTGTACTTGCGGTTGGCCAGGAAAGTGAGCTGGCCGGGCACGGCATGGTCAAGGCCCGCAACCCCGGTGATGAGGGCCTCGCCGTTGCCGTCCAGGCGCGCGCCCAGCGCCTGAGCGATTTCCGCCACTGTACGGGGCGTAATAGAATCTGCGGTCATGGAAAACTCCTCGGGAAACTCAGAAAGTCTCGCATACCGGGAGCAGGGAAGTACAGGCGGGAGAGCTATTCGCTGAAGAGGCGCGGCTGGGCCGCGGGGGGCGCCGCCGGCTTGCGGCGTGCAATGCCCACAACGCCGAGCACGGTCAGTTCGGAGAGAGCATCGCGGGGAACGAAAATGCGGTCGGCCTTGGCGTTGGGGTCGGGCGGGGTGATGCGCACGCCGTGATCCAGCATGCCCAGGAGGTCGTTGGGCACCACGCCTTCGATCACTTCGCCGTCCTTGAAGCGCAGGCGAACCCACAGTCCATCCTGCTTGGGCCGGCTAAGAAAAACCTTGCGCTCCAGCTCGAAGGCATCGGTAAACTCACGCACGAAAAAGATGGAACGGATGCCGGCCAGAGAGATTTTCTGGTGTTCGCCCTCCGGCGTGAGCAAATCCAACGGCTCGCTCTCGCCGAGCTGCGCGGGGTTGAGATAGCCACGCAGAGCCTGATGGTCGGCGAGGACCACGATGACTTTCTTGTGGGTGGAGGCTGGGGCGCGCGTTTTCAAGGTCAGGGGATGTCCATGGCAAGTCAAATCTATGCGAGTTGCCAATTTCCGGCGAGTATGTTATGTTAATCGCCGTTTCGTGTCAAGTTATTGTTTTTGCAGGGGTTAGGACCGGAGCCGGGCTTTTTGACCGAAAAAAAACAGATCCTGAAATCGGCTTCCGTCATCTCCCTGGTGACGATTGTAAGCCGCGTCTTGGGCTATGTGCGCGACCAGCGCATCGCCCTGCTGCTGGGCACTTCGCTGGCCGCCGATTCCTTCGTGCTGGCCTATCGCATCCCCAACTTGTTTCGGCGGCTGGTGGCCGAAGGGACGATGACCGCCTCGGTGATTCCGGTCTTCACCACCTACATGAAGGAGAAATCCAAGGAAGAGGTGTGGGAGTTCGCCAATCGCCTCTTCTGGACCATGGCCCTGGTCCTGGCCATCATTACCGTATTGGGAATGGTTTTTTCCCCGGTGGTGGTGCAGACGTTCACCTCCTCGGCGGATAAGAGCATCCGCTGGGATGAGGCGGTTGCGCTCAATCGCATCATCTTTCCCTACCTGTTTTTCGTCGGGCTGGCGGCGCTGGCCATGGGCATCCTCAATTGCTTCCATATTTTCGGCCTGCCCGCGGCCACGCCCGTGATGCTCAATTTGAGCATGATCCTGTTTTCGATGGGCGTGGTCTACCGGTATTTCCGCGACCCGGCCATTTCCCTGGCTGTGGGGGTCCTGGTCGGCGGGGCCATGCAGTTTCTGATTCAGGTGCCCAAGCTGGTGCAGCAGGGGATGAACTTCAAATTCGGCGTCTCCTTCAGCCATCCGGGCATCCGCAATATCGCCCGGCTGACCATCCCGCGATTTTTCGGAATCGGAATCGCGCAGATTAATCTATTTTTCGACATTTATTTCGCGAGCGCGGCGAAGATGCCGCGCGGCAGCCTGACCTCTCTCTATCTGGCGGACCGGGTGATGGAACTGGTGCTGGGCGGTTATGCCATCGCCGTGGCCACGGCCATCCTGCCGATGATGTCGCATCAGGCGGCGGCCAATGATTTTCCGGCGCTGAAGAAGACGCTGAACTTTTCCGTGCGCATCGTGGCCTTCATCACCATCCCGGCGGCGCTCGGGCTGATGATCATGCGCGAGCCCATCATTCGCGTGCTCTTCCAGCACGGGCAGTTCCTGGCCGAATCCACGCGGCTGACCGCGCGGGCCCTGCTCTATTTTGCCGTGGGATTGCCGGCGCTGGCCTCGGTCAAGCTGATCGTGCCGGCGTTCTATTCGACCAAGGACACGCGTACGCCGGTCATCGTGGCGTTCATCTCCATGTTCATCAACATCGGCCTGAATATCATCTTCCTGAGGTTTCTATTCAGCCGCGTGCAGAACGGCGGCCCGGCCCTGGCAACGTCCCTGGCGGCCATGTTCGATTTCTTCGCGCTTTTCCTGGTTTTCCGGCTGCGTCATGGAAGCCTGGGCATGTCGAAAATCATGATTTCGGTGGCCAAGATAACCGCGTGCGCCGCGATCATGGGCGTGGCCTGCTGGACGGGGGTACATTACACCGCCTTCGCGGCGCACTCTAGATTGTTCGTTCAAGTGGCCATCTTTGGCGGGATGATTGCCGGCGCGACCGGGCTCTATCTTGGACTGGCCTGGATTTTCCGCTGCCATGAAATCGAGGAAATTTACGGGATAGCGGTGCGCCGGCGGGGCGCCCCGGAAGAGTATCTGGAAGCGTGATGGAAATATCCTCGGCCATTTCGTCGTTTTTGACCCACGTGCGGGTGGAAAAAGGGTTGTCCGTGAATACCATTTCCGCATATCGCCGCGACTTGCAGAAGTTTGAGTCCTTTACCGGAAAGAGAAAGCTGAGCCTGGAAGCGGTCGGGCGGGATGACCTGGTGGATTTCCTGGCCGGGCTCTACCGCCAGAACCTGGAAAGCCGCACCGTGGCCCGGCATCTGGTCACCGTGCGGAATTTCTTCCGCTTTGCCCAGTCACAGGATATGCTTTCGAGCGATCCGTCCGAAAATCTGGAGTCGCCGAAGATCCGGCGCTCCTTGCCGGGCTATTTGCGTCTGGAGGAGGTGGAGCGGCTGCTGCAGCAACCCGATGGCGGGACGCCGCTGGGCCTGCGCGACCGGGCCATGCTGGAAGTGCTCTATTCCACCGGGTTGCGCGTTTCCGAACTGGTCAGCCTGCGCGTGCCGGACCTGGACATGAAAGTGGGCTGCGTGCGCTGCATCGGCAAGGGCGATAAGGAGCGCGTTGTGCCGGTGGGGAAGAAGGCCCTGGCTTCGGTGGAGAACTATTTGCGGGTTGCGCGGCCGCAACTGGCGGGAAAGAATCGCGGCGCGGGCGCTCCCGGAGCGCTCTTCGTCAACCGGCGGGGAGCGCCGCTGAGCCGCGTGGGCGTGTGGAAGATTCTATCGGCGTACGGGCGGCGCGCGGGGTTCCGCATGCCTCTGACGCCGCACATGCTCCGGCACAGCTTTGCCACGCATCTGCTGGAACGCGGGGCGGATTTGCGCTCCGTGCAGCTGATGCTGGGACATGCGGACATTTCCACGACGCAGATCTACACGCACGTCGTCGAGGAACGCCTGAAGCAGGTCTACAAGGCGCATCACCCGCGGGCCTAGAAGGACGCGGGGAAAGCGCCGGGGCAGGCAGGGCGGCAGCAAGAGCAGGGAAGTTGATTCGGATGGATGGCCGCGGGGGATGTGCGGCCGGAAATCCTGGATGCGAGGAGAGCGATGCCCGATTACATGTTTCTACTGGAAAGCCGGCTTTCGCCGGAACAGCGCGCAGTCCTGGTGCGGGTGCAGGAACTGGCGGCGGCCGTGGGTTACAACCTCTATTTGACAGGCGGCACGGTTCGCGACTTGATCACCGGAGCGACGCTGCGTGATCTGGACTTCACGGTGGAGGGCAATCCTTCCAAGCTGGCGCGCGAGCTCGAAAAGGGCGGCGCGAAAGTTCTTGTGGAGGACGAGCGCCTGCGGCACGTGGAGCTGCTCTTCAGCGGCGATTGCCTGGGCAGCATCTCCGCCGCGCGCGATGATTACTACGCCCGCCCCGGCACGCGCCCGGAATATCACTGGTCTTCGATCATGGAGGATCTGCGCCGGCGCGACTTCTCCCTCAACGCCATCGCTATTTCCCTCAATCCAGCCTCGCGCGGCCTGCTGTTGGACCCCGCCAACGGACTTTCCGACATCGAGCGCGGCGAAATCCGCGCGCTGAGCATCCACTCGTTCACCAACCAGCCGGCGCGGCTGCTGCGTGCGGTGCGCTATGCGGCCCGCATGGGTTTTCACCTGGAGCAGCGCACGCAGGACTGGTTCAACCTGGCCATCGAGCGTGATTTGCACCATTCCATTTCTTCCGAAGATGCCGGCGATGAATTGCGCGCCGTGGCCGCCGAAGAGCGCCCGGCGACAATTCTGAAAGCATGGGAAGCCGCGGGAATTTTGGAAGCGCTGCATCCCAACCTGGCCAAGCGCCATCCCGGCTACGAGGCCATCGCGCGGCTTTCCAAAGCCCGCGAGGATCTTTTCTCCGCCGGACTGCGCCCGCGCCTGGCCAATCCCATGCTCTCGGCGGTGCTGGCCCGGCTGAAGGACCGCGAACAGAGCGCGCTGCTTTCGAAACTCGGATTCCGCATCGCGGAAATTGACGCCGCGCTGGGTCTCGAGGACAAGGCCCTTGCGGCGCAAAAAGAGCTGTTGGGCCGCAAATGCAAGGATGCGCTGGAAGCCTTCAAGTTTCTGGAAAAGATGCCCCTGGAGCAGATGGCCTTTCTGATGGCCGAATCGGGCAAGTCGCAGACCGTCTCCAGGATTCGCGCCTATCTGCAGAAATGGCGCCCCTTGCGTTCCAGTTTGCCGGCGGCCATTGCCGAGCTGGAGGGCATTGGAATGCCGCGCGGACCCAAGTTCGACCTGGTCATCGAGCAATTCTTCGGGGCGCAGCTCGCGGGCCGGGGCAAGACGCCCGAAGAGCGCAGCAAGATTTTGCGCAAGCTTTCCGGCATCAAGGAACCGCCCAAGAAGAAGGAAGAAAAGAAGAAAGAAGAGAAGAAGGAAGAAAAGAAGAAAGAAGAGAAGAAGGAAGAAAAGAAAAAGCCGGCCAAGGGCCCGGAAAAGGCCGCGCCCGCGCCGGGCAAGCCGGGGGGCATTGCGGCCCGCGTGGAAGCGCGCAAGGAGGCAGCCAAGGCTGCCGCGCAGACTCCCGCCGCGGCGGTGAAAGCGCCCGCCGGGAAAAAGAAGGGCCAGCCGGCAAAGAAAACCAAGAAGCGCGGAAAGTAAGGGAAAAGTCGCCGGGGAGAGCCTGGTTTTGCACAGGTTCCGGCATGGAAAAAGACCGCGCGGAGACTTAGAATCGAGACCATGGGCAAGCCGCAATTCGTTCATCTGCACGTGCACACCGATTTCAGCCTGCTCGACGGCGCCTGCAAGATCAGCGAGCTGCTGGAGGAGACCGCCCGCCGGGAAGTGCCCGCCGTGGCCGTCACCGATCACGGAAACCTCTTCGCCGCCGCCAATTTTTCCTACCAAGCCGCCAAGCACGGGGTCAAGCCCATCATCGGCTGCGAAGTCTACGTGGCCAAGGGCAGCCGGCACGACCGCGGCGAAAAGGAGTCCGCCGCCGACGCGCGCAGCCGCGCCGAGGGCGAACCCGGCATGCGCGGGAGCAACCACCTCCTGCTGCTGTGCGAAACCAACGAGGGCTACCAGAATCTGATCAAGCTGGTCTCCGCCGGCTTTCTGGAAGGCTTTTATTACAAGCCGCGCATTGATTACGACCTGCTGGCCAAGCACAGCCGCGGCCTCATCGCCCTTTCGGCCTGCCTGCGCGGAGCGGTCACCGAAGCGGTCATGGAGGAGCGCTACAACGACGGACTGGCCAACGCCCGCCGGCTGCGGGAAATTTTCGGGAAGGGCAATTTCTTTCTGGAGATTCAGGACCAGGGCATCGAGATCGAAAAAACAGTCAACCGCGATCTGGTGCGCCTCTCCAAGGAAACCGAAATCCCGCTGATTGCCACCAACGACTGCCATTATCTGCATCACGGCGACGCCCACGCCCAGGAAGTCCTGCTGTGCATCCAGACGGGCAAGACCATGTCCGACGGCAATCGCATGAAGTTTTCCACCGACCAGTTTTATTACAAGACGGCGGAAGAGATGGCCCGGGTCTTCGGGGACATGCCGGAGGTGCTGAGCCGCACGCTGGGCGTGGCCGAACGCTGCAACGTGAAGATCGAAAAAATCTCCGATCCGTTTCCCGCCTTTCAAGTGCCCGCGGGAGACACCGCGGACAGCTATTTCGAAAAAGTCGCGCGCCAGGGCTTTGCCACGAGGATTCCCGCGCTCGAACAGCAGGCCAAAAACGGCGCCCTGCGCAATCCGCTCGCCGAATACGAAACGCGCCTGAGCCAAGAAATCGAAATGATCAAGAAGATGAAGTTTGCCGGCTACTTCCTGATCGTCTGGGATTTCATCCGCTACGCGCGCGCCCAGGACGTTCCCGTGGGGCCGGGGCGCGGTTCCGCCGCGGGCAGCCTGGTCAGCTACGCCCTGCGCATCACCGACGTGGACCCGCTGCAGTACAACCTGCTCTTCGAGCGCTTCCTGAACCCCGAACGCATCTCCATGCCCGATATCGACATTGATTTCTGCATGCGCCGGCGCGGGGAGGTGATTGACTACGTCACTCAAAAATATGGCCGGGAAAACGTGGCGCAGATCATCACCTTCGGGACCATGGCCGCCAAAGCTGCCATCAAGGACGTCGGCCGGGCCATGGATATTCCCTACGGCGACGTGGACCGCGTCGCCAAGCTGGTTCCCGCGGAGCTCAAGATCACGCTCGAAGGCGCTCTCGAACAGTCTCCGCAATTGCGCGCCGCCGTGGATGCCGATTCGCGCATGAAGGAACTGTTCACCGTGGCGCGGCGGCTCGAGGGCCTTTCGCGGCACGCTTCCACGCACGCCGCCGGCGTGGTCATCTCCCCGCGGCCGCTGACCGACATTGTTCCCGTCTACAAGACCAATCGCGACGAAATTACCACGCAGTTTGATATGAACGCGCTCGAGCGCATCGGCCTGCTGAAGATGGATTTCCTCGGGCTGACCACCCTGACGGTGCTCTTCGACGCCGTGCGCATGGTCGAACAGAATCGCGGGATCAAACTCGATATCGCTAATCTGGCCCTCGACGATGCGGAGACCTATAAACTTTTCGCCCGCGGCGACACCACCGCCATTTTCCAGTTTGAATCCCACGGCATGCGCGACATCCTCCGCCGCTACCAGCCCACCCGCATCGAGGATCTTACGGCGCTCAACGCCCTCTACCGTCCCGGCCCCATCCAGGGCGGAATGATCGACGACTTCATCAACCGCAAGCACGGCAAGACCCGCGTGGTCTATGAACTTCCCCAGCTCAAGGAAATTCTCGACGAAACCTACGGCGTCATTCTCTATCAGGAACAGGTCATGCAGATCGCCAACCGCCTGGCCGGATTTTCCCTGGGAGAAGCGGACATTCTCCGGCGGGCCATGGGCAAGAAGAAGAAAGAGGAGATGGCCGCGCAGCGCGCTAAGTTCATGGCCGGAAGCGCCGCCAATAAAATTCCAGAGAAGAAGGCCGGGCGCATCTTCGATCTGATGGCCGAGTTCGCGGGCTACGGCTTCAATAAGTCCCATTCCTGCGCCTACGCCCTGCTGGCCTACCAGACCGCCTACCTCAAGACCCACTATCCGGTGGAGTTCATGGCCGCGCTGCTTACTTCCGAGGCGGGGAATACCGACAAGGTGGTGAAATACATCAACGAAGCCCGCGGCATGGGAATTACCGTGCTGCCTCCGGCGGTCAACGAGAGCGACCTCTATTTCACGCCGGTGGGCGAAGCAATCCGCTTCGGCTTGGCCGCCATCAAGAACGTGGGCGAAAACACGGCGCGCAGCATCCGCGACGCCGTACTGAAGGAAGGCGCCTTCCGCAGCCTGTTTGATCTGTGCGAGCGCACGGATTCCCGGGTGATGAACAAACGCGTCTTTGAAAGCCTGATCAAATCCGGCGCGCTCGATCCCCTGGGGCCGCGCGAACAACTCATGGCCTCGGTGGATGAAGCCATGACCGCGCTGCAGCGCGCCGCCCGCGCCCGCGCATCCGGCCAGCACGGCCTGTTTGGAAGCGCCGCGGCGCCCGCCCACGCGCCCGCCGAACTGCGCGAGGCCGCTCCCTGGAGCGAAGAGGAGCGCCTGGCCAGCGAGTACGCCATGCTGGGCTTCTATGTTTCCGGCCACCCCCTGGAGAAATACGCCGCGCGCCTGCAGGACCTGAAGGCCGTGCCCCTCGACGCCGTCGAGGGCCGCCGCAACCGCGAGGAGATCATGGTCTCCGGCTTGATCGTGGGGACGCGCCCCATGCGCTCGAAGAAAGGGCAGCGCTGGGGAATTTTCACGATTCAGGATATGACCGGCGTGCAGGAGATGCTGGCCTTCCCGGAAACCTTCGCGCGCCTGGAAAGCGTGCTCCAGGCCGGCACGCCGCTGCTGATGAAGGCCCGCGTGCAGGTCGAGGAGTCCGGGACGAGACTGTCGCTTCTGGAGGCCCGTTCGCTCGAAGGCATGGTGGACCGGCAGCCCGCGGGACTGCGCGTGCGCCTGCGCCTGGGAAAAATCAGCGACAGCGCACTCGATGAGCTCGAAAAACTTTTCTCCAGCAATCCGGGGCCGTGTCTAGTAACCTTGGAAGTGCATTCCACCGATGGTTTGCTGACGCTGATGCAGGCGCAGCAGCGGGTGCGCCCGGGGGAGGATTTGCTTCGCGCGGTCAAGCAGGTCTGCGGGGAAGACGAAGTCGAACTGGTCGGTTGATCCGCGATTTTCATTGCAGCACGGGGAGCAGCGTTGAAACAGGACAAGCAGCAGCGCGAACGGCAGAAGGAAATCGAGCGGCTCGAGCGCGACGTCGAAGATCTGCGCCGGGTGGCCCCGGCCAGCGCCGGCGGCGAGGACCTGGAACGGCTGCGCACGGAAATCTCCCAGCTCAAGCATGAGTTCTACGAGCATCTCGGCCCGTGGCAGAGAGCCCAGATCGCGCGCCATCCATTGCGTCCTTATACCCAGGACTTCATCCGCCTGCTCTTCACCGACTTCACCGAGTTGCACGGCGACCGCGCCTACGGCGACGACAAGGCCATCGTGGCCGGCTTCGCCAAGTTCCAGGGCCGCGCGGTGTGCATCATCGGCCACCAGAAGGGCCGCGACACCAAGCAGCGCGTGCTGCACAATTTCGGCCAGCCCAAGCCGGAGGGTTATCGCAAGGCTCTGCGCGTGATGCAGCTTGCCGCCAAGTTTCACCGCCCCGTTTTCTGCTTCGTGGATACCCAGGGCGCCTATCCCGGCATAGACGCCGAAGAGCGCGGGCAGGCCGAGGCCATTGCCCGCAACCTGCGCGAGATGTCCCGCCTGCCGGTGCCCATCATCGTGACCGTGACGGGCGAGGGCGGTTCGGGCGGCGCGCTGGCCATTGCCGTTGGGGACCGCGTGAACATCCTCGAAAACGGTTTTTATTCCGTGATTTCCCCGGAGGGCTGCGCGGCCATCATGTGGCGGGATTCGGCCCGCGCGGAAACCGCCGCGGAGGCGTTGAAGATCACCCCGCGCGACTTGATGGAGTTCGGCATCGTGGACGAAATCGTGCCCGAGCCGGAAGGCGGGGCGCACACCGACCACGAAGCCGCGGCGCAGATGCTGGGCATCACGCTCGAGCGCAACTTGATGGAGTTGATGGCCGTTCCGGTGGCGGATCTGGTGCGCAATCGTTACAAGAAATTCCGCAAGATGGGCCAGTTCTTCGACCTGCACGGCTGAGGTTTCCGGCCTTAGCCACCGCCCCTGGTGAGTCTATTTCTCCTGCAAGCTTTCCACGTACTTGGCCAGATTGTTCATCCGCAGTTGTACCTGGGCTGCATCGCCTCCGGAAACCGCCCGGAACAGCGGTCCCCACACCGGCATGTCGCTGGTGCCATGCGCGCCAATGCTGCTGCCAAACTGCAAGGCGCTCTTGACCCGGAAGAAGGGCGATTCTCCTCCCGCTTTTTTGGCCATCTGGGTCAGATCGGAAGGCGGAGCCTTGAGCGCCGCCGCTGCCGGTCCGCCGCCCTTACCATCCTGCCCGTGGCAGACGGCGCAGTAATCCATATACATCTGCTTGCCGGATTCCGGCGTGCTGCGCTCGATGGGCACTTTCTTGATGACGGGCTCCTGCGTCTTTTCGGCCTGAGATAGGGTGGAAAATGCCGCGCCCGTGACGCCCAGAAAGAGCGCCGCCATCCCCAGCAGCGTGATCCGGTTGATTCTGTTGGTGCTCATGGCTCACCTCCTTTCAGCACTATTTCGCTGGTCCCGGAGAATTACAGTGTCCTGCGTCACAGGAGGGAATGACCGGCTGCGAAGTGGCTTGCCTAACAGGAAAAATTGGGAATTCAGGTCAGGAAGAGAATGAGAGCGACCATCCAGCGACGGTCATCGCCAGGACCAGCAGGAGGACGCCGAGGCTTACCAGGCTCATGGTGCGGCCGCTGCCCAGCAGGCAGCCGCGCGATTCGGCATCCACGCAGACCATCACCGCCACCACCACGATCGAGCCCCAGGCCAGGGAAATGGGCAGGGCCGGGTATTTGTAGACGAGATTCAGAAATTGCGCGGGTGGCTGTCCGGCGGGAACCCACCAGGGCAGCAGAGGAGCGATGCCCGAGCCGATCGCCAGCGTTAGAATCTTGCGCGTGAACCAGCCTTTCACCTTGGGCCGCGCTTCCCGCCATACGAAATAATCCCAGGCCAGCAGCCCCATGGCGATAAAGATCCATCCATAAATCGCCGCTTTCAAATCGAACCACAGCCAGGCGCGAAAGAAGAAAGACGCATGCGGCCGGGTCACCAGCCGGGGAAGGACGGAAAGGGCTACCAGGGAATTCAGCAGCGCCGCGATGAAGAGCGTCACCAGGCTCATCAGGTGCAGCCAGTGGCGCGTCGAAGGCGTCTGGCAGCGGCTGCAGACGGACTGCTTGGGCAGGAAATTCTGGCCGCATCGATCGCAAAACATGCGTACTCTCCCGTCGTCCGGAACCGGACTTCTCCTGCTTCCCAGCCTAGCGCCCGCACCCCCGCGGATACCACTGGCCTGAAGTGCAGGTGCGCCAGGGTGGTTACGAAGCGCCATATTTCCGGGATTTGTCGGGAGTATTTCACTCCGCGCCGCCAGGATAAGCCATCAGCAACCCTTCCGCTGCCGTTGGCTCATTGGCAACTCTCCCTGCGGCCAGTGTTGTTCCGCTTCCCAAGCCGGAATAGTCTTTACGTGTGCCTGAGTTCAATGTGTTCGCCGGCCACACGGGGCTGCGTGGAATGGAACGGTTCGGGCGCCCGAAGACCACCAGGGAGGCCTATCGCAATTTATGTCTGAAATCATTCCAGCGGAGCCGTTCCGCCCCTACGAAAAGCTGGTTGAAATCACTATCCTGGGAAAGAAGTTCCTGGTTCCCGAGCGCAATTCGGTGCTGCGCTGCTTCCAGTTCATCAGCCCGGAAACGATTCCTTACGGACGCTTCTGCTGGAACCAAGAATGCCAGTTCTGCCGCGTTACCTGCCAGCTTCCCGACGAAGACGAGCCGCGCGAGATGCTCAGCTGCAAGTTCATCGTCATGGGCGGCATGGAAATTACGGACATGAGCCAGGAACTCAAGTGGTGCCTGCGCGCCAAGCTGGCCGATAACGCGCCCGTGGGCCGCTAACCTTCGATTTTCCCGTGCGGCATTGCGCGCGCCGCTTCCATCCACTACTCTAGTTTGCAGATGATCAGTTCAGCCTTCACCTTGCCTTGCGATGGGTGCGGCCGCCCGGCGTCCGCGGCGCATATTGCCGGGCGCTTGCGGCGTCTGGAATGGGCCACCCGTTTCCGCCCCGTGCACATCGGCGTTCTTTTTCTTGGGCTGGCCGCGCCCGCGCGCGACGAGGGCTATCTGTATGCGGGAGCCGGCGAGGAAGCGGCCGCGCTCACGGGCTTTGCGGGAGAAGCCCGGCACATCCTGCATGCGGCCGGCCTGGATGCCCTGGCGGGGGAGAAATCCGCCGCCCGCGCAAAAGTCCTCGAGGAATTTCAGCATCGCGGCTACTTTCTGGCTCATCTCCTGGAATGTCCCTCGGAAACTCCCGCAGGAGAGGGCAGCGGCCTTCTGGCTGCCGCCGCCAGCCACCTGCCCGCCGTGCTGGCCAGGATTCGCCGCTCGCTCAAGCCCAAACAGATTGCCCTCGTTTCTTCGGCCTTGGAAGGCATGCTCGCGCATCTTTCCGCGGACGCCCTGGGCGCGCCGCTGCTGCTCGACGGCGGAAAACCCTTTGCGCTCGACGGGACGGACCCCGCGTCGGCCGCCGAACGGCTGCGGGTGGCGTTGGAAGGGAAGCGGGAGCCAGGACGCTAGATTCTCCCTTGTGCTAGGATAGATACAGCAACTTGGGGGACGCAAGGAGTTCTCTTTTATGCAAAAACGGATGAAGTTTGCTGTGGGCATTGGAATTATCGTCCTTTCGCTCGGCTGGCTGGGCTGGCTGGGCGCCCGCGAAAGCAAGACCTACTACCACACCATCAACGAGCTACAGACCCTGCAGGGCTCGTCCCGGACGCAGCGCATGCGCATCGGCGGGACGGTCAAGACTGGCTCTATTCAGCACCTGACCGGCCGCGTGGATTTTGTCCTGCTGGAAGAGGGCAAGTCCTTGCCGGTCAGCTACGTGGGCAGCGACCCGCTGCCGGACACCTTCGTGGACAATTCCCAGGCCCTGGTCGAGGGCAAAGTGATGGGCGACGGGCGTTTCGTGGCCGAGCGCGTGCAGGCCAAGTGCGCCTCGAAGTACGAGGCGGCACCGGGGCAAAAGGGAGCGACCGGGAAGGGCGACTCCTACAGCAATATGTAGTTTCGGCGGGCAGGGATGTAAGTTCGATTGAGCGGGGGACGTATGGATCTATTCGGATCGTTTTCGCTGCTTCTCGCCTTTGTTTGCGCCAGCTACGCTTTTGCGGGCGGCATCGCCGCCATCCTGACCCGGCATCCCTTATTGATCAAGAGCGTGCGCCAGGCGGGCATTGCCGCCTGCGGCCTGGTGTTTCTGGGCACCGCCAGCCTCGTCTATCTCTTTTTCGTGGATGACTTCCGCCTGGCCTACGTCGTTTCCCACAGCAATCGCGACCTTCACCCCTTCTATAAATTTGCCGCGCTGTGGTCCGGCCAGGAAGGTTCGCTGCTCTTCTGGACCACTCTGCTCTCCATCTACATCATTTCCGTGCTGATTGCCTATCGCGGCAAGCACCTGGAACTGATGCCCTACGTCACCGTGGTTATGGCCGGTGTGCAGATCTTCTTCCTGACGCTCAATAATTTTGTCGCCAGCCCGTTCCGCATGCTGGGCACGCCCGGACCCGGCGGCGTCTTCAATATCGTCGCTCGCGCCGACGGCAACGGCCTGACCCCGCTGCTGCAATATCCGGAAATGGTCATCCACCCGCCCAATCTCTATGCCGGCTATACGGGCTTCACCATTCCCTTCGCCTTCGCCCTGGCCGCTCTGCTGGCGCGCTACCCGGGGGAGAAGTGGATTCACCTGACGCGCAAATGGACCATGATTGCCTGGTGCTTCCAGTCGCTGGGAATCCTCCTTGGCGCGCACTGGGCCTACGCCGTGCTCGGATGGGGCGGCTACTGGGGCTGGGACCCGGTCGAGAACGCGTCCCTGCTTCCCTGGCTGACCGGCACCGCCTTCCTCCATTCCGTGATGATGCAGGAAAAGCGCGGGATGATGAAGGTGTGGAACTTCTGGCTGGTCTTTACCACGTTCCTGCTGTGCATCTTGGGAACGTTTTTGACGCGCAGCGGCGTGGTCAGTTCGGTGCATGCCTTTGCCCAGTCCACTATCGGTCCGTGGTTCGTGGCTTTCATGGGGTTGATTCTTTTTGTGTGCTTCGCCGCCTATCTCTGGAACCGCGACTACTTGAAGAGCGAGAACCAGCTGGATTCGGTGATTTCCCGCGAATCCAGCTTCCTCTTCAACAACCTGATTCTCCTAGTGGCCACCATCGCGGTCCTCTCCGGGACGCTCTTCCCGGTCCTCTCCGAATGGGTGACCAACGACAAGATCAGCGTCGGCGCTCCTTTCTTCAACAAAGTGAATATCCCCATCGGCCTCATGCTGATGTTCCTGACGGGCGTGGGCCCGCTGCTGGCCTGGGGGAGAACCTCGGGAGAAAGTCTGCGGCGCAACTTTGGCGGTCCGGGCGCCGCCGGGATTCTTGCCGGAGCGATCGCCTATCCGCTGGGGTTCCGCGATTTTTATGCGCTGCTCTGCCTGATGCTGTGCGTTTTCGTGGCCGCCACCATCGCCCTGGAATTTTATCGCGGGGCGCGGGTCATCCGCGCGCGCACCGGCATGTCCTATCTGGCCGCCGCCAGCGACCTGACCCTGCGCAACACCCGGCGCTATGGCGGCTATATCGTTCACTTTGGCATGGTCCTGATTTTTATCGGCATTTCCGGCTCGGCCTTCAATAAGGATGTGCAGAAGGAAATGGCCGTCGGCTCGACTCTGCAGATCGGGAAATACAAACTCCTTCTGCAAAGCGCCGATACGCAGCCGGAGAAGAACTACACCGCCGAGCGCATGACCATCGAGGCCATCCGCACCAGCGACAACAAATCGGTGATGATGCTCTATCCGGAGAAGCGCAATTTCCCGGCCAATGAAATGTCCGGAACCATGGTGGCCATCTATTCCACCGTGGTGGAAGACCTCTATGTGGTGTATGCCGGGCGCAGTCCGGAGAACAACCTGCCGGTGATCCATGCCTACCTGAATCCCCTGGTGAAATGGATCTGGTTCGGCGGGGTGATCCTGGTGATTGGCACGATCGTGGCCCTGTTCCCCAACCAGCGTTCCGCCATGGCGCTGGCCCGGGCCGGCGCTCCCGCGATTCCCGGAGCGGTGCAGGAAGCCCAGAATGCGACCCGTGGGCATGATTAAAATGACCCCGCGCGAGAATCCTGCCCGCGTCTTTCTGCTGACGGCCGTGCTGCTGGCCGCGGCCGCGGCCACGCTTTTTATTCTTCCCGCGCGCGCGCAGAAGACCGACCACGCCAAGCAACTGGGCGGCAAGTTCATGTGCATGTGCGGCTGCAACCAGATTCTTACGCAATGCAACCACGTCGGCTGCCAGGTCTCCGCCGCCATGCTCAAGGAACTGGATCAAGGCATCGCCCGGGGCGATTCCGACGACTTGATCGGCCAGAATTTTGTCCAGGAGTTCGGCATCAAGGTTTTTTCCGAGCCGCCGAAAACCGGCTTTAACCGCGTGGCCTGGATGATTCCCGGCGTTTCTTTGGCCATCGGCGCGCTGCTGGTGGTTCTGGTGATTCGCAGCTGGCGGCGCAGGCCGTCGCTTGCGCCCGCGGCAGGCTCCGCCGCTGCGCGGGGCATTTCCCCCGAACAGCTCGAACGCGCGCGGAAACTCGCCGATCGGGAGACGGAGGACTGACCATGCTGGCCGTGAATCTGTTGCCGTTCCTCGCTTTCTTCCTCGCCGGAGTGGATGCCGCCGTGCTCCTCTCCTGCGCGGCCCTGCTGGCGGCCACGCTGCTCTTTGTCTTCTGGATCGATTATGAAGAATCCGATTTTTCGCCCCTGCGCTCGCGCCTGGATCAGCTCCTCGAACGGCGCGATTCCATCCATGACAATCTGCGCGACCTGAAATTTGAAAATCGCGCCGGAAAATATGCGGAGAAGGACTACGAAGAGATGAAAACGGCCATGGAAAACGAAGCCGCCCTGCTTCTCGCGGAGATCGACGAAGAGACCGCGCGGGATCTGGCGCGCACGCCCGGCTCCCGCCCGCACCGCGCCCCCGCCGGCCGAGGTGCCGAATGAGGGCCCGCGGGCTTCTGCTGCTTTTGTTTTCGTCAATTTTTCTGGCCGCCTCCGCGCCGGCCGGCACCGTTCACGGCACCGTAAAGAACGCCACCAAGTCCGCTCCGGCCGCCGGCGTGGAGCTCACCCTCCTGCAACTGCAAGGGGGCATGCAGGCCGTTGCGGAAACCAAGAGCGACGCGCAGGGGAATTTCACGTTTGAAAATCCCGGCCTGGGGCAAATGCCCATGTTGGTGCGCGCCTCCTACCGCGGCGTTCATTTCCATCAGCCGGTGCCGCCGGGCAGTTCGTCGATTACCGTGGAAGTTTTCGAGCCGACGCGGGACACCAAGGGCATTCACTACGGAACCCGCGTGGTGATCTTCCAGCCGGGCGGCGCGAACCTGCTCGTCGGGGAAGAATACGCTGTCCGCAACGACAGCGCGCCTCCGCAAGCCTATTACCGCGCCGACGGCAATTTTGAGTTGCAGATTCCGGAGAACGCCACGCTGCAGCAGGCCGCGGCGTGGGGCCCTTCGGCCATGCCCGTGACCCAGACCACGCTCGATCGCGGCAAGAATAAATACGCCATCGCCTTCGCGTTCCGTCCGGGCGAAAACGGCGTGCGGCTTTCCTATCAGTTGCCCTATACCGGCGACAAGGCTTCGCTGCGCCTTCCCGCCATCTATCCCGCCGAGCACCTGCTGCTGGTGGCCCCGCCGGGCGTGGACTTGCGCGGGGAAGGGCTGACCGCCGCGGGTACGGAGCAGGGAATGAACGTCTACAACGCGGAGGCTCCCGCCGCGGGAAAAAGCATACTCGTGCAGCTTTCCGGGCAGGGGACTGCGCCCCCGGCGCAGGCCGCCGCGGGCGAAGGCGAATCCGCGGGCCCCACGGAAGACACCAGCAAGATTCAGATGATTCCCATGCGGCTGGATGCGCTGAAATGGCCGCTGGTGGGAGGTTTCGCGGGAATTTTCGCGCTGGGCGCGCTGTTTTTGATGCGCAAGACCGCGCCCGCGGGAATGGACACTCGTGTGCTCGCGGAGAAACCGGCTGCCGGACGAAAACACGCCGCGCCTCCCGCGCACCTCGCCGAAGCCGACGCTCACGTCAGCACCAATCTCGAAGCCATCAAGGACACTCTCTTCCGCCTCGAATTGCGGCGGCAGGCGGGCACGATCTCCGAGGAGGAATACGCCCGCGAACGCGCCAAGATCGAGAAAACCATGCGCGACATTGTGCGCGGGTGACCCGTGGCAAACGGCCCTCTTCCCCGCAACCGCACGAAAGCCTGCGAGGCAGCCGCGTGACTTCCACGGGCGCTCCTCTGGGGCTGCGCTGCAGCAACCTCGAAAAACGATTTGGAAATTTCATGGCCCTGCGGCGCATCAGTTTTGAAATCCGCGCCGGCGAAGCCGTGGCCCTGGCGGGGCACAACGGTTCCGGCAAGACCACGTTCCTGCGCATCGCCGCGGGTCTCTCCCGGCCCACTTCGGGCAGCCTGCATGTGGGCAGCGAAGACATCCTCAGCACGGCCGTGCGCATGCGCATCGGCTTCGTCGCGCATCAGACCATGCTGTACGACGAACTGACCGCCGAGGAAAATCTTCTACTCTTCGCCCGTTTGCAGGGAATTGCCGCCTCCGCCGAACGCGCCGCGGAACTCCTGCGCGAGACCGGACTGACAGAACGCCGCCGGTCCCTGGTGCGCACCTTTTCCCGCGGCATGCGCCAGCGCCTGACCATCGCCCGCGCCCTGCTGCACGCGCCCTCCCTGCTGCTCTTCGACGAGCCCGGCACCGGACTGGACGCTCCGGGAATCTCCTGGCTGGCGGCGACGCTGCTGCGCGTGCGCCAGGCCGGCTGCACCATCCTGATGAGCCTGCATGGCCAGGCCGAACTGGCCGCGGTGGCCTCACGCGCCCTGCGCCTTGAAGCCGGCTCACTGGCCGCCGATTCCTCTTCCGGCGAGTCCATCGAATCCGTCCTGCGCGTGAAGGAGCGCTGAGTCCATGGCCCTCCTGCAAACCACCGCCACGCTCTTCAACAAGGAATTGCGCACGGAGCTGCGCTCGCGCGAACTGATCACCACCACCATCGTTTTTATCGTGCTGGTCGTCGTCCTGTTCAGCTTTACCTTTGACCCCACGTCCACGGAATCCCGGCGCTTCGGCCCCGGCCTGCTCTGGCTGGCGTTTCTCTTTGCCGCTTCGCTGATGCTTCAGCCGTGTTTTCTGCGCGAGCAGCTCAACGACACGCTGAGCGCGCTGCGCATGGCTTCGCCCGACCCCTTTGCCATTTTCCTGGCCAAGCTCGCGGCCAACACCATGTTTCTGCTGCTCACCGAACTCCTGATGCTTCCTGTCTTCGCCGTGCTCTATAATGTTCCGGTCTGGCACGTGCTGCCTTCGCTGGCCCTGGTGCTCTTTGCCGGCAGCGTGGGCATCTGCGTGGCCGGGACGGCCGTGGCGGCGATTTCCGCGCAGGCCCGCATGCGGGAACTGCTGCTGCCGCTGCTCCTGCTGCCGCTGCTGACTCCGGTGCTCATCGCCAGCACGGAGGCCACCGCGGCGCTGCTGGCCGAAAAGCCTGAACTGCGGCTGGACTGGCTCGGGTTTCTCGCGGCCTTCGATCTGGTGTTTTTGACGGCGTTGTGGCTCTTCGGCGAATTTTTATTGGAGGAATAGGTGATGCCTTCAGAATCTCCGCAGGCGAGGATGGCCAACCCATGAAGAGAAACCTGTTCGCGCTGCTTGTGGTGCTGATGCTGGGCTGGGCGGCGTATGCTTCTTTCTTTGTCGCTCCCACCGAAAACACCATGGGCGTGATTCAGCGCATTTTCTATCTGCATATGCCCAGCGCCATCGTGGCCTTCTGCGCGTTCCTGACCACCTTCGTCGCCAACCTGCTCTACGTCTTCCGCCGCCAGCAGCGCTGGGACTGGCTGGCCGTTTCCGCCGCGGAAGTGGGTCTGGCCTACATCACCGTGGTGCTGATCACCGGCCCCATCTGGGCCCACCCGGTCTGGGGCATCTGGTGGACCTGGGATGCCCGGCTCACCTCCACCTTTGTCCTGTGGCTGCTCTATGTCTCCTATCTGCTCCTGCGCACGCTGATTGAAGACCCGCACCGGCGGGCGCTGGCCAGCGCGGTCTACGGCATATTCGCCTTCCTCGACGTGCCCCTGGTGCACATGTCCATCCGCTGGTGGAGGACGCAGCATCCTCAGCCGGTGCTGATGGGCGGACCGGGCACGGGCCTGGATCCCCGGATGAAGATCGTATTGCTGTATTCCTTCATTGCGTTATTGAGCCTGATGATTTTCCTGGTACGCCAGCGTTACGAACTCGAAGCCATGCGCGGAGAAGCCGATGCGCTGCGCAGGGAAGCGGAGGCCGCATGAAAAATCTGGACAGTGTGTTTGCCGCATACATGGTGGGATGGGGCGTCTTTTTTCTCTACCAACTGACGGTTTCCCGCCGCGTCGCCAGCCTGCGCGATGAAATCGAGCAATTGAGGAGTTCCTTCAAGCGCGAAAAATAGCATGACCGCAAGAAAGAAAGTAGGCATTGTCCTGTTTCAGCTGGGCGGCCCGGACTCTATCGAGACCGTCCAGCCCTTCCTGCTCAACCTCTTTCTCGACCCGGATATCATCCCCCTGGGGCCGGTGAGCTTCCTGCGCGGCCCGCTGGCCCGGCTGATCGCCGCACGCCGCTGGAAGCCCGTGGCCGGGCGCTACGCCCAGATTGGACGGCGCTCCCCGATTCGCCAGCTGACCGAGCGCCAGGGCGCCGCTCTGGCCGCTGCCCTCGCCCCGCAGATGGACTCGGTGATCGCCATTGCCATGCGCTACTGGCATCCGCTTACCGAAGAAGCCGTGGAAACGCTGCGCCGCGCCGGGCCGCTCGATGAAATAATCCTGCTGCCGCTCTATCCGCACTATTCCTACGCCACGACTCTCAGCAGCCTCAAGGAGTGGCGGCGCGTTTATGGAAAGCCCTCCGGCGCGCCTCCCGAAAAGACCATCGAGCATTTCTACTCCCACCCGCTCTATATTCGAGCGGTGGTCGAGCGAATCGGCAGCGTCCTGCGCCAGTTCGCGGACAGCAGCCGCATCCATCTCGTTTTCAGCGCCCACGGACTGCCCATGAGCCTGGTCGAGAATGGCGATCCCTATCCCGAACAAGTGAAGGAAACCGTCCGGCTGGTTTGCGAAAACGGCTCCGCCAAGTATCCCGGCTGGCCCCGGCGGCATTTGCTCTGTTTTCAGAGCAAGGTCGGCCCGGCCAAGTGGCTCGAACCGTCGCTGCTGCACACGATTGACCGCCTGGGCCATGAAGGCAAAAAAGAATTGCTGATCGTGCCCATCTCCTTTGTGACCGAGCACATCGAAACGCTGCACGAAATCAATATCGAAGCCCGCCTGGAAGCGCAAAAGGCCGGCATCAGCACCTATCGCATGATGCCCGCGGTGGGCGATTCGCCCGTATTCATCGAGGCGCTGGCCGATCTGGTGCGCCGCGCGGTGGAATCCTAGAGGGAGCATGTACTTCGGAAAAAAGATCGGCAATTCCCGGCGGCTGGCATTTCTTGCTTTCATGGCCGCGTTCAGCCTGCTGCCGGCCGCTTGCGGAAATCAGGAAAACTCAGAAAAAAGGACTCCTCCGGAGCGTTCCACCGCCCCGCCTGCAGTGGTGGGTCCGGCCACGGCCGGTTCCGTCTCGGGAGTGGTGCGGCTGGACGGTCCCGCGCCTGCCGCGCGCAAAATCATCATGTCCGGCGACGCCGCCTGCACCGCGGCCAATCAGGAGCCGCCCACTAGCCAGGAAGTGGTCGCCGACGCGCAAGGCAATCTGGCCAACGTGGTGATTTACGTGAAAGGAGGCATCGGAAACTTTTCCTTCGCCATTCCCAAAACGCCCGTGGAAATCAATCAGCAGGGCTGCATGTATGCTCCGCACGTGGTTGCGGCGAGGACCGGACAGACCGTGGTCTTCCGCAACGCGGACAAGACCATCCACAACATTCATCCCCAGCCGAAAAACAATCCCTCCTGGAACCGCTCGCAATCCCCCGGCGCTCCCGCGATCGAGGAGCGTTTTTCGCGCGAGGAGATCGCCATCCCGGTCATGTGCAACGTGCATCCCTGGATGCGCTCGTACCTGGCCATTTTCGATCATCCTTATTCTGCGGTGAGCGGCCCCGGCGGAGCGTTTGAAATCCGCAATCTTCCCCCGGGCAATTACACGCTGGAAGCCTGGCACGAGAAATACGGCACCCTCAGCCAGGCGCTGGTCATTTCCGCGAAGGAAGCGAAAAAGGTCAGTTTCGTCTTCCGGCCGGGAGCCGGGGCGAGCCGCTAAGCTGTTGCCATGCAAGGTGTTATGGCTGGCCGGTGGCGTTGCCGGGCTTCTTTGAGTATACTGCGCGATTGGGGTTGTCACTATGTCTGCTACCTATCATTCCGGGCTGCATCGTTATTCGCTGGTTCTGCTGGCCGGCACGTTCCTGCTCTTGATTGCGGGCGCGCTGGTCACTTCCAATGACGCCGCCCTGGCCGTTCCGGACTGGCCGCTCTCCTACGGCACTCTTACGCCGCCCATGGTCGGCGGGATTTTCTATGAGCACAGTCATCGCGTTATTGCCGCCTGCATCGGCTTCCTGACAATCATCCTGGCCGTCTGGACCTGGCGCGCCGAATCCCGCCGCTGGGTGCGCTGGCTGGCGATCGCCGCCCTGAGCGCGGTGATTCTTCAGGGGGTTCTCGGCGGTCTGACCGTCCTGCTCAATCTGCATTACGGCATGCCCATCGCGCATGCCTGCCTGGCTCAGATCTTTTTTGGCACGGTGATGAGCATGGCCCTGTTCACCAGCCGCTGGTGGATTTCCGATCAGCCGAGCATTCCCGACAGCGACTCGCCCTCCATCCACACCTTTGCTCTCTTCAATGCCGCCACCGTTTTCTTGCAAGTTATTCTCGGCGCCGGTTTCCGGCACAAGAGCATGCCCATCTGGCCGCACATCGTTGGAGCCTTCCTGGTCGCCGGAACCATCACCTGGACGGCGCTGACCCTGCGGCACCGTTTCGGGAACGTGCGGGAAATGAAACTCGCGCGCATCCTGATCAATTCCGTTTTTGGCGTGCAGTTTCTGCTGGGAGTCGCCGCCTGGGCTTCCCGCCTGATCACCGCGGACGCTCCGCAGCCCATGCCCGCCATGGTGGCGCTCACCGTGATTCACACCGTCACCGGCGCCCTGACGTTTGCTTGCTCGTTGCTGGTGGTGATGCTCTGCTACCGCCTGGTTCCGCGGAGCAGGGAAGCGGCCATGGCATCCACCCGCGCGGAGGCCGTGATTTCATGAGCATGAAGCGGACTGCAGCGGTGCAACCATCCAAGGGAGTTCGCGCGGGCGCCTTTCTCTCGCTGACCAAGCCGGACGTGTCGTTTCTGGTGGTGATGACCACCGCGGCCGGCTACTACATGGGCGTGCGCGGCCAGGTGAACTGGCTGGCGCTGCTGCACGCGGTCTTCGGCACCACGCTGATCGCCGCCGGCACCGCCGCGCTCAATCACTATATCGAGCGGCATTCCGACGCCCTGATGCGCCGCACCGCTTCGCGCCCGCTTCCCACCGGCGCGCTGGAGCCCTCGGAAGCGCTGGTGTTTGGCGCTTCGCTGGCCGTTGTCGGCGCGGTGGACCTGTGGATCACCGGAGGACTGCTCGCCAGCGGCCTCGGCGTGCTCACCTGCCTCAGCTATCTGCTGGCCTACACGCCGCTGAAAACGCGCACCGTATGGGCCACTTTCATTGGCGCCATTCCCGGCGCCATCCCGCCCATGATCGGCTGGGTGGCCGCCACGGGACGATTGGAAACCGGCGCCTGGCTGCTCTTCGCCATTCTCTTTCTCTGGCAGTTCCCGCATTTCCACGCCATCGCCTGGATTTACCGCGAGGACTACGCCCGCGCGGGCATCCTGATGCTTCCCGTGGTGGACGACGAGGACGGCACGCGCACCTTTCGCCAGATTCTGCTGACCGCCTCGGCCCTGGTGGCCGTCAGCGTGCTTCCCGCCGTGCTTGGCCTTACCGGCATGCGCTATTTCTCCGGCGCGTTTATCGCCAGCCTGGCGCTGGTGCAGGTCTGCCTGTGGGCCTCCGCCGTGAGGAGCAACCAGCGCGCCAAATGGCTCATGCACGCCACGGTCCTGCATATCCCGGTGCTGCTCGGACTGATGCTTTACGACAAGATGCCCCGGTAGAAGGATTCGCCCGCGCCGATGATTTCTCAAGCGACTCTCAATGCGTCCCTGAACGGTCTGAGCGCCCTGCTGCTGATTTCCGGCTACGGCTTCATCCGCCGCAAATGGATTCAGGCGCACAAGGCCTGCATGGGCTCGGCGTTTTTATGCTCCACCGCTTTTCTCGTCTCCTATCTGATTTACCATGCGCGCGTGGGCAGCGTTCATTTTCAGGGGCAGGGAAATATCCGCATATTTTATTTCGCCCTGCTGCTTTCCCATACGCTGCTGGCTGTTCTGGTTCTTCCCCTGGCCCTGCTGACCATACAGCGTGCCTGGCGGGGCGAATTCGAGCGCCATCGCGCCATCGCCCGCTGGACCCTGCCCATCTGGCTCTACGTTTCCTCGACCGGCGTCCTGGTCTATTTTCTGCTCTACCACCTCTACGCGCCGCCCATCCGCTGAGGCACACTCTGGAGTTGCGCCGCGGGAGGGCGCTTGCGCTGGTTTGCACGAGTCGCCCGTCGCGAGTCACCCGCGACTATAACGGGGCAACTTCTGTGCTTAGAGCTAATTTTCGAGGAGATTAATGCGCCGGATTTCGCTGGCGATCAGTCCGCCGGTGCGCGCGGAGCGCGTGGCTTGCCGCGTGCCCGCCTTGGGAAAAAAGATGTGCCAGAAATTCTTCTGCGGAATGGAAAAGCCCACGCCCACGAAGCGCTGCACGCCCTGCTTGCGGTCGCGGCTCTCGCGCACGGAAGCCACGAAACACTTCATGCTTTCCGAGGTTACTTCGTTCGTCAGCATCAGGGGCTGGCCGGGGGCGATGTCCCGCGCGTCCAGGAGGAGCAGCGCGCCGTCCGCGCTGAGGTTCTGCGTCAGCGCGCGGTAATGAACCTTGCTTCCATCGGCGCCGCGCCCTTCGATGTGCACGGGCATTTGCAGGGAAACGCGCACGGTGCGGCGGCGCTCGGGATATCGCGTGTATTGCATAGCCTCTCTTGCTTTCGCTGTGTCCGTACGGGTACTGAGCATGCCACGCGGAGGACCGAAAATCAAGGCCAGTCCGGCGAAGACTGGCCGCCGAAATGGAGTTTTTTTAATCGGCAATCGGGAAGGGAAGCGCTCCTCAATGAACAGGCGCCAGCGCCAGAGCCGCGATCAGCGCGTCGGTGAATTCCGCGGTTCCCGCGGTTCCGCCCGCATCCCGGGTGGTGTGTTTTCCTTCGCGGTAGACCACTTCGAGGGCCTCTTCGATCCGCCGCGCGGCCGCTCCTTCGCCCAGATGATCCAGCATCATGATGCTGCTGAGCAGCAGCGCGGTGGGATTGGCCAGGCCCTTGCCGGCAATGTCCGGCGCGGTGCCATGCACGGCCTCAAAAAGGGCCGCATCGTCGCCGATATTGGCGCTGGGCACCACGCCCAGCCCGCCCACCAGTCCCGCTCCCAGGTCGCTGACCACGTCGCCATACAGATTGGGCAGCACCAGCACTTCAAACTGCTGCGGATTCATCACCAACTGCATGCAGGCGTTGTCCACGATCATCTCTTTGTAGGTGATCGCGGGATATTCCGCGGCCACCGCGCGGACGCTGCGCAGGAAAAGCCCGTCGGACAGTTTCATGATGTTGGCTTTGTGAATCGCATGAATGGTTTTGCGATTCTTGCGCTTGGCGTAGTCGAAGGCGAAGCGCGCGATGCGCGTGGAAGCCTTCTCCGTGATGATTTTCAGGCTTTCCACCACCCCGGGGACCACTTCATGCTCCAGCCCGGAATAAAGGTCTTCCGTGTTTTCGCGCACAATCACGATGTCCACGTTCTCGAAGCGCGACTTCACCCCCGGCAGGTTGCGCACCGGCCGCAGGTTGGCGTAGAGATCGAGCTTTTTGCGCAGGGCCACGTTGACGCTGGGCGCGCCCCCGGCCACCGCCGTGGCCATGGGCCCCTTCAGGGCCACCTTGTTGCGGCGCACCGATTCCACCGCCGCCTCGTCCAGCAGCGGCCCTTGCTGGCCTTCCCGCGTGGCGCGGGCGTCGAACTCATCCCAGGCAATGGAAACGCCGGCCGCTTCCAGAATCCGCTTGGTGGCCTCGGCCACCTCCGGGCCGATTCCTTCGCCTGGAAGTAATGTAACTTTGTGTGTCATGCTCTCCCTTTTCCGATGAACGACCTACTCTCCATTGTAGGCCAACTGCCTCCCGCCGCAAAAATCATGCCGCGAGGGGTTGCTCAGGAAGCACGGGGAGGAAACCGCCGGGCAAGGCCGGGGCATTTCTGCTATACTGGTTCAGGAAGAAAGTCGCAGCCAGACCTGCGCGCGAAGGAGAATGAAATTATGATTAATTTGACGCCCGTGGCGACCACCAAGATCAAGGAAATCATGAGCATGCAGAATCCTTCGCCGGTAGCCCTGCGCATTGGCGTGGTGGGCGGCGGCTGCTCCGGATTTCAATACCACATGGCTTTTGAGACCCAGTCCAGCGAAGCCGATAACGTCCTGGAATTCGAGGGACTCAAGGTGGTCGTGGACCAGATGAGTTCGATGTATCTCGATGGCGTGGAAGTGGATTACATCGAGAGCCTGGAAGGCGCCGGCTTCAAGTTCAACAATCCCAACGTCAAGAGCACCTGTGGCTGCGGCAGTTCCTTCAGCGCCTAGGTTGCGGTGATTCGCAATTCGTTTGTACAAGCCCCCGAAGCGGTCTTCGGGGGCTTTTTTCGTGCCGCTCCTGGCCGGCTTTCGTTTGCAATCCTGGGGTAACGTTCGTATTCTAAACGGCAGCCATGAAGATTGCCCTTGCGCAGTTCAATCCCACCGTCGGGGACTTTGCCGGCAATTCCGCGCGCATTCTGGCCCTGGCCGAGCAGGCCCGGCGGAGCGGAGCGGATCTGGCCGTCTTTTCCGAGTTGTGCCTGTGCGGCTATCTTCCGCAAGATCTCCTCGAACGCCCCGCGTTCATCGAGCGCAATCTGCGCGAGCTGGCGGCCCTGGCCGAAAAGATTCCCCTCCCGTCCATTGTCGGCTTCGTAGGGAGAACCAATGTTTCCCAGGGCAAACCCATCGCGAATAAGGCCGCCCTGCTGGCCAATGGCCGCATCCAGTTTGAACAGAGCAAGATGCTCCTGCCCACCTATGACGTTTTCGATGAATCGCGCTATTTTCAACCCGCCGCCGAACAGTCCGTCTACTCCTTCGGCGGCCTGAAGCTGGGCATCACCATCTGCGAGGACGTCTGGAACGACAAGAATTTCTGGTCCAAGCAGCGCTACGAGCGCGATCCCGTCACCAGCCTCATGCAGCAGGGAACTGACGTGCTGATCAATATCTCCGCCTCGCCCTGCACCATCGACAAGCGCTCCCTGCGCCGCGAAATGCTCCGCTCGCTGGCCTTGCACCACAAACGCCCGGTCGTCTACGTCAATCAAGTCGGAGGCAACGATACGCTGGTCTTTGACGGCGCCAGCATGGCCGTGCGCGCCGACGGGGTTATTGCCGCACAGGCCTGCGCCTTCGCCGAGGATATGGTCTTCTTCGATACCGCCAGCGGATTCGGCGACCTGCACACGCAGCCCGCCGACGAACTCGAATACGCTTTCCAGGCGCTGGTGACCGGCACGCGCGACTACGTGCGCAAATGCGGCTTCCGCAAGGTCATCATCGGCTTGAGCGGCGGGATTGACTCCGCGGTCGTGGCGGCCATCGCCGTGGAGGCTATTGGCAAGGAAAATGTCCTGGGCGTGGCCATGCCCAGCGCCTTTTCTTCCGCGGGCAGCCGCAGCGACGCCAAACAACTGGCCGAAAATCTGGGCATTGAATTCCTCGTGCTGCCCATCAACGACGTCTTTGACGCCTACCGCAAGGCCTTGCGCTCCGCCTTTGGCGACCGCCCCGCCGATGTAACCGAAGAAAATATTCAGGCGCGCATTCGCGGCAATTTCCTGATGGCCCTCTCCAATAAATTCGGCTCCATGGTGCTCAGCACCGGCAACAAATCGGAAAACGCCGTGGGCTATTGCACCCTCTATGGCGACATGGCCGGGGGCCTCGCGGTGATCTCCGACGTCCCCAAGATGATGGTCTACGCCCTGGCGGACTTTATTAACCGCGAAAGGGAACTGATCACCCGCTCGACCATCGAAAAGCCTCCTTCCGCCGAACTGCGCCCCAATCAGAAGGATTCCGACAGCTTGCCGCCCTATGACGTCCTCGACCGCATCCTCAAAGCCTATATCGAGGACCTGCGCAGCCCCGAGGAGATCGCCTCTCATTATGATTTTGACCTCGGCCTGGTCCGCGACATCGCCTTGCGCGTGGACCGCAACGAGTACAAACGCAAGCAGGCCGCGCCGGGTCTGAAAATAACCTCTCGCGCGTTCGGCTTTGGCCGCCCGTTTCCCATTGCGCAAAAATTTATTCCCTAAAGACAGGAGACTCATCGTGACTCATTGCCGCTCGCTCGCCCGCCTGGTTTTTCTCTTTCTTGGCGCATTCTTGCTGGCCGCTCAGGCCGCTCCCGTCCGCGCGCAGGACTCCGCCAAGCCGCCGCAGACTCCCAAGCCGGTCTCCGCAGCCCCCGCCACGGGCAATGCCGATATTCCCAGGAAGATTGAAGCCTATCTCCGCGACCTCTATGCCTGGGGGCCGGAGGTGCATCTTGCGGTGGGGCCGCTGAAGGAATCGCCCGTGGCGGGACTGCTGGAGACGATGGTGGATCTCGACGTCTCCGGCCAGAAAGAGACCGCGAAATTCTACGTCACCCGCGACGGCCAATATCTCCTGCGCGCGGAGGTCACCGACCTTTCCCGCAATCAGACCGCGGATGCCATGCAAGCCATCCAGTTGGCTGACGCGCCCTCGACCGGCGACCCCAAAGCAGCCATCACCATCGTGGAATTCGCCGACTTCGAGTGCCCGGTCTGCAAACAGTTCCATGACACCGTCCGCGCCGTCCTGCCCAATTACCCGCAGGTCCGCCTGGTCTTCAAGGATTTTCCTCTGGGAAATATCCATCCCTGGGCCAAGACCGCCTCGATCGCCGCCCGTTGCGCCTACCAGCAGGATCCCAAGGCGTTCTGGACGTTCTATGACCGCATCTACGAGGATCAGCCGGTCATCTCCGCGGAAAATGCCTGGACCAAAATGACCGACTTTGCCGCGCAGGCCGGCCTCAATCTGGACACGTTTAAGTCGTGCATGGCCGGCCCACAGGCCGCCGCTGCCGTGGACGCCAGCTTCGAGAACGGGCGCAAGCTGGAGGTCAATAGCACGCCGACAGTGTTCATCAACGGGCGGCGCATGGTTGGGGCCGACCCGGCCCAACTGGAGCAATTCATTCGCTACGAACTGGAACAGCAGAAGAGCAAGGCGAAGGCGCGCTAGCCGTCCAACTCACTCATTTCATGAGGCTTGGGAGGGAAGAAGTGGTTTGCTGGGAATTGCGGAGGCGGGTAGGGCGTGAAATGACCCCAAAAACGAGCTACTCTTATTAGTTAACATAATATCCGTTATGGGACTCGATGTCAAGCCTTTTTTTATATATTAATGTGGCGGCCTTGGCGCTCTTTCGTGTTCCGGTGCTCTTCTGTTCGAGGCTGGCGTGGGGGGAGACGCCAGCCTCGCCGCCGCGCGCCGCGGCTGCTTGAATCCTCCAGATGTTCTTTCTTGCAGGTATCAATTTATCCCAGAAAACTTTGAGTCATCGCCGCGCGCTGGCCGCGACGGCGCCGGCTGCTGCGCCCACTAGAAACCATTTCGCAGCACGCCCCGCGCGCCGCCAGAAACCGCCGCCGCGGGCCAGTTTGGTCTCTGCGGCGAGTTCCCTTTCCACGGCCATGCGTCTCTGCCGTTCGTCGGCCAGGTTGGCCTCGGAAGCCGCCAGGCGCGCCTGGCAGGCCCGGCAATTCAGCGCGAAGTCGTAGAGCGGCTTCAGGTCCTCGACGGGCAGCGCTGCGGCGGGATGCTCCGGCACCTGGGCCTGCGCCGTCGCCCCGTGCTGCTGCGAACCCTCTGGCTGCCGGGCGTTCTTCGCCGGCAAGGTGATCGGCGCTGGTAGCGGCAGTTCGCGCGGCAGGGCCTGCACGACCTCTTCTGGCGTATTCGCATTGCGCTTGCGTTCATCAATTTGCCGCAAGGCCTGCTGCAGTTCGGACTCCCGCTTACGCTGCCTGCTTACAGCTTGCCGTGCGGCACCATGCGCCGCGCGGATCTCCGCTTCCAGCTGCCCGCGCTCCTGACGCCAGGCCATTTCTTCGCGCACCAAAAATGCGGTCACAAAGAGTCCGCCAAGAATCACCAGTACCAGCCGCAGTTTGGAGAAATAATTCATCACCGTTCCGTTGTTCGCAATCGCAAGTTTCATCGCTCAGGAATATCTGCTCGTGCGCGCCAGCACTTGCGCCGGATAAGCGGCGTTGCCCCCGCCGTTCCACGCCAGCAGTCCGCGATTCAGGTCGCCTTTTGCGGCCGCCAGCTTCTTTGCCAGGACCGTGCAGCCCACGGCAATGCCTGCAGCGGGGTCGCACAGCTCCGCCAGATAACGCCCGGAAAAACCGTTTTCCCGGGCGACTTGCCCCATCACCTGCATCAGGCCCCAGGAAAAAGCGCGCGCTTGCGCTTCGGTGGGCGAGAGCGCATGGCCGGCCCCGATTCCATCGGGGCCGGCGCACAGCGGCGCCACGTATTTGGCGTAGAACGCGGGCTCGTAGCGCATGGCCCAGGGATTCCAGGCGGACTCCTGCTCGATTACGGCGCAGACCAGCGCCGCATCAAGCGCGTGAGCGGCCGCGGCCTCCCGCGCCAGGGCCAGCAGATTTTCCGTAGGCATGTTCATGTTTTCGATTTTTCCCGCAGTGGGCCGCCGGGCGGCTGCGCCAGCGTGCCTTGCCGTTCACTTCGATGAATTGCACCAGCGGCGGCTCGCTCAGGCGCACACCCTGAAGGCCGGCGATCTCGCGCAGCGCGGAATAGATGTGCGGCAGGTGATTGACGGCCACATCGCGCACGAAGGTGCGGGCGATTTCGTCGTCGCGCATGCGCCGGTGCAGCCAGCGCAAGAACAGGGCGAACTGCGCGAGTCCGGCCAGCAGGCTGCCCGCGACAGCTATATTGAAATGGGGCAAGGAGTTTTTTCCTTTTAACGAAGTTTTCCCCGCCGCGGACTAGCGGGTTGCACAATAAGCGGAATTTGTCATTCTGAGTCCCGGTGTTTTTTACCGGGACGAAGAATCTCAACTTCAAGTGCTGCAGACACTTACAATTTAGTTTTTCCGCCGCGAACTAGAGGAACATTCCGGGCGCGGCGCCCAGCGTGCTGCCCAGCGACGAGCCCAGCGAGGAGAAAAATCCGCTTCCGCCGCGCGAAGCGTTGGCCCGCGCGTTGATCAGCTCCGCGGGAAGCCCCAGGGTGCGCCCGAGCAGGCTCGTATCCACGCCAAAGAGCCCGGAAAGCCCCTGCAGCGCGGCCATGCGCCGCCGGTAGGCCTCGTTCGAGAAGTCCAATTGGTTCTGCTGCGCGAGGCCGGCCGCTTCCCTGCCGCGCTGCCGCGCCAGATCGTCGGCCAATTCGCCAAAGCCCGCCGAGTTGCGCGTGCGGGCCACGCGGTTGGCCGCCGACTGCTGCAGCGCGTCATAGGCGCTGCCCAGCGCGCCCATGGACTGCCCGGTGACCGCGGCCTTGTCCGCCGCGCTCAATCCGGGATTCTGCGCCTGGTTCTGATATTGCGGAATCAGGAAATTGCCGAGTTGCGACTGCTGTCCCAGAAACTGCTGATTCAGCGCGTTGATGCGCGCGCGCTCCTGATCGCTGGCCTGCTGCGTTGCTGCCTGTGCTCCACGTCCCATGGTGCCTCCTGAAAATTATCAATTTCGAGTTGCAAACAAAATCGTCCGTGCGCTGCCGCGCGGATCAACCACTCGCCCCGCCCAGCCGCTTGCAATAGGGCGTCCAGACGTCGTCGCGCACCCATCCGCGCCGCGCCAGCCTCCTCCCGAATTGTGCCGCGATTTCCGGCGGCAGCCAGGCGTGCACGTCCTCCAGTCCGCGCCGCCAGGCATCGCTCTCCGCGGCGCGCTCCAGCGCCAGGATGCGCTCCCAGCGCTCCTGCGGGGTTCCCAGGCGCGGATCGAGCAGGAGATAAGCCTCCGCCGTCAGCCGCAGCAGCGCCGCCCCTGCGATCCGTCCTCCCTCGCCGCTTTCTTCCCCCTCCGTCAGCACCAGCCGAGTCACAAACAGCGGATTGTCCAGGTCCGGCAGCGGATAAGAAAATCCCTGCGCCGCGTGAATCTCTCGCAGCGCTTGCAGATCCTCGGGAAAATATTCCCGCACGTTCACAGCAGCGATGCTTTCCCGCGAACCGACCCCGGCGCGCCGAATCCATTTCCTCCGCGCACCGCGCCGCCGCTCAAGGCCCCGCTTCCGCTCGAAGGCAGCGGCGGCGGCCCGGAACTTCCGCCGCCGGTCACGGCGATGGGCGGATTGCCAAAGGCCACCGGAGCGGAAGGAAGCGAGCCGAGATATTGCGAATAGGCCCGCCAATAGAGCGTCTGATTGCCCAGCTGCACATAGAGATTGCGCGAAGCGCCCAGAAAATAGACGCGCGGAGAGTAGAAGGCCGGCGAGGTGTCCGACTCGGCGAAATAGAATAGCCCCGGGCGGGTTCCCGCCGGGTCGCTGATGGCCAGGTCAAACCAGCCGTTGGCCGCGCGCACCGCCAGCGCGGCCACCGCCGCGGGCGCGGCCATGGCCATGCCGGGGTCCACTCCGGCGCGCTGCGCCGTGGCGTTCACCGCCGCGACAATCTTGGTCAGCGTTTCGTAAAGGTGCGGATCGCGGTCCTTGTACGTTGCGAGTTGGCTAATTGTCAGCATAAGGAATGGGATTGCAAGTTTTCGGCCCTAGCCTCTTCGTCCTATTGACACTGCCATGGGTGGACCGAATACTGGCCGCAGCAGGGAAAAGACTTTACGGCTTCCCTCTCACGGTTGCCGCAAAGGCATGGGGTGTATGCAAGGCGCGAATAACAGATCCACGGAAGCGGAATTGACCCTTTCGGATACGGCCAGCGAGACGCCCGGCCGGGTGCGTACGACTGCCCTGGCCGTTGATTCGGTTTCGCCGGGCCCCTCCACGTTTCTCAAAATCGCGCCCACGTGCTATATCGCGCCCGTCAGCGATTCCGCTCACTGGCAGTGCGTCAGCCCGCAGATCGAATCCCTCACGGGCATCTCCTCGCGGGACTGGGTGGCCCGCAAACAGAACTGGACCGAGCGGGTTTACCCGGAGGACTCCGCGAGGGTTCTGGACGACAGGCAGCGCGTGTTGGAAAAGGGCGGCCGCTGCGAACTGGAATACCGGATTACCGGAAAAGATAATTCCCCTCGCTGGGTGCGCGAAACCATCAGCGTTTCTCAGGGCGCCGACGGCAAGCCTCTCTTCGTGCAGGGATTCCTCACCGACATCACCGACTACCGGGAAAGCCAGCAGTCCCTGCGGGTCTCCCAGGAGCATCTGCGGCTGGCCATGGACCTGGCCGAGATGGGCGCCTGGGAACTGGATGCCGTCACCGGCAAAGGCCACCATGACGAGCAGATGGCCCGGCTCTTCCGCCATCCCGGCATCGAGGAGTTTGTCCCCACGCTGGACGACATTCTCAATATGGTGCACCTCGACGACCTGCCGCGCGTGCGCAGCGCCATCGGCGAGGCCATGAGTTTTGGCAAACCCTTTTCCCTCGACTTCCGCGCGCAGTTCCGCGACGGCTCAATCGAATGGCGCGCCATTCACGGCCGCGCCATCCGCGATGAATCCGGAAAAATTCTGCGCCTGGCCGGCGTCGCCCAGAATATCGACGCCCGCGTCCACGCCGAGGCCGCTCTGCGCCAGAGCGAGGAACTTTATCGCTCGCTCGTCGAGCGCCTCCCCGGCATCGTTTACATCTGCGAACTCGGTCCCACCGGCAAATGGTCCTACGTCAGCCCGCGCATCCAGGATTACCTCGGATTTTCTCCCGAGGAATGGATCGCCAATCCGCGCAATTGGTACGACTGCATCCATGCCGATGACCGTGAAGCCGCTCTGGCCTCCGAGGAGCGCTGCCGCCAGACCGGCGTGCCGATTTTGTCCGAATACCGCATGATGACCCGCGACGGGCGCTGCCTCTGGTTTCGCGATGAAGCCGTCATTCTGGACAGCTCCTCCTCGCAAACTCCGGTCATCTACGGCATCCTCTACGACATCACCAGCCACAAACTCGCCGAAGAAGCCCTCCGCGAATCCCGCGAACGCCTGCACCTGGCCCTGGACTCCGCCGATCTCGGCATGTGGTCCTGGGATGCGCAGACGGGCAAGCTCTCCTGGGACGAACGCCACTGCGCTCTCTACGGAGTTCGTCCGGAGCAGGCTCCCGCCACCATGGAGCAATTATTCCCCCTGATCCATCCCGAAGACCGCAACGCTTTCCGGGAAGTGCTGATCCGGGGTCTCAAGACCGGCGACCCCGGCATTATGGAATTCCGCGTGTTCCACCCGGACGGCTCCGTGCACTGGATCTTTGCCCGCGGCCGCGCCATCCTGGACCGCGGCGGCCGCGCCACCCGCACCATCGGCGTCAGCTACGACATCACCGTGCGCCGCACTCTCGAAGATCAGCTCCGCCGCTCCCAGAAAATGGAAGCCGTGGGCCAGCTCGCCGGCGGCGTCGCGCACGATTTCAATAATCTCCTCATGGTCATTCGCGGCCATGCCGAACTTCTCGCGGGCCGTTCCGCTGCCCGCCCCGACCTGCTGCGCGACATCGAATCCATCCAGAAAGCGGCCGACCGCGCCGCTTCCATCACCCAGCAACTGCTGGCCTTCAGCCGCCGCCAAATCGTTCAGCCGCGCGTCTTCAATCTTTGCGCCGTCGTGGCCGATACCGCTTCCCTGCTGCACCGCCTGGTCGGCGCGGAAATCGAGCTGCGCCTGGACCTCTCCTCCGCGCCCCTGTGGATTCGCGCCGACGAAGGCCAGATCGAGCAGGTCGTGCTCAACCTGGTGGTCAACGCCCGCGACGCCATGCCCCGCGGCGGTCTGGTCAGCGTGCACACTTCCCGCGTTTCCGCCGATTCACCCTGCTTCCTCGAACATCCCGAAATTATTCCCGGCAATTATGTAAAAATCGTGGTCAAGGATACCGGCGAGGGCATGGACGCCGCCACGCAGGAGCATATCTTCGAGCCTTTCTTCACCACCAAAGTCGTCGGCAAGGGCACCGGCCTCGGCTTGGCCACCGTTTACGGCATCGTCCGCCAAGCCGACGGCTGGATCGGCGTCGAATCCAAGCCCGGCCACGGCGCCATCTTTACGATTCTTCTCCCGGAGGCCGCCGCGCCGGAAACGAGCCTGCAGAATCTCCCCGCGGCTGTTTCGGCGCACGGCTGCGAAACCATTTTGCTGGCCGACGATGAAGAAGGAGTCCGGCTGGTCGCCGAGGAATATCTCTCCTCGAAAGGTTTTCACGTGCTTTCCGCATCCTCCGGCCAAGCGGCTCTCGAACTCGCCGCCGCCTTCCAGGGCAAAATTCATGCCCTCGTCACCGACGCGGTCATGCCCGGAATGACCGGCCCGGCCCTGGCCAAACAGATCTGCCAGGCCCGCGCCGGCATTAAGGTCATTTACATTTCCGGATACACCGCCGACGCCGATATTCTCCGCGGCAGTCTCGCTCCTGGCCACGAATTTCTTGGCAAACCCTTCGCCATGGACGAACTCGTGCGCAAACTCCGCGATCTGCTCGACCGCCCCTCCTGACCCGTGCCTATTCACGGCCGCGCTCTTCGATAGCACAGCCATTCCTGGCTGTGCGTTTTTTCCTTTCCCTAATTCCCTCCCCGCACCGGCGCCCACGGGTCGCGCCGCAGCGACGGCGTAAACTTCTGCAACCGAAACCACGCCCCGGCCGCGCTGGTCCCCACGCGAAACGCCACGCGCTCCCCCGCCACGTTCACCGGCAGCTCCAGGTCCTTCATTCCCGGCGTGCTCAGCGGCAGGGCTTGCTGCGCCTGCGCCGCGCCGGGCGTATTCACGTAAGCCGTCAGCGCCAGCGTTCCCGCGCCCTCCGCATACATCGTCAAAAAAGAAAACAGCTTGCGGTGCGCCCCCAGGTCCAGTTGCAGCTCCATCGCGCGCTCCGGAAAATAGTGCGTGGTGTAGTAGCTGGCAATCGCCGCGCCGTCATCGGAAAGCTGCGCGTCGCTCAGCGTGTACGATTTCCCCGTGGCTGCCCCGCCGCCCACCCCGGGAATCCCCCCGCCGAAGGCCACCGCCGCCGTTCCGTCCGTGCGCTCGAGCGCCGCGCAGCAGTTTGCCGCGATCGTCCACGGCGACCACTTGCGCGATTTGTCCGCCGCCGTCTTGCGCCCGGCGTAGGTGATATTGATCGGCGGGCGCGAGGCAATCTGGTCCGCGCCGTCCAGATCGCGGAAATCCAGCATGAGCACCATGTTCGGCGAAGTGGCCGCGCCGAACGGCGCTCCCACCAGGATGCGCCGCTCCTTGGTATCCACCGCCGTCCACAGCGTATGCCCGTACTGCCAGTTGATGGTGTTCCACAGCGGCTGCACTTCCTGCGAAATCTTCACCGGCTCGCCGCCGGAAAACAGATACAGCCCGGTGCGGTGCGCGATCACCGCCCAGTCCTCGCCCACGGCCACGCCGCGCACCGACGGCGTTCCCACTTTCCTCGAAATCTCCGTGAGCGACCACAGCGCCGGCTCGTTCACTCCGTCGTCCTGCGTGGCATGCAGCGAATGCTCCTTCACGAAATAGAACCGCTCGCGCAGCTTGAACGCCGCACGCACCGCCTGCCCGTCGTTTTCCGCCACGCTCAGGAAGCCGCTGATTCCGTCGTAGCTCTCCGGGTTCTCCGCGCCGCTGGCGCGTACGAGCGCCGCGTTCACCGGCTGCAGCGTCGGGAAAATCTCCATGTTGTCGATGTAAAATCGCCCGTTCTGCGTGGGCGTGCCGTCCGCGTAGACGCGCAGCGCCAAATCCGCGGGAATCGCCGCCAGCGGCCCGGTCAGTTGCGCCGTGTATTCCGCATAGCCGGTGGTCAGTTGCGCAGCGGTGAGCTGCAAGCCGGCCGTGTTGATTCCGCCGCTCGCGCTGTAGAGATGCACGTGCAGCGTTCCCTGCGCCAGCAGCGCATTGCGCGCGCAGCGCGCCCGCACCGTGTAGTCCGTTCCCGCCGCGATCAGCGCCACGCCCAGCGCGTCCTGCACCGCGCTCTGCGCCACGAGCCCGCGCGTCGCCGTCGTTCCGTTCCCCACGATGGAGTACGACGCGCCCCAGGCCACGAAGCTCTGTTCGTCCGTTCCTCCCGGTGCGTACACCGCGTCCGGCGTCCATCCCAGGGGATAATGCGGCAGCAGCGGCCCGGTGAACCCGCCGTCGAATCCCAGGTTTACCCAATTGTTCATTTTGTTGCGCTCGCCCCACCAGAAAAGCCGCTGCGCGTAATTGGTCGCGCCCGCGCACGCTCCCAGCTCCACCTGGCGAAACAGCGCGTCCACGTTCGTCGCCGCCAGCAGCACGGCGTCGGAAAAATCCACCACCGCCGACGTCGCGGCGTTGTCCCCCAGGATCATGTTGCCGCTGTAGAGCGTCGCTCCGCTCCCCACGTAGAAGAAACTCGCTCCGCCCGCTCCGCTGAAGCACAAGATCCGCGCCACCACGTTTCCCGGCCCCGTGGGAATGTTCGTCACCACCGCGCGCTTTCCCCCGCTCGCCGTCCAGCTCGACGCCGGGCCCGGCTTGGTGAGATATCCCTGCCGCGTCTGGAAAATCACGCTCACCTGGTGCACGCCCGCATCAATATTTCCCGCCGCAGCGGCCGTCCCGCCGCCGGAAGCCGCCAGCCCGCCGCTCGCCGCCGTGAACGTAAAATGCGTCGCGTCCGGCACGGCCGTTACCGCAAACGTTCCGTTGTATCCGGCCACGCCCACTCCCGCGATCGTCACCATCTGCCCTACGGAGAACCCGTGCGCCGTTGTCGTCGTGATCGTCGCCATCGCCGATGCCGCCGTGCCCCCGCCCGAAGCCGCCAGTCCGGATGCGCCGGCCACGTAGGTGAACTGCGTGCCGCTGGGCACGGAGAGCACCGCGAACGTTCCGTTGTATCCGGCCACGCCCACGCCCGCGATCGTCACCGATTGCCCCGCCGCGAGCCCATGCGCCGACGAAGTCGTGAGGGTCACCAGGAAACCGTTCTCCGTCGCTCCGCCGGGACTCGCCGCAATCGCCACCGCCGCCGGCTGTGTCGCCCCATTCGGGCTGGCCGCTACGCTCACCACCGCGTTTTCGTCCACGACTGTTGGCGCCGCTCCCGGCCCGCCCTGGCTCACGCGGTCCAGGTAGGTGTCGTCGAACTGCCGCGGCGCGTCGTTGCCCGCGCGCCCGTCGCCGATGGCCAGATATTCCCGCCCGAACGCCGAGGCCGAATTGGCAAACGCATTCTGCGCCATCCCCGAGGCCACCGTGGCCAGCGTGCCCGGCGTCGTTTCCTTGTAGAGCACGCCGTTGCCGTCGAAAACCATCGCGCGCGCCGTCCCGCCCGGCGTCACGTACGTCTTCAAATAATTCACCGTGGGATTTCCCGCCAGCGGACCATAGAGCGCCTGCAATCCCGGACGCGTGGCCACTCCCCCGCTGCTGAACACCACGTCCTGGCAGTCCGGCGACACCCCGTGCGGCAGGTCCGCCGGCGACATATCCGTCACCAGCCCGCCGAAAATCTCAATCGGTGCGTCGAATGATCCCGCGGTGGTCATTTCCGTCCGGTCCCTTCCTTACTTGCCGCCGTTCTTCTTCTGCGCTTCCGCCGGCTTTTTTTCTTCTTCCGGCGCGATCAAACCGAACTGCGCCGCGCGCGCCCGGTCCAGAATCGCTCCGCAGCCGCGGCACACCGCCACGCCCGGCTTGATGCGCTCCGCGCACACGGGACATTCCACCGCTGGTCTGGCGTCATACAGCCAGGGCTTTTCGAGGCCCAATTGCCGCGCCGCGCGCCGCTCCAGGTCGGTGATGAACATGGGATTGCGCGTGCGCTCCCATTCCAGGTCCGCCGCGGCCACCAGACGCACGTGGAATTCCCGCAGGCGCTGCCGCGCTCCGCTGAGCTCCCCCTCCGTGGGCGTTTTTCCCGCGGCCACGAACACGCCATGAAAACTGCCCTCGCCGGAGTCCCCGTTCAACTCCCGCGCGATGTCCTCGGCCACTTCCCGCGCCGAGATGGCGTACTCCATGATGCGTTTGTCGCCCAGGTCAATCACGCCCCGGCAGGCGCGCACCGGCGTGATCGCGTACGTCTCTCCCGCCGCCGGCGACTGAATCTCCAGCGAACCAAAATACGTCCGGTGCCGCGCCGGCCATTTCTCCGGACAGATATTGACGAGGCACGCCACTTCGCTCTGCTCTGGCATTGCGTTTTGTTCCTTTCCGCGTTTGGTTGCAGGGGCCGCTCCGGGCGCGCAGGAAGGCGCCCGGTTCTTTCCTTGCTCGACTATTGCACGGCGACGAAGTTATAGCTTTCGCCGGCTGTTGGGGTGATTGAAGCCGCGGTGTGATTGCAGAAATTCAGCGTGGCCGTATTCGCCGCTGAAACGTGCCCGGGCAAGACGCTCAACCCCGCCTGCTCGGTCGGTTTGTTCACGGCAATGAGAATATCCCCCGCCGCGAGACCCGTTACGGTGAAGCTCTGCGCCGCGCACGTATTTGCCGCCACCGCCGCCGGAGAAAGCGAAACCGCGATCCGGCGGTAGACCGTCAGCGCCGTACCGCCTCCGATCACCGGCGTGGTCAGCGCGGGCGAAGTCAGCGTCTTGTTCGTCAGGGTGTCAGCCGTGTTCCGGTAGACGAACGTATCCGTCGCGTCCTGCAAAGTCTGCGTGCGGTTCGCCGTGAACGTTCCTGCAATCGTGTTCTTGAATCCCCCTCCGGTGAGAACAAGCTGCTGTCCGAAGAGTCCCCCGCTGGAAGCTCCCGCCGTCAACGCCTGATTGCTTGATGGAAGGCTGTTCCCCCAAATGGTACCCATTACATAAGGAACTCCCAGCGTAAGCGGCGCACCGGGAAGCCTGGCGTAACCTGCTCCAGGGCTGTAATAGGGATACCAGCCGGTCGCTCCGACAGGAGCAGCGGGGGGAGTTATGGTAATCGTCTGATTGCCGCTGGTGGTGGTTACAGGACTGCTTGGAACGCTGTAGAAACTTTCCCTCCCATTCACGTCGATCCAAGTGACCCTGAAAGTATAGGTTCCAAGAGCCGTGCTGCCACCCGCTGAAACCGCCGCACTGGGCGCTGTGCTGGATACAAGCGCATATCCCATTGCCCCATTGGCGCCTGCCACCTGCACGGAGTTGTCCGAGAAAGAACCCGTATCGAGAGTGGAAGACTGGATGTTTTGGTTAGCCTCTGAGGTATATACGCCGCCAACGATGAGATGGGTAAGGGGGCTTCCGGTTGTATTTGCAGGAATACCGGTACCGCTGCTTGATGGGGCGCCGGAGTTTATGAGGGTCATAGCACCACGCCAGGCTGCAGTTACAGGGAACAGATTCGCAATCGTCGCGTGGGGCATGGTATCCAGTTGAATGTCTTTGATAGTCGCGTTGAGTTGTGACCCGTTCACGGTGCTGTACAACGTCAGAAACGGTATGATGCCACCCTGAAATCTTGAGGTTGAAATGCTGAGAGTCCCCGCGTTGTAAGTTCTGTAGAAAAGTCCCCGGCTGTTCAGGTTCACCCGGTCAATGGTTAGCAAGTCGCATCCGTTACAGTAAAACGAGGGAGTCATGGAGCTTCCCGCAGTGATGCTGCTGGGGATCAAAGCGATGTTCCGAATCGCGTTCGAGTAGGCAGTGTTGCCCACATCCCCACGAAAACTCAGATACGTGGCCATGTATTCGGTTGCGGCGCCTGTCCCGTTGAAGTTCACCGACTCCAGCGTGGATCCGAAGGGATAGTCAAAAATAACCGAAGCGCAGTTGTTTACAACCCCACAGCTGAACCACAAACCCTTGAATGACGAACTTGAAAGGTTGGGGCTGTAAAGTCCCGGATTGGATCTCCCCGTGACGATTTGCGAATACCCTTCAAATGCAAACGAAGGCACGGCGTTCCCTTGCGGAGCAAGGTTTCCATACCATCTGGTGGCCGAACTGACCTCCACGGTGTCATTCAGGACAAGAGTGCCAGCCTGAGAGATAGCCAGAAAGGTGGGAAGTGTCAGGTAAGAGTTGACGACATAATAGTTGTTACTGAGGGTGGGGGTGGTGGGAAAATATACCGTCCCGTTTCCCTGGCGCGAGGCGGTCGCCGCCGTCAGGATGTTTGGGGCATTGTCAAAGAGAATCGTGGCCCCGGAAACCGTGGTTCCCGCTGCGTTGGCCAGGGTGAGAGTCGTCGTGCCCGCGCCGGAAGCAATTGTCGTGACGAGGCTGTCGCTTGTGGCCGCCCCCGGAGGCGTGTTCGGCACGAAGTAAGGAGGCGAGAAATTGTCCATCATCGGGGATCCGAAGTCATCCCAGCTCAGGTCTACATAGGTACCGCTGGGCTTGCTCACGCCGAGGAGGGTGAGCGATCCTCCCGTGCGTCCATAGATGTAGTATTCCCAGGCGCCAGTGACAGCGGTCCAAGTCAGGTGGTTGCAGTTCCACCACCTCGCCGTCCCGCCCGTCGCGGAGGTTCCCGCGCCGGCGTTGCTGTCCATGCCGTTCACGTAAGTGAAGTGTGTGTTGTCCGCGACGGTGGCCACGACGAACCAGCCCGCGAAGTCCTGCTCATCCGAAGTTCCCAAGATGCCCACCATGGCACCGACAGACAGCCCATGCGCCGCCGAAGTCACAACCGTGTTCGTCGTCCCTGACTTGGAGATGGAAGTAATCGCCACCGTCTGCACGCCAAGCGAAGCGGGCCCCGTCGTGGTTGTTCCTACGGCGCTCGCAGCGGTAAGGCCCTGATTCTTGTCTCTGGCGATAATCTGGTAGTTGTAGGTGGTCGCTCCGCCAGCAGGGCCATTCACCACAAGCCCCGTCCCTGTACCAGCCGCAGCCACGCTGGGAGTCACCGCAGGCGCTCCAGGAGTGGTCATCGCGTGAGCAGCGCCCGCGCCGTAAATCACCACACCGTCGCCATTCTGAAAACTGCTCGCGCTGCTGAGGGTAGCGCTGGTCCCGACAGCGGTCATGTTCGCGGTAATCCCGGGAATCGCGGGCGCGACGTTGTAGGTCACCGCCCGCACGCCATAGGCCGTCACATCCACATACGGATTCGGTCCCTTGAAAACGGGAGCGGCCAGGGCAAATCCGGCGGGACCGTAAACGTCAATCCCTTTCCAAGTGTCCGGTAGGGCTCCGGTGAAAGACGGCGCGATGAAAATCGTCCCCGTCCCCGCTGTGCAGGTGGAGTTCCCTCCGGGCAGCGAAGCGCACGCCGCCGTTTCCGTCAGCTTCGCCGTGCCCCAGGAAAAACCGTCGTTCGCGTCGTTGCCCGCATTGGACACGTAGCGGACCGAGTCCGCCGCCGCCGGCTTCAAAGCGCCATTGCCGGACGCCGGAAGCGTCAGCCCGCCCGCAAAGGAGGGCGTCCCGCTGAACGTCGGATTTCCGCTGAACGTCCCGGTCAGCGCCCCGCCACCATTCAAATTTGCCGCTCCGCTGACCGTCGCGCTTCCGCCCACGCTCAGGTTTCCGCCCAGGCTCAGTGAAAACGCGCTGATCGCGCCGCTGAAGGACGGCGCCGTCGGATCGCTGGGCAGAATCACGTTGGCCATCTGCCGCGTGGTGATGCTCGGCCCGGAAATCTCGATCATGTATTTTCCCGGCGCGGCATAAAACGTGTAGTTGCCCATGCCGTCCGTCGTCGTCGGATTGGCCAGCGCCTGCGTCAGCGCCGCATCGGAATAGATTTGCGCCAGCGGCGCGCACGGCTGCCCCGCGCCCGCCGCTGTGCACACCCGCACCGTGGCCCCGGCCAGCGGAAGTCCGCGCGAATTCAACACGATGTCGTCTTTGCGCGTCCCCTGCGCCCGCACCGCCGGCGCCGTCAGCAGACCCATCGCCAGCGCCGCCGCCACAATTCCCTTTCGTGCCGCCGCTCTCATTCCCTGCATCGAATCGCTCCTCGCTGGACTGCCGCGCCGGCCCCCCTGGCAGGTTGCGGAAAAAAGTCCCTGGCTTTGTCATTTCGAGCGCAGCGAGAAATCTCTCATTGAAAAAGGCCGGCAAAAGAGAGATTCCTCGTCGCTACGCTCCTCGGAATGACACATAAAGTGAGTTTTTCCGCAGACTGCTAGAGCAGTTTCCGCGCCGTAATTGAAAGCTGCACCACGTCCGTGGTCACGCTCGCCGGATAGGCCCCCGCGGTAATCTCCGTGCCCCCGCCGACGAACGCCTTGAGCTTCCAATTGTTCATCGCGCTTCCGGCCACCGCCACATAATAATTCGAGCTGCCGTTCTGCGATTCGGCGAACGCCTGCACGATCTGCGCGCTGGGCAGCTTGTCCGCCACCTGGGTGATGTCCAGCGTATCCCCTCCGGTCGGATAGCTCCCGGTAAATGTCAGCGTGGCCAGGGCATAGACAAAATTGCTCGCGCTGGAATCCACGTTGTTCTGTGTCAATGAAATCGTAATGGGCATGACCTCTCCTCTGCAATAAAAGTTATTCCCTGCCTTGACCGCTAAATCGTTCCGTACCCGCTGCGCGAGGAAAACGGACGCCGCCGCCGTGCGCTCTGCTGCTCGCGCCGCACCGCGCTGCTCACCAGGTCCTCGATCGCGTCCCGCGCCGCGTCATCCCATTTCTCCGCCAGCGGCGAGCCTCGCGCCCACCCCGCCAGCGCCGCCGTCCCGTACGCGATGGCCTCCTGCGCGTGGCGCACCAGCACCGGCGAATTCGCGTCCGTCAAATCCGGATAGGATTTGATGTAGCGCAGCCGAATCTGCGTGTCCTGCGTGGCCCCGATGAAATACAGCCCGTCCGCGCGCCATTCCCATACGCTCAGCGCCGCCCCCTGCTCCTCCGAGGGCAGCCCCCCGTGCCGCGTCAGGTCGGCCATCTCCACGAACTCCTGCGCCGAGCCGCTGGGCCGCTCCCACAATTTCAGCGGCGCCAGCAGATCCGTGGGCAACTGATTCGGCGGCACGGTCGCATCGGTAATCGCCACTTGCAGCGAAGCATCCACCGCACTCACCGCCGCAACCACCAGCAGCGCGTTGTCCGTCATGAACCCGCCCGCCCCCGCATTGGCCAGGGCCCGCTGCACCCCGCGGTACGCCGCATTGGCATACGGAAGCAGCACCGCATCCGTGAACAGATTGCCCTGCGCGTCATTCAACAGCGAGCGCACCAGCGAAGTAATCTGCCCCGCCGTGTTATAAGCCGAAGATCCAACGACTGGCATAACGTGTCCTCTGCTTCTTTCTCATACTGAAAACTGACAACTGAAAACTGACTACTCTGCGGGCAGCGGCGACTTCTGCAAATACGCCGCCACGCCGATCACCGCATTGATCAGCGCCGCCGCCGCCCCGATGCGCATCGTCGCGCCAATCCCCGCGGCCAGGTTGAAATGCTGCGGATCAATCCCCACCGCCGCGAATCCCGTCAGCACACCGCCCGCCGCTCCGCTGATCGCCGCGGCAACAATTCCCCGCAGCCAGATTTGCATTCGATTCATCGCAACCCTGTAGCCGCCCTCTTCAGAGGGCGGGCCTTTCCCCGCCGGTGCAATCTACGCCAGCACCGGCGCTCCCCCATCCAGCGCGTCGTACGCCCATTTCTCGTACGCCCGCTCCTCGCGCCGCTCCCGCTCCCCGATCGATTCCCTTCGCGCCGCCCGCGGCTGGCATCGCGACCACTCGATCGCCCGCGCCACGCGCTCCGCGATCGTCGCCGTCAACTGCAAAAACTCCCCGCGCGGCCCTTCCAGCGTGAAGCAGTGTTCGTACTCTCCCCGCGCGGGATACGGCCCCAGCGCCGGCACGCTCTCTCCGTTGGCCCGCTCCACGGTCTGCGCGTACCATGTCCGCGGCGACCCGTACGCTTCCGGCGGCACCCACCGCTCGATGTGCCAGCGGTTCACCTGCGGATATTTCGGTTCCCGCCGCAGTTCCACCACTTCCCGCAGCAGCGTCCCGCTCTGCGCATCTCGCTCCTCGAACTTTCCGCCGATCCACGCCAGGCGGTTCCAGCCCCACACCGCGCGATAATTCGCCTCGCCGAAACGGTTCGCTCCTCCGGCCAGCCGCAGCACTCGCGCCACAGTCTCCGGCGCCTCGTATTTCTCCCGCGCGATCTCCACGGATGAAAAAAAAGCTGTAGCCGCCCTCTTTAGAGGGCGGGCCTTTCTCCTGCGCAATGGAATCATCATGAAGGTGAAAGTCCCGCGGTCTCCCGACCAGGCCGGGATAAATTTCCACCGCGGCTACAGCCTTGCCGATTAGTAGCCCGTCGGCCGCGCCAGCGAATCAATGAACGCCCCGCTGCGCGGAGAGTCGCTGAACACCTGCATGGCCAGGTCGAAGTAGAAAATATACGAAGCCGCCAGGCCGCCGCTCGCTCCGTAGATCGGAAACACCGTGTTGCCGTTGACCTCGTAGAAGTCAATGTCCTTCAGGACGGCCCGGCCCCAGTGCGACAGGTCCAGAAAATCCACGCGCGTCTGGTCCGCATTCACGCTGGACTTGATGGGCACGCCGCTCATGGTCTTGCGCCCGCTGAAGAGCAGGTCCAGGTCGTTTCCGCCCGCGCCTCCGCCTTCCTTGATGATCTGGCTCACGGTGATCCCCAGGTTTTCCCAGGCGTGTTCCTGCTCGACCGCCATGTAGGCGATCAGCTTGCTCACGTGGTTGATCCCCAGGGCTTTCCTCACCTTGTTGATGGCCAGGCGCACCGCCGAGGGCGTCAGCGCGGCGTTGCCGGCATTCACGCGCGGCGTGGCCAGTTGCACCGGGTAGCTCGCGCGGTTCAGGTTCAGCCACGTTCCGGTGGTCGCGCTGTTCTGGTGATATTTGATCCCGAAGAGAGACACGGGGCTGGCGCCGGAAAGACCGTCGTGCACGATGACGTCGCCGGCGGTCAGCCCGCCCGGATTGGCGTCCACCGTGATCGTCTGCGTGGCGCTGATCGGGTCGGCCGCCACCACGTTGGCCGTGCCGCGGTTGGTGGTCAAGGTCGAGTCGTACACCTGAATCGTCTGCCCGACGTAGACCAGCGCGGCCCCCGGCGGAGTGCTCATCGTCCAGGTGGTCGTGGCGAACGAACCGATCGTCCCCAGCACGCCGTTGCCGCCCGTCTGCATCAGCTTGTCCAGGAACGCGCGGAACTGCTTCATGCCGTTGACCACTTCGCGCTTGGCCGCGTTTTCCACCGCGCGCGCCCGCCCCGCCGTCGCGTATTCCACCAGCTTCGTGATTTCAATGGCGAAGCGGAAGAAGATCGGCGACACCGTGGCCACGTCATATTGCGTGCCCGAACCGCGGCCCAGGTCGCCGCCGTCCGCGTTGTAACTTCCCGCCTTGCCGCCGGGATTCACCTGCAGCGGCAGGCGCATGGCGCGGTTGGAAATCTTCTCCACGTCCCCGCGCTGCTGGATCATCGTCAATAAAATGTCGTCGCGCTCGTAGAGCAGGGGCACCTTATCGCGCACCTTTTCCAGTTGCAGAGCGACCACATTCGCGTTTGTCTGTGCTGGCATTCGTTTTTCTCCTTAAAAGTGCTTCACTTCTTAAACCGAAGAGAGCCGCAGAGACACAGAGGCACGGCGAAGCGCACGCGGACGCGCGCCCGCGCAAAAGCCGCCGCGAATCGCATCCCTTCGCAACGCCCCCGCGCGGCGCCATCCCGCTCTCTTCCCTGCTGCCTTTTCTCTGTGATCTCTGTGTCTCTGTGGCTTTCTTCTCTTGCCTTCTTCTTCCTCTTCTCTCTGCGACCTCCGCGCCTCTGCGTTGCCCTCTTTCTTTTCCCGCCTAGCCCTCCAGAATCTGCTCGTCGCTCATCTTCCGGTAATCAATCCTCCCCGTACGCCCGCCGCCGTCATTCCGCCCAGCCTCTCGCACCGCATTGCCTCGCTCGGGTCGGTTCTCACCCGTTCTCTGCCGCGGGCTTTCTCGCTCCCCCACCGCGCGTGCGGCATCGATTCGCTCCGTCGCGCTCTCCCCTTGCGCCGACCGCCCGCGCCGCGCCGCCAGCGCCGTCTGCGTCCATTCATTCAAGACGCGCCGCGCCGCCCCCGGTACCAACTGCCGCGCCCGCTCTCCAATCAGCCGCACCACCTGCTCCCGCGATGCGCCATCAAATCTCCGCGAAGCCAAAATCTGCTCCACCTGCGCGCCCAACTGCTGGTCGCCCTTCAACCCCGCCTCCACCTCCGCGCGAATCATCGCCCCCAGCCGCTCCTGCAAGCCCGCGCCCGAGCGCCCCGCGCCGCTTCCCGCCGCATCGCCCGCGCGCAAATTCGGCAACGCCATCTCCAGCGTCCGCGCAATCGCCCCGCCCACGCTCCGCTCCAGCTCCTCATTCGCCCCGCGCTCAAACGCCGAATACGCCGCCAACTGCGCATTCTCCTCCGCAGCCCGCGCCGATCGGTCCTCTTGTGTAGCGCCAGGCTTTAGCCGGGCATCTTTCTCCGTCGCATCTCTCCGCGCACCCTCATTCCCAGCCCCGGATGCCACCCTGAAGGGTGGCGCACCATCCGCTCCCCCGAATTCCCGTTGATCCGCCGCACCCGCAGCAGCCGCCATCCGCAACGGCGCTGTTCCATTTGCTTCCTCCAGCAGCCTCACCCCCGCCGCCACCATCTCCCGGAACGCCCCCGGATCCTCCCGCATCATCGTCCGCGCCAATTCCGTCCGCGCCGCCGCCGACTCCTCCGGCCGCATCCCCGCCGCCCCGAAAAACGCACGGTCAATCTGCTCGAGCTGCCGCGCCCGTTCCGCCGCGGCCCGCGCCTCGTTCACTCCCCCCGGATACAACTCCTTAATCGCCCGCGCCTCTTCCGGCGAAGCAATCGCCGCGCGATACGCCGCCCCCTCCGCCCGCGCCCGCAAAATCCCTTCCCAGAAATTCCGCGCCTCCCCGCCCGCCTGGGGGTCCTCCATCATCCGCACGAGCCACGCCGGCGGCTCCACGCTGTCCGTCGCAGGAGAATTCTTCACCGCGCCCGCATTCCCCGCAGTTCCATCCCGCCCTGCATCATCCCGCGCGGAAGCAGAAGCAACTGTTGCCGCCGAACCTTTCCCCTGCCCGTCCTTGACAGGCGCATCCGTCTCCTCCAGCAGCTTCGCCTCCTCCTCACTCGCCACTCGCCACTCGTCACTCGCCACTTCTTCTCCCATTCCCAGAATCTGCTCATCGCTCATCGCGTACAGCACATCCTCCGGCCCCGCTTGCCCGTTCCCGCCGCTCGTATTCGGCACGCTTTGCGAACTCATCGTTTCGCCTCCTCCCCAAATAAAAAATGCCCCGATCTCTCGGGGCCATTCGGTCTCCTGCCGCGCTATTCTTATGTCGTTGGCATTATCCCTTACGTGACATCGAAGCTTCCCTCGCTTTAATGAAACACACTGGACAGCATTTCCCTTGCGGATTCTGCCCACTGGATCAAGGCTTGGGGCTGATGCGGCGAGCCCGAACCTGGCCCATTCAAGCTAACTTCCATTAGCTCGCCAGAGAACGACCTGATACGGAAACGATACTGCGTCGCATCCATCATGATTTCCTCGGACAGAACCGGCGAAAATCGGATTGTTTCAAACTCATCCGCCAGACGCGCCAACCCGGGAAACCTCCGCTGATCACCCGCTTGTGATTCCACCAGGACAAGTTTGGCTAGATCACCGACGGAAGCATGCGGGTGCTCTTTCCTCAGCGTGCGGAGCTGCGTGTAAACTGAGTGCGCTTTTGGCCTGGAAATATGCGCGCGGATTGTTCCGTCATACCGCTTTTCCACGGACAGTGCGTACTCCAGTTCATCCGGGTGGCCCGGAACCACGCGGATACAGGAGATCCATCGCACGTCTTTCGTCGCCGTGCAATCATCCTGAAACACCATGCCGAGAGCCAGGTCATGATTGTCTCGGACCCAGGCATCGATTGCGTCTTCTGTTTTTTGCGGCGTGTTAACTTGCGAATGCCGCACGCCCAGAGCAGACGTGCCCGAGATGTGCGGGAGCGCCAGTAGCCCGATCAAAATAAGAATGCACCGTTGTTTCATCCGACCTTTCCTTACGGCTTGAAGTCATTCACCCAGCGACTGTCACGTACTCGAATCGGATCCTTGACGCCGGGTACAGCCTTCCATATTCCGTTTCTGTGAAGAACATAAACCGGCATCCGAATGCTGCTGGATTGCTTGCCATCTGCCAGATCATGATCATTGGACGAGGGACGCTCCGACTTAGCCGACGGATGGGTATGAATGATCGCGACGGCCCCTTTAGGCGCCGGACCCTTCCAACTTTCCTTTCCAGCCTCTGCGGACCATGGCCAAACAATGAACTCATATTGACCATCCTTGGAGATTACCCACATCGAGTGTTCCGTGGAATTATTGCCAAACCCCGAAGCCTGGAACAGTGTGTACGAATGGACTGCCACCTGGCGGCTGTCCATCAACTCATGCCCACGCTGTCCTTCTTCTGGCTGCGTGTCAGCCTGATTCTGATTTTGCGCCTCCTGCGGCTCGTGGATCAAGACATGATTGCCATCGATGGTAACCCAGTGATCGCCCGCGCTTTCGCCGTCCGTTTCAGCATGTACGGAAACATTTCTAGGCGGTTTCAGGCGGGGGTTCGGTGCCGCATGCGATTCATGGATCAAAGAAGCAGAACTCGGCTCGGATGCCGCGGGTGCCATCGCTCGCAAATGCGCCTCCGCATGCGCCCGCACATTGGCGAATCCCGCCGGATTGGTCATCTTCGCCGCCTGCCCCGCCTCCGAACTCGCCCACCTCTTGCACTCCTCGAATTCCGAAGCGTGATCGTCCAGCAACTCATCCACCGCCACCGACGGCAGCAGCAGTGACGCGTGACTCGTGACGGGTGACTCGTGGAAGACTCCGGCCCCGCTTCCGGCGGTAGGGGCGGGGCTTGCCCCGCCCGCCACCGCATCCACCCCGGCCGCGTCGCCCATCCCCGAATTTCGCATTTCGTAATTCGCGTTTCGTCCCTGTTCCGGCGCCCCCACCACAATCGGCGCCCCCGCCAGCAACTGCTGAATCTCCCGCAACTGCTTGTTGCGCGCGTCCTCCCCGGGAATCACCAGCTCGGAAAGCCCCAACACGTTCTTGATGTACCCGATATTCGCCGGCTCTTCGAGCGCCCGCTGCACCAACGGGTCCTTCAGCGCGAACAACTGCTGCAAGACGCCGCGCTGCTGCGACTTCATCCGCGGAAATGTTTCGTCCGCCTCCGGATGCACGCTGATGTTGCCCTTCAACTCCGCCAGGCGGATCGCCCGCGAATCGAACACCCCGTCCGGCCCCAGCAGCGGAATCTCGGCGTCCTCCGGGCGATTTTTTCGGAAGCAATCCACCCCCAGCAGCATCATCTCCGCATAAAACTGCTTCGTGCGCCGCCACACCAGCCCCAGCCGCCCCATGGCCTGGTCCCGCGCCAGCGCGTAGCCCGACGCCGTCTTCACGTCCTCCATGTTTCCGCCAAACACCGCGGGAAACAGCCCGGTCAAAAACTGCGCCACCGGACCGATCAAATCCTGCTGATGCAGCAGCATGTCCCGCGGCACCTGCGCCGGCGCCGGCTGGAAAAATCCTGCCGCCAGCGGCTGCCCCGGCCGCGCCCGCGCCGGAAAATGCGCGGAAGGCTCGGCCACCTGGTTGGCCAACGCGTCGAAATCCAGCACCTGCGGATCGGCGTAAATCGGCGGAATGCCGTACTCATACGTCTCCGCCTGAATATTCGAGAGCACGTTGTAGCGTTCCTGCACCTGCACCAGCGAATCGCCCACGCTGGGCCGCCCCTGCCCGTCGCCCGGAAAGGCATGCAGCACGCGCCAATGGTCGTCCATCGTCTCGCTGCGCGCTTCGCAATACGCATCGCCTGCGAACGCCACGTAGCAGCCGTCCGGAAAGAGTTGCAGCAGCTCCGCGCGCACCGCTTCGTCCTCGACAGCGTAAAACGCCCACGGACGAATCCACGTGCGGTCGAACGTAATCAGATTCACCAGCGCATCGCCGGGCTGCAACCCCGGAAAACCCTGGGCCACGCTCAGCCGCGACGTCCGCGCATACACATCCTCCGCGCCCTGCGCCGGCGACGACTCAATCTGCTCCGCCGCGTGCGGATACGCCGCCTTCAATTTCGCCCGGTGCACCTCCGCCTGCCATTGCAGGTAGGGAAACTCGTGCATCTCATTGGCCCATGCCGGCGTATTCAACTCCAGCCCCCCGACAATCGAAATGACCTCCTGCCCGTTCGCCGTCCGCCGCATCCCCGCCACCCGCGGCACCGTCACCCGCTCCGCCCGGTGAATGTCCGCCTCGCCCAATTCCGCGCCGCAGCCCGGGCAATGTGCAGGCGCTGCCAATGAGGGCGCTGTCATTCTGAGGTTGCCGGCTCCTGCCGGCGACCGAAGAATCTCATCGTCATCCGCAACGCCGGACGCGCCATGCTCCTGGGCCAGTTGAGATCCTTCGCTGTCGCTCAGGATGACAGGCGAAGAAGGCGCCGAAACAGTTAGCGGCCCTTCCTTTCCGCACGGCGGACACACAAATGAATCCTCGCCCAGCGGTATTTCCACCGCCTCCAGAACTTCCTCCTCGCGAAAACCGAACCGCTGCCCGTCCGCCACGTAGCGCACGTACCCGCCCAGCTTCCCATCGTTCCACAGGTGATAGCCCACCAGCGTCAGCAACTGCTCGACGTGATTGTTCTGCTCGATCAGTTGGGCCACGTCGCTCGCCGCGCGCGCCGCCGCAATATCTTCCAGCGCCTGCGCCGCCTGCGGATAAAACCGCACGCTGGGCACGTCCTGCGAAAGCAGCGCCACGAACGACAGCCCGAACCCCTGATAAAAATTGGTCACGAACTGGTACCGCGGCATCTCCTCCAGATCGCGCCCGTCGCCCGACCGTTGCTCGTAAGGAACCTGCCACTTCATGTCCGCCGGATTCCACCACGAATACTGCTGCCCCTGCCAGAACAAACGCGCCTGCCGGATGCGCCGGATCTCGTGCCGCCGCGCCACGGCCCCTTCCTGCCGGTATCCGCGCACCAGTTCGCGCAGCGCATTCACCAGGTCCGGCCGCAACTCTTCCAGCCGCTCGAAATTCGCCCCCATGATTTCCGTCACGCCGGCCTCGCGCCCGCGCGCCGCGTTTCCATCCGCCGGCGCAACCGCCCCGCCGTCCGCCATATGGTGAGTGTTCTCTTTCACAGTTTTATCCATTCATCGATTGGCATGTGCTATCGTTAACCTGCTTCTCAGACGTGCCCAGCGCATGTCATTTCTTCAGGGCGGCCCGCAAAGGCCGCCCTTCTTGTTTCCGTCACTCTGCTTCTGTTCGCTGTTCTGCCGCTTCCCGCTCCCGCAGCGCCTGCAACTGATGCCACGATCTCCGCCGCAGGCGCGGCAGCGTCTGCGGCTTCACCGCCTCGGGAAACTCCACCGGCGGAAATCCCGCCGTCCCTAGCAGCGAATTCACCAGCGCGCGGTTCTCCGCCCGCAGCCGCGCCACATCGTCTTCCAGCGTCCGCACGTACCTGGACCGCAGCATTTCCTTCAGCCATCGAATCATTACAATCCCCTCGCCAGCACGTCTCACCACCGCCGCCGTGGCAGCCCCTTCGGCCGGAAAAATCGCCGCGCCTCGCTCTCCAGCCGCTGAAAATGAATCGCCCGCGAAGTCGCATCCTCCGCCGTCACTTGCCGTTCGATCTGCTCGCCCAGCGGCATGCCGTGAATGAATCTCGGTTGCGTAGGGGCGGACCTTGGTCCGCCCTCGTCCCCCAGAGGCACGGCATTCCGTGCCCCTACCGCAGGCAACGTCACGCCCGCGATCCGCGCTCCGGACACCAGCCCATACCGCGCCGCGTCCGCCGCGTCATCCCCATCCACCTTGCGAATGTCCTCGACGCGCCGCTCATCGCGCACCAGCAGCGGCAAACAATCAATCAACTTCCCGCAATTCTCCGTGATCACCCAGGCGTCGTTCTCCAGCAACTGATACATCCATTGCCACCCGCCCACGCGGTCGTCGTCCGCCGGCGCCGGCCGCGGCAGCCCGTTCGCCGCCAGCACTTCGCCCAACTGCTCCGCGATGGACGCCTCCGCCGTGCGGTGCGCAAACGCATCCGGCGAAAGAAACACCTCGCTGATGCGCTCCCGCCCGCTGCGCTCGGCAATGGCCTGCCCCAGCATCCGCGGCGAAAGCCCGTTCTGCACGAATTCGCGGTAGGTCACGATGCGTGATGGAAGACTCGTGCTTTCCCGGGGCGCCGCGCAATGCCAATACACCGCGCTGGGATGCTGAAATCCCCAGTCCACCGAAATCCACCGCGGCCACCATGCTTGCAGCCGCAATTCTTCCGGCCGCGCCGTGTGCCGCCCCACGTCGAACACATCGAAATACTGGCCCGCGAAAACGTTCCAGTCCCCCGCCAGAAACGCCTGCCGCAAATGCTCGGGCAGGGCCTCGAGCGTCTTGCGATAACCGGCGTCGTTGGCGTACACCGGATTGTCCTCGAGCCGCGCGCGAATAAATTCGTAGTCCTTCGCGTCATACAGCTCCGCGCGATCAAACCCCGGCGGCGGCACGCGGTCCACCCACAGCGCCTTCACCCAGGCGTGCCCGATGTTGCCGGGATTCGTGGCCCCGGCCATGCACGGATAACTCCCCGGCACGGGGCAGCGGTTGCGCGAAGTCAGGAACTGCCACTGCTTCAGCGTGAAGTGCGTCAGCTCGTCGATGCCGATGAACAAAAACTCCGCGCCCTGATACTGGTAAACGTCATGCTCATTCCGGCAGTAGCCGAACCGCGTGGTGGATCCGTTGTGCCAGGTCACTACATGCTTGGATTCGTTGTAGCTGCGGTAGAGCGCTCGCGGTACGTCCCGGCGAAAATACGCCAGCAGCGATGATTCCAATTCCGGATACGTCCGCCGCAGCAGCAGCGTGTCGCTCCCCGGCGTTTCGTTGGCTTGCCGAATCGCCTCCCACAGCAGCGCCTTGGTCTTTCCCGGCCCCGCCGCCCCGCCAAACAAACGGTACTTCGCCCGCGACTCATGAAACTCGCGCTGCCTTGGAAAAGCCCGGTAATGCTCGCTCACACGCAGCTGGGACGTTCCCCGCCCCGCCCATCCCCGCCTTTTCCTCATCGTCATCCGTTTCCGCAAACCCTGTAGCCGCGGTCTTTCGACCGCGGGCTTTTGGCAATTTCGAGGACCGGACTGTTGAGTAGAACCCGCCGCCCTCTGAAGAGGGCGGCTACAGGCCTGCGCACGAGTCAACTGTCAAACTACGCCCCGCAATTTCTTCCCCACCACGAACGCCATTCCCCCGCCAATCAGCGCCGCCGCCACCGGCCAGTGATGCAAACTCATCACCAGCCCCGCCACCACCGCCACCACTCCCGCCAACTGCGCAATCTCTCCCGCAAACACAACCTTCGGATTCGTCATACCTTCTCCTTTCGTCCTCACCAGTCACTCCCTCGGAGGCCTCGGCAAATCCCAAATAATCTGCGGCGGCAACTCCTCCACCAGTCCCCCGGGCTTCCCCCACTTCATCTCCAGCATTCGCTCGAACGTCCGCTGAGCGATCTTCTCGTCCTCACTGGTCAGCAGCCGCTCGCCCACCTTCAGCGGATTCACCCGCGCAAACAGCGCATTCGCAAACGCCGCACCGTCCTGCATCCAGGCCACTTCCGCTTCGCCGCCGCTCCTGGCCGGCTCTTCCGGAACGCGCGGCCCGGCCCCGCCCTCGCGGGGCCCAGCCACCTCAGCGTACGCATCGCGGTCCGTGACCGCCGCAGGGGAGTTTGCGGACAGTTCAGCGGAGGTTCCGCGTGCATCGTCAGACGCAGCCGGGCCCTTTTTCTTCGCGGCCTTCCCGTTCGCGCCGCAGACGCCGCCTTGACCGTTGGCTCCGGTCCGGGCCGCGCCGCGATGCGCCGGGGTTTTGCCGCGTTTCTGGGGGCCGCTGCCGCGCGTCCGGGAGACGGGCGTCTTTCCGGCTTCCGCGGATGCGGTCGCCGGATACTTTTGAGCGGGCACGCCGGCCGGTGCTGCACCAGACGTTCGCTCGCAGGCGGGAGACGCAGGGGAAAGAGAAACTCCGTTGTTGTGCTGTTTGTGATTCAATTTGTTCGCTCAGACTTGTTCGCCCAGGCACGCCAAAAATGAGCTGTCATTCTGAGTCCCGGTGTTTTTTACCGGGACGAAGAATCTCAACTTCACGTATTGCTACAACGTACAGTTGGGATCCTTTCCGACCGGATCGGAATCTTCGATCGGCTTCGCCTCCGGATGACAGCCCTACTGGAATTATCCCCGCCGCCTCAGGCCAGCAACTTCACGGTCAGTCCCGACCCGCCGGTGTTCGACGACAGCTTCGCCCGGATGAATCTTCCCTGGACGTTAGCCACCGTGCGCGCCTCGCCCGCCGTCGCCGTCGAAGTGTCAATCGTCTGGTACTCCGCATCCACATCCGCCATGGCCGTCTGCAGGACGATGCTCACCGCCGTCGGCGCCGCCCCGAAAATCGTCTGCCAGCGGATCGTGTAGCCTATATCCGGCTGCCCTGCATAACTCGGCAGCGCAAACTGCGTCCCAGCCGTTCCCGCCCCGGGAAACGCCTCGTTGTTCCAACTGAAGCCGACATCCCCCGGCGAAAGGGACAGCGGCGGCACCGCATTCTGATAGGTAGGCATTCGCCCTCCACTCCTCGTTCCGGCACACTTTTTCCAGCCGGAATCCACTGAATTCAAATGTTTTAGCTGAATTTACAGACGCCCGTCAGCGCCCGCTACATCCCGACAAGATTACCCGGCCACAATCCAAAACCACCCCAAAAAGCAAAAGGCCCCGGACATTGCCGGAGCCTCAGGGTAGATTTCTACGAGGGTTAGTATAGCAGATCGGTAATCCTTGTCAACTCTTTTTTCAACTTTTCACTTCTTTTTTTTGGCTCCCCCGCGCCCATTCTAAAAAATCTCTTACCCTTCCCCAAAACCCTCTCTTCTCTCTTGACACTGCTTCTTCTCAGGCGCATATTCCGCCTGTTGAGGGCAGGGGTTTTTGCACTCCGTAGCCCGGCCCGCGAGTTTCGGCTGATCACCGGGCGGCACGACGTTTGCCGCCACCACACGATCCGCCTGGTGTCGTGAGGGTTGCAGCCATTTACAGCGCTGCAATCCTCACCCCAGGTGCCCGCAGCACAATCTTGGACTTTTCCCCGTCTCGCACTAAAATGCTTCCGTGACTCCCTCTTCCCCACAGCCGTATCTTGCCGGCATCTTCCTGCACCCCATCAAGTCCCTCGATCCCGCCGCCGTCACCGAAGCCCGCATCGGCCCCAACGGCGGCCTGGAACTGGACCGCGTCTGGGCGCTGCATTCCCCCGACGGCCGCCTGATCACCGGCAAGCGCACCCCCGCCGTGCACTTCCTCCGCGCCGCCTACGCCCCGGATTTCTCCTCCGTCACGCTCTCCGTGCCGCGCGACCGCCGCGCCATTTCCTCCGCCACGTTCGCCTTCCCCGGCGACACCCACGGCGCGGCCGCCTGGTTCAGCTGCTATTTCGAGCTGCCCGTCACCATCCGCTACGCCCGCGAAGGTTTTCCCGACGACGGCCTGGCCTCCGGCCCCACCATCGTATCCGCCGCGTCGCTCGCGGCCGTATGCGCCTGGTTCCCCGAGCAACTCCTTGAGGGCCAACTTCCCGATCTGGCCAACGCCCGCCGCCGCTTCCGCGCCACGCTCGAACTCGCAGGCGTCCCCGCCTTTTGGGAAGACCAACTCTTCACCGCCGAAGAAAACTACCCGCGCCGCTTCCGTATCGGCGATGTCTCCTTCGAGGGCTCCAATCCCTGCGCCCGCTGCCCCGTCCCCCCGCGCAACCCCGAAACCGCCGAGGAAATTCCCGCCTTCCAGAAGCACTTCAGCGCCATGCGCCAGAAATCGCTCCCCGCGTGGTCCCCGTCCTCCCGCTTCGACCATTTCTACCGCCTGGCCACCAACACCCGCGTCCCCGGCACCGAATCCGGCAAACTCCTCCGCACGGGCGATGCAGTCGCGCTTTTGTAGAGGCGGGCCTTCAGGCCCGCTCTTTTCTCGCCGTTCCATCCCGGCTGCCAAACGCCGCCACCCAATCCGCGCTATAATAAATCCGCAACGACTCGGCCACTCAAACCCATGCCCCGCACACTCACCTTCTCCACCATCCTCCGCGGCATCTACGCCGCCATCGGCATCGCCCTCATCGGCTATGCCGCGCTCCACTCCTCCCGCGCCGAAATCCTCTACACTCCCGGCCTGCTGGGCCTTTTTCTTCTCTTCCAGTCCTACGCCGGTCCTTGAACCACCACCTGCGCGCTGCCCGGTCCGGGCAGCAAACGCGAAGACTGATCAGCTCGCCTCCAGAAAATACCTCTTCGGCGGAAACATTCCCCGCCGCAGCATCTCCTGCCCGCAGCGCCGCCGGATCTCTTCCGTCCAATTCACCCAGCCCATCGGGCTGAGCCCCAGAAACGGCCGTGCCCGCTCATACGGAACCAGCCCAAGGTAATGCGTGCGAAAAAGCACCAGCCGCGACGCCCACCCCGGCTCGGCCAGCGCCGCCTGCCCCGCCAGCGCAAAGTCCGCCACGTATTCGTTCAGCCGCGGCTTGATGTCCGGCTTCCAGAGGAACTTGGCCGTTTCGCTCCAGTCCAGCGCGGAAATGCCCCGCTTGGTCTCCAGCACCTCGCGCGCCCCGCGGTAGACTTCCCAGCACACGTCGAACGCCAGTTCCGGCTTTGCGCCCATCGTTCCTCCTCCGCCGATTTGTCGCTCTTCCCGTTCTCCCGTTCCCCTCTCCAGCTTCTAAAAAACTCTTCCCTCTCCAGCCTTTGTAGAGGCCGGGCTTCAGCCCGGCTCTTATCTTCTTCCGCAACTTCCTAGCGCTTCTTCCTCTTCCTCCGCCGCTCCCTCAACACCCGGTATTCCCACAACGCCCCAGCCTGCTCCGGACGCGCCATCCCCGCCGTTTCCCTCCGGCGCTTTTCCACCACGAACTCGCCGCAGCCCGGCTTGCGCAGATGCCGCAGTTGCGCCGAAATGCTGGCCTCTCCAAAGCGCGTCGCTCCCGCCAGCTCCGCGAGCGTCATCCAGCCGCGTTCGTCACGAGCCGCCTGGAGCAGCACCGCGCACAGAATCTCCCGCTGCGTCCGCCGCCGCGCCGGCATCCTCCGGTCTCGCCTCCCCAGTAAGCTCCTTGCTTCCGCGCTCTGTTGCCTCATCGCCGCCTCCCGCTCGTCTTCCCGGCCCCGCCGAGGTCATTGCCGTGGCCGGTTTCCAGGCCGTAAATTGCACACTCAGTTCTCTTGGTTTTCTTCGTCCTCATCTTCGCCGCCGGGGACCGACCGATCGGGGTCCTCATAGTCCCCGGCGCAGGCGCTGCATGCCTCCCAGGCCGCCTCGGGCGGCCCCGGAGCAGGATTTCCCTGTTTTCCACAGATTTCCACAGCCCCTTACTCCATTACAACGCTTGACTAGTATTACCAGTCTGCTACCGTACAGCCGCTTTCCTCTGGAGGACCCTTGAGTACGCAAAAGACTCAACCGCCGTGGGAGTTCCTTTTCTCGGCCTCCCCGTTCACGCTGCATTCGTATGAGTTGTCCCGGCTTAATCACGCCGCCAACCTGCGCAAGGAGATGGGCCGCTTGCTCGATCAGTGGCTCGAGGAAAACGCCTGTGCAATGCTGGCCCGCTGGCTGATCGAGCAGCGCGAGCGCTCGGTGCGCGATGATGCGCTCGGCGCAAGACCGGGCGAGGCCACGGCGTCCGATCCGGCCGCGCCCGGCCTTGCGTCCGATAATTTTTTGACGGAAAGCGGCCGCCCGCACGAGGCGCTCTAGCCCGGCGGGCGTCAATTGCCGCCCTTTCGGCGAATCCATTCACCCAAAGACCGGCGCAACCAGTTTTCCGGCATTCCTCGGAGGTGTATTTTCCAAACGCGTCGCAACCCGGCCCCCGCTCCCGTCCCCGCCACGGGTGTCTCCCGCCCCCACCCGCGCCGCCACATTCCTCCCGCCACCGCGCTTCCCGCATCGCTCCCTCCCGCGTCACAGAAGAACTCCTTATGTCGAGGAATAGGTGTATTTATTAGAGGAAGCGGAAGAGACAGAAAGGAAAACCAGGAACAGAAACACCCGGCCGCAAACGCAAGCAGATGCGCGCACAAGATAAAAAAAATCTATACGGGATGGGATCGATCAGGACGTCGCGGCCGGACCGGGGTGCAGGGATGAGGCTGCTCCGGCGGCGCCTTTTTCGAGCAGTTGTTCCTTGCGGTGAATCAGGGAGTTGATGTCGTAGGTGGCCAGTTCAAAACCGTGGCCGTGGGTGATGGCGTCGGTGGGGCAGGCTTCCACGCAGTAGCCGCAGAAAATGCAGCGGCTGTAATCAATATTGTAGACCGAGGCGTAGCGTTCGCCCGCGGACATGCGCTTGGATTCGGTATTCTCCGCCGCTTCGATATAGATGCAGTTGGCCGGACAGGCCGCGGCGCAGAGGAAACAGCCGACGCACTTCTCCAGTCCGTTCTCGTCGCGATGCAGGACGTGGATGCCGCGGTAACGCGCCTGAAAATGCACGGGCTCGTCCGGGTAATTTTCCGTGGTGGTCTTCCGCAGCATATTGCGGAAAGTCACGTTAAAACCCTTTACCAGCGCGCTGAACGTCTCACCCACTTCACGAAGCATGGAGGCCATAATTCCCTGATTTTAGCAGACCTGCAGGGGCCGGGCAAATGCGCCGCGGCAGGGGCGGCGATTCCCGCCCGGAGCCGCCTACCGCAGGGCTTGCGCGATCTGCTTGCCGTGCAGGCGCCCGTTTTCGATGAAGATTTCGCTGGTTTGCCGGCCGCCGATGACCACGCCCGCCAGATACAGGCCCGCCACGTTGCTTTCAAGCGTCTGCGGGTTCAGCTCCGGCTTGCGCGTTTCCGGGTCCAGCCGTACGCCCAGGCTTTCCAGAAACGTAAAGTCGGGATGATAGCCGGTCAGCGCGAAGACCTGGCGCGCCGGCAGCGCCTGCTCCCCGCCCTGCGCCCCGCGCGCGATGACCGCGCTCTCCGTGATGCGCACGACATGCGTACTAAAGTGCGCCTGAATCTCCCGCGCCTTGATGCGGTTTTCGATGTCCGGGCGCACCCAGTATTTGATATTGGCGCCCAGTTCCGCGCGGCGGTGCACCAGAGTCACCCGCGCTCCGTTGCGGTAGAGGTCCAGCGCCGCCTCGGCTGCTGAATTCTTTCCGCCGATGACCACCACGTCCTGGTTCCAGAAGGCGTGCGGCTCGGTGTAGTAGTGCGAGACGTGGGGCAGGTTTTCTCCTTCCACGCCCAACAGGTTGGGCAGGTCGTAATAACCGGTGGCCACCACGATTTTCCGCCCCGCATAGCGCTGTTCCGTCCCGTTTTCCAGCCTGGTCCTCACCACAAACTGACCGTCGCTTCCCTCCAGCCGCGCGACTCGCTCATAGAGCCGCAATTCAAGCTGGTAATGCTCGGCGGCCTTGCGGTAATACTTCAGTGCTTCCATGCGCAGCGGTTTTTCGCCCGCGCAGACCAGCGGAAGATCTCCGATTTCGAGCAACTCCGGCGTGGTGAAAAAAACCATGTTCACCGGATAGTGGTAGAGCGAATTGCACAGGCAGCCCTTGTCAATCACCAGCGGCTTCAGGCCCGCTCGTCGTACTTCGATGGCGGCGGCAAGGCCGGTCGGTCCGGCGCCGATGCAGATGACGTCATAGGTGGTCAGGGAGGTGGTCATGAGCGGTCTCGTTCACAAGAGTTCATGGAAAGATTGAGTTTGCCGGGAGGGGGCCGGAATTGCAAACCGAACCGGCTACTGAGGCCCGCCTTCTTCCAGCAGCGCGCCAAGTTCCCGCCGGAATTGCTCCAGTTCGGCGCGGCGATCGGCCGTGGCCTCCAGTTCTATGCTTTTCGAGACGAAAAAGTCCCCGTCGCCGCGCCGCAACAGCACGCTCAAGCGGCCTTCCACCAGATAACTGGGCGGCGCCAGCAGCCGGAAGCCGCCGTTGGGCACCGGACCGAGCACGGCGGCGCACTCCCCGCGCCGCAGGCAGACCCCGCTTTCATACGGGGCCAGCGTCAAGGGGCGGCAGCCGGCCGCAAAAAGCCGTTCGATGATGCGGAGTTGCAAGGGGGACAATTCAGCCATAAGGCCCGTCCGGGAACGGATCGAGTTGCCCGCTCAGGCGACGGCGGCGCTGCTGGAAGACGCTCCGGATTCCGTGGACTCTTCGAGCGAAGCCACGATGGCCCGCAAGGTGGAGATGAGTTCCTCGCGCGAGACGCTGCTCTTGCGGAACTGGATGCGCAGCTTGAAATTTTCGGTTTCCGGCTCGAAGTGAAAGATGAAAGGCTGCGGCCGGGGACCGCTCTGCTGTTCGTCGCGGCGTTCCTGGCGCGCTTCGTCGCGGGTCAGGCCGCCGCGCTGGATGCGCTGCAGCATTTCCGCCATTTTCTTTTCGCTGGGCTGGCGGGCGATCTGCAGCAGCAGGGACTTGGAGGTCACGCCGCTCTCGATGCACTTCTTGCGCAGAGCATCCGGTATATTGCGCAGCGAGAGAAGTTCGGAAACCGAAGAGCGCGCCCGCCCGATCTTCTTGGCCATGTCCTCGTGGGTGTAGTCGAACTGCGTGGCCAGGCGGTGCAGGCCGTCGGCTTCCTCGAAGGCGGTGAGGTCTTTGCGCTGAATATTTTCGATCAGGCCGATTTCCAGGGTTTCCGCGTCGTCGGCGACCTTTTCGATGCACGGCACTTCGCGCAGTCCCGCGGCGCGCGAAGCGTGATAGCGCCGCTCGCCGGAAATGATGAAGAAGCAATCCTCGCGGGGCACATAGCGCACCAGCAGGGGTTCGAGCACGCCCTTCTCGCGCACCGAATCGGTGAGGTCGCCCAGATCTCCCAGCAGTTTGCGCGGCTGGTCCGGATTCGGCCGGATCTTCTCCACCGGGATCATGCGGCCGACGGCCGCGCCGCTGTAGGTGGTCAGTTGCTCGATGTAGTGGGCGTCATGCCGCATCTTCAGCGTGACGGGTAATCCGATCTTCTTCGACACGTTGGATAACCTCCGCGGCCAGCTTTTTATATTCCATTGCGCCCGGCGATTTCGGCGCAAACGTAAGAATCGTTTCCTTGTAGGCCGGACTTTCCTCGAGTCGCACGTTCTTCCCGATGCGCGTCTTGAACAGAATTTCGCCGAACACGGTTTTGATCTGTCCATGCGTATCCCGGGAAATATTCGTGCGCCGGTCAAACATGGTAATCACCACTCCCAAGACTTTTAGCGCCGGATTGGGCCGCGCGCGGATGCGCTCGTAGGTTTCCAGCAAATCGTCGGTGCCTTCGATGGCGAAATAAGCCGCCTGAATGGGCACCAGCAGGTGCGTCGAAGCCACCATGGCGTTCACCGTCAGGATGCCCAGCGAAGGCGGGGTGTCCAGAACGACGTAGTCGTAGTCGCGCAGCACCGGCGCCAGCGCATCCTTCAATTTGTAGGGCGCGTCGAAATGCCCGGCCAGCACCTGCTCGAGCTTCGCCAGCGCCAGACGTCCCGGCCCGACAAAGAGCATGGGGTCGCGCGTGGGCTTGATCACTCCGGCCAGTTCGGTGTGCGCATCGCTGAGCACCTCGAACATGGTCTGGCTGATTTCGCTGGAATCGAAGAAGGCGATGGTGGAATTGGCTTGCGGGTCCAGATCAATCAGCAGCGTCCTCTTCCCGCGCTGGGCCAGAGCCGCGGAAAGGTTGATGGCCGTGGTAGTCTTGCCCACGCCGCCTTTTTGGTTCGCGATGGTGATGATGGCAGTCATACGTTTCTGCCTCCGCCGGCGCTGTTGGGCGCGGGCTGTCGCGGTGCGGCAACTGGCTGGCTATATGTAGGTGCTTCCCGCAAATAACCCCCTATTGCTAGTGATAATGTACGGTCCTTTGCCGTCCCAGCGCAAGCGAAAAATACGCCGCCCCGGCTCCCCGGAGGTTCCGCACCCCGTGGCCCCGGTTGCCGGGCGAATTTCGCCCGCGGCAAGTGTTTTTATTTTAGCTTTCAGGGAAGAGCGCCCGCTTCGCGTTGACACCGGCGCCGTAAGGAGGTTTACCGCCGCTACTGATGATCCACGCCCCAAAAATCATCGGCCAGATTTTCCAGCTTCAAGCCCAGTTCCCACCCGCCGTGGCCCTCATGCCCGCGCCAGACCAGCAGCGCCTGCGCTTCTTTGCGGTTGGAAAGATTGATCAGCTTCAGCCTCTGCCCCACCACGAATCCCTGGGGCACAATCGCCAGGCAGCCTTCCGCGCTGATATCCAGCGTGTAGCCTTCCACGCGCAGGCTGCGCCCGGCGTCGTTCCATTCCAACGCCAGCAGGATCCGCGAATTCAGGCGAGCGGCGGCACGAAAATGTCCGGCGTGTTTTTCCTCGGGTACATTCATTCTGCCTTGAGCCTACCGATACCGGACAATTCGGTCAATACGTCTGCCGCCGCGGGAGTTGCACTAGTTACCCCTGAAGTTTTTTCCGCTTCTTTGCCGCCGCCCGCCCACTCCACGTAAACTGTTGGTCACGCCATGCTGACCTTGCCCACGCTGCGCGCCGAGATGCGCCCCATGATTCGCCTGGCCCTGCCGCTGGTCCTCGCCGAACTGGGCTGGATGGTCATGGCCATCGTGGACACCATGATGGTCGGGCGCCTGCCGGACAGCGCCACGGCCATCGGCGCCGTCAGCATCAGCTCGCACCTGTTTCACGTGATCGCGTTTTTCGGCGTGGGCCTGCTCATCGGCCTGGATACGCTGGTCTCCCAGGCCTTTGGCGCCGGCGACCGCGAGGATTGCCACCGCTCGCTGCTCAACGGCATCTACCTTAGCCTGGCGATGACTCCGCTGCTCACGCTTCCTCTCTTGTTCTTCGGCTCGTTTTTGAAATTTTTCCGCGTGGACCCCGCGGTTGCCGCCCTTTCCATTCCGTACATGAAAGCGCTCACCGTGGGACTGCTGCCGCTGTTGCTCTATTTCAGCGTGCGCCGCGCCATGCAGGCCATGAACCTGGTCCGCCCGGTGGCCTTCGCGCTGATCACCGCCAACGCCGTCAATCTTCTGGGTAACTGGATACTGATTTATGGGAAATGGGGCGCGCCGGCGATGGGCGTGGCCGGTTCGGGATGGTCCACGGCGGTTGCTCGCCTCTATATGGCCGCGGTGCTGGTGGGTTACCTGCTCTGGTATGACCGCAAGCACCGCACCGACCTGCTGAAGACTCCGGTGGACGTGGACCTGCCGCGCATTCGCCGGCTCATCGCGCTGGGCCTTCCCGCGGCTTTGCAGATTACCGTGGAAATCGGCGTCTTTGCCCTGGCCACAACCTTGATCGGACGCCTGGGAGCGGTGGCTCTCGCCAGCCACCAGATCACTCTGAATACCGCTTCGCTCACCTACATGGTTCCTCTGGGAATTTCCTCGGCGGCGGCGGTGCGCGTGGGGCAAGCCATCGGGCGCAAGGATATTCCCGGCGCGGCCAACGCCGGGACGGCGGCCATTTTCATCGGCGCGGCGTTCATGTCCCTGGCCTCCGTCGTGCTGCTGGTTTCCCCGCGCTGGATCGCGCGCATGTATACGCCGGACGAAAAAATAATCGCAAGCACTGTCACGCTGTTGGCGATCTGCGCCGCTTTTCAACTCTTCGACGGCATCCAGACGGTGGCCACCGGCGCGCTGCGCGGTACGGGCGATACGCGCACACCCATGCTCTGCCACTTCACCATGTACTGGCTGATCGGCCTGCCCCTGGGCGCCTGGTTGTGCTTCCGCCGCGGCTGGGGTGTAACGGGATTGTGGGCTGGTTTGAGCCTGTCGCTGATTCTGATCGGATGCGTGCTGCTGTGGGTCTGGCGGCGCGCCGTGAACCGCCTGCGCGAGGAGATGAACCGCCCCAGCTACATCTTATAGCGGCCGAGATCGTCGTCGTTGAGGCCTTCGAGCCAGTTGCGCAACTGCTCGTTGCTGCTGCTTTCGTTCAAGGCGCTGGAAACTTTGGAGCTTTTGAGCACTTCGTCATCCACGAAGATGGGGCAATCCACGCGCAGGGCCAGAGCCAGGGCGTCGCTGGGGCGCGAATCGAGGCTCATCACCTGTCCGTCGCGCTCGATCCAGATCAGCGCATAAAACGTATCGTCCTTCAGTTCGCTCACCACGACCTTTTGCACGCGCGCGTCCAGCCCGAAAAATACGTTGCGCAGCAGGTCGTGGGTCATCGGCCGCGGCGTCTGCACCTTCTCGATTTCCTGGGCGATGGCGTTGGCCTCGTAGATGCCCACCCAGATGGGCAGGATGGTGCTGCTCTGCACGTCCTTGAGCACCACGATGGGCATGTTGGTCACGGGATCCATCATCAGGCTGCGAATCTTCATTTCCACTTCCATCGAGCCTCCTCCCGCATATTATTGCGCTTCTTCGCCGGTCAAACTGTTCGCTCCCGCGCCGGTCACCCGCACCTGAACGTATTGTCCCAGAAGATCACCGCGCGGCGAAGTGAAATTCAAAAGGCGGTAGCCCGAGGTATTGCCGGCCCACTGCTTTTCCTGCCGGGCTTTTCCCGAAACCAGCACCTCGAACGTGCGTCCCAGCAGCGTTTCATGCTTTGCCGTCTGAATTTGCCGCTGCTTCTCCAGCAACGCCGCCAGCCGCCGGCTTTTTTCTTCCTCGGGGATGCCATCGGCCATGCGCAAAGACGGAGTATTGGGCCGCGGAGAGTATTTGAAAGCGAAAACGGCGTCGAAGCGCACCTCATCCATCAGCGTCAGCGTTTCTTCGAAGTCCGCTTCGCTCTCGCCGGGAAACCCCACGATCAGGTCCGTGGTGATGCTGATCTCCCGCCGCGCCGCGCGCACCATCGCGATTTTTTCCTGATACTCCTCGCGCGTATAACCCCGCTGCATTTCGCCCAGCACCCGCGTCGAGCCGCTCTGCACCGGCAGGTGCACATGCTCGCAAATGGTGGGATGCGCGTCGATGGCCGCCACGATGTCCGGTGTAAACTCCCGCGGATGGGACGTGGTGAAACGCAGCCGCCGCACGCCGGGAATCTCCGCCACCGCGAGCAGCAGCTGCGAAAAGCGCAATCCGCGCGGCCCCGGGTCGCGGTAGGAATTCACCGTCTGCCCCAGCAGTTGTATCTCCGTATAGCCCAGCCCGGCTAGTTGCCGCGCCTCTTGCAGCACCGCTTCGCTCGTGCGGCTGCGCTCCGGCCCGCGCGTGAACGGCACCACGCAGTAGGAGCAGGACTTGTCGCAGCCCTCGATGATGGTCAGGTAGGCGCGCAGCGGATTGTCGCGCCGCGTCATTTCCGTCTCGAAGGTCTCGTCGGTGTCCGACTCCAGGCCAGTCACCCGCCGCTCGCCCGCCTCGACACGCGCCAGCAGCTCCGGCAGCTTGTGATAGCTGGCCGATCCGCACACCAGCCCCACCCACGGCGAGCGCCCGAAAATATCCTCGCCCTCCTGCTGCGCCAGGCAGCCGATCACGCCGATCATCCGCCCCGGCTCCGGCTGCTCGCGATATTCCCCCAAGCGCGAAAAAACCTTCTGCGCGGCCTTCTCGCGGATGCTGCATGTGTTGTACAAGAGAAAAGAAGCCGCCGCGGGCGAATCCGCCTGCCGGTAGCCGCGCGCGAGGAGCAATCCCGCGACCTTTTCCGTGTCGTGGTCGTTCATCTGGCAGCCGAAGGTCTCGATGAAAAAAGTTCCGCGCGCGGGAGCGCCCGCATCCGCGGATGCCGCCGCCGCGCGTCCCGCCAGCGTTTCCAGCCCGATATCGAAGTGTCTGCTCATAACTTCCCGGCTAGTTTAGCACACGCCCCCCTGCCGCTTTCGGCGAGCCTCTTCCCTCCCCCAACATTGGCAATGGCCACCCGGCCCGCGGTGCGCTACACTCCGTTGCCATTCCGTGGAGGTATACGATGAATAAGATTTTCCGTTGCGTGGCCCTGTTGCCGCTCTTCGTTTTCCTTCCAGGCTCTTTGCTCCGCGCCCAGGAAATTCCCTCCGAGTATCAGGACGTTCTTCATTACCTCGGGCGCAGCGGCGATTTCAAATCCGGCGTCCTCAAGGCCGGCATTCCCCGCAACGATCTTCACGTGAAGATCGCCGGCCGCGATACGCCAACTCCTTTCGGTTTCGGCGGCTGGATCGGGCTGACTAAATCCGCCGATGGAATGGACGTACTCATGGGCGACCTCGTCCTGACCCAGGAAGAAGTGAACCCCGTGCTTTCCGCCTTGCTCGACCACGGGATCGAAGCCAGCGCTCTTCACAACCACTTCTTCTGGGACGAGCCGCGAATTTTCTATCTCCATGTTCACGCCCACGGCAAGGCCATGGATCTGGCGCGAAACCTGAAGCCCGCTCTCGACCTCATCGGACACGCCCCATCCACGCCACCGGCGCCTCTGGCAAACCCCGCGCCCGTCCCGCCTCCGCCTCCCTCTCTGGACGCCGCCGCTCTCTCCAAGCTCATCGGCTATCCCTGCGAAACTCTTGGCCCTGTGCAAAAATTCACCGTGGGCCGCGATGACCTGCACCTTACCGAGATGGGCGCGGCCATCAATGCGCGCATGGGACTGAACTCCTGGGCCGCTTTCGCCGGAACCGATGCCGATGCGCAGATTGCCGGCGATATCGCCATGCGCGAATCGGAAGTGATCCCCGTGCTGAAAGCCCTGCGCGCCCATAACCTGAACATCGTGGCCCTTCACCAGCACATGCTGAACACGCAGCCCGCCGTCATCTTCCTTCATTACTGGGGCCGCGGTTCCGCCGCGCAACTTGCCCAGGGCTTCCGCGCCGCGCTGGATCGGCTCGGAAAATCCGACACACCGTAAATTTCCTTTCGGATTTTTATGCCGGCGCCGCCACCCCATTCGTCCTCGTCGCTTCCCGTTACCGGTGAGCGCGGCACCCTGCGCGAGATGGCCGCCTACTTCCTTCGCCTGGGCACATTCGGCTTTGGCGGACCCATCGCTCTCGCCGGGCACATGCACAAAGACCTCGTCGAAGATCGTCAATGGATCACCGAGCGCGACTATGTCGAGGGCCTGGCTTTCTCGCAGCTCTCGCCCGGCCCTCTCGCCGCGCAATTGGCCATGTATCTCGGCTGGGTGCGATTCCGGGCGCTGGGCGCGACGCTGATTGGCATCGCCTTCATTCTTCCTTCTTTTCTGATGGTTCTCGGTCTGGCTCTGCTCTACGTCCACTACGGCTCCCTCGGCTGGATTCGGGCTGTCTTTTACGGTGTCGGCGCCGCGGTGATCGCCATTCTCCTCCGCAGCGCATACAAACTCATGCGTTCCACGCTCAAGCGCGACCCGCTGCTCTGGCTTCTGTTTGCCGCCACGGCGCTGGTCACCGCCTGGACCGCCGCGGAAATTGTCTGGCTTTTTCTTCTTTGCGGACTCGTCGCCCTGTTGCTGAAGGCCCCTCCCGCTTTTCTTCGCCGTCCCTCCGCTCCCGCCGCACTCGGCGGACTCGGCTGGCTGACGCAGGGGCTGCAAGGCCCGGCCACGCTCCAGAAAACTACGGCCCTGTTTCTGTTTTTTCTCAAGGCGGGAGCTTTTGTCTTCGGCAGCGGACTGGCCATCGTCCCTTTTCTCTATGGCGGCGTGGTCGTGCAGACCCACTGGCTGAGCGAACGGCAGTTTCTCGATGCCGTCGCGGTGGCCATGATCACGCCGGGCCCGCTGGTGATTACCGCCGGGTTCATCGGCTACCTCGTCGCGGGCCTCGCCGGGGCCCTCTTGGCCGCACTGGCCGTCTTCGTTCCGCCCTACGTCATTGTCCTGCTGGCAGCGCCCCTGTACAGAAAGTTCACGCACAACCCGCAGGTCGGCGCTTTCGTCCAGGGCGTCACCGCCGCGGCCATCGGCGCGATCACCGGCGCGGTCTTTATCCTTGGTAAACGCGCCCTCGTGGACATTCCTTCCCTGCTCATCGCCGCCTCCACCCTCGCCGTTCTCCTGTCCACGAAAAAAATCCCGGAGCCCGTCTTGATCCTCCTGGCCGGCCTCGCCGGACTCTTTCTCTACCAGGGTCTCCGCTGAGCAACCTTTTTACATGAATTTAACTCAAAACTCTTTGACCGCATTCGGGGCGTGTGTTACGGTTTTCTGAGTTGAACAATTTTTCCTGATGGGGGCTATGGTAAATCTTCTCTACGCCAGTGTTCTCTTGATTGACAGCAATCTCACCAATATCATCGCGCAGACCGGATGGGTGGCGCGCGGCGTCCTTCTTATTCTCCTGGTTTTTTCCGTGGTCTCTTGGGCCATGATCTTCCAGAAGCTCGGCCTTTTCAAACAGATCCGCCGCGATAGCGAACGCTTCCTGCAGCTTTTCCGCGCCGCCCGCGGTCTGGCCGACCCCAAAGTTCTGGCCACCGCCGGTTCGCCCTTCACCGCGCTGTATACCGCGGGTCTGCGCGAACTGAACAGCCAAGTCACTCCCGCGGGCGGCAAACTCAAGAGCCTCCAAGCCGTTACCGTGAGCATGCAACTGGCCGCCGCGGATGAGGTTCGCGGCCTGGAAAAAGGCATGTCCTGGATGGCCACTACCGGCTCCATCACGCCTTTCATCGGTCTTTTCGGCACCGTCTGGGGCGTCATGGACGCCTTCGCCGGACTGGGCAGCGCCGGCGCCGCCAGCCTCCGCGCCGTGGCTCCCGGCATCGCCGAAGCCCTCATCACCACCGCCGCGGGACTGGCCACGGCCATTCCCGCGGTTATCTTCTATAACTATTTTTTGCAGAATATCCGCGACTTCGCCCAGCGCATGGATAATTTCGCCGCCGAAGTCACCGCGCTGATCGAAAAAACGCACACCTAGCGGCAGCGCTGGCCGGAGCCAGGGACCCGAAGGAAGAGGCGCACCGAGATGGCCCAGATGGTCAAACAGACGCAAACCTCGCTCTCCGAGATCAACATGGTCCCGTTCGTGGACGTCGTTCTGGTCCTGCTCATCATCTTCATGATTACCGCCCCCATCCTGCAATCCGGCATCGAAGTGGACCTCCCCAAGACCCACACCGTGAAGGAACTCAACCAGGATCGCGTGGTCATCACCCTGGACAAGGGCCAGCGCGTTTATATCGGCAACGATGCGGTGAACATTCACCAGATCGGGCAGAAAGTTCGCGCCCTGATGCGCCGCCCACAGGACGGAGTCTTTCTCCGCTGCGATGAATCGGTCCCCTTCGGCAGCTTCGCCCTGGTCATGGACACGCTGCGCCAGGCGGGCATTTCCAATATCAACGTGGTCACCGAGCCCATCACCGATCGCCCGCGCACCCAATGAGCCGATGACCCATGAGTATTGCCACCGCAGCCCGCTACAACGACCTCAACGTGAAGAAGATGCTGGGCTATTCCCTGCTGCTGCATGTGGCTCTCACCATCGCCATGCTGGCCTCCGCTTATCTGCAGCATCGCGGCGCGCAATGGGGCGGCCCGCCCGGCGGAGGCTCCGGAGCGGTGACCGTGAACATGGTCGGTAACCTTCCCGGCATTCCCCTGCCCGCTCCGGCGGTGGTCACGCCCAACCGCGTGGTGGACAGCACCAAGGGCCTCTACAAGGCCGAACCCAAGCCCAAGGTTCCGACCCCGCGTGACGCCGAAAAAATTCCCGAATTCAAGAAAGAAAAACAGCCCCGGACCATCGAACGCGCCTCCCGCGTCCTCGAAGACAAGACTCCTCCCCCGCCCAACGCCGTTCCCTTCGGACAGGGCGGCGCGCCGACTCTTCCTTACAGTTCCTTTTCCATGACCGGAGGCACGCAGGGCAGCATCGGCATGCAGGGCCCCGGCGGCGCCGATTTTGGGGCGCGCTATTCCTGGTACGTCACCGCGGTCAAGCGGCGCATCAGCGAGAACTGGCTGGTCTCGACCGTGGACTCCTCCGTGCGCCTCGCCCCGCGCGCGACGGTCACCTTCACCATCGAGCGCAACGGAACCATCAGCAACATCCGCGTCACCCAATCCAGCGGCAATCTTTCCGTGGACAATTCCGCGCAGCGCGCCGTGCTGGGCTCCAGCCCGCTTCCGCCCCTGCCCAATGACTACGGGGCTTCCAGCGTGAACGTGGAATTTTTCTTCGATTTCAAGAGATGAACGCCATGGCCAAAACTTCGCCTCACGACAGGAGACGCCGCCCTTGATCAGACCGCCCAGCACGCCGCGCATCGCGCTCAAACTGCACTGGCTTCTCGCCGCACTCCTCCTCGCCGCGGCTCCGGCTTTCGCGCAAGACTGGTTCCGTACCGGCACGGGCCTGGGCGTCGAGCGCCCCCGCGTGGCCGTCGCCGATCTGGTCCCGCGCGCCGCGGAAGCATCCGCCCACGCCAAACTCTTCACCGAAGTGCTGCGCGGCGATCTCGATTTCAGCGGCATCCTCGAACTGGTCAGCCCCAGCTTCCAGCCCGTGCAGTCCCCGGCCATGCCTCTCCAGCTCAATACCAAGGCCTGGAGCGACGCCCCGGCCTCCGCGCAAATGGTGGCCTTCGGCAATCTTCAGCAATCTTCCTCCGAGGCCGCCATCGAAGCCTGGCTGTACGACGTGCGCAATCCTTCTTCTCCGCCGGTCGTCGCCAAGGTCTATCGCGGCGCTCCCACCGACGCCCAAATCCGCAAGTTCGCTCATCAGTTCGCCGATGAAATCATCGGCAAGCTCTCCGGCGGACTTCCCGGCGTCGCTTCCACCCAGATCGCCTTCATCAGCAACCGCACCGGCTCCAAGGAACTGTGGGTGATGGATTACGACGGGGCCAACCAGCACGCCCTCACCGCTCTGCGCACGATTTCGCTCATGCCCCGCTGGTCGCCGGACACCTCGCGCATTGCCTTCGCCTGCTATATCAAGGCCTTTGGCATCCTCAGCCCGCAGATTTGCATGTTTTCCATGGAACTCGGCCGCCCCGTCGCCTTTCCCCGCTTCCACGGCAGCAACAGCGCCCCGGCCTGGTCGCCCGACGGCTCGCAACTCATGTTTTCTTCCTCGATGTCCGGCTACCCGGAAATCTATTCCCTTGACGCCAGCGGCAGTCATCTCAAGCGCCTCACCTTCAGCGCCGGCGACAGCGCCAGCACTTCTCCCGCCTGGAATCCCAAAACCGGGCAGGCCGCCGCCTTCATTAGCGACCGCGGCGGCTTTCCCCAGCTCTACCTCATGAATTCCGACGGCACCAATACCCGCAAGCTGGACTTGCCGGACATGGGCTACGTCATTGATCCGGCGTGGTCCCCCAATGGCCAGTTGCTCGCTTTCAGCTGGCGCCGCCCCAACGGCAATTATGACATTTACGTCATGGACGTCACCTCGCGCCAGATCGCCGAAATCACCCGCGACGCCGGGCGCAACGAGCGGCCCTCCTGGGCCCCCGACGGCCGCCACATCGTTTTTGAATCCACCCGCGGAGGCTCGCGGCAGATCTGGGTCATGCTGGCGGACGGCACACATGCGCATGCCCTGACTCAGAGCGGCGCGAATGAATCGCCCAACTGGTCGCCCCGGTGAAACCGATGAAGCCAAGGGAGCCGTTGAAGGCCATGAAAACCGCACTCGGCCACGGTCTGACCAGAGCGTGTATTTTTTCACCCTCCGCGCGATTTTCTTTTTCCGCATTGTCCCGTTGCGATGGTAAGATGTCCTTTCCGGCGGATTTGCTGAATGCGGATTTTCACACATAACAAGGAGGATAAGGAATGACTCGAGCATCACGGCTGTACCGTTCGTCCTTGCTGGTTGCCTTTGCCGCTCTAACGTTGGCTGTTGGTTGCGGAAAGAAACAGGCAGCTCCACCACCACCCCCGCCGCCTCCACCGCCACCGCCGGCCAAGCCGACCGTGACCCTGCAGGCTGCGCCCACCACGATTGAAAAGGGCGGTTCCGTCACCCTGAGCTGGTCTTCCACCAATGCCACCGCGCTGGTCATTCAGCCGGCCATTGGCAACGTCGCTCCGGAAGGCTCGACCAAGGTTTCTCCGGGCGCCACCACCACCTACACCATTACCGCGACCGGCCCCGGCGGCTCCATTGACGCCACGGCTTCGGTGACTGTTACCCAGCCGCCTCCGCCGCCTCCGCCACCGCCGCAGCCCACGCTTGCGGAACTCTTCGCCCGCGATGTCCACGACGCCTACTTCGATTTCAATAAGGCCGACATCCGCGAAGACGCCAAGGATGCTCTGTCCAAGGATGCCGATTTCATCAAGGCCCATGCCGCCATCAAGGTGACCATCGAAGGCCATTGCGATGAGCGCGGTTCCACCGAATACAACATGGCTCTCGGCGACCGCCGGGCCGCCGCCGTCAAGAAGT